>JBNPEG010000104.1:0-15811 GCA_051117555.1 Elainellaceae cyanobacterium | reverse complement strand
ATGAGTTGCGCCAACTGATACGGGAGCGTTTGCTCGCCTTAACCCCTCCCATCGTTGCCTCGATCGCAGGAAGGCAGTCTATTTTGGACGCTTTATCTGTAGCCGGTCTCTAGAGAATTGGTATAAGAGAACTTGCTCAACATCTAAAATAGTGAGGTTGCGAGCTGCTAGCTTACGCGGGTCAATCCATAGCCGCATCGCGTAGCGACGTTCACCCCCAATTTGAACCCGGCTTACCCCAGATACTGATTCAAGCTGATCTACCAGTGTTTGGTCGGCATAGTTGCTTAATTCCAAGGTGCTGAAATTCTCACCGTAGAGCGCAAACCAAACGATTGCGGATGCGTCTCCAGACTGTTTTCGGACGACGGGTGTTTCAGCCTCATCGGGTAAGCTTCCCTCAGCACGACCGACGCGATCGCGCACGTCTTGAGCCGCCGTGTCCAAGTCTCGACTCAGCTCAAATTCAATCGTAATACTGCTCGTAGACTGACTACTTTCAGAGCTTAAGGTTCTGATGCCGTCAACGCCGTTGATCTCATCTTCTAAAATTTCGGTGACTTCGGTTTCAACAATTCGCGGATTCGCACCCGGATAAGTTGTCGAAACGTTGACTACGGGGGGCTCAATGTCGGGATATTCTCGCACCGGAAGCCGCGTATAGCCGACTGCACCCACCAAAATGATGAGCAATGCACACACCGATGCAAAGACGGGACGTTTGATGAAAAAATCGGTAAACATGAAGAAAAAGAGAGTAAGGGTGTCAGGCGTAAAGGGTCAAGACATTGAGTAGTACGTACGTCATCACCCTCCGCCGGTTTCATCGCTACTGGTCTGGCTAGGCTGTCCGTTTTGCCCACCGTTTTGCTCGTTTTCTAATAGCCGAATGGGTGCGCCATCTGCAAGCTGTTGCGTGCCTGAGGTGATGATGCGATCGCTCGCTTGCAGTCCGTCTAACACTTCAACTTGGGTGCCCTGTTCTGCCCCAAGCTCAATCATCTGCTGCTGAGCAGTAAGTTGATCGTCTTGTCTTTCGGGGACATAGACAAACCGGCGATCGCCCTGATAAATCACAGCGGTTTGCGGCACCACGATTTGATTCGGCGTGCGTTCCCAAATCACCTTGGCGCGGACAAACTGCCCGTCTCGCAGTTGACCCGATTCATTCGAGAACGTCGCCTTGGTGAGAATCAGTTGAGAGTCGGTATTAATTTGAGGAGAAATAAAACTAATCCGCCCCTGCCCTAGAGTATTTCCTTGAGCATCTTCGACCTGAACGGGTAACCCAATGCGCAAATCGGGCGATCGCTCTTGAGGAATTTGCAGCAGCAGTTCTAAGGTCTGATTGGCAACAATAGTGGTCAATGACTGCCCCACCTCAACATAATCTCCCAACTCAATCGGGATATTGCCAATCACGCCGGCAAAGGGTGAAAAGACGGTCGTATCTCGCACATCTTGCCGCAGCCGAGTGACGTTCGCCCGTCGCTGCCTCAGGGTAGCTCTTGCTTCATTGATTCTGGCTTGAGCCGCCTGAATTTGCCGATTAACCGCATTTAGCTCAGCCTGACCCACTTCTAAATCGCGCTGTCGCTGGTCTAATTCTTGTTGAGGAAAAGCTCCTTCTTCAACCAGTTGAGAATAGCGCTGCAACTGCTCTTGTCTCAGATTTAGTTCTGCCTGTGCTCGCTCTCTTTCCGCTCGTAAGGCTTCCAACTCTGCTTGAGCACTCTCCAACGCGGATTGAGCAACGTCTACTTGCGCTCTGGCACCTGCAATATCAGCCTGTTCACGGGCCGCTCCCAACTGAACAATCGGCGTTCCTTCGCTGACTTGCTGCCCTTCCTGCACCAAAATGTCTTCAACGCGACCACTCCGCTCAGACTGGATGCTCACGGATTGCTCTGCATTGAGAGTGCCTGTAAAGGTCGACGTTTCTTGAATAGTTGCAGTTTCTACCGATGCCACCTGGACAGGTGCGCCTTGGGGCGCTTGCATTTGGGAATCACTCCCCTGAGATGCACTCCACCAGCGCCATGCACCATAGCCAATCCCTAGTAACACTAAGACGCCCAGTAAAATGCCAATCCATTTTTCTTGCGACGACCCGCCGAGCGTATCAGGCGATCGCCCGTCGGGTTGATCGGCATCAAATCGGGAATCGCGTTCGACAGTCGTGGTTTCTGAGCTTTGATTACCATTCGGAGATTCATCACGATTTGGAGTAGTATTTGGGGATTGATTATGTTGATTAGAGGATTGAGACTGGCTCATTATTTTTTGTGGGCTAGAAACACAGGGAGCCACAATTCAGGTGGACTCTAACTGTGACGATAATCGCCTAGCTATGAACTAACCTCATACGCAGGTTAGATTCCTTCACATTTTTTAAACTCTTTTGTTAGTAAATCGGTCGCTTAGAGGATGGTTTAAGAGGACGGGTCGCGTAGGGGCAGGTTTTGACAGCATCGTTCTGCTGTGCGATTAACGTATTGGCTAAACCTGCCCCTACGCCCCTACGTCCCTACGTGCTGGGATTAATTTCCATTCCCGCAAATCGTCACGGCATTCCGAAATTTAGGTTAGTCGTCGGGCGATCGCCAAGATTCCAAACCAGCTTAATTACTGTTCTGAGATGCTTAATTACTTAGGGTGCGGAGGTCTCTCGCCTCCTGTGAATGATGAGTGCGATCGCAATGTTGGGAGAACACCGCAAGTTTCTATTTTGAACCCCGCTGACAGGGGTCTGATATGCGTCGATGGAGTTAATTATAGAAACGACGGGGTTATTTATAGAAACGACAAGAAATTTTGGGCGTCGATGGGGTTATTTATAGAAACGATGGAGTCATTTATAGAAACGACGGGGTAATTTATAGAAATGGCAAGAAATTTTGGGCGTCAACGGAGTCATTTATAGAAACGACGGGGTTCAAAATAGAAACGACGGAGAAATAAACTCCGTAGGGGCAGCGTAGGGGCAGGTTTTGATAGCATCGTCCTGCTGTGCGATTAGAGAGCGTTTAGATTTTCGTGTAAGTGCGACCGTCATCGGTCGCGTGGGCCCTAACCGTGGGGATGTGAGCGAGACGTTATGCTCCGCGTTGCCAGGGCAAACACACTTAGTTACACAAAATTTGGAACACTCTCATATCTCTGACTCATCGAATGCAGCCTTAAGCCGTTCGATTCCTTGTTCAATATCAGGGATAGACGTATTTCCATAGCCCAAGACAATCTGATTGTGATGAGCCATTGGATTTAGCGCATAGTCAGACACCGGGTAGACACATACTTTTTGACGGGCGATCGCCTCTAACAATGAGGGAGAAAATGATAGCTCTCGAAACTCTGCAACCAGATGCAATCCGGTAGAGTCTCCCAAAAGCTGAATGCGATCGCCAAAGTGATGATTGAGACAGTGCTTGAGGGCATCTCGGCGCGATCGATAGAGCTTTTTCATGCGGGCGATATGCCGTTCCAAGTACCCGTGTTGAATAAATAGAGTCAGCGTGAGCTGTTCGAGAGAGGACGAATGCAAATCGCTGAGCCGTTTCAGATGCCGACATGATTCAACTAGAGAGGATGGAAGTACCATATAGCCCAATCGCAACGATGGTAGTAGGGTTTTGCTAAAGGTGCCTACATAGATGACCTGTTCAGGAGCCATGCCTTGCATTGAGCTGACAGGCGTTCCTTCATA
This sequence comes from Elainellaceae cyanobacterium, assembly GCA_051117555.1. Lineage (GTDB taxonomy): Bacteria > Cyanobacteriota > Cyanobacteriia > CAZCXK01 > CAZCXK01 > DBGGTD01. The sequence goes on along the minus strand of JBNPEG010000104.1, from coordinate 12,105 downwards.
GCGAAATTCGCTGTCGTAGTCGTCTTCGATCACATACCCATGCGTGTGTTGGGCATAGCGAAGAAGTTCGATGCGGCGCTGAATGGTCAACACACAGCCCATTGGAAACTGGTGGGAAGGGGTAATCAGAGTTAAGCGAGGCGTGCGATCGCGCGGTAGTTTATCGGTTTGCAGTCCACAGGAATCAACTGGCACAGACAATAATGACAGCCCAAATCCAGAGAAAATTTGCCGAATTTCAGTCGGAACGGGATCTTCGATAACAATAGAGTCTCCAGGGGAGGTGAGTAGCTTTGCAATGAGCGAATAGGCTTGCGTCGCGCCATTGGTAATGATGAGGTGTTCGGCATTGCATCGGACACCTCTTGACTTTTGCACGTAGTGCGCGAGTGCGGCTCGGAGTTCTGCGCATCCCTGCGGTAGCCCATAGCTCAAGGCATCGGTAGGCGCATCTTGAAATGCTTGTCGCGCAAGCTGACTCCACCATTTTCGCGGAAAAGCATCCAGCGCTGGAATGCCTGACCGGAAGTCGATCAAATCGGTTGAAGTCGAATGTAGCAAAGCATCAGGCGGAGCTGGGCTAGGAGCCGGAGCAGTAAATTCCCAATAGGCTCCTTGCGCCACATACGTGCCCGATCGGGGGCGAGATTCTAGATAGCCCTCTGCAATGAGCTGATCATAGGCGTCTAAGACACTATTGCGCGATACATTGAGATGATGTGCCAATTCTCTGCTAGACGGCAATTTCTGTCCGGCGGGAAGGTGTCCTTTCAAAATGCGATCGCGCAGTTCGAGATAGATCTGGCGGAGTAGAGGCGTAGAGGATGTTCGATCTAATGACAACCAAAGCATAGGGCAACTGGTTCTATCAAAATGGGTGCAATCTGGCTCTACCGAGAATCTAGCTTTGCACGGTACGTTGATGTTCAGACGATTTGACCCGCTTACCTATGCAGACCTTTCACGATCAGGCTGACTATCATTTGGCTCAAATTAATATTGGGACGATACGAGCACCATTAGATAATCCCATCATGGCAGATTTTGTGGCTCAGTTAGACGTTATCAATGCGATCGCTGACCACAGTCCAGGATTTGTTTGGCGGCTAATAGGCAATCAAGACAACGATGCCACCAGTTTTCGACCCTACGATGACGACCGAATTTTGATTAATCTTTCGGTTTGGGAGTCAATCGAGGCATTTATAGCCTTTGTCTATCGTAGCCAGCACGGCCATATCATGCGCGATCGCCACCTCTGGTTTGAGAAATCTGACCAGCCTATCCTGGCGCTATGGTGGGTGCCAGCCGGACACCTTCCCACCGTTGAAGAAGCGAAAGCACGGCTCGACCATCTCCGTCAGCACGGGGCAACACCCTATGCGTTTTCAGTTCGCACCCTGTTTCCACCCGAAGCAATGCTGGCTGGCGATCGCCCGTCATGATTAAGTATTCAAATTCAACAAAATCTTGAGAAAATACAGGAGTAGACTGGTTCGATAGTAGACCCCACTTGAATATCCATGACGGCTAAGGTTCGCAAAGTCATTCAGTTTGTGCTAATAGTCGCGCTCATTGCGCTGCTGACCTGGCTTGCCCATCGATTTGGCATCGAGCGCCTTCGAGACAACATTAATGCATTAGGCGTCTGGGCTCCATTAGGAATGTTTGCCCTGCGGTTTCTCAGCGTGATTGTTCCGGCGCTTCCCGGCACTGCCTATTCGGTGTTATCGGGAGGGTTATTTGGCTTTGCCCAAGGATTATTGATCATTTGTTTGGCAGATTTAGCATCCTGCACGATTAGTTTTACCCTCTCGCGGCAATTTGGGCGAGATGTCGTCAAGCGATTGGTGGGCGATCGCTTTATGTATCGAGTCGATCGCCTCAGTCAGCAGCATCTTGAGAACAACTTTTTTATGATGACGGGCTTTTTGATGACGGGCTTCTTCGACTTTGTTTGCTACGGCGTCGGGCTGACAAAGACCCACTGGCTCCGATTTCTCCCGGCGCTCGTGATTAGCATCGGAATTTCAAACCCGCCCATTGTTGCCCTTGGAGCCGGGATTTTAGAAGGCGGCAGAATTTTGCTGGGAGTGGCGCTGCTGGGCGTGTTTGCCCTGGCGATCATCACAGGCTGGGTGCAGCGAAAGCAGCAGCTCCCCGACGAGGGCGATCGCTAGTATGGGCCAGGATTGCCATCCAATGCCATCCAATGCCATCCAATTGCTCAAACCAGCGGGGCGATCGCTACAATCAAGACTTGCCCGTCTCATTCACCACTATCCTTGAATACACCCACTCAACCGCCTCCATCATCGCCCACTGTGTTTAGTAGCGGTATTATCTATGCCGTCTTAGCCTATACATCCTGGGGCTTGCTGCCAATGTATTGGAAACTCTTTGGGCAGGTTCCTGCTGTCGAAGTATTGAGTCATCGCATTATCTGGTCGATGGTATTTTTAAGCCTCGTGCTCATCGTGCAGCGGCGCAATGCTGAAATGGGACAACTGCTTCGCGCTCCCAAACAGTTAATGCTATTGCTGGCAACGGCAAGCCTGCTCACGTTCAACTGGGGGCTCTATATTTACGGCGTCAATAGCGATCGCGTCATAGAAACCAGTCTTGGGTATTTCATCAATCCCTTGGTTAGCGTTTTACTGGGGTTTGTGGTGTTGCAAGAACGGCTATATCGCGGGCAGCAACTCGCAGTTGTTCTAGCTGGAATCGGCGTTGCCAACTTTGTTTGGCAGTTCGGTGAGGTTCCCTGGATTGCTATTGGCCTAGCGCTTTCATTTGCATGTTATGGGCTACTTCGCAAGATTGTCAACGTCACCCCCATGTTGGGGTTAGCAGTAGAAACATTGCTGATTACTCCGCTTGCACTGTTGCTAGTCGCGTATTGGGCTGCAATGGGGGATGGACAATTAGGAAGCTCTTGGTTACTGTCGCTATTGTTCATCGGAGCCGGAATCACGACCTCATTCCCCCTCCTCTGGTTTAACAATGCAGCAAAACGCCTCCGCCTTTCAACGCTTGGTTTTTTTCAATACGTGGCTCCATCCTTGCAGTTACTTCTAGGCGTATTTCTATATCAGGAACCGTTCACCTACACCCACGCCATTACGTTTGGGTGTATTTGGTTGGCATTGATTCTATATTCTGCAACCTCACTACTCGCTAAGCCCTCGCGACCTTGAAATCTCCTATTCGGCTGAATCGGCCAACGCATCTAATTCACGCTGCATTTGAGACACAACCCGCTGGTAACACGCAGTCACATACTCGTGATCGCGGGCAGCCTCTCGTCCATATCGCTTGAACGTAATGGGTGGACATACTCGCGTATAGATCGTTACAGGCAACGGAATATTAGGAAGCGGGCCGATCGCCAGCCCCCACGGTAAGCCCAAGTAAATGGGAAATACTTCTGGATCAAGACCCATCAGCCACGGCATCCCCCACTCATGAAGCTGTTGTAAAACCGGATAGATGTCTGCTAAAACAATCAGCGTATCGTGGGCACCATACGACACCAGCGGCACAATAGGAACCTTTTCTCGGAGTGCCAACTTGATAAAGGCATGATTATCATTTAGGCAAATTGTGGTGCGCAAGGAATGGGGTCGAAACACATCGGGTGCGCCCCCTGGATAGACCAGCACACTAGCACCCCGACGGAGTGCAGCGATCGCCATTTTAGGATGTGCCATCACAGCTCCAACTTGAGCCGCAAGCTGTGCTAACTCTGGAAACCCTTTCCAGGCATTGGGATGCATCAATCCATAGACAGGGCGTTCGGTTCCAAATCGGTGAAACCAATCCACCATCATCATGGTTGTATCAGGAGATGCCAACCCTCCATTGTGAGATCCCACCAGCAGAACATTATCGTCAGACGGGATATGATGCCAGCCGCTTGTATTCACCCGGAAATAATAGTGATATAGCCACTCCCAAATGGGCAACCACAATTGAATCACGTGAGGGTCTCGGTGATCGAGTGACCAGCCGAATCGTTCGTTTGAATTGAGTTGTGTTGACATCGCAGTATCTTAGCAGGGAACACGCGACCGAAGACGGTCGCACTTACACGAAAATCTAGATACTCCCAATTCCGCACCGCCTAATCACCAAGGCTTAACTATTCAGCTCTACTAGCTCCACTGTAAGGGGTTAAGCCGATAATAGTGCTGCAAGAGGTCATACAAGGCGGGATAGTCGTTCATTAGGGAGCGGGGCTTCTCAAAAAAAGTCTCCGTTGAAACGGCGAAGAATTCTGCCGGATTCTTTGCTCCATAGCTATCTAGCGGGGTAGACTTTCCCCACGCCACATCGTCAGTAAATCGATGATAGGCATCGGTCATCACCGTTGCCCAACGAGAATAGTCAGCCGCACGGGGCAAGATAGGCACGCCTTCTGCACTACCATTTTCTTGATCCAACTGGTGTGTAAACTCATGCAGCACGACATTTTGCCCATCCTGCCAATGTTGCACATCATCTTGAATCTGCTTCCACGACAGCACTAACTGATCGCGTGACCACGATTCTCCGAGCCGCGCAACTTTCCGCTGTTGAGAGACGAAATTTCCTAGCGGAGTCGTTTCAGTGGCAAAATATGCGCCAGGATAGACCAAAATAGAGCGGAGCTTTGAAAAATAGTCGCCTCGCTCATTGAGCAGCAGCAGGCTGGCGATCGCCGCAATCGTCACTCTGATTTCGTCTGTGATTTGCACTCCGGCACAGCCGATAAACTGCTTTTCTGCCAACAGTATTTGGATGTGACCTCGAAGGCGACGGCGTTCATCGGATGAAAGCCGAGCATAGATAGGTAGATGATGGTCTAGGATGGCAGCCCATTGAGGCGGAAACGGACGCCGTTTGAGGCGATCGCGGCGGCATCTAATCAACACTGGGTGAACTACTATCCCAGCAATGATCAGTCCAATCAGTAGGAAAACAACGAGTGCCTCAACCATGAACGTTTAGCACAGAACGTTTAGCGCAGTACTGATCTAATCTAGCGCGTTCGTCTAAGTTCTGTGACAATACCAATTGCCCCAAGGCTCAGCAAACCAAGCACGACTCCCGGTTCTGGACGGGCGCGATCGCGATACTCACATCTTTGAACGAATACTTCAACGCGCCTTGGCTATCCAGTCCAAAAAATCCTTCGGTATCCTCGGATTTGTCGCTGAGTTATAGAGTAGAATTGTCGTTCATGCGACCGTCTATATCCCCATCCTATGCATTCTGACTACCTCGAACGCATCTTGACCGCCCGTGTTTACGATGTTGCCCAAGAAACTCCCCTCGATGTCGCGCCTCGTCTGTCAGTCCGGCTCAACAATCAGCTTTTGCTGAAACGAGAGGACATGCAGTCTGTCTTTTCATTCAAATTGCGAGGAGCCTACAACAAGATGGCGCAACTGCCGACCGATCAGTTGATGAACGGGGTGATTGCGTCATCAGCAGGAAACCATGCTCAGGGTGTGGCATTAGGAGCCTGCTACCTTGGCACTCGTGCAATCATCGTGATGCCTGTCACGACTCCTCAAGTCAAAATTGATGCGGTCAAAACTCGGGGAGGGGAGGTGGTGTTGCAGGGTGAAACCTATGATGATGCCTATGCCCATGCCCGTGAACTGGGGGCAGAAAAAGGGTTGACGTTTATCCATCCGTTTGATGATCCGGATGTAATTGCCGGACAGGGCACCATCGGTATGGAGATTCTGCGACAGTATCAGCAACCTATTCATGCCATTTTTGTTGCCATTGGTGGAGGGGGGTTGATTTCTGGAATTGCTGCCTATGTGAAGCGGTTGCGTCCTGAAATTAAGATTATTGGAGTGGAGCCTATCGATGCAGACGCTATGTCCCAGTCGCTTAAAGCTGGATATCGCGTTCGTTTATCTCAAGTCGGGCTATTTGCCGATGGGGTAGCCGTTCGCCAAGTCGGAGAGGAAACATTCCGCCTCTGTCAGCAGTATGTAGATGACATCATCTTGGTCGGCACCGATGATACCTGTGCAGCCATCAAAGACGTGTTTGAAGATACCCGATCAATCTTAGAACCCGCCGGAGCATTGGCGATCGCTGGAGCCAAAGCCTATGTCGAGCGAGAACACATTTGCCATCAGACCCTCGTTGCCGTTGCGTGTGGCGCAAACATGAACTTTGACCGCCTCCGCTTTGTGGCGGAAAGAGCAGAAGTAGGAGAACAACGCGAAGCCATTTTTGCGGTGACTATTCCTGAAAGACCCGGAAGTCTGCGTCAATTTTGTGCGTGCATGGGTAAGCGCAATCTCACCGAATTTAACTATCGCATTGCTGACCAAGCAAACGCGCATATTTTTGTTGGCGTGCAAGTCGAGAATCGCGCTGATGCCGCCATGATAAAAAACACCTTCGAAATTCGCGGCTTCAAAACCCTTGATCTCACTGACGACGAATTAGCAAAACTGCATTTGCGGCATATGGTGGGCGGGCGATCGCCCCTTGCCCATAATGAACGGCTCTACCGTTTTGAGTTTCCCGAACGCCCGGGTGCGTTGATGAAATTTGTAAACTGCATGAGCCCCGATTGGAATATCAGCCTCTTTCACTACCGCAATAACGGCTCAGACTATGGGCGCATTCTCGTGGGGATGCAGGTTCCGCCTCACGAAACAGAAGAATGGCAAGCGTTTCTAGATACACTGGGCTATCGCTATTGGGACGAAAACCAAAATCCAGCGTACCGATTGTTTTTGGGGTAACTCTCCTCTTTGCCTCGCGAATCGATATCAGAATCCAACTCAGAATCCAACTCAGAATCGATATTAGAGCCCCTAATAGAGACGGTCGCCCCAAAGAGTGTTATAAATTGTAAAGGTTTTTTAAGTATTCTCATCTAAGGGGCTGCACCTCTCTAGATACACACTTAAGGGCTTTACATCGATATTCACCCCACGCACGCAGCAGTATTCCTGTCATGCGCTTCTTTGGGCTGCCAGGTGATTTTGCCTGCGCGGGTTGAATCACTCGGCATATATGGAGACTTGATTGATTTCATGACTGCAACGACGGCACAGTTTGCTAGTGAAGCCAACCCATCCGTGGGTACCGACATTCGGCTTCAAGATATTATCAAAACGCTCCCCAAGGAATGTTTTCAGAAAAACCATCGCAAAGCCTGGACATCACTCATGTTTAGCATTGCTGCTGTAGGGCTTGGATACGCAGGAATTGCAGCATTACCCTGGTTTTTCTTACCCATCACTTGGGTGTTTACTGGAACAGCACTCACTGGCTTTTTTGTGCTTGCCCATGATTGCGGGCATCGTTCCTTTAGCAATCGTCGCTGGATTAACGATTGGGTGGGGCACCTTCTTATGCTGCCACTCATGTACCCGTTTCATAGCTGGCGTATTCTTCATAACCACCATCACGTTCATACCAACAAGCTTCAGGTTGATAATGCATGGCATCCGTGGACAACCGATGCCTATATCAACTCCCCTGTGCTGATTCAAACGATTTACCGCGCCTTGAGGGGACGATTTTGGTGGTTAGCATCAATTGCCCATTGGGGCAATTTGCATTTTGACCTTTCCCAGTTCTCATTGCGCGATCGCCCCAAGGTCAAGTTTTCCATCACACTGGTTGCCATCTTTGCAGCTATTTTCTTCCCTAGCGTGGCGATCGCCACCGGGATAGGGGGCGTGATTAAGTTTTGGCTACTGCCTTGGCTGGTCTATCATTTCTGGATGAGCACGTTTACGCTGGTTCATCACACCAATCTAGACATTCAATTTCACCCCACTGAAACCTGGAATTCGGCAGACGCACAATTATCTGGAACCGCTCATTGCAGCTATCCTCGGTGGGTTGAGCTACTATGCCATGACATTAATGTGCATGTGCCCCACCATATTTCTGTGGCGATTCCTGCTTATAACCTGCGAATGGCGCATGATAGCCTCTCCCAAGATTGGGGTAGCTATTTGAAAGAACACAAATTTTCCTGGGCGCTAATGAAAGATATCGTGGACTACTGCCACCTCTATCATCCGGATGAGGCCTATCAGCCATTCAGGGCAATAAATCAGACGAATCGCTGATATTACGCAATTTGTGGGAGCGTTTCTCTGCGAAAGGCTACGCACACGCGAAACGCTCCTACACCAGAAAAAGTGGATTAAGTTACCCAAATTAAACAATTACGAAGAAGCAATACGCTGTTCGATATCGTCTAGCGTTTGCAAGACCAGTCGCTTTGCCTGAAGCTTCCATCCCCACCGCTGAATCTTGATTGCGGCAAAGCCCGCCGCCGCCGCAATGACAAAATCTAACGGCTGAACCATCGAGATTCCAAATAGTAAACCGAGGCCAGCAATTCCCCAAAAAGGCAGCGCAACCGTCTGACGCTGGTTCTCAACCAACTGACTCAGCATCGTGTTTGGCATGTCTGCACGTAGAGCATCTTTGACTTGACGCTGTTCGGCAAGGGGAACTGAGATACCAATTTTCTGCCGCAATTTTTCGATTTTGCGGGCGTTGGTGCTGTACTGGGTTAATTCGTCCTCTGCAATGAGGACTAAGCGCTCTAACTGTCCCATGATGATAATTAAATGAGTGATTATATATTGTTTATATATCAATCCTAGATGGGTTGTGAGCGGTGGGGCGGACGGCGCCCGCCCCACCGCTCACACACACTTCACAAGCGATTTAGGATCGCCATATATTAATTCTTGATGAGAGATAATACTCGATTTTTGATTTGAGAAATGACACTCTGCACTGTGCCGCCTCTCGTCCGAGTTGGAGGAACAGCAAGCTGAATCGGGTCATCTTTAAATTCTTTGAGACGATAGCCATATTCCAAATTTTGCTGGTGTTTTCGCAAAACCGGGTAGAGCCGAAACGCTCCCTTCAGCAATTCGTCTTGGCTGCTAAAAATAGCTCGATTAACCTGGCTAGAGCGCTTGACGGCGATCGCTCCAACCGGATACCACTGCGTCTTACCTTGGATGCGGATATACACTTCAAAATCTGGGGTTCCATCCGATCTCATCCGATCGTATTGCTGGGCTGCTTTGGTACGCTTAGCCGAGCGAGAACTCTTAGCAGATTGAGTCTTTCCGAATCCGTGGGTTGACATGGCGTTGACGATGAAACTTTAACAAAAGTTTACACCATTTTAAGATGCCATTTTAAGATGCCATTTTAAGACGCCACGTTTAGATAGTATCTAAGACATTCGGCTCAACAGCGATCGCCCTTGAGCTGAGACAACCTCAGCCGCAGCCTCACAAAACATTTCGATGGGTTTGAAGATCATAAAGCTAATCAACAGGTCAAAATAATTTGACTCGTAGATCGCGTAATATTCAAAATCTTCAACCGCGATCGACTGTAGACAGACGATCGCATTGATCCAAGAGGGCGTCGACGTAGCAGACGATACGGTTCGACGGATGTGCTGTATCCCAGCGAGACGAGGGTGAGAACGGCAGTATTTCATCATGCTCCAATGCCAACGAATAGGATACCGATACAGTCGATGCCGTTATTCAGCAGTTAAAGCTCAGACGAATCCCAAATGGTTTGGGGTTTGAGATATTTAATTGAGAGATGCTTTTTAAGCAATTTCAAGTGTAGTGTAAACGTCCCTTAAGTGGGGGCTAATTCGTTCAAAAACTTTTAAATATTTTGGGGCGTATCCGCTATGGCAATCGATAGCTTGCGACCCGAATTAGGAGTTCTCCCTCTTGCGGATTATGAGTAAACACAAAACTGCCGCGCTTACGCTCATTGCCAGATAGAAAATCAATCTGTTGCTCTCCGGTTTCGTCGTCTAAGCCGTCGAGATGAAGTTCGGCTGTGACTTGAACCGTTCGAGCAATTCGTCCGCCCGTGTTCTTAATCATAAATGGCACGTAATAGCGTCCGTCTGTTACTCGTGCTGTCTCCGTCACTTCAATTTGAAAGGCAGGGGGGCGATGTTGAGTCACCTGCCAATCATAGAAAACCAACCCCGTGAGAATTAATAAGATCAGCGTCGCAATCAGTAATGTGATCCACTCTGCTAGCGATCGCGGTGCCTGATTAGCGGCGCTGGGCGTTTCAAGCGGTGTCTCGGCGTTACCGTAAGGCTCTGAGGATTTATCTGACGTGTTAACGAATTCGTTCATATTAAATTAGGATGCGTCCTGCGGCTCCGCCAATCGAAGCAGGCAGGCCCAATACAATCGTATCGCTCAACCACTCCTGCCAGGGATCTTGTAAATTTAACTGTTGAAAAAAGACCAGCATCATAACAGATGCCACCAGTGCCACTAAGTAGGCCACAAGTGTTTCGGTCGTGGGGCTGATCAATAGACCTCGCTGTTGACGCTCCGCCCGATTGGCAAAGCCTGAGGCAAACACAATGCCATAGGATAGCAACAGCGACGCCGACATAATCAGCAACAGCCACAGGGGTGGAATGTCCGCTGCCAAAATGGGAATTTCTTCGGTTGGGGCAATACTAAAGGCAATAATAACTGCTCCAATCAGCGTTGCGTCGAAGTCGATCAGCGTATCGCGCAAATTAAATCGGGTGGGGGGTGAAAACCGACTGCTCGACATCCGACGGTTGCGGCTACGGACGCGATCGCCACTCAGCGTCGACCGAGCCAACGCCACCCCAATCGAAAACGGCACGCCCTCAAAAATGAGCTTGCCTAGGGTTTCGGATAGCGGTGTTTCTAGCGTAATGCGACGCAGTAATATCAGGGCGATCGCCGCGCAGACCAACCCCAAACTCAACGCCTCGATGCTTTCCATCACGGCTTCAAGCGGATGGAGCGTCAACGTCCGCCGGAAGCCTTCGACCTGGGTGAGCAGCAGCACAATGATAAACGTCGCCCCTAATACGACCAATAACATGGGCGATCGCGCGGATGACCCAATTGACCAAACTTCAATCGTGTAGAGCAGCGGAATGCCAAACAAAAACCCTCCCGCTGCCCCCCGCAGGAGATCTTGCAGCTCAATCAGCCAGATATTGGGCGAACTCGACTCGGTCATATCCATCCTTTCAAGTCTTAGCGACTATCTTGCTTTAACCATACTGTCGCATCAAAACTACAGCATAGTGGCATGGCACAGCTAAAATAATGCATTAGACAGGGTGCTGTTAGCACAGCGTAACGCAACGGGTTCAGGAGTTTCAGCCTTTAAGGATTTGCACTATGTTAGGCGTGTCAAACCAGTAACTCGTGCTGTTCAGGAATTTTAGCTTTTAACAATGACCTAACATAGCAATCCCAAATGGGTTGTGAGTGGTGGGGCCGGCACCCGCCCCACCACTCACACACACTTCACAAGCGTTAGGATCGCTATAGGTTGATTTGAATGCAATGCTACAGATTCTGTAATTAAACCCTTGCAGTCTTGCCCTTTGGAGAGATGTCAGGCTTGCCATCAACTTGGTATCCCGAAAGAGAAGGATTATCAAGTCAAGGAGACTTCACAATGTCTGAGGAAAAAAGTCGCGAAAAAATGACCGCCCAACGGCAGCATGACGCTCACGCGCAAGAAACCATGTCGAGTCGTGCGGATGAAGAAATCCGGGCAGGCGATCAGTCTCCTGCCGATGAGAAGGCACGGGAAGATATGACAAAGCAACGCCAACATGAAAAGCATCTTCGTCAAACTATGGAAGAACGTGCTGAGTCTGAGTAGTCGATCACCTGATGCGCTAAAGATACTGGAAATGCCATGATCGGAGCGATGATAGCCAAGCGACGAGTACACGAACAGTTTGCTGCTCGCAATCGAGGGGATATCGATGCTTTTCTAGATAACTGGACAGATGATACGACGTATATCTTTCCAGGCAAATCGGAGTTGAGTGGAACGTTTCATGGTATGGATGAAATTCACGCCTGGTTCAAGACGTTTCGCAATCAATTCCCTGACGTCCACTTCGAGGTCAAGCAGATTTTTGTCAGTAACATTTGGGCGATCGGCGCTTCAAATCAGCTTGCAGTACAGTGGAACGCCACTCTATGGGATCAGCAGCGTAACGAATACCGGAATGAAGGTGTAACCGTGGTGCATATCAAGGATGGCAAG
>JBNPEG010000250.1:0-15996 GCA_051117555.1 Elainellaceae cyanobacterium | reverse complement strand
TCATTCGCAGCCCGTCAACTAGTTGTAGTTTCAGGCGATCGCGCTCCCTTCTCTTCTATCTATTGCCACCATCAATCAAGATTCAAGGAGAAAGACATGAATCCCCCCTTTAAACTGGCTCGATTGAACGTGAAATATTTGCGTCAGTGCGGTTTGAAGCGATTCTATTTGAAAACGACTCGGCTTTCTAAACAGTAGCCAGATGCGGGAGGATGATGGGGGTAATGCGTCTACAAACTGGTTCAACGATGCAGTATCGGCACCGCGTGGCAGGGGTATTTCGTAGATAGGAGCCGTTCCATCATAGTAGTGGCTGATAAAGGGGGCAACGCGACCGTGGGGAATGGCAACAGCGATCGCATCATTGGGCTGCTCATTCATTTGAATCACCTGATTGGCACCCCGCCAATCGACCCCATTGTCGAGGTGCGTGTAGTAGTGATAGACTCCGCTACTAGTGGCGATCAGATAGGTGCATGCGATCGCCACCGCTATGCCGCGCTGCAAGTCCCATACATGTTTAAAGCCTGCGGCGATGAGCAAGATCATATAAGGGCTTAAAAACATTAGATAGCGAGTGAGCAAGGTTAAGCTAGAAACACTCGCGATCGCTGCCAAGGTGATGGCGGGTAATAGCATCCAGGCTGCTAGCCAACGTAGAGAAGGCGAACGATGCTTCTTAACCAAGGCGATACCAATCAACACCCCTAGAAGAGCTGTCAAAATGCGATGCAGTTCAGCGACGATCGGATTCGAAGCCACTCGAAAATGCCAAAAGGTATGGAATTTGAGTTGGCGGACTAGATGCATCAAGCTAGGAGGTTGAATATCATTGCCCCAACTACTTTCGTAATACGACTTCATGCTCACCAGGGCGATCGCAAATGGTAGCCACGCGGCACTAACTCCAAGTAACCATCTGCCAAATTGAACTATAATTGAGCGCCGATGGCGAAACCGCACATAAATCACTAGGCCGTCCGCTAGAAACAGCGTAACGCTTAGAGGAATCGTGAGAATCATCAATAACCGGGCGATCGCCCATCCTGCGATCGTCTTAGTTGAAGGGCGATGAAGCGCATAGGTGAGTGCTAGCGTACCGGCTAAGCTCAGAAAGTTCCCCAGAGAATACATTCTGACCGCTTGGCTGTAGTCAATGAATATTGGGGATAGAGTGATGACTAGCGCTGCGACTAATCCGACCGGACGGCCAATTAAATAACACCCTAGTTGATAGGTCAACGCGATCGTGCCGAGCCCAAATAGAGCAGCCAACCCTCTCAACCACCCTTCGTAGTCACTGACGTTGATCCAGCCATGTAGAAGTAAAAAATATAGGGGGCGATAGTGAAGTAGCGTGAGTTCTTTGGCATCGTATACGCTATAGAGTTCGTCAGTTCCGAGGGGATAAGAGCCAATCTTATAGAGGTAAAGGGCGATCGCAACCAGCAGAATTAAAGAAATGGGCAGCCAAGCTTGCCGATGGTCGATCAACACGGGCTGATCAGGAGTCTTAGGTGGTGCAATCCGCATCATGAATAGAATTTATAGAAGATGGGCAATACTTCATATCGAAGTAGCGATCATTCCCCATGCCAGGCAGATGCATTCAATCCGATGAAAGACATCTCACTCCCTGCCAACCTTCTCGCAATCCATGATATTTCATCAATTGGCTTCCCATAATTCCGCCAATTGATATCAGCGATTGGGAAATGGGAGTCAATCAGACACTTTATTTAGCTGAATCTGGTCGCTTTATTCAAATTCAGTTGTTTAGAAAATCGATAGGCATAGGGGATGCACCCAAAACAATCCGTTCTAGTCCAGAGAAATGCACCCGTTATTTTTCCTTAGTTCTAAAGAATAGCAGAATTAAATTCCACCGCTCACAAATCCTCAAGAATAGCAGAATTAAATTCCACCGCTCACACACAATTTACGAGCGATTTAGGATCGCTATAGAAAAATAATGGCGGTCCTAACAGTGTTGTATCAAGAAATCAGAGCGAAGCCCATAGAAACGGGGCAAGGGCGTTTAAAATTAGACGTAAATCTCAAGAAGATTGACGCGATTCCTAAGACGCTTTGAATGTTACGCCGACAATTTCTTAGGCAGTTCACGATCGACATCGGGGAAATATCGGCGAATGACTGAGCAATCGAAACTCGACATGATAGAGGATGCAGGTTCTCGCTCCAGCAAAAATTCAAATGCTGCCTTGATGACATCCGACGGCTTAGCCTGATTTCGCGCCCACGATTCATATTCAGACGAGTTCAGCGTCACGGTGTATTGATGCGTTGTTCCGCGATCGTCTAAAACGACATTGTACAGCCAGCTACCATTTTGCTGCGATTCAGATTGGATATTAATGGTCGCCATATCCAAGAAACCTGCGCGTCATCATTCCAACTATCGCATGAATCAAATTCGTTCTGACTCTTCCTCAAGTTCAAACCTGTGCATTTTTCGCGATCAGACGAGCCATGCCCGGGGCGGACAACTCGGGCGGTTTAAGTAAGCCTGTCGCATCACATCCCAGGCTGCGATGAACCATTGACGGGCCTTGGCAGTGGAGGAACCGCGATAGCGACACAATAGTCCGTTCATCAGGCGAGTGACACCCACATCGGCGCGATCGCCACAGAGTTTCCCCAGGGTTCGAATGTGTTCGACCTGCTCTGACGTTACCGATCGCCCGACGAGCGCAAAGCTACCGATCACAGGGTAGCCGTCTAGTCCATGGGGGCTATCGAGCATCTCGCTGCCACCCTGCACCCACTGCGGATCAATCCAAACCGGCATCCCGTTTTGCCATACCTCGGTGTGCGATCGCCAGTCGCCCGACTGAAATGTTTCGCCTCGTGCGCTGCGTCCAAGTCGAGTAATGTCCCATCCAATCCACACCGCATTGGCTGCTAAATCAATCCGGGTTGTCTGGTGATATCGAGCATTGTTAAACAAAATTGTTTCTTGGGGTAGCCACTCTAAGCAGCCCCCCTCCGCTACCGAGATCTGGACATGATGGCGAGACGTTGCCCCCAAACTTCGATAGATCTTGGCGGCTGCGGCAGTGGTGAGAAGGGCATGAGCGTTGGAGTTGACGGTAACAGTGATAGCGAGGCGATCGCCCCCAACCACCCCTCCGGCTGTGTGCAAAACCACACCGTGACACACATCAGCCCCTTCCGGATAAAACGGACGCTGAAATTTTAGAGGTGCTTGAACACGGCTGTGCTGAAGATGAGTTCCAGTTTGCCGATGGTCGAATACCAAGTGCAACGTTCCATTCCAGCCCTCGTCCACCGGCTTTGGCACGGTATGTAGGTCAGCAAACACTCGATCACGCCCCTTTTCTTAAGAATCTTCCCGATAAAATCTCGATACAGACGCTCGAATCGGCATCGGGTTTCACCCCTTCATTGGGAATTTATATTCTCACAGATTTAGACCCAATTGATTAAATCCTGATTGAAGATATCCTTAGACGATAGCGATTCTCCCCAAACATCCGATACTCTCTGAAAAGCTAGGCGGTATATGTGGATATGCGCACGAGCTTGCAGTTTAAGTAGGTTACACTTAGGTCAATTTTTATGGGGTTTCAACCGCTAGATAGCGATATATGGAACGACGATCTGACCGGCATGGGCGATCGCGCGTCAATTCTCTATCCTGATTTGATCGACTACCCAAACAACCAGTCGCCTAACACCCGATCAACGTCTTCATCCCAGTCGAGTGCTCGCATCTCTCCAACAGATGATGGCGCGGTAGCCTCACCGATTGAGGGCGTGATTGAAACGGGCGATCGCAGCGTCATCCCACTAAACTGGTTGACCACTGATGCAGATAATAGTTCTCTTGATCCAGTTCAGCCTAGAGCTCCTAGAACCAATATGCCAAATGCCCGCCCGACTGCGAAGCTAAAGCGTGCCCGAAATATTCGAGAACCTGGTAATATCGCTCGCAACATCAAAGTGGTCTACAACGACAGCGATGGCATTGATTTTTCAAGTATCGGCTCCAATGACATCAAAATCATGGGGCCTGGGCTTCGCACGCGTGCCGAATTGGTCAGAGTTCGGAGACGGCGTAGGGGGCGACGGGCTGTCGCGACGTATCGGATCGAGCCTCCGGCAAATGGATGGGAGTCTGATGATAATGGCACGTACAAAATCATCCTGCGTCGTCGGCAAGTCAAAGACGACGATGGTAAGTTTGCTAGGCGACGCAATATCGGTCAGTTTACGGTGAACGTGCAAGATCCGACCCCGCCACCGCCACCCCTGCCGCCGCCGCCACCCCCGCCACCACCATCCCCTCAGCCTCCTGCTAATCCCCCCGCAGGTCGGACATTGGAAAGCACGGCAACTAATAATATTATTGTCGGTGATGCACGAAATGAGCTGTTTATTGCCAGCGCGGGCAGCGACAGCTTCAACGGTGGGCTAGGCATCGATACGATTAGTTATGCCGATGTGCTCGGCAGCGTCACCGTCGATTTGAGAAATAATACGGCCACTAAATCCTTCCCGGTATCCAGTTCAGACATTGAATTTTTGCCGCTGGGTGACTCTAATACCCGTGGTTTCCCAAATCAGTCAGGTAATGGTGGATATCGCACTAAGCTATGGCGCGATTTGAATACTCAAGGCTTCCAAATCGACTTCATTGGTCGACTTGCAAGTGGGCCAGGCGACATTGATCGCGATCATGAAGGACGAGGTGGGTTCACCATTGACCAACTCACTGATGGTGGAGGCAGTAACTTTCCGCAGCCTCCCGGAACCACGCCTCCCAATTATCAAAATATTGAAGTGGCGCTAAATGGGAATCCAAATGTGGTGCTTTTAATGGCGGGCACTAACGACGCGTTTAGCAGCGACACCGTGGATACCATGATTAATGAATTGGGAGTTTTGGTTAACCGAATTCTTGCCGACCAACCGAATGCCTATGTGCTAGTCGCCTCTCCCATTCCTAACTTTGCCAATCCCACGGTACAGAGTAAGACTCAGCAGTTTAGCAGCCGTATTTCTGGTGAAATCATTGCGCCGAGGGTAGCAGCGGGCGAGAAGGTCTTCTTTGTAGATATCTTCAACACGCCTGGGCTGAGTCAAAGCACCGACTATCAACCGGATGGCTTTCACTTAGACCCAAGCGGATATGACAAAATCGCGGATGTTTGGTTTAATTCCATTCTCGCTGCAACATCGGGCACGGATACCCTGACCGGAATTGAGCATGTCGTCGGGTCTGATTACAATGACACGCTGATTGGAGATATCGGGAACAACATTCTGCGGGGCGGCAGGGGCAATGATGTGATGTTTGGAAACTTTGGCAACGATATGTTTGTCTTTGCCCCTAATGAGGGCACCGATATTATTACCGACTTTACGATAGGTCAAGATTTTGTCGGCTTGACTGGAGGGCTTTCCTTGAATCAGGTTTCGATTGTTCAAAGTGCGACAAATACGTTGCTAAATGCAGGGGGCAATTTGTTTGCTGTCCTGAATAATGTGCAGGCGTCGACCCTAACATCATCGTCGTTTGTTGCGGTGTGATTAACACGGGTGAGGAGTGAGGCTAGGAATTCGGCTAGTAGTGAACACCATGTCGGAATCTGAATGGATGGTCAACTCTTGAATCATTAGGTCAGGGTAGAGCCGTGTTATTTAACTCGTACGAATTCATTTTTTGCTTCTTGCCTGTTACCTTAGCCATCTTTTTTGGCATGGCTCGGTTGAACTGGATGCGGGCCGCTATGATCTGGCTGTTGCTTGCATCCCTGTTCTTTTACAGCTATTGGAATCCGGCATACTTGCCATTGCTGTTACTATCAACAGCGGGTAATTATTGCTTCGGGCATTTCATTCAAATCTCGGCGTTAAAAGGTAGTCATGCCAAGCTTTTATTATGGGCTGGTATTGCGTTTAACCTAATCATTCTGGGCTACTACAAGTATGCCGAGTTCTTTTTAGAGTCGTTCAATCATCTCTTTAATCTAGAATTGCCAGCGCCATCGATTATGTTACCGCTGGCAATTTCGTTCTATAGTTTTACCCAGATTGCCTATTTGGTGGATGCATATAAGGGCGAAACTCGCGATCAGCAGTATGATTTTTTGTCGTATTGCCTATTTGTCACGTTTTTTCCTCAGTTGATTGCGGGACCCATCCTTCGTCATAACGAGCTGATTCCTCAATTTAAGTCACTCAAAAATTTTGTCTTTTCTCACCAAAATATTGCGCTAGGATTACTCCTGTTTACGATTGGATTAGCGAAAAAGGTGCTGATTGCAGATCGGCTATCCCCAACGGTTGCACTCGTGTTTGATCATGCAGGTGATGTGGGGTTTACTGAAGCCTGGATTGGGTCGTTGAGCTATACGTTACAGCTTTACTTCGATTTTTCGGGCTATTCAGATATGGCGATCGCCCTGGGGCTGATGTTCAATATTCATCTTCCGATTAACTTCAATTCCCCCTATAAATCGACCTCGATAATCGATTTTTGGCGACGCTGGCACATTACCCTATCCCATTTTCTGCGCGACTATCTCTATATTCCCCTGGGTGGCAATCGATTGGGAAAAACTCGGCAATACGGCAACCTTTTCATGACCATGCTGCTGGGTGGATTGTGGCATGGTGCCGGATGGACTTACGTGTTATGGGGCGGGCTGCACGGTGGATTTTTGGTAGTCAATCATACATGGCGAAAAATCGGTATTCGTTGCCCGGCATGGCTGGGATGGGGGATCACATTTTTGGCGATTCTTGCCAGTTGGGTCGTCTTTCGAGCCGCCAATCTAGCCGATGCGATTGACATGTTGATGACGATGGCGGGCATGAACGGGATTGTGTTACTTCAAGATTTTCAGGCGATCGCCCCGGGGCTTGAATCCGTCGGCGTTCAGTTTCAAAGTTGGACTGAGTTTGCCTATCTACCAGCCAACTACAAGCAATACCTGCTCATGCTGGGCGGGTTGCTAGTTGCTGTCATTGGGTTGCCTAATAGTCAGCAGATCGTTGAGCAGTTTAAGCCCAATTGGTGGTGGGCAGTGGCAGGAGGTGGAGTGGCGGCAGGCTGTTTGCTGTCACTGAATCAGGTCTCTGAATTTCTTTATTTCCAGTTTTAGAGGCGAATGAACCGTGGCTCACACTGACCTACGTCCCTATCAGCACTTTAATCTAAAGTTTGTGGCGATCGCTCTATCCGCACTATTCGGTGCTGGGTTAGTTAATGCGGCCATTGATCCCTATGGCGTAATCAACGTCCCAATGCGCTCTCAGATCAACCAGCTTAAACCTCAGCAATTCAATAACGTTCGATTGTTTAAGGCGGCTGGTGTCATTCATCATCGCCCAGACGTCGTACTCATGGGCTCCTCCCGCACCGATCTCGGTCTTGACCCCCAGCATCCTATGTTTGATAGCGCTCGACAGGCGTATAACCTGGGGCTTGTCGGCCCGAATATGCACGAAGTCAGGCGCTATCTTGACCATGCGATCGCCAATCAGCCCGATCTCAAAACAGTCGTGCTGGGCATCGATTTCTTTATGTTTAATGCCTATAAGCAAGACGAGTCAGATTTTGTCGCCAGTCGCTTGGGGCGTCATCACGTCTCCATGCCTGATCTACTTAACGTGACTCTCTCAGTCGACGCCTTGACCTCGAGCTACAAAACCGTACGCGCCAGTTTGAAGTCGGATGCATACTATCTCTACCGGGATGACGGGATGCGCTATATCCACCAAAATGAACCTAAAGGCTCCGCAGAAGAGCGTTTTAAGGAGAGTATGCAGGGCTATCTCAACTCGGATGGATATTATAAGCGATACGCCCGCTCAGACGAGCAACTGCGTCACCTAAAAGCCGTCGTCGACCTGTGCCGCGATCGCGGCATCGATCTGAAAATTTTTATGTCCCCATCCCATGCCACCCAATGGGAAACCCTACACGATGCCGGATTATGGGAGCAATTTGAAGATTGGAAACGCGACGTTGTCCAAATGACCCCCGTATGGGATTTTTCCGGTTACACCACCGTGACCACTGAGCCTATCAGTGATCACATGCACTATTACTGGGACAGCTCCCACTATCGCAAAGAAACGGGCGATTTAGTAATCGATCGGCTATTTGGCGACCCTCACATGAATGTTCCTCCCGACTTTGGCGTCTGGGTGACTCCTGATACGATCGATGTTCATTTAGGCCAAAATCGCCGCGATCGCCAGGCGTGGGTAAGTAAAAATTCTAATGATTTGAAACTGGTGCGCGACATTAGCTCACAGAGACGCCTCGCTTCCGAGTAAAACGTTAGTCTCCAAAAAATTTCTGAGGGCACAGTATGGGTGCTATAGAACCCATCCGTTTCCCTCAGTAGCTACTTCATCGTTTAATGAAGCGGTATTTGTGAGTGAATGTGACTGTTGACGTGCTACACCACCCCTGCCTCGCGCGCTGCCGCTGCCTCATCGGGATGAATGTTTAATCGAGTCAGATTAATACGACCTTTCCCGTCGATTTCTCTCACTTTGACAATCACCTCATCGCCGACTGCGACCTCATCTTCCACCTTACCGACCCGATAGTCCGCAAGCTGAGAGATGTGAATCATGCCTTCTTTGCCCGGCAAAAATTCGACGAATGCGCCAATTGGAATAATGCGGGTGACACGCCCCACATACACTTCGCCAGCCGAGAGCTTCCGAGTCATTCCCTCGATGATGCCGCGGGCTTTTTTCGCCTTTTCGCCATCAACGGCAGAAATGGTAACGACACCTGTATCTTCGATGTCTACTTTGGCTCCGGTCTGTTCGGTGATTCCCTTAATAGTTTTTCCACCCGGACCAATCAATAGACCAATCATATCGGGATCAATCTGAATGGTGACCAGAGAGGGCGCAAACGGAGACAATTCGGGTCTTGGCTTGGCGATCGCCTCCATCATCTTCTCTAGGATATGCATGCGAGCGGGTTTTGCCTGATTGATCGCGTCTGCGACCACCTTGATAGGCAGCCCGTTGATTTTCATATCCATTTGGAGTGCCGTGATCCCAGAATCAGTGCCTGCGACCTTAAAATCCATGTCGCCTAAGAAGTCTTCGATCCCCTGAATATCAGTGAGAATGCGAACTTCATCCCCTTCTTTGATTAACCCCATAGCGGCACCGCTAACAGGTTTCGAGATGGGAACGCCCGCATCCATGAGAGCTAGGGTCGAACCGCATACCGAACCCATTGAGGTCGAACCGTTAGACGAAAGCACCTCTGACACCACCCGGAGCACGTAGGGAAAATCCGTCTGAGACGGGAGAACGGGCACAATGGCTCGTTCTGCAAGCGCGCCATGCCCAATCTCACGACGACCGGGCGATCGCATCGGTTTGGTTTCACCGACCGAATAGGGCGGGAAGTTGTAGTGATGCAGATATCGCTTCGATTCATCGGGGTGCAGATCATCCATGGCCTGTGCATCTCCGGGGGTCCCAAGCGTCACGACTGACATGACCTGAGTCAGCCCTCGCTGGAACACTCCTGAACCATGGACTCGTTTCGAGAGCACTCCAGTACGACACTTAATCGGTCGCACTTCGTCTAGCTTGCGACCATCGACCCGCACGCCATCTTCAACAATTTGTCGGCGCATGAGCTGCTTAGTCAGCGACTTAAAGTATTTCCCAATGATTTTGGGATCTTCGGCGATCGCCATCTGAATAGGGTCATCGTCAGGACGCTCAGCAATCACCGCATTCACTCTCTCTTTAATCTCATCGAGAGCATCATCACGACCATGCTTATCTACATCAAACCGAGTCAGAACCTGCTTGATGTCGTCTGTCGCGTGTTCGCTAATAAATTCCTGGACAGTTGTGTTTGTCTCCGGCTCGGGCTCTTTGACAATTTCGAGGCCCAGTTCTTTGACGAGATCAAGCTGAGCCTGAATTAAATCACGAACCACCTCATAGCCGAAGTCGATCGCATCGATGATATCTTGCTCGGGAAGCTGATTGGCTCCGGCTTCAACCATGATCACTCCCTCAGGCGATCCCGCGATGACCAGATCTAAGTCTCCCGTCTCAATTTCGGTGTATGTCGGATTAATAATAAAATCGTCTCCGATCAAACCGACTCGCACCGCCGCCATCGGCCCATTAAACGGAATTTGAGCTAACAGTGTCGCGACGGATGCTCCGGTTACAGCCAAAATATCGGGAGGAACGCGCTCATCCATCGAGAGAGTCGTCGCCACAATCTGAATGTCATCCCGAAGCCACTGGGGAAACAAAGGCCGCATCGGACGGTCAATCAAACGGCTCGTCAACGTTGCCTTCTCGGGAGGACGCCCTTCCCGTCGCAAATATCCGCCTGGGATTCGTCCCGCTGCGTACAGCCGTTCTTCATAATCGACCAGTAGCGGTAAGAAATCGATTCCCTCACGACCTTGTGAGCGGGTAGCGGTCACTAAAACGGAGGTGTCTTCCGATTCAATGAGTAATGCCCCCCCGGCTTGAGGGGCCAGTAAACCTAGCCTGAGTCGAATATCTCGTCCATCGACTGATATTGACTTCTCTACTTCCTCTATCATGAAGCGATTTGTCCTTTTTCATCTTATTTCTCTTCTGTCGAAATCGTAGCACCGATGTACTGATGTTGCCGTAATAGGAAGCTTCTCTTAAGAGAAAGTGGCAAGACGTTACTTAAAACCATCAATCAATACTTGTATTAATAGAGAACTCTTCTAAAGCAATAACCAGGAATCATCCCGCAAACCGATCATCCCATCAACCTGGTAGCTCCAGGTTCACGACATGATTCCTGAGAGTGTTGCGATCGCAGCAATACGATCGGTTGAATCAACGATTAATCCACGATTATCAGCTTTCAACCGTGATCTTACCGGTCATGCCTGCGCCCCGATGAGGAGCACAATAGTAAGTATATGTACCGGGTTCTACATCGGAAAAAGACACTTCATAGGTATCGCCAGGAGCGAACATTAGCTGATCGTGAGATTTTGAACTGATTGCACCACTGCCCTCGAAGATGACATTGTGGGGAGGAAATTTATTGTTGACCCACTTGACTGTATCACCCTGCTTGACGGTCAGGTCAGAGGGCACAAACGCGAGTTGCCCGCTATCGGCACCCATTTTGACGGTAAAGGTTTCAGCGGATGCGGGTGAAGCTGTGAGTAGAAAAGTACCCACTATAACCGCAAGTGTACAGAGTACGACACCTAAACGGCGTGAAATTGAAGCTATTAGTCTCATAGTTATCCCTGGAAAATTAGTTGAATCGGTCAATCAAGTAAGATTCTATTACAATTCTTAAGCTTTTCATGCGCTTCGAAACGAATCAAAACTTGCTGGTTCCCCATCCCGGTGCTTTTTGGGCGGCCCTCAAAATAAAGGCAGACAGATTTTCTACTTCCGAGTCTGACATCCAGCTTTCAGGCACTTGGCGGCACCAGTAGGTTTCTTCGCTCCCGTCATAGGTCATCGGTAGTCGGAGATATTGCACTAAATTACTAATGTTATCGCGGGGCGGACTTGCACCATGGAGCGCATCGAGCGAGAGAGACACCGTCGGATCGGGAAGTGTTGAGCCACCGACATGACAGTTGATGCAGTTTTCTTCAAAGAGTTGCTTCCCTTCTGACAAGTCATCCGCGCTAAAGAGCCGGGAGTCACCCTGCTGATTGAAGTTTAGTGCGACAGGCTCGGCTGCATCGAGATATTTGTCGACATAGGCGTCTGGGCTTGCCCATGCAGGTGTGTTAAACCCGATGAGAATGAGGCAACATACGAGAGCAGTCGTGAAAACCCATCGGGTGAGAGATCGTTCCAAGGTTGAACGCATGACGTTTGCAAATGTAAGCAACACGAACTTCACAGAATAGACGAGGCAACGAACAGAGGAGGCAAATGAGAAAAGAGGCAGAACTGCTGCCCCTTTTCATGAGAACAACAATCACAGTAAGTGGTCGCATCAAGCAATTTAAGCACCGACCACGCGTTGCAATTAGTTATTCGCTTTGCCACCCGCCCAATTTTCAGGTCTGACTTTGGGCTGTAAGAGAATAAACCCTGCGATCGCCACTAAATCCTCTTCAGTGAGATTTCGCATTTTGGGAAATACATCTGAACTGCTTGTCGCTGGGTGTACCTCGGCAATCGACTGAAATCCATCGTAGGTCGTTGGATTTTTCATATAATCGACCAGTGATTCGATGGTATCTCGTGGAGGGTTGGCACCTTTAAGAGCCTCCGAACTCAGGTCAATGTTGGGATTGGTGCGGGTTCCGCCTCCAACGTGACATTGAGCACACGCATAATTAAACTGACGCTTGCCCAATGCGACCTGCTCGATGCTGAGAACATAGGGGTCGCCGTTTTCGTTCAGTGGTAATGTGCGGGTTTCTTGGTCTAGCTCAAGGGCGATCGCCCCATCCACAAATAGCTGGAACGCCAAGACCAGAGTAAACAAAATCAATGAAATGTACCTTTTAAGCATGGTTCTTCCTAAAAAGTGAGGCTTAGTGATAGGAGTTCGACACAACCAGGCTTAATCCCCCAGCGCTCTAGATGGTTTATATCCAAAGGACATTTGGCAGAGCATGACGAGTTGACATTGACGCCTCAACCATCCCAAACAATTTGGTTTAGATAATTTAGGTAAACTAAAACGTACCCAAAACTGAACGTACCCAAAACTGAGCTTCGCGCAGCCTTAAACCGCCCACCGTCGGATTAACATTTCCGGCATCAACAAAGCTATAAACCGGGTTATTGCCCTGTTATGGCGGCGTATGCCAGTCAGGATTAAGCCACTCTAATTCAATATCATGCCACCGAACGGTCGCTTTCCCAAGCCAAATCCTTCTGCCTGCGCCCTCGAAGCTTGGCATTTTGGGGGATTTAACATTACTGTGGGCGAATAAACGGGTTTTGAATTGTTCTCACTAGTTTTCTATCCCCAATCGGCATAATGTCACAGTTTCTGCGACAAGTGTGGCGATTTACCCAGGCTGCAATCGGCCTGATTTTTCGTCACCCAATTACCGGAACCAGCATCATTCCCGTTCTTCCAGATGGGCGAATTGTCTTAATTCGTCGGCGAGACACAGGGCGATGGGCTTTTCCGGGCGGCATGGTGGATTGGGGAGAAGATATCCCCTCCTCAATTCGGCGGGAGCTTGCTGAAGAAACCGGACTAGAACTGCTGAAGATGGGGCGTTTAGTTGGCGTGTATTCGGCTCCAGATCGTGATCCCCGGTTCCACTCAATTTGTGTCGTCGTTGAAGCGGAGGTTCACGGTACAATGCAGGTTCAAGATACGCTGGAGATCTCGGATGTGCAGGCATTCCTACCGTCAGAGATTCCGCACGGCAAACTCTCCCACGATCACGATCAGCAGCTTCAAGGTTACTTAGATGGCACTACAATCCTCGCATAATAGTTACCCACTAGGATGACTCTACCGATTCGCAATTCTCGAATTCGTTTGTCGCATGGTCAAATATTCTGGCGCGAGGTTGGTCAGGGTGACACCCTAATCTTTTTACACGGAACGTGGACAGATGGCAGCCAGTGGGTGCCTGTGATTCAATCATTAAGTCAGTTTTATCACTGCATTGCTCTAGATTTATTAGGGTTTGGTGAGTCTGAATGGACGAAGCGCCACTATTCGATTGCGTTAGAGGTCGAATGTTTGGCGGAATTCATAGACGCATTGAAGCTGCGTGATGTTTATCTAGTCGGGCATTCGATTGGGGGATGGGTCGCGGCAAGCTATGCGCTGCGGTGTCCGCTTCAGGTCAAGGGGCTGATTTTGTTGCACCCAGAAGGAGTGGCTCCCCCTGAAATGCGCGATCGCTGGAGACAGGCTCGCTGGCTGACCGGAAATCCTCCTTTGATCTATTGGATCGCGCGATCGCTCTTGCCCTTAGCTCGGTTAGTGGGAGCCCAGGTGCCAATTCAACGGGCGATCGCCCACCGTAAAAAACTGCGGCGATCGCCGACTGCGTGCAGGCTTTTGTTTAAACGACGCCGGGCTGAAATTCGTGAGGAACTGTTAGATAATCAGCTTGAACATCTCCGCACTCCAATGTTGCTTCTGCAAGGTGAACATGATCAGTCTGAGTGCGCCGTCCTGACTCAAGCCTATGCGATCGCCCCTAACGCAAAACTGTATTCCATTTCGGATGGCGAGGGTGATGTTCTAGAGCAGATGCCCAACGACGTTGCGGGCTATATTCGAGAGTTTTGTAGCCGCTAATTGTGGTGTTGGTGAATGGTCTGATTGTCCGGATTTTGTCGAAATTTAGCTCGAACTGCCTGAATGCCATAAAAAATGAGATGGGGTTCCAGATGAATTCGTTCAGCAAACTGAGGCGAGGTGTCATGAAGATACCGGATTAGTGTTGATGCGTCTCCTCCAGTCAGCACAACGGCACTATCGGGAAACTGATTCCACCAGTCGTCGATAAAATCTCGAATGCCAGCTAAAACGCTATACAAAATACCGCTCCGAATGGCGTCGGAGGTTTCTCGTGCCCAACGTTTGGGCATGGGAAACCGATGCTGAAAGTCGACGTGGGGAAGTTTTGCCGTAAATTGATGCAGCGATCGCCCCTGTATCCCCAATCCGGGGAGAATGGCCCCACCCACAAGTTGAATATGATCATCAAGCCCGGTGAAGGTTAGCGCCGTACCCGCGTCGATGACTAGGACGGGCGCACCCCAGAGACGACGCCCGCCCCAAACTGCCAACGCGCGATCGATACCCAGGGTGGCATATTTCCCTTGAATTGGAATCTGATCCAACGTGATTTGGTGGGCGCTGGGGTAGGACTGCCAGTGGGCAAGCTGGTGAGGTACAACAGACGCAATCCAAATAGGAAGTGAGTCGGCAGATTTCGCTGAATGGGGAGAGGGCATTGCCTCTACCACATCCGGGACATGTAGAGGAGTGGACTCGGATGAGAACGACGCGATCGCCCCTGAATCGAGATGAGGCGTATCCCACAGGTGAACCAGGCGAGAGTGCTGAAACGCTGCCCAGTGGAGGCGAGAATTGCCAATCATCAATGCTAGCCACGGAGCGATTGATTCGTTCATCCCTCTACTGTATAACCTTACGCTCTCGCGTTAGGATGCTGAGCGCGTCATGGCGATCGCTACACCGAACAGTGGCGGTTGCCATAGCACAAAATTGGACAAAAAAATAGAGCCAGAATCTCGCAGAGATAGCATAAAAACTAGCCCTGTACATTCTGACCCTTAAAGCAAAAGACATGCTGCCAGCTAATTGAATCGTGATTGGCATGGACGCACAGTACAACGCTTCCTTTATCCCCACGCAAACAAACCGATTCAAACAGCTTGATTAGAGCATCATCTCTATCGTGTCGATGGTTCTATTGATTACCTTGACCGCCTAAGAATTCATCGCGCTGGTTATCAGAGAGCTGATTACCTTGACCGCCGAGAAACTCATCACGCTGGCGATCAGAGAGCTGATTCCCTTGACCGCTGAGTAACTCATCACGCTGGCGATCGGAAAGACCTCCAGCAACGTCTTGAAGTTGCTCATCTGAAAGCTGATCATTATCCATTTCGGGCTTTGTGTTAGGTTCTTGGCTCATGATTTTTCCTCGTTTCAATGACACATTACCAAAACACATTCTCAGATTCGTAGCTATGAAAATCCTTGACTATGAAAACTCTTAGCTACGAATTTTGGACCTAAGAGAATGGAATTGAATTTCAAGTGAATTCTAGCACTTTCAATTCATAAACTGTCAGGAATTGACTCTAATAACTGATTCAAATCATGTTAAGTAGTTGCACACCAGACTAATAGGGAAAATAGCGTTGCAAAATATTGAGAATGCACATTTTCCTGAGAAAACGATGAGAAAAAGCCGCAATCCAGAATAGGTAAGAGTTATGCGAATAAAACAAGCTGCAAAC
>JBNPEG010000006.1:0-101729 GCA_051117555.1 Elainellaceae cyanobacterium | reverse complement strand
TAAATCTTCAAATTATAGCGGGATGCGCTTAGGTTGAGCACGGAGGGTGGGTGCGTTCAACGTCCTAACCCGAGAGCGTACGGCGACAACGTGCTGTACGTATCACAATACCCATAACAAAATCGCTAAGGAGGTGAGATTTCTTCTCGACCTTCTTAGCGATTCGTTTCCTTAATAATTCGTCTAGTTAGAATTGCGCAAATTAATCCCTACCGGAACTAGACGAAATGCCTATTGAAGTAAGCTTCTCAGCATCCAAGCAGTTTTTTCGTGCAGACGCATCCGCTCGGTTAATAAGTCAGCACTTGACTCATCACCCGCCTTTTCAGCCGCCGGAAATGCAGCTCGTGCAGTGCGAACCACCGATTCATTGCCTTCGACGAGCAGGCGAATCATGTCTTCTGCATCTGGAACCCCTGTTGTTTCAGAGATTGAGGTGAGCTGAGCATATTCAGAATACGTTGCAGGAGCCGGAAAGCCCAATGAACGAATCCGTTCAGCAATGTCATCAACCGCGATCGCCAGTTCGGTGTACTGCTCCTCAAACATCGTGTGCAGAGTCTGGAACATCGGCCCCTTTACGTTCCAGTGGAAATTGTGAGTCTTGAGATACAGCGTATACGTATCTGCGAGAAGATGAGATAAGCCATCAGCAATCGCTTTTCGATCATCTTCGATGATACCAATGTCCATTTTCGGAGCTTGCGCTTGAGTCTGCATAAAATCCTCCTGACTTAAATTTTGAGATAGATCAATTTGTAGGTGGCAATTTGAAGTATTAGAAAACTCCTATTCAGAGTCTTGCATGGAAACGATTCGATCAGGGGGCAATACGCTGATGACTGCCATCGGAGAAAATCAAGGGGCAAAAAGAGCCAATGGTAACTTATACAGGGAAGATGGGGGTGAGTCGAGAAACCGCGTCTCGGGCGATCGCCCCAACCGTATGATTGAATTAACCCCCTAACCACTCCCTAAACGATAGACCACTGCTTTACACCTTGTAATTTACAGTCTGCAACAATGAAAATCCACTCGACCTCATTCTCTTGACAGTTTGACAACGATTAGGCTAAGTGCATTCGAAGCACCGATTTAGGAGCACGGCGAACTCGGCAACGAATTGTTTCATGACCCAGCCGACTACAAGCCTCGTAGCGGTGACAGCCAGAAAACCCATAATATTGCCCATCCACCTCTAACACATCAATTGGTTCTTGTAGACCAACCTGTTGGATAGACTCCATAAGTGCCCGCACCTTATCCTGATCGTTTTGACGAAATAGCGGACGGCGAATATCACGAATTGGAATCTCTCGAATCTTCACCATCGAGCAATGAACACCTCGTGCATCTCTTCTTCTAAATCATACTCGTTATGACTACGAGTTGCAACTCCTTGATTCAACGATGTGCTTAATTGATGTGATCCGGGCGTAGTCAATGAAAGTATCCGGGAGAGTCGGCTTAAATGGTGTAAGTGGGGGTGGAGATTTTCTGTGATGTGAGACGTAGCGGAAACGCACGATGTGACGCGCAGCAAGAAACTAATGGGGAGTGAGATGGGTCGTAGCGTTTAGTTCTATCTAGTGCAAATATTTAGAAAGCCAACCTTAACAATTGATGATCGGTCGCCCTGGGGCTATCTGCTTGCCATCGGAGCGTTTTTACAATCGAGGTTGATAAATTTACAACTCAAAAAGCGGCCAAATTGGATTCTAATCAGTAGAATTATTGAGTGAATTTTCGAACCGTGTAGGTCGGAAATGTTCAACTGATACTCATCTGGTTTCTGTCCTGTTATCAGCGTTGACGAGTTAGCTGATTGGGTATGTTCTGCAATTCATCTCACCAGCGATTTTCTGTGGAGGTCAATGTGACCAGCCAATTTCAACGATTTCGCTTCGACTGGCTCTCATCGTGCAAATATCTTCCGCGTCTAACGTGGGAAAGATCGGTCCGCTTAACTGGGTTGGCGGTCGTCTGTGCCGTTGGATTAGTTGGGAAACCAGTCGCGGCTCAAGAGCTAATCGATCCGTCTTTAGACGTGGGCATCGTGCAACGGTTTGGAGATGATGCCGATGATGAAATCATTCTAGAAGCGCTGTCTGGCGATCGCCTCACGATTCGATTTGAGGGGGGGGATCTGCAACCTCAAGAGCTCAAAGCCAGCGCTGTAAAGCTGGACGTGGTGATGCAGCCTCTTCCTGAGCCTCAGGTTAACGAGCGGGTTGTCTTGAGTACTCACCGCAGTTTTGAAAGCGCAGAAGACAGTGCCAATCGTTGGCGATCGCAGGGCATTGAAGTCGAAATTGCTCAGCCGGGTCGGTGGCAAGTCTGGGCAAAGCGAGACGTATACAAAACTCCGCTACTCCGACGGTTGCTGTTCCAAAATCTTCAGTCCCACGGCATGAATAGTGCCTTCCTAGACACGCAGGTGCAAACTGAGGTTCCCAAAGCATCGTTTACGGTCAACGGGTTTCGGTATCACCGCAATTTCTTTGAGGTGACCTCGGCAAATCGTCGGATTTGGGTTGATCCTCCGGGTGAAAGCACTCAAAATCGCCGATTATTTGGAGGAGAGTTGCGTCTCCAGCCCAATGCTTACGGAACGTATACCCTAGTTAACGACGTGCCCATCGAAACCTATTTGCGGGGCGTCGTACCGCATGAAATTGGGTTGAGTGCTCCCCAGACGACGATTGAGGCTCAGGCTGTTTTAGCTCGTACCTATGCGTTGCGAAATCTGCGCCGATTTGCAATTGATAACTATCAGCTCTGTGCAGATACCCAATGTCAGGTGTATTGGGGACTGTCGGGGGCTGCTGAAAAGAGCGATCGCGCGATCGCCACGACGCGTGGACAGGTGTTGACCTATGAAAATGAATTGGTCGATGCGCTTTATTCATCAACCACAGGGGGCGTAACTGCACCTTTTAGTGATGTGTGGAATGGGGTCAATCGTCCCTATTTGCGAGCCGTTGTCGATTCAGTATCTGGTGTGTGGAATCTGTCTCAGCGAAGCTTAGCAGACGAAGCGAATTTCAAAGCATTTGTTAGCTTAGACGAGGGATTTAACGAGCAGGGTTGGGATATGTTCCGCTGGCGCGTTGAGGATTCGTTGCCCGAAATCGCTGCTGATGTACGTGCATACTTGGACGCAGTGCAGCATCCGCTCCGGAATTTTACCAAAATTGAAGGGCTTGAAGTCACTGAGCGATCGCCCGCTGGTCGGGTTCAAAAAATGGCGGTGACCACGGATCAGGGCACCGTCAATCTTGAAAAAGATGAAATCTTGCGAGCGCTCTATGCCCCAAATAGCACCTTTTTCTACGTAGAGCCGCTCTATGAACCAGGACGTTCTGCTTCACCTGCACAGCCTTCACCTGCGCAGCCTTCCGCTAATGCCGAACAGCCTGCTGCACAAGCTGCCGAAGACATGACAACGAGAATGCTGAGGGGATATGCCTTTGTCGGTGGAGGCTTTGGGCATGGAGTGGGCATGAGCCAAACCGGAGCGTATAATTTGGGCGATTTGGGCTGGTCTAGCGATCGCATCCTTAGCTTCTATTATCCCGGTACTCAGGTTCAGCCGCTTAATAGTGACATTGTATTTTGGCGAGATCCTGCTGCTGCATCACGCCCTAATCAAGCAACAGAGTCTACAGCAACCAAAGCTAATAGCACGCCGATAAAGGGTGAAAAATCCATTACTCCAAAACGATAGGGATATAGGCTATTTGCTGTCAGCAGGTAGTTTTACAGCTATCAGCTCTAGAGTAAAAGAAGATAGAACACTAGATATAGCAATCCCAAATGAGGTGTGAGTGGTGGGGCGGACGCCGCCCCACCACTCACAATTCCCAAGCGATTCAGGATCGCGATAAGTAGGTAGCCCTGATTGACTGACAAAACTTTTATAGCGGCAGTTGTAGACGCATAGCGGCTTCTCGAAGAGTAACTGCTGCTACACGTACAAAGTCGGCCTATAGCCTTCGGCATGGCTTCGCTAGCGCCGACTGACTCCAACCCGCGGAGGCGGGTTTTGTTCGTGTAGGCGCGGCTTCAGCCGCTAACGCCCGTGCGAAGTCCGTGTAGCAATTTGCAATTGCGTCGAGTATAGAGATGGTGGTGTAGAGCGCAGCACGCCCCACACCGCCATACTTAACCTCAATCGCATACCGCTACACATTGGATCTAGAGAATTGGCACTATCAATCCCACTGATAGCTGCCGATAGCTAATTGCTAATCGCTGATAGCCATCCGATGCAAATCCCTAACCACGCGGTTCTGGAATCGTTACATCAATTTGAGTGACGCGAGTGTCTGGATTGAGGTCGCTCAGAGGAGGCTGAATCTCAGATTTATTGCCCACTACAAGCGTCACGATCATATCCGGCTTGAGGTATGTCTGAGCAGCCTCTTGGACTTGTTCTATCGTCGTCGCTGCGATGTCGCGCTGATAGCTAAAGATGAAGTCTTCCGGATAGTCATAGTATGCATATCTCATCACGCGAGACAAGGTCTGCCCAGGATTTTGAAAATTGAAGACAAATGAGTTTAAGACTCCGTCCTGAGCACGGTTAAGTTCTTCTTCGGTGATTGGCGTCGTTCTAATTTCCTCAATTTCAGCCAGGGCTGCTTGAATAAAAGGGACGGTTGCATCAGTGCGAGTTTGTCCGCCTCCAATGAACATTCCGGGATAGTCGAACCGAGGCGACCAGACAGCATAAACTGAGTACGCCAGACCTTGCCGCGATCGCACTTCATTCACCAGCCTACCGCCTAGACCATTCATGACCTCATTCATGACCGAAAGAGCTGCATAGTCAGGGTTATCGAGGCGACCTCCCAAATGACCGATCTGAATCGAGCTCTGGGTAAGCTGAGGCTGATCGACTACAAACACGCCGCTCTGGTTCGCTTGTGTGACTGTTGGCAACTGCTTTTCGATCGCCTCATCCAGATTTGGCCCCGACGGCCAATCACCGAATGCTTCCTCAATCAGCAAGCGCATTTCGGCAGGGTCAAAATCACCCACAACCCCCAGCATCATATTACTAGGGTGAAAATATTGCTCGTAAAAGCGAATCAAATCATCACGGGAAATGTTATCGAGCGTTTCATACTCGATGGTTCTCGCGTAGGGGCTTTCTTTTCCATAGATCAGCTTTTGAAACTCTCGTCGCGCAATTTCATCAGGATCGTCGTTGCGACGCGCGATCGCCCCCTGGCGCTGAGTTTTGGCTAAATCAATTTTGTCTTGAGGAAATGCAGGTTGCCGAATGACCTCAGCAAACAGGCTTAGAACGTTGGGTACATCTTCGGATAGGGCACTAAAATTCGCAGTACCGGATGAGGTGTTAATTCCTGTTTCCACGGACGCAGCTTGCTGCTCTAGTAGCAGGTTTAACTCTTCGGCAGGATGAACGGTCGTTCCTCCACTGCGAATGACCTCCCCAGTAATCCCAGCCAAACCGACTTGGTTATCGGGGTCTAGGCGATCGCCTGTATGAATCATTGCGCTACCGTTTACCAGTGGCAATTCATGGTCTTCCATGAGGTAAACCTGCATGCCATTGTCCAGTTCAAAATAGGTGTATTCTGGAATCTGGATTTCGGGTAGCGGCGGAAATTCTAGCTCGGTATAGTGCTGGGCTGGGGTTGCCAGGGCTGGCGATCGCCCGAGCACCATGACCACTGCAAATAGCGTCATGAAGGTTGCCAAACCATAACGAACTAGCTTGTTTCGCCAAAACTCAAACCGCTGCATATACAACTAAACTCCTGCGTAAGGATTCTGCTGGACTAAATAATTCTGTCAAACCGATTGAACTCAGTCACACTAATTGACGGTGTTGAATTTTACTCAACCGGCAATATTCGTCCAATGGTTTTGTTTTCGGGACGGAACGTCTCTTGAGCAACGCGCTGAATATCTTCAACGGTCACCGCTTCAATGGCGTTCAGTTCATTGAAGAGATTCTCCCAACTCCCAGTTTTCGCTTCGTATTCTGCCAGCAAACTCGCCATGCCTTGATTGGACGATAGCGTTCTCAACAATCCTGCTCGTGCTTGCGTTTTCACACGATCCAGCTCGTCAATCGAGACCGGCTCATTTTGAATGCGCTCTAATTCAGCGTCTAACGCATCCGCAACCTCATCTACCGTATGTCCTGGAGCAGTGAGAGCATAGAACAGAAGGATATTCTCAAAGCGATCGCCAGGAAACCCGTTTGAGCTTTGAGCATTCAGCGCAACCTGCTTTTCATCGATCAATGATTTGTAAAATCGTGAGGTTCGCCCATCCGACAAGATCGCGCTCATCAATTGATAGGTTGCATGATCCGGATGAGTAATTGCAGGCCGATGATATCCTTCCAAATACCAGGGTTGCGAGGGAAGACGCAACGTTACCTCGCGAGTCTCGGTTTGGGGTGGTTCTTCAAATGATAGGGGGGGAGGCGCCGGGCGATCGGCAAATCGACCGAAATAGGTTTCAGCAAATTGCTTCACCTGCGACGGATCAACGTCTCCAACGATCGCCACCGTCATCTGGGAGGGCACGTAATGCGTTTCAAAAAACTGTCGAATATCGTCTCGCGTCAATGCCTCAATATCCTCGGCATATCCAATGATGGGGCGACCGTAGGGATGAACCTTAAAAGATGTCTCCAAAAATTCCTCGACCATCTTGCCGATTGGCGAGTTGTCGGTTCTCATGCGACGCTCTTCTAGAATGACCGCTTTCTCTTCATAAAACTCACGGAAAACGGGTTCTAAAAACCGCTCTGACTCAAGAGACATCCATAATTCGAGCTTGTTAGACGGAAAGCTATAAAAATATCGAGTTGCATCTGCCGACGTCGTTGCATTTAAGCCAACTCCCCCAGCTTGTTCCACAATTTGAGGAAGCTGATTTTGCACAACATACTGAGATGCTTCAGCCTTTGTTTGGGCAAATTCGGCTTGCAAGCGACTGGCTTCAGCCTCTTGTCCATTCGCCTCGGCGTCTTGAATTTGCTTAAACAGAGCATCCATACGCTCTAATAAGGGTTTTTCAGCCTCGTAATTTTTCGTGCCAATTCGAGTCGTTCCCTTAAAGGCAAGGTGCTCTAAATAATGAGCAGCCCCTGTTTTACCTTCTTCCTCTTCTGCGGCACCGACATTAACATACGTCATGAATGAGACAACTGGAGCCTGGTGACGCTCTAGCACAATAAACTTGAGGCCGTTTTCGAGCGTGAATTCTGTAATCCGGTCGATTACGCGATCAACATAGGGTTGAATCGAGCTCGATGATTCGGGGGCTTGAGTCCTGGCTAAGGCGGGCGTTGGAGTGATGCTCCATGCCAGAGCTGCAACTAGAAGAATCGAGACTAGTCGCTGCCATTGCGAAAAAGTCGAGGTAGATATCTTCGCCTTACCACGAAAGTCGGGCATTGTGAAAAAGCGACTGAGCATAGACATGAATGGTGTGTGGAATAAAGGTTATATGAATAGAGCGGTGGATTTAGGGATACCAAACTCCAGGATAAAGACTTTTGAAAGGAATTGTGTTGATCTTAAATGACTAGATGTCAATCAAATAGCGCGATTTTAGAGAATAATTATGCGATCGCTCGCTTGACCCACCCCGAGGTGGCAATTATCGCGGCGGGACTCTTGGATACCGATTCTCGATTTTGGATTCTCAATTTTGGATTCACAAACACAAATTCTGAAGGGGTTCCAGCCTTTGCATTTGTGTTGCATCTACTGTATCTACTTAGAGAAATGGCCTGTCTCACACCAATGGCGATCGCTCAAGTCAGCAAATCTACTCGTTCAAGGCACGATACTTCCCGTCAATATTTGAATCTTTATCATGAATGTCAGGAATCATGAATATCAGGAACTATGCACCCTTCTATGTAAGAATTTATTGAAAATCTAGATTTATATAAGTATTTCTAATATTTTTTTTGACAACTCTACCCTCATGATCAAGTATCACCTGATCTCGATATCCGGTTTTCAGCGTCTCGATTATTGTGCGGATTATCAGCAGTCTAATTACGCAGATTTTGCTGCCGATACAGCGTGTAGCTATCAAACAAAACGCCGACTAGGCTGCACGCCAAACCGATCACAAGCACTCCTTGCAGCGGGCGACCACTGCCGAAGATTGACAAGAATTGAAGCACTTGTTCGATGCCAGCCTGACGAATCGACTCGAAATACGGCACAACTCCTATCACTGAAAAGCCAATCAACACTGTACCAATCAACGCTACTGGCAGCGCAAAACTGACGATGCTAGCGATTAGCAGGGAGCGAAGAAGGTTGGAAAAGTTACTCATAAACATATCGAGCTTAGGAATCTGACAAAACTGGCCACCGTGAAATGTAAGTGAAACGTAGGATATATCTGCCAGAGGGTCTCTGAGAGCCTGAGAGTATATGGAAAACGGATATGTAAAAAATGCACATCTCAACACTGGAATAGTTCCACAATAAATGCGATCGCCCACATTTCGTCCAGATGTCAGAAATCTTAAATCTTTATTAAAAAGCTTGTTGAAGATCTATGAATTCATCTGAGAATTCATCTGAATCAAGTTTGATGCAATTGCTTATTCTAATTCAGTCGCCCAATTCAGTCGCCCGAATTCAGGTGAACTGAAGTCAACGCGCGATCGCCAGGAGACTAACCCACATCGTTTACACTGGGGTCATTATCATTCATAAACGCATTGCTCAGAGGATATCCAGACCATTGAAACAGGTAGTCAAAGAGTCCAGCATTGGTAAATGGAGTCAAAGGCTGATAGCCGCCGCATTTCTGGGGGGGCAGGTTGTCATTCATGTAACTCAGGGTAGAGCTCATCGTCGCAATACGCTTGAGCAAATGGCCATTGTGGGTCCAGAGTCTCTAATGATCGCAATGCTGACAGCCGCCACAGTCGGTATGGTGTTTACGATTCAGGTTGCCCGCGAGTTCATCAATTTTGGTGCTACTACGGCAGTGGGTGGGGTACTGGGTCTTGCGCTGATTCGTGAGCTAGCTCCTGTGTTAACGGCTGTTGTCGTTGCCGGACGGATTGGGTCAGCGTTTGCGGCTGAAATCGGCACAATGGTTGTCACCGAGCAGATTGATGCCTTGCAAATGCTGAAGACTGACCCGATTGATTATTTGGTCATCCCTCGATTTCTTGCCTGTTGTCTGATGCTGCCCCTGCTCACGATTTTGGCATTTGTAACAGGCATGACAGGCGGCATGCTAATTGCAGAAGGAATTTATCGAATTTCGTTTACAGTGTTTCTAGATTCTGCTCGAAATTTTCTAGACACTTGGGATCTTATCAGTACCATGATTAAGTCGATTGTCTTTGGGGCGCTGATTGCCATTATTGGGTCGAGCTGGGGTTTAACAACGACTGGCGGCGCAAAAGGCGTCGGTCAATCTACAACTACAGCAGTCGTTACCGCTATTTTGATGATTTTTGTGACCAACTTTTTTCTCTCCTGGCTCATGTTTCAAGGGACAGGAAACGCGTCTTTGTGAGCATCCCCGTTCAATAATGGGCAATTCTCGGATTTGAACAAACAAAACTTTAGAATAGTAAGTAATGAAAATACAGACGCTAAATTATTTGGGAGGATTGGCGTGACTACAGCCCCCTCTGGTTCGACTGCCTCAGACGTTGTTCAACTATCTCCGAGTTTTAATTTGCCCATCGCCTTAGTAGTGCTCGCCATTCCTACTTTATGGTTGCAACCATGGGTGGGTGGGGCGATCGCTCTATTTGGATTGTTCTTAATGATTCAGGCAGCGACGCTTCGATTACGCTTTACAGACTCAGCATTAGACATCTACCGCGGGGATAACCAAATTCGCCATTTCCCGTATCAGGACTGGCAAAATTGGAAGATTTTTTGGCAGTCCGTTCCCATTCTGTTTTATTTCAAAGAAGTTCAGAGTATCCATTTCTTACCGATTCTGTTTAATCCCAAAACTCTAAAGGACTGTCTAGAGCAGCATTGTCCATCGCAATCTTGAGCTCAATCGAGCACTCTAACTCAATGGTCAATTTATCTCGAATGCCAACGCGGCTTAGAATTATCCTGCAACTGGCACGATTTGATCCTGTGAAGATAGATTGAAAACTGGATAAACAGTCGAAAAGCTCTACAGTCGATGTAACAATAGATTGCAGTTCTGGATGGAGATATTAATTGCCAAGTGTCTACCCAAGACGTTAATGCCCGTGAAACCTATGCTGACGAAGCTAAAGAGTTAGCTCAGCGCGTCGCTGATTTACAGCAGCAGGAAAAGGCGTTGAGGCAAGAAATCTCTAAGCTTCAAGCCTCATACAGTAGAACATTACAAGACCAGACGGCTGAAGCTCAAACAATGGTCAGCCGTTTGCTCAGAGAAGGCTTGAGCGAGCTGGAACGGCGTAAAAAAACTCTGCAACTGTCAATCGAGCAACTCGAGCGTCGGCAAGAGCGAATTAAAGCCGAAATGAGAACTACGTTTGCCGGAACGTCTCAGGATTTAGCAATTCGAGTTCAAGGCTTTAAGGACTATTTGGTAGGTAGTCTTCAAGATCTAGCCACTGCTGCTGAGCAGTTGGAGCTAACTCCGCCGATTGAGTCCAGGCAAATTCCGCCAGTAATGCCTCAAATGTCTGAGCCAGAGCCGTCTCCGATGACGATGCCCAAGTTCACTCAGCAAAGTTTTGACGACGAAGCCAAGCAGATTCGTCGAATTGTTGACCAATATCGTAATATGCCCGATTATTATGGTCCTCCGTGGCAGTTACGACGCACGTTTGAACCTGTTCATGCCGATCGCACTTTAAATTGGTTCTTCACCCTAGGCGGGCGAGGAGCGGTTCGCACAATGGGATCGCGGCTTCAGAATATTTTGGTTGCCTCGGCGGTGATCTCAGTATTGCGAAGTCTTCATGGCGATCGCCTACGGACATTAGTTTTGGGGAATTCTCCAGAGCGTTTGGGAGAATGGCGACGAGGCTTGCAAGACTGTCTCGGCATCTCTCGCAGCGATTTTGGGTCGCAAGAGGGGATTGTTTTATTTGAAGCGCCTGAAGCTCTATCTCAGCGAGCTGATCGCCTCATAGGTGAAGATCAGTTACCGTTCATTGTGATTGACGAGGCAGAAGATCAGGTTAGCCTATCCCTGCTTCAATTTCCCCTTTGGCTAGCATTTGCTTCAGACCCGATGGAACCACCCATGATGTTTTGATACAACGTCTTAAGCAAATTCAACTCTCGTTAAAAGCAGAGAAAAAGAGGTGGCAACAGTGTAAACTGATACTGCTTCGAGTGAAGAGTTGAGTAGAGCATGGCGGGATCGTCTTGGGTTGCTTGGGTCATAGTCGCGCTGGTAGGGGGCTATCTGCTGGGAGCAGTTCCCACAGGCTATCTCATGGGTCGGCTTTTAAAAGGCATTGATATTCGGCAATACGGGTCTGGATCAACAGGTGCTACCAATGTTTTGAGAACTCTCGGTAAAGTTCCTGCATTGACTGTTCTGCTGATCGACATTTTGAAAGGCGCTTTGACCGTTGTTCTAACGCGCTGGCTCTACACATTGCCGATGGTAGCGGTTCCTGACTCATTGATGACGACCACGTGGGTCCCGTGGGTTGTCACCGTTGCGGCGCTTGCTGCGTTGGTAGGCCATAGCCGATCAATTTGGCTAGGATTTAGCGGCGGTAAATCAGTCGCATCAGGCTTAGGTATCTTGCTTGCTATGCATTTGCCCGCTGCGCTAGGGTCGATTCTCATCTTTAGCATTGTGATTGCCGCATCTCGAATCGTCTCTTTAAGTTCAATTATGACGTCGATCTCAGTCCCATTGATGATGCTGGCGATGAATCAGCCTCTTCCCTTTCAACTCTTTGGATTTGCTGCTGCCTTATATATTGTCTGGAGGCACCGCACTAATATTCAACGAATATTGGCTGGAACAGAACCCAGGATCGGGCAGAAACTTGAACAACAAAGCACTGAATCTGGAAGCTGACTGAGTCAAGATATGCTTGTCTACGTGCCAAAACAAGTCAAAACCGATTGGAAATAATCTCATTATTTGCGACTGAGTTGCCTTTCTCCTTCGATGCCCAGATCATCATCTTGGCGATCGCAGCGTTACTTGATTATTGGATCGGTGATCCCTGGAATTGGCTGCATCCGGTTCAAGTCATAGGTTGGTGCATCAACCGATATACTCAATTCGTGCTTCAGCATATGCACTCTCCCTCGGCTCAACGAGTAATGGGAGTGATCCTTGGATTACTAATCATCGGCGGCAGCGGATTTGCCGGATGGCTGATTATCTGGATCGCGACGTTCATTCATCCGCTTGTGAAAATGGCGATCGCCAGCATTCTCGTGGCAAGTTGTTTTGCGGGGCGAAGCCTCAGAGATGCAGCCTCAGATGTTCTTAGCCCAATGCAAAACAATGACTTAAATGCGGCTCGTTCCAAACTGAGTCTATATGTTGGGCGAGATACCCATAATCTTGACGAACCCGAAGTGTTAAGAGCTGTCTTTGAGACGGTGACTGAAAATGCAGTAGATGGCGTGATGGCTCCACTGTTTTATGCAATTCTAGGAGCGTTCACTCCCATGGGTAGCGCGCCCGTCGCTCTTGCCTATAAAGCCGCAAGCACTCTAGATTCGAGTGTGGGGTACTATCGCAAGCCGTATACTCACATTGGCTGGTTTAGCGCTCGGTTAGAGGATGGTCTAACCTGGCTACCGTGCAGATTAGCAGTTTTAACCATTGCCCTCTTATCCAAAAAGCCGAGACATGTGTTAGCGCTGTGTCAGCGAGATGCTCCCCATGATTCGAGTCCTAACGCGGGCTGGAGCGAATGCGCCTATGCCGCAGCATTAGATGTTCAAGTCGGTGGTACAAACTGGTATAAAGGATTGGCTAAACACAAACCGCTGTTGGGCAATGCAGTCACATCCATAGGTGAAATCCAGATTGATCGAGCAATTTGGTTCACTCGATATAGCTTTTTGCTTTGGTTAGGGCTTTCCAGCATTGCCCTGAGTCTAAGCCATCATGATTTATCTAGATTCTAAAGAAATGATTACGTAAATTTTCGATACAATAGGGCAGACTAAGGAAATCATTAGAGCAGTATTTAGAGCAGTGGATGATCTAAAAAAGCCTCATATCAGCAAACAGAGTTCCTGGTGCTATTCTCATTACAGCCCTTATTGGGGAGTATTCCAAATCGCAATGCCCTCCTAGGGCAGACCTTCCAGGATGGTCACTAGATGCTTGACACAGGAGCGCTGCGATCGCCCAGCATCGACTTTAAGCTTGTTTATTATCCACAATTTTTACCGCCCAATATATTTATATGAGCCGTCCCTATCAGACACTCCCCTCAATCTGAATCGAATCCATCTCTATCTCAGAGACTGCTGCTTTTCTTCGGAAGAATGACA
The DNA here is from genome assembly GCA_051117555.1 of Elainellaceae cyanobacterium. GTDB lineage: Bacteria > Cyanobacteriota > Cyanobacteriia > CAZCXK01 > CAZCXK01 > DBGGTD01. Next base: position 88,251 of record JBNPEG010000006.1, on the reverse strand, counting down.
GGTCTAGGGGCGGACACCGCCGTATATAAAAAACCGTTGTTAGTCGATAGTTTAATCAAAGCTTATGCAGGAGAATTCCTGGCTCAATAATCATTCCGCAGATGAAGCAGATGGTGAGCCATCTACTGAAGATTTCTCTCAGGTATTAACACCTGAGCCTGCACCAGATTATTCAGAACATTCCTTCTTTCGAGGATTATTGGGGCGACGTCGCAAAGCGGCTATGACATTGACCCTCGTTTGGAGTAGTACGATAGCGCTTCATTTATTCTCAGGCGGGTACTGGCTCGTTCTTGGACTAACAACCCTCATGGGGATTCATGTCCTACGAGTCCTGATGGCTCATCCCATCCCAACTCCAGATCCCCTATCTGACGGCAATCCTGAAGAGTGGGCATACGTTTCCTTGATTGTGGCTGCCAAGAATGAAGAAGCGGTGATTCGTTCACTGGTTCGAGATTTATGTAATTTAGACTATCCGACAAGCCGATACGATCTTTGGATTATTGACGATCACAGTACCGATCGCACACCAATTCTGCTTGATCGACTTGCAACTGAATATCCCAACCTCCACGTTATTCATCGCTCAGCGGATGCTGGTGGGGGAAAATCGGGTGCACTCAATCAGGTCTGGCCCATCACTCAAGGCGATATTGTCGCCGTATTTGATGCAGATGCGCAGGTGCCTAAAGACTTAATTCGCCGAGTATTGCCTCTTTTTGATCGAGAACAGGTCGGAGCCGTGCAAGTGAGGAAGGCGACCTCGAACGCATCGACGAATTGGCTGACTCGCTGTCAGGCTGCAGAGATGGCGATCGATAGCTTTTTTCAACGACAACGTATCGCCATTGGAGGAATTGGCGAACTGCGTGGAAATGGGCAGTTTGTTCGGAGGTCTGCGCTAGAGCATTGCGGCGGTTGGAATGAAGCCACCATCACCGATGATTTAGACCTAACGCTGCGCCTGCATCTCAACCAGTGGGATATTGATTTCTTAGAATTTCCAGCCGTCGGTGAAGAAGGGGTCACCCGAGTCTCCGGACTATGGCACCAGCGTAATCGTTGGGCAGAAGGTGGATATCAACGATATTTAGACTATTGGCGGCTCATTCGTCTGAAACGTCTTGGCCCTCGTAAAACGCTCGACCTAGGCGTGTTTTATCTGGTTCAATACGTTGTTCCGACGGCGGCTGTTCCTGATTGTTTAATGTCGATTATTCGAAGTCATCCTCCCGTCTTGATTCCTATTACGAGCTTGAATCTTACGGTATCCCTCATCGGTATGTATTTAGGGTTACGGCGCATTCAGAAACAGACAATCGATTCAGTGACAGGTCAGGTCTTGCCAAACGGAACGCCCGGTGCCCGGACGGCGTCAGTGCATTTAGTTACGCTCTTACAAAGCATTGTCGGCATCCTATATATGCTGCACTGGTTTCCAGTCATCGCTAGCACAACAGCACGGATTTCTATTCGTCCTAAGCGGTTGAAGTGGGTAAAAACCATTCACCAAGGTACGGATGAGGTCTGGTTCGATGTTTCTGAACAATCATCCTGATGGCGTTCTTATCCTAATTACGGCAAACCATGGAACGGGGTGAATCACTTTCTCAGAGTTTCATGTTGCTAAGCTTTACGGCAGCAGCATTGGTTCTGTCTGTCCAGCTTCAATCTAAGTCATCAAACGAGCAACAGATTGCCCAAGATTTGGCCTTGCCCGCATCAAGGCCCGAATCTCGTCACGAGCGAGTTGATTCATCGGTGGCGATCGCCTCCAATCTCACGGAACGACGGTCTGCCAATCAACCTTCTCACCTATCTCCCAGCGATCAGCCTGATGCCTCATTGCTAGATGCAGCGATGCCGACTCGCCAGCCTGAGAATTCAGACTCATCCCAGTCGCCTTCAATTCATGCAACCGAGGCAATTCGCTTCGTATCGTCACCCGTGACAAGCACATGGGCGGTTGTAAACCCGTTACTTCACGATACGATGTCTCCACTCTTAGCTTTAGATACATTGGATAATCCTCACCTGGTGATCGATCTGAGCGATCGCCAGGTTCATGCCTATCAAAGAGGGCAAATCAAGACGAGCTACTCGATTGCCGTTGGCAAAGCCGGATGGGAAACTCCGATGGGGGAATTTGGCGTTATTGAGAAGCGGCTTAATCCAAGTTGGCAACATCCGATTACCAATGAAGTTATTCCGCCCGGCCCCCGCAATCCTCTTGGCTCTCATTGGATTGGGTTTTGGTCAAACGGGCGGAACAAAATTGGGTTTCACGGCACTAACCAGTCTGACTTAATTGGTCAGGCCGTCTCTCATGGATGCGTACGGATGCACAATGATGATATTGAAGAGATTTATAATTTAGTTGAAGTCGGAACGCCAGTGATTGTACGGCAGTAAGTGCTATAGAGCCTCTTAAGCCGAATTAGCCTATGCCAGAACTCGTCTCAGCCGAGCCTGGGTTGGAAGCAGATTCGACGTCAAATTTATGGGCATAGGTTTGAAGCAGTGAGCTCACCTGGTTGAGCACATCGTCTCCTTTTCCTTTACCAATCGCTTGCCGCTCAGGAAAGAATTCGGGTTGATCAAGATTGCGGGCGATCGCCTCTGCCACCTTCTGGGCAATCATTTCACATAAATCATCTTTAGCGCGTTCCCGCTGATAATCTGCTCCTTCTTCGGTGGTGGCGTAGAGGGGCGGCAAGCGATTTAAGGCATAAGCCGCAATGTCTCCGAGGTCCAGCGTGCAATCGCTAGTTGCCTCAATGTCAGCGACGCGGGCGATCGCCTCGGTGAGCACGAGTTCTTCCATCACATTGATAAACTGCTTGCGCGGAACCGCGACAACTTCTCCAGTGAGTAAGGCGCCCATCAAGCGATCAAGCGCCATATATTCTTCCATGGAGAGTTCAGATGCGGTGTCACAGATACGCCCTACCTCAGATTCCATTGCCGGCGTTAAATAGCCATCTTGTAGCGCTTGTTCAACAATTCTTTCAATGCTCATAACATATCCTTCGGGTCGGGTGCCAGTTGAATTGACAGGAGAGATTAGTGTCGTCTTGGATTAGTTTGCCCAAGAATTTTTGAATTGCACGATACACCCGCAGAATGATATCGAAATTTATAGAGATTTCAAGAATCATTCAATGTTTTCATAGCGCCATGGGACTGGGTCCACAGCCATACCATGAACGTAAATCCCCCAATGCAGATGAGGGCCAGTGGAGATTCCGGTTGACCCAATTGCGCCAATCACCTGTCCGGCTCGAACCATATCACCTCCGCGAACGTCAATGCGGCTGAGATGCAGAAAAATGCTCAAAACTCCCTGACCATGATCAATTCCAATTGTGTTTCCGTGAATTCGAAATCCCTGAGATTCTAGCCCGACTAGGGCAATTCGACCCGCTGCAGGCGCGACCACGGGTGAGCCTTGCCCTCCGGCATAATCTACGCCTCGATGATAGTAATCGTGTGCAAACTCACCGTTGTAATATCGACGAACCCCATAGATGGTGCTGACGCGCCCTCCAGTGGGTCGAAGAAACGATCCAGTCCAAAACCGATCAGGGGTCACCAGCGTTTTGAATTCGGCAACCTGATCAAATTCAAAATCAGTTCCTTCTAGTCCGGCTCGATCGGGGGGTAGCCAAATTCGTTGAGTCGGAAAGGAGCGATCGCGCAACCAAACGGCAAGATGGCGAACATCTCCCTCTCCCATTACATCAATTTCGACTCGCCCCGCTCGGTCGAGTGGAGTGGTGGGCAGCAGGGCTCGATATTGATTGCCTCCGAGCGGGAAGGTGGGATAGTTTTGCTGATTCATCACAACCACTGGCGGTTCTACCCCTGGCGTCTCAGTTTGAACCCGGATAGATAGCGTATCTCCCAGTTGAGGATCGTCAGGAAGAATTTGCACCTCCAGCGCTTTAGCGGGCAATGAAAGTGCCGCCATACTCGTAATGAGCGCGATCGCCAGCTTAGGCATACTTAAGGATGCTCGGGCGCTATTGAAGAATTGTTTAGGGTTTAAGAGAGTCTTAACGCTAATACTCCGTTGTTGACGCAGCGACGTTGATTTTATTTGAAGTCTGAGTAAGGCAATCATAGGCAGCGCAAAACATTGCAGAGATGGTGAGAACACTGGGCGCCTGGCCAAACTTTTGGAATGGAAGGCAATCATTTTCATAGCCAAGGTCGAATCCAACACGTCGTGGCGCAGTGTATTGCCAGGCTCCGAGACTGCGCTGAGAGAACCGACCCACCAACCTTATTCCAGGTTCCTGTTAGTAGTCCGGGGCATATAGCAATCCCAGATGGGTTGTGAGCGGTGGGGCGGTCGCCGACCGCCCCACCGCTCACACACAATTCCCAAGCGATTTAGGATCGCTATATTAAGGATGAGTTGCATTAAAATTTAGGTTTTAAGTACACAATGGCTTGTCGCCAGACAATGGTGGGTTGATCGTATTGATCGACTAAGCAAAGGCAGTAAGAATCTTGCCAACTGATTTTGCCCACCAGTAAGTCATCGGTACTTAGCTTCAGTTCGACTTCTCGTGCCTCTCGAATGAAGGTTTGAATTTGTCGAATGCTTGGCAATCCAGTTTCAAGTTCTGCGGACATAGCGATCCTCCTCCCTTCAATGGGTATTGCCTCTTATCATTGCCTATTATTCTCATTGCCTTATTGTCATTGATATGACAGGTTCAGTCTACAGTAATCCCAAGTTGGCGATGCCGATTCGAAGGATGATTTTAGAGACGTATTGCTCACAGTAGTCACGAGGTTAGAAAAGGGACTATTTATGACCATTGAGTTTACGAAATATCACGGCTTGGGTAACGATTTCATTTTGATTGACAATCGAAACCATAGTGAACCGCGCTTAACTCCTGACCAAGCCATTCAATGGTGCGATCGCCATTTTGGGATCGGTGCTGACGGTGTTATCTTTGCTCTACCAGGGCAGCAGGGCACTGACTACACGATGCGAATTTTCAACTCGGATGGCTCAGAACCCGAAATGTGTGGGAATGGGATTCGATGCTTAGCCCGATTTTTAGCAGATTTAGAAACACGCGATCGAAGCAGCCAATCAGCTAAAACGACCTATCGAATTCATACGCTCGGCGGTCTAATGATGCCAACGCTGGAAGCGAGTGGTGAGGTCACTGTAGATATGGGATTACCCCGATTGCTAGCGGCTGAGATTCCGACAACCCTAGCTGCCGCCGACGCAAAGGTGATTGATCAATCCATTGAGGTTGACGGACAAACCTGGGATATCACCTGCGTCAGCATGGGAAATCCGCATTGCATTACGTTTGTAGAGGATATGGAGGCAGTTCCTCTGGCTGGTATCGGTCCTCAATTTGAACATCATTGTGCTTTTCCCAAACGAACCAATACAGAATTCATTCAGGTCGTGAGTCGAGATTATCTAAAGATGCGCGTTTGGGAGAGGGGAGCTGGGGCAACTCTGGCCTGTGGCACTGGAGCCTGTGCCTCGTTAGTAGCAGGAGTGTTAACGAATCGGTGCGATCGCCGTGCCACAATTGAACTTCCGGGTGGATGTCTGCATATTGAATGGTCTGATACCGATCAGCGTTTGTATATGACCGGTTCTGCAGAACGAGTATTTCACGGGGCTGTGTAAGCAAACTATCTTAGGGACACCCATTAACGATTGGATATTAATCACCGCATTCATCTCTTGCCCACCGTATCGGGCAAATCTACTCGCCACGCCGGTGGGCGCTATTTTGTCGACTCTGAGGGGAGACGGCTACCCAGTGTGACAACGATTCTCAATGCGACTAAGCCGCAAGCTGATCGAGAATCGTTAGCACGCTGGCGAGAACGCGTTGGCACGGCTGAAGCAAGTCGCATTGCGACGACTGCCAGCCGACGAGGAACTCAAACCCATCGCCAGATTAAGCAGTATTTGCTCGGCAAGGTTTGTGATTGCCCAGAACCAGCCCAACCCTATTGGGACAGTCTTCAGCCTGTATTAGCCGAAATTCAAGATGTTCGGCTGGTCGAGAGTACAGTGTTTCACTATGATTTGGGCTATGCGGGTAAGGTTGATTGTGTGGCGAGCTATCAGGGCATTCCATGCGTTTTTGACTGGAAAACGAGCGATCGCCCTAAAGAATCAATCGAGCGCCTCTATGACGGTCCGTTACAGCTCGCTGCCTATTGCGGTGCAGTCAATCATGTTTACAGCGACCACGGGCTGAGTCTTTCTCATGCCTTACTTAGCGTCGCCTTGCCCGGACAAGCGGCTGAAATTTTTTGGTTTGATCCAGACACACTTAAACACTACTGGCAACAGTGGCAAGACCGGGTTCAACAGTTTTACCAGCGGTGGAGTATGTTTCCCTAGCATTAGGCTCGCTCAATTCGTTACTTGACGCAATTGCACATTGCTATAAACGCTGCGGTAAGGGCGAGTTTTCCTGACGGAGACGCTATGCGTTTCTTGAATGCCGCAGGCGCTACGCGAACCGCCCCTATCCCAGTTTCTATAGTCTGGATTTGAAGCATAGGCATTACCTAAGAAGACGCCTTTTCAATCTCTTCTATTTTGGGAGCCTTCATAACGGGCTGGCTCAACAAATCTGTCGATGCTGTTTTTTCCGGGGTTGACAGAGACGGCACTGCGTTTCTCATCATTGCAGTAATCTGTACCGTCTTTGCGTCATAGATTTGCGTGATCAACTTTGGATATAGCCCAATGCCAATGATGGGGACTAGCAACGACGCGATGATAAACACCTCGCGAGGTTCAGCATCGGCTAACACCTCATGGGATGTTAGTTCCTTATTTTCAGGACCATAAAATATTTCTCGCAACATTGAGAGCAAGTAAATTGGAGTCAAAATGACACCAACTGCTGCTAAAAAGACGATCAGAACTTTAAAGGTCAGGCTATAGGCGTCACTCGTTGAAAACCCAACAAATACCATGACTTCAGCAACAAAGCCGCTCATTCCTGGCAATGCCAGTGATGCGAGCGAACAGGTCGTGAACATGGCAAAAATTCTAGGCATCTTTTGCCCAACTCCTCCCATCTCATCGAGAATCAAGGTGTGGGTGCGGTCATAGGTTGCTCCTACCAAGAAGAACAGACTCGCTCCGATCAAACCATGCGAGATCATTTGCAAGACAGCTCCGCTCAACCCCAAGTCAGTGAATGAGGCAATACCAATCAAGACAAACCCCATATGTGAGATTGATGAGTAAGCGATTTTACGTTTCAAATTACGTTGGGCAAATGAGGTCAAAGCTGCATAGATGATGTTGACAACCCCCAATACAACCAGCACGGGTGCGAAGTAGGTATGGGCACCATCGAGCATTTCGATATTCATACGGATGAGAGCATATCCGCCCATTTTGAGCAGAATCCCGGCCAGCAACATATGGACAGGAGCCGTCGCCTCGCCATGAGCATCTGGCAGCCAGGTATGAAGCGGAAAAATTGGCAATTTAACCGCATACGCAACTAAAAAGCCGGCATATGCGAGAAGTTGGAAACGAATCGGGAAGTCTTTATCCATGAGCGATCGCATGTCAAACGTGACCGTATCGCCATAGAAAGCCATTGCCAACGCAGCAACTAGAATAAACAGTGACCCACCAGCCGTGTACAAAATAAACTTGGTTGCAGCATAGAGGCGCTTTTTTCCGCCCCAAATCGAGAGCAACAAATAAACCGGGATCAGCTCAAGTTCCCACACCAAGAAAAATAGCAACATATCTTGGACGGCAAACACCGCAATTTGTCCGCCATACATCGCCAGCATCAAGAAATAAAACAGGCGTGGTTTGAGGGTGACAGGCCAAGAGGCCAGAATCGCCAGCGTTGTGATAAATCCCGTTAGCAAAATTAAGGGCATCGACAGCCCGTCTGCCCCAACAGACCAGTTCAAATCCAGCGACGGAACCCATGCATAACTTTCGAACAGTTGCAAACCCGGACTAGACGGATCGTACTGGGTGTAAAAGGCATACGAGATAATTGCAAAATCAATTAACCCAATCGTTAACGCATACCAGCGGATGGTTTTACCATCTTTATCTGGAATGATTGGAATCAGTAGTGATGCCGCAATCGGAAATAGAATGGCTATGGTTAACCAGGGAAAATCAGCCATATTCATAGATTTTGTCTGAAACGACGGGACTATACAGCTAAGCGTTAAAGAGAGAAGTAACGAGGGGAGACACTAGCGAGCCAACATCACAGGTTGTCATGACCGGCGGCTAGCTCCCCCAATAACTAGGCTTAAAGCATATAACGACCTTGACTTAGGAAAAGCACAGATTCGACACTGAACGCCTTGCTGATTCTATTAATCAGGTCGTTGCCAACAATTGCCTGAGCGGTCAGGTAATTCCTGAAATCAGAACAAACCCTAGAACAGCCCCGAAGACAATCAGAGCATAGAATTGAGCCCGTCCATTTTCGAGATATTTCAGCCCTTCACCCGTAACTAACGTGACAAACCCTGCCAGGTTGACCAACCCATCAACAATTCGAATGTCGACCTCAAGCACCTGTCGAGCTAGACGACGGCTTCCCTGAACAAATAGGACATCATATATTTCGTCGAAGTACCACTTGTTGAGAGAAAGCTTATAGAGCGGCTCAACTTTCTTGGCGATCGCCGCGGCATCTACAGACTTGCTCAAGTACATGAGTGATGCCAGAGTAATGCCGATTAAGGCAATACCAACTGAACTACCCGCCATCGAGAGAAATTCCGTCCACTCAAAATCCGCTGGAATTTCGAATGGAGGGAAGCCATGGGCTTCTTCACCCGACGGATGGATGAATGCTTCAAAATAATTGGCAAATGGAGTGCCCACCAATCCGATCAAGATAGACGGAACCGCCAATATCATTAGAGGCACTGTCATACTAACCGGCGATTCATGGGGAAATTCACTGTGGTGATGGTCATGCTCATCATGGGCGTGTTCATCGAAAGCCGGATCAGCCTCTAGCTCTTGAGGGTTCATCGCACCAGGGCCAATCGCTAGTCCCATGCGACGAAGTTTTTCCACTTTAAGCATCTGACGAATGTCAGAGTCATTGCCTCGGAATGTGCCTTCAAACGTCATGAAATACATCCGAAACATATAAAAGGCAGTGATCCCAGCAGTGAGCCATCCAATCCCCCACAAAATCGGACTCACGCTGAACGTAGCGCCCAGAATTTCATCCTTTGACCAGAACCCAGCAAATGGAGGAATTCCAGAAATTGCCAACGTTCCAACTAAAAACGTGATGGCAGTGACGGGCATGTATTTCCGTAATCCTCCCATGAGGCGCATATCTTGGGCATATGCAGGGTCATGACCTACTACATCTTCCATCCCATGGATGACCGAACCCGAATCGAGAAAGAGCATCGCTTTGAAATATGCATGGGTCATCAGGTGAAAAAGTCCTGCTCCATATGCGCCCACGCCCATTGCCATAACCATATATCCCAACTGGGACATGGTGGAATAGGCTAACCCTTTCTTAATATCGTTTTGAGTAACGGCAATACTGGCTCCTAAGAAAGCTGTAAAGCCTCCTGTAAAGGCAATTACCGTCATCGCTGACGGGACACCTTCAAAAATCGGAGCCATACGAGCGATTAGAAATACGCCGGCAGCCACCATTGTGGCCGCATGGATTAGGGCAGAAATCGGCGTGGGACCTTCCATTGCATCAGGTAGCCACACGTGCAGGGGAAATTGGGCAGACTTAGCAACGGGGCCTAGAAACACTAAGATGCTGAAAAAGGACACGAGCGCTGCGCTCAATGCCCCTGACGACACCAGTTCAGTTAGGCGATCGCCAATGACTTCAAACTCAAAACTGCCGGTTGCCCAATACAGCGCCAAAATGCCGAGAAGCAACCCAAAATCTCCGACTCGGTTAGTTACAAACGCCTTCTGACAGGCATCAGCCGCCGCTTTTCGGTCATACCAAAACCCAATCAGCAAATAGGAACACATGCCGACCAGTTCCCAGAAAATATAAATCTGGACTAGGTTAGAGCTTACGACTAGCCCTAACATCGAGGAACTGAATAAACTGAGATAGGCGTAAAACCTTACATATCCGGGATCATGAGCCATGTAGCCATCTGTATAGACCATGACCAAAAACGCCACAGTCGTCACAATAACGAGCATCATGGCAGACAGATGATCGAGGGTGTAGCCCATCATTAGGCGGAAGTCGCCTGCTGACGCCCACTCAATCACACGCTGATAGGGCTCATGCCCTTGAATTTGACTCCATAAAAGCGCAAATGACAGCACCATCGCTGCTCCCGTTAAGGAGACGATGAAAACTGCACTAACTTGCCGTAACTTGCTGACAGTTTTGCCATACGATATCAGACCTAAGCCGAGGACAGTCGCCCCAACTAAGGGCAAAACTGGAATCAGCCACGCATATTCATAAATCGATTCCATGACTCACGCCTACTTCACACTTCTTCATTAAGCTGGCGAAACCGCTTTTATTTTGACACACCGATTGCTTTAAGTGAGTTTTATTGGAGGACTTTTAGAAAATCAAACTTTCTTAACACTAGAAAAATCTGTAGCATCGCAAGATTTTGTCGCTTACATAGTCGCTTACATAAGAGGTGAGGGCCTATAAGACGGAGTTAGACAAGCCCATTTACCTTCCGTCAACCGTAACCGCACCTCATGTCTAATTCAGAAAATTCAAAAATTCTTTTACGATCTCCTTACATCTAAGCTTATGAGACACCTAAGCTTACGAAAGCTGATTATCGTGCGATCGCTCTCATTCAGCATCGTTCAATCGAGAGATATTTTGAGGGCGGTGATCCCAAATTCAGCATTTCAGTCTAAGTTGCCTTGATGTTCGCACTTAAACCCTTGATGTCGCCAAGCGTCCATGTTCACAGATGACAACCGCACAACATCGGCGCACTCAGGTCGAACCCATTGCCCAAGAACCGCCCACACAACGCTGCGGCTGACATCTAGAGTAGTCTTTAGCCAAGACTCTTGATTACCCGGGACTCCCTGTTCGGGGGCAAGGTCTAATTCGACCCAAATTCCGTGCGATCCCAGCAGAATCCTGCCCAGCCACCATGCCCTCGGAAGATGAGTTTCAGACGTGACTAGTTTCACATGGCGCGACTTCCATCGCTTAAGAATCGGGATGCTGTAGTAGAAATTGTCAAAGGTTGAATCAGCACATTTTTCAAGCCAGACCTGGTCAATGGGGCTGTCACTCCGTTGGAAAATTAGCCAAATGCATGGGTCTGCTGATCCACCCGAAATCAAGATCGAAGCGTTTGGCAATACCTGTGCCAAGTCTGCACCATAAATTTCTCGCTGAATGCTGCCGCCTAGAACCAAAATCGTATCAATCGGACGAGATGCCGCAGATCGCACGGCAACCATGGTGACAAGCATCCATATAAGAAACCCTATCGCAAGCCCTGCTCCCAACCAGCGCAGAAGCTTGATTCGATGAGACTGCATTTGACGATAGAGTGTCTTGATATACCGACTCAATTTAATGAAAATATGATTTAACGAATATTTAATAAAAAATCTCTAAAAACCCATTTGTAAACTTATGTTTGGCTAAGCTTACCCATTCCTTCAGGAGTTAAGTTAGATTATCAAGAACAATTATGCCACCGAAACATCTCAGCGTCTCTGAAACTGGTTTCCGATAATGTGTGAGGAGTATATGCCGCCCTTGTCGGACGTTTGGGGGTGGTTAGTTAAGGCATTCAGGATGTTCTAAAAGTCAGGACACTCTAGAAAACTGTCATACGAAGGCTACAGTCCTGATAGGACAGTTGAGTTATGGTTAGAGCAATCTGAATAACCCGGGCATAACAGGGTAAGGCTGACGAAGGGCGAGGCTTCGGACACTGCCAGATGGTGGCTATATCTCAACGGCTAAACTACAGACTCTCATTGCGAAATCGATAATCGGCGACTTCAATGAATCAATCTCCTAAGGTGTTTCAAATTATCCATACGGCTCTACTAAGTGGGGCGATCGCGACAACTAGTACGATGCTATCTTTCCTGATGCCAATGCCCATGCCTGCTGCATTAGCATCATTAGAAGACAGCCCTAAAGTGGTCCTAGACGAAGCCTGGCAGCTCGTTAATCGAGAATATGTCGACCAGCAATTTAATGAAGTCGATTGGCAAACCGTACGTCAGGAATTACTGAGTCGCGATTACTCATCCCGCGAAGATGCTTATGCGGCGTTGCGAGATGTCTTAGCTCAGCTGGATGATCCATACACTCGCTTTATGAATCCTCAGCAGTATGAGGAGTTGACGAGTCAAACATCAGGAGAAATTTCTGGAGTCGGATTACGGCTCCAGGTTCATTCAGCAACGGGTATCTTAACCGTGATTGAGCCCCTAGCTAATTCTCCTGCCATAGAGGCTGGTCTACAACGGGGCGATCGCATTCTTGAAATTGAGGGTCGTTCTACCCGAGGTATGTCAGTCCGAGAAGCGTCTAACTTAATTCGAGGTGATATTGGAACACGCCTCACGTTGCGAATTGATCGAGATGGAGAGGGGCAGTTTGATATCCCGCTCACTCGCGCAACCATCGAGCTAGCAGCCGTGCGTTATACGCTACGCCAAGACCATGAGGCGCGCGTCGGATATATCGCATTGAGCGAGTTTAGTGCTCATGCCGCAGAACAGATGAGAGATGCCATTCGAGACTTGACCAACCAGGGCGCAGAGGCATTTGTGCTGGATTTACGAGGAAACCCCGGCGGATTACTCCATTCGAGTATTGAAATTTCTCGGATGTGGATGGACAGCGGTGCAATCGTACGTACAGTCGATCGCTTTGGAGATAGCGAAGAAATCGCTGCCAATCACACTGCACTGACTCAGTTGCCGTTAGCTGTCTTGGTCGATAACAATTCGGCAAGCTCTAGTGAAATTTTGACGGGCGCTTTGATGGATAATGACCGAGCCACTGTTATCGGTACCCAAACGTTTGGAAAAGCTCTTGTACAAGCGGTGCATTCGTTGTCTGACGGATCGGGACTGGCCGTGACGGTCGCCCATTATTACACCCCAAGAGGTACAGATATCAGCCATTTAGGGATTATCCCCGATATTGAAATCGATCTCACGCGCGAGCAGCGGCAACAACTATCAACCAATCCAAATTTGCGGGGAACTCCAATCGATCCCTACTACCAAGAAGCACTCACGGTTTTACGGCAAGGAATCATCGCCAATCGCTCTGATGGAGAATTTACGCGGCTGATTCCACAAGAATAGTCAGGTTGGATTGACGGCTCGCCGGTGTTCTGCCCCATCCGTTAACCATTGGCTCTGAGTTCTTCGATTTAACCTAAAAAGGGCATAGGCCATGTTGTATGACGTAAGGGTATCCCCCTTAAGTGCAACATCGAGCTGTGCCCTTTCTGATTATCGATTTCTGAATTCGCGATGTTTCTAAAAATTCAATCTTAAGTTTTTGTGAAACCGAGTCCATGCTCGTCTGCATATCGTTCCATGAATCGCATAAAGCGATCCCATTCTTCGACGCTTTTCATTGCATAAAATGCTTCGAGCGCTTCAGGTTTACCATTGACGAATTTAGCCTTCACCTCTCGGGTCGTGAGTTCGCCTTCCTCGTCAATTAGATACATACCTGTAATTTCTTCCATACTTTCACCGCTCAATGCTTTAGGATTCTGAAAGTAGAAAGTTGCTGTTCCGTTGGTGCCATCTTTAGAACGGGTTAAGCGAATATCAGGAACAATTTCTTCTGTAACTCCTTTGGAGAACTGGATTTCAGCCATAAACGCTCCCTTGTCTTTGCTATTGTTGGCTCAGCCATTGCTTAGCCTCATTTTTACCACTATACAGGTATGTCACCCCATAGACTTTTGATGATCCCCCAGATGTCGCACATACTGTGTAGGTGGTTTGGGCGATAACAACGTGCCATACATTAGCAGCATCGTGCCCCAATTTGACTGTCAGGTCGACCTGGCAATATCGGTTCTTACGATACAACTCTTACGATATAGGGAGAATCCAGCGATCGCACTCGATCTGATGCCGCGAGAGCTTGGTATACCAGTGAACAAACCTCTGCGCGGGTCGAACCTCGATTAGGATTGAGCCGATTCACATCCGGGTAATTGACAACCAAATTGTGCTGGGTTGCACTGGCGATCGCCCCTCTGGCATAGTGCGGGATCGCCTCATGATCGGCAAACCGGGTTAACACGGTCAAGTCAGAGTCCGGCAACCTCAGCGCGTTTACTAGCGACAGAAGGACATGCAGGCGTGCAATATCTTGCCGGGGTTGAAATGTCCCGTCCCCAAAACCTGAAAGCAGCCCTCCCCGATAGACGTGCTGAATGGCGGGCGCTGCCCAGTCGCTATCTGGAACGTCAATGAAGCGAATTGGAGCCCGAGTTGGAGGTGGATTAAATGCGTTTGCAAGAAGAACGGCATACTGGGCTCGGCTCATTGCAGCATCAGGTCTGAAAGTCCCATCATCAAAGCCTCCTAACATCCCCTGTGAAGCCAATCCGCGAATAAATTCATCTGCCCAGTGTTCGCGTAAATCAGAAAAAGAGACTGCCGAATTTTGAGGGATGACAGGGATGACAATGAATGGCGAAGAAATCGCAGACACCTGCCCGACTGCTACCAAGGATTGATATAAAATCGCCGAAACTTCGGCTCTGGTGATCGGAACCATCGGTTCTAAATAATCAGGATTGGGATGATTGACGACCAATCGCTGGTGCGTAGCGCGGGCGATCGCCATGATGGCATAGTTTGGAATCTGGGCGCGATCGCGATACATGGTCAGCAGCGAGCGAGTCCCGCCTGATAACGACAGCCCATTAACCAGCGATATAATTGCCTGGACGCGGGTCAAGTTTTCATGAGGGCGAAACGTGCCGTCTGGAAACCCTGCTATAAAGCCCATTCGCTCAGCGCGGCTAATTGCGCCTGCGGCCCAGAAATTTGATGCCACATCTGAAAAGCGACGCGATTCGCGTTTCAAAGGTAAATTGAACGCGTTGGAAATCAGCGCAGCATATTGAGCACGGGTTAGCTGGGCTTCAGGTCGAAACGTGCGATCCGGGAACCCGCTGATAATGTCTTGTTCTGCTAATCGCTCAATAAATGATTGTGCCCAGTATCCGTCAATATCCTGAAACCGAACGCGGCTTGGCGATGTGCTAGGTGTAGGAGTAGGAGTAGGCGGAGCAGGGCTAGGTGCAGGTGCAGGGCTAGGAGTCGGAATCGAGGGTGGAATGATCGGCAAACGCGTCGGAAGCTGGCTCGTAACCCACGCGATCGCCCCCTCAACCCTAACCGGATTGAGCTGATTCCCAACCGATATTAACGATGTTGATGATGCCACTCGCACATCGCGCTGAGCATTTCGACTGAGCACATTTCCGCCTGGATCTTGGGGATGCCCAAAATCAACAGCAGCCTGGTTGAGAACGACTAACCCATCACCCGCATTGTTTTCAATCCGATTATTTCGAAGCACCGGACGGGCAGCGCGAGAAATGACGATGCCAGCCCGGTTATCCAGAATTTGATTCTCAAATAGGAGAGGAGCAGCATTGTCACTAATGGCGATGCCGTAGCCTGTTTGGCGACAGGTATTGCCTTGCACTTCCCCTTTAGCAAATCGAGCAAAAAAAATCCCGCTGGCCGCATTGCTTAGGATGACGTTCGATTGAATCAGCGGACGGGCGGCACCCGTTACAAAAATTCCTTCGCGCTTGCAGTGAATCAATGTATTGTGGGCGATCGCCGGATTTGTTGACTCAATCCAGACTCCTGTGCCTCGCTCAGCCGAATTCGTCACCGTAACGCCCCGTAATTCCGACTGATTAGATGGCAAAAATGTGACATTTTGACGAGCAAACGTAGGACTGTTAAAAGTACCGCTGCCCTCAATGGCAATTCCGCTACCTTTTGTCTCCTCATTGCCCATAATTACGACTCCCTCAGGAATTATGAGCGGAAACTGCTCGCCTGTATTCGTCGAATAGACTCCCGGGTATAGGCGAACTGTCGTGCCAGCGCGGGCTTGTCTGAGCGCAGCCGTAATGGTTCTCAGCGGATTTATCTGACTACCTGGGGCGCGATCGCTACCGGTGGCTGGATTCACATGTAGCTCTCTAAGAGATGCAGATTGAACCATAAACTTGCCTTCTTAGAAAACAACAGCCATTCTACGTTCAGGAGGTTTGCAGACACCTAATTTCCTGACATCCTTAATCAAATTAAGGATATTTCAAACGCGCACTCCAGGCGTTAATATAGCGATCCTAAATCGCTTGTGAATTGTGTGTGAGCGGTGGGGCGGACGTTGCCGGCCCCACCGCTCACACCCCATCTGGGATTGCTATATCATTCTCAAGAACGATGAGAGGAAAATTTGAACTATGGTACTCCTGGTTGTTGTCGTTAATATCTTAATCGCGGGATTTTGTTTTGTTGTCGCATGGCATGTCCGGAAACTACGACGCCTACTGGTCGAAGTGAGACATGCACTCGATACTACCGAGCACAGCACCCATCAGGTGCTACATGGTGCTCCTGAGGCCATTCGACGTGGTGAAATCGGAATTTATCAGCTCCGCCAAAAATATCGTCAGCTTGAACCGCAACTTCGCGGCGCCCAACAAGCTCTGACATTGCTGAGTTTCGGTCAAATTGTTTGGCAGCAGCGACGGCGAGTGTCGCGGAAACGTTCGACCCAATCAGTTCATCAAACTCATCATCTTCATTGATAGGAGCTTCTGGTGGGTTGTTATCCTATTTAAGATAGTTGCATATCGAGTATCAAAGAAACTCTAGCGCAATTCGTTTTTTGCCATCGAGTTAGAGAGTCGTTAATTAAAGGACTGCTTTTAAGCATCATCGTTTAAACTACAGGCGTTCAGCGACCAACAGCGAGGAAACACAACCATGTCAGATAATCAATCTGGAACATCTGGAGCCTTTATTGGAGGGCTACTGCTAGGAACTGCAATGGGTGCGATCGCGGGGTTGCTGGTAGCTCCTAAAACGGGCCGGGAAACTCGACAGCTTTTGAAGAAATCTGCTGATGCGTTGCCAGATCTTGCCGAAGACTTATCATCGAGCGTACAGCTTCAAGCAGATCGACTCTCTACCAAGGCTCTACGGAATTGGGATGGCACGCTAGGACGACTTAAAGAGGCGATCGCAGTCGGTTTGGAAGCAAGTCAGCGGGAACAGCAACGTTTATCCCAGACTGATACTGCTCAGCGTGAGCCTGAGTCCCGCTCAACCGTCAATGATTCTGGTTTGAGGTAATTCACAACTTGTGATCGATCCAATCTTCTGGTTAGGGCTCTCTATTCTATTGGTTGCAGTTAGTCTAACAGCAATCCTAATTGCCCTGCTGCCCGCTGTTTGGGAACTTGCCAGAGCTGCTCGCAGTGCCGAGAAGTTATTCGACACCCTGAGCCGAGAATTGCCTCCAACCTTAGAAGCAATTCGGCTGACGGGAATGGAAATTACGGACTTAACCGACGATGTCAATGATGGCGTTCAAAATGCTGGACAAATTGTTCAGCAAGTCAATCAAAGTTTATCTGGCGCGAGGCAGCAAATCCAGTATGCACATGTCGGCACTCGAAGCGCTGTTTCAGGAGTTCGAGCCGCATGGAAAGCATTTTTTCAATCGTCAAATTCTCCTCAAGACCAACCCTCAGCTCAATCTAATTCTGAGGCAACTGACTTCAATATCAATCACCCGTCACAAACATCTCCGAGTACCTCTAATCCATCTCTGGATGGTAATCAGCCCAACGTCGCATCCGAGGGCGTTTCTGTAGACAACAGTTCGACGTCGAAAGCAACGAGTCGTAAACCTAAATCGTAAAACCGTCGTGATCGAGTAAGACAAGCCGACTCAGCTATTTTAATACAAGGCGGGGATCACTCTATTTCAGCCGGTGCCCGTCTGAGGTTAGTTGAGGCACATTACCTACAATCATTTATTAACTCCTGATATGATAAAGCTTAGATTAAAGTAAACAAGTGTAAAGAATTGTTAGAAACTTTAAGACTACAGCTTTGCGATCTCGACTTAGAACGTTAAACATGTGTAGAACTCCCCAAACGTATGTAGAAACCCCCGCAACACGGGGTTTATGCGTAAATCTAAGTCCGTAGGGCTATGAATCTAAGCCCATAGGGCTATAAATATTGAACTGTTGTTTTTCAAATTAGGCGTCAAAATTTAGTACCGGGTCTGTTCATGAAACATCGTCTGATATCGCGGATTCTCATCAACGTTGCGGCTGTATGTGTCTTATTTTTAACGTGGGCGATCGCCCTGCCTGCGCACGCCTACGACAATCCTGAATTATTGCCAAGTGTTCCCACCAATGTCATTGATTTGGCGGATTCTCTGGCCAGTGTTCAGCAAGAGCAGCTTGATCAGCAACTGAAGGGCTTTGAAACTGAAACGGGCTGGAAGCTTCGAGTTTTGACCCAATATGATCAAACGCCAGGACGAGCCGTCAAAGAATTTTGGGGACTCGATGATCGGAGCATCTTACTGATTGCTGATCCTCGTGGCGGAAACTTGCTAAATTTCAGCGTTGGTGATGCCCTTTATGAGCTGTTGCCGCGTACGTTTTGGATTGAGTTGCAGACCCGGTATGGCAATCAATTTTTTGTGCGAGACAATGGCGAAGATCGTTCAATTATTAGCGCAATCGAGTCAATAGAGGCTTGCTTGCGTAAAGGGGGGTGTCAAGTTGTTCCAGGATTGCCCAGAGAGCAATGGATTCTGACGCTAATCACCTCCATTGTGGGCGGTTTGGTGTGTGGCTTTGCCGGTCAGCCTCGTAAGCCCGATCAAACATTTGCTTGGCAATGGGTATTGATATTTTCACCTCTCTGGAGCATTCTCTTCATTGCGTTTGGAATTGGCCCAGTGGTGACTCGTACCGCTGATTGGCTACCGCTATTCCGAAACATTGCGGGGTTCCTGCTAGGGGCTTTAGTTGCATATTTAGTGCCAATACTAAATGGATCATCTCCATCCGAGTCGGAAACTTAAAGGGACGCTCAGTCTAAACCAAGTTCCCGTTTCAGGAGATTAATAGATTTGGTCCCTACATAGTTTTCACAGCAAATAATCTGAGGTGGACGAATCAAATCATCTCTAGAGGCTTGTACTGCGGCTTTAACAAGTTCATAGCTGGCGCGATCGCAAATAATGGTCTGAGCCGATCGCACAATCGCACTCAGCTTATAGGCATCTTCGGCCCGAGCCGTCATCACCAAAAGCTCCTCTCCCATGAGACTGTGGACGATGACTTCAGCGGCTCTTAAAATTCCTGGGCTAAGGCTGACGAGCCCAATTGAACTACCTTTTGAGGAGTTGGTAATGAGCTGAATTTCTTGGCTGTAGTCGTAGATATCAACCGGAATCACGCGCACTGATTTGGGCGCTGCGATCGCCTCTGCTTGTCCAATAAAGTAGCGCGTTGTCACGACTGTCCCGGAACGGGTCTGATCTAAAACGTCACTCAGCTCCTCGAGCGGCACAAGCTGGACTGGAATTTGCAATGCTTGCTCCAATTCTTGCACCATCAACTCACCAGCCCCAATGTCCTGCTGAGGAGCAGTCACCAACACTCGTGCACTGCACCGAAGTCGCCAGTCAATTTCGGCCAAAAACAGTTCCCTAGCTTGACTTAGCGAACAGCCCTGATTGAGCAATTCATCTAAGCTCTTTTGCACCAGCTTATGAGCTTCAGGATATTGAGACAAAATGGGCGATCGCGCCTTAGCTCCTCCCTCATCTCCTTGGGAACGCACATAAATGCCTGAACCCGCCTGAGCGTCGACAATTCCGAGTTCTTCAAGCTGGCGGTATACTTTGCTGATGGTGTTGCGATGGAGCCCCGTTTGCATCGCTAGCTGCCGCGTGCTGGGCAAGCGATGACCCGGTGGAAACTGGCGCGAGGCGATCGCAAACCGAATTTGGTTATACAGTTGGGTTGATGCAGGAATTTCGCTATCGGGCTGAATATGAAATTGAACCATTTACGAAGGCTCCAAGGCGTGGGGAGATAAGTCGGTTAAATCTTTGGTGTCCTACGTTAAAGCATGATGATGAGTAATGGCTTCAAGGATAGGTTTAGGGTCGACTCAATAGTTTCAATAATTACAGATAATTGACGGAGAAAGGTAGAGTTGGTTGTGGATGCACAAACTTACAGACTTGATTGAGATAGCCAGTCAGGATTTGAACCCCCTTACGGCTTATCTTTAAAGCGTATAGAACTGCCTCCTAATCGAGATAACAATTATGACGGACTTTGAAATTCGGACGACTCGACTTCAAGTTCGGAATCAGGACTTAGACATTGATGCCTATCTAGCAGAACCAACAGCCGAGGGGCCATTTCCGGGAATCGTGGTCTTGCAAGAAATTTTCGGCGTCAATGCTCATATTCGAGACATCACCGAACGATTTGCAAAGGCAGGCTATGTGGCGATCGCCCCAGCGTTATATCAGCGTCTTGAACCCGGATTTGAAACCGGATATACTGCCGAAGACCTCGAGATCGGTCGAGACTACAAGGCTCGAACGGATGCTGACGAATTGCTCGGGGATATCCAAGCTGCCATTAACCATCTTAAGAGTTTAGACTCCGTAGCGTCTGACGCAATCGGATGTATTGGCTTTTGTTTCGGCGGGCACGTTGCCTATCTGGCGGCTACCCTGCCCGATATTAAAGCAACTGCCTCATTTTATGGTGCAGGTATCACAACCTGGTGTCCAGGCGATAGTGAGCCAACAGTCACGCGCACCTCTCAAATCAGCGGTAAAATCTATGCCTTCTTTGGGATGGATGACACGAGCATTCCTCAAGATCAGGTTGATGTCATTGAAGCCGAACTCCAAAAACACCAAATTCCTTACCAGGTGTTCCGATATCCGAATGCTGGGCACGGATTTTTCTGCGACCAACGAGACAGCTATAGTCCCGAGGCGTCCCGAGATGCCTGGGACAAAGTTCAAGAGCTATTGAGTCGAGAATTAAAATCAGCGACTTCTACTCCTTGACTCAGAATTGACTCCGATAAAATGGGTATAGGGTTGAGTGAGGTCGGTAAACGCAGCGCAATCTCTCAATACCACGTTTCCTTAAATGCTCTACAAATGCTGCACGTAGAGCATCCCCTCGGCGGCGGCAAGGGGCGACCAGGTTGCAAATGAATACGCTCCCCGACTTGACGGAAGCGTTTGAATCGGTCGCGGATGTTCAATCCCCATAAATTGCTTGATATTCTTATCAGGACTTCATAGAGGCATGATGTCGAATTTACCCAGAATTGATTATATTGGGAGAACTCCAAACCCTTGTTGACCAAGGTTCAGCCGTGGCTATGCATACTCTAGGAGGCTAATTTGTCCTTTTCGTCTGACGACTTCGCAAAAGCTCTCGAACAGCATGATTTCAATTTTCAGAGAGGCCAGGTTGTTCGAGGAAAAGTCTTTAGCCACGATGCAACCGGAGCTTACATTGACATCGGTGGTAAGTCTGCAGCCTTTTTACCCATTGATGAAGCATCACTCACTCGGGTCGCCGATTTGTCTGAGGCGCTGCCCGTTGATGAAGAGCGAGATTTTCTGATTATTCGCGAACAAAATGCAGAAGGTCAAGTTACGCTCTCCGTTCGGCAATTAGAGCTTCAAGAAATATGGAAGCAATTCATCGATATGCAAGAGGCCGACGAGACGATTCAGGCGCGGGTTAGCGGCGTTAATAAAGGGGGCGTGACCGTTGATGTGCAAGGATTGCGAGGCTTCATTCCGCGATCGCACTTGATTGAACGTGACAATCTCGAATCTTTAGTCGGCAAAGCGCTGACCGTTAGTTTTCTAGAAGTTGATCCCGATCGCCGCAAGCTGGTCTTGTCTCATCGGCTCGCAGCTCAAGCCGCAAGCCTCACTCAGCTTGAAGTAGGTCAGCTAATTGAGGGCAAAGTTTCGGGTATCAAGCCATTTGGGGTTTTTGTTGATTTTGATGGCACAACCGGCCTACTCCACATCAACCAAGTCAGCAAGAATTACGTCGCCTCTTTAAATTCCCTCTTTCAGTCAGGGCAACCGATTAAAGCAGTTATCATTGACATTGATGAGATTAAGCGACGCATCTCGCTATCGACCAAAGTTCTAGAGAACTATCCGGGCGAAATACTCGAAAAAATGGATGAAGTGATGGCAGAAGCCTCAGCCCGTGCTCAAAAAGCGAGAACTGCGCTAACTCAAGACGGTTCAACGCTTCTGAATGAATAATCATCTCTTCAATCAACTGTTTTGCAGTTGTTTTAAGACACTTGTTTTAAGACACTTAATAGTTGGTCAATTTCAGATTCGGTTGTGAAATAGTGAACGCAGGCTCTGATACAGAAAGGGTCTAAAATTGTACGCAGCATCACATGCTGGCTTTCTAACGACTGAACGAGTTGCTGGTGAGCAGAATTGTTGCCTCCGTCGAGTTGAAACGACACCAATCCGGCCTCAGGTGGAGCTGTTCGCAAGCACGAAATTCCTGGAATGTGGTTTAACCCGGTCCAGAGATATTCACTCAAAGATCGAATCCTCTGATACCTATCGGTGCGAGATCCCCAGTCATAGTGAGTAGCGATCGCCGCCCGTAATCCGCTATACAAGCTGAAATCAGAGGTTGCGATTTCAAACTGCTGCCCATCTGCTTTCCACCCCGTTGGAAAGCCTGCTTCATTTCGGGTAACCCCCCGCCAACCGATAAATGTTGGATTCAACTCATCAAGTGCGTCAGGACGCACATACAGCCCTCCGATCCCTGCTGGACCGCACAGCCACTTGTGTCCGGTAAATGCGTAGAAATCCGCTCCTACTTCAGTTAAATTGAGCGGCAAAACCCCTACCGATTGGGCAGCATCCACAAGAACATGAACCGTCTTTGAGCGGGTGGAATGCGCCCGACATGCATCAAAAATGCGTTGTAGAGGCAAAACCTGCCCTGTGTTCCAAAGAATATGGCTAACCACGACCAATCGAGTTGTAGGGCGTAGATGCTGAGCGACTACATCCACCGGATTTCCTGTGTTGAGAGTTGCCATCAGCGGGCACGTTGATAGTTCAACTCCGAAGCGGCGCTGAATTTCCTGGACGGCTGCGATCACGCCGGGATGCTCACAGTCTGAGAGCAAAATGTGGTCACCTGCTCTCCACTCAATTCCCCATAACGCAATGTTGCAACCGACCGTCACATTTTCAGTCAGGGTAATGGTTTCTGGAGCGACGCCAAGCTCAAGCGCAATCACCTGACGGGTTTGATCGGCTTCTTTAGCAATCCATGTGTTGACTTCTCCACAAAATGGCCCTGCATGTTGAATGTATTCCTGGGCCCTTTGAATCGCAATTAGCGACGCTTGAGGCATTGGCCCCTGCCCGCCGTAATTAAAATATGATTTGTTAGCTAATGCTGGAAATTGCTGACGGTATTGGTTGAGATGAGTGGTGTCAGAAGACGCGGGGGTCATGATAATTATGCAAAACCTAGATGCAAAAGGTTACAAAAAACAGTCGACTGCAATTTACAGAATTATAAAAAATCTGAATAGACTCTACAGGTAGATATGCACAATTCGGCGATCGCATCTCGATAAAGCGGTCTCGCTTTGCAGACAAATCGATCGAAATCAAGTTAAAGTCATAGAAAGATATGCGATCGAGAGCTTATGCTGATCTGCATTGATCCGTCAGTCATCTTCTTCCAAGGCATACACATATATGCTCCGTTCGGAGCAGAGGGCTTTGACTGCTGAACCATTAAGGAGTCATTTATCAGAGGCTGAAACGAAATTTCTAGCCTCGTCGTCTTTGATGCGCTCTGATCAATCCTCATCATGTACATCAGCCCGTCCGAGCCTTCTCAAATCTCCCCTACAGCTTACTGACGAACTTCTCCTAAATTTTCAGCGCTGCAAGCGTCGAGCTTTCCTTGATTCATATGGCGATTTAGGGCAGAGAGACTCACCGAGTGATTATCTGCTTAAGCTTCATCAAGATAGCGTATCGCATCAGCTATCCGTCCTGTCAGAAAATCCAGCTCAAGAACCCAATTATCCTCGTCGAAATTGGAATGCCGGAGCACGGGCGACGTTAGAGCTTATGCAGCAGGGAGTTGAAAGAATCTCTCGCGGAGTGCTTCAACATACGCTGGAGAATGGAGTCCAACTGATTACGTCTCCAAAGCTCTTGGTCAAGCAGCCTGGGTACTCTGTTTTTGGCGATTGGATCTACGTTCCTATTGACATTAAACTTGGCAAACGTCCCAAGCTAGACTATCAGGTTATCGCAGCATTTCAAGCCTACGTTCTCTCGGAGGTGCAGGGGGCATGGTCAGAATCAAGCTGGTTAATTTTAAGACAGCGTGGAGCTTACGAAGTTGATTTGGTTGAGCAACTCCCCCGAATGCAGCAAATCTTAGATCACTGCATGGAGATGCTAATTGCAGCCCGCGAGCCTGAAGTCTTTATCGCGCGTAATCGATGTGATCTGTGCCATTGGCTGAGTCACTGCTATGGGGTCGCCCAAATAACTCAGCACTTGTCCTTATTACCCGGTGTTACGCCGAGTCGCTATGTTCATCTTCAAGAACTAGATTTGACCACGGTTGAAGCACTGGCAGCAACCTCTCCTAATGTATTGGCCCCGCTGCCAGGGTTTGGTATTCACGTCGCTCATCGAATTGTGAGACAAGCGCAATCGATGCTGCAAAACTGTGCCCTAGCCGCACCACTAGAACGATCAGACACCATTGGGCCACTGCTCTCTTCAGAAGAATTACCCACCTCAGACGTCGAAATATACTTCGATATTGAAGCCGCTCCCGAGCAAAACTTAATTTATCTACACGGAATTTTATTAGTCGATCGCCAAGCTAACACTGAAACATTTTATCCTCTCTTGGCTGAAACCCCTGACGATGAACGTCTCATCTGGGAACAGTTCCTAGATTTGGTTTGGCAATATCCCCACGCCCCTATTTTTCATTTTTGCCCCTACGAAGTCCAGACTGTAAAGCGTTTAGCCAACGTCTACGAAACGCCTGACTCATTGATTCAACCTCTGATTAAACGCTGTATTGACTTGCATGAGCGTGTGACTCGCACAGTAGCATTGCCGATTGAAAGCTATGCTCTTAAGCCCATTGCTCGGTGGCTAGGATTTAATTGGCGTGACTCAGATGCGAACGGGGCTCAATCAATTTATTGGTATGATCAATGGCTCAATACGGGCGATCGCACCTATTTAGAGGCGATTCTGCGATACAACGAAGATGATTGTCGAGCCACCCACCACGTCAAGGATTGGCTGGTAGATTTCATACACGATGAATTTATTACCGGATCATTTGACAAATAATCAATTAGTTAGGCAAAATGGAAATTGCGCTAAATTTGAATGCGCATTGAGGGACTGTAGTTCAATTGGTTAGAGCACCGCCCTGTCACGGCGGAAGTTGCGGGTTCGAGCCCCGTCAGTCCCGTAGGGTTACTCCATACGTAATTGCTTAGAGCAATGAGCATGCATGTCATCGAATTTCATCGAGTTCTGTATCAGATTCGATGAAGTTTGCTTGAGATTTCGGTCGCATGTCCGGAAAAAGCTCTCCAATTCAGAAAGAAGGAGCAGCTTTAGGACTTACTCGCACGATGTATCCAATCCAGAACATTAGGTGAGTATATCCAGTCGATCGACAAAGGCGAATTGATATGGAGATGATTACATATACGGGGGACTTGCAGCGGCTACGGCATCACCTCCAAGCCTGTATCCAAGCCTGTATTAACGATGATCCAGTGCATATTCAATGCACTATCCGCGAACGGAATTTAGTCGTCTTGGGTCAGCATCGAGGTGACGCAGTGCTTGATCCAGCGCAAATTCTACACATGATGGAGCGACGGATTCAAACATTGCAGCTTCAATTCACCCAGAGTGTCCGCCTTTATCTTCGCATCATCGGACAAAAGCAGCCGTATGCGCATCGTCAGTTTGCAATTCAACCTCCACCGCCTTCGATTCAGCATATCCCTCGACGATGGAACCCCTCCACGGAAGGCTACGAAGAACTCTGGATTGAAGATGACGACGATCTGGAACGACTCATTGAGCAACTAACATCATTTGATTCTTCCTACTCTCGCACTAATATGCAATCTCCAGCATCATCACCGTCCGGTCATCCCACTAACGAGTCTCAATCTTCGTCATCCCCAGTAGTGTTGACCCTTTCAGATG
This sequence comes from Elainellaceae cyanobacterium, assembly GCA_051117555.1. Lineage (GTDB taxonomy): Bacteria > Cyanobacteriota > Cyanobacteriia > CAZCXK01 > CAZCXK01 > DBGGTD01. Next base: position 61,834 of record JBNPEG010000006.1, on the reverse strand, counting down.
AATCCAATCTGTTTAAGCGTTTTCAAGAAAACTGGCAACGTTGGTTTCAGCCATTCGTTTCCCAGCGTGCAATTGATGGTTCCTTGGGAGAAAGTGTTGATATCGATAGCTCTTCGGCCTTGGTCGTGGCTCACGACTCGTCACCGTCGCATCAATTATCTCGGCTCGGTCATCTCGATACTCAGATTGCTATTGCGTTAGGAATTACGACGTTAGGCGCAATGGGTGGAACCTACGGACTCACTCGCTATTGTTTGATTGGGTCGTGTCCAGAACTGCAAACGGCACAGGCGCTTCAGGACGATATAAAACTCACGTTAAACCAAGCGGAAACTTGGGACGACTTAGATACGGCTTATCAGTCGATTGAGCGGGGGATCGCTCTATTAGATCCCATCCCGGTGTGGTCGAAGCATGCACACGATGCTCATCCTCTTCTCGATGATTATCAAACTCAAGCGAAGCAGATTGATCAGCTTCTTGCCCTCGAACGAGTTGTACGTGAAGCTCAGGAAGCAAGCCAGCGTCCAATCTATGACATTGAAGTATGGAAGGAGTTGCAATCGCTCTGGCAATCAACGCTCGCACCATTACAAGCAATTCCGTCTGACAGCGATTTATATCCGTTTGCACAGCAGCTTTTACAAACTCATCGTCAACAGCTTGCCGAAATTGAGCGTCAAATCAGGCTCGAAGAAGATGCCAGTCGCACTCTGGAACGTGCTAAAAGGTCTGCCCGCCGGGCGCAAATGAGTCGGTATCGAGCCGAAACTCCGCAAGACTGGCAACATGTACAGGAAACGTGGGCGATCGCACTCGAACAGCTTCGCCAGATTCCCCAAGGGACGATTGCAGCAATCGATGCTCGCAGACTGGTGCTGTTTTATGAGTCCTCCCTAGAAGAGGTAACCACCGTTCAGGCAGGAGACGATACGCTACCTAGAGTCGCTGTAGGGAGCAGCACTCATCCAGAGATACGACGACTCGAAACGGAATTGGGCAAAGTCTGTCTGGGGGAATCTTCATTTTGTCGGTTAATATCGGCTAGCCCAACCATTCGAATCGAGCTCAATGCTGACTATGTTGATGCAGTTATCGCTGCAAGATCAGCACGAAATAATGACCTCGAGGCGATCGCCACCCATCATCGCAAACTTCTTGGACAAGGATTTGAACATATTGCAAATACATTTAATCGGCCTTTAGAGGTCTACACGCCCGATCAAGAACTGCTTGAACGACATCAGCCATCTTCTCAAGGAATATAAATTTAATACCAGTTACAATTCCGGCAGCAAGGGCTTGACACTGCCAATCTCGTCCAGATGCAGTTTTTCAGATTATTGACTCCCACCTAGCCGTAAGATTTGGCAACCTAGATCTAGGTATATAGTCCTGCGCTCTCGCATTAGGACTTTAAACGTGTGGTGAGCCCCCGCGGCACGGGGGCTCACCACACAAACCTGAGCCCGTAGGTCTATAGCAGGCTTTTTAGTCGATTTTGAGACCTAATTTTGGAGCAGCACGGGAGTAGTACTCTCATAACAAACATTGATGCTCCCAGCTCGCTTATGCTCGTCGCCAAACCTGACGAATATCTCCAGGCATAAAGTCTGAGATTTCTTTAATCCTTTCTGGAGAAAGCTCCTGCTTAAATGCAGAGAAGATAGCTTCGGTGACTTCAAGAGGGTCAATTCCTCTCGAAATTCCAGCCTCTTGGCTAATTCGAAACACAAACGTCTCTGGCTTAATTTCAAGAGGAGGGCGAACTCGACTTAAGGCACGGACTACAGGATTGGTGTCTTGCCAGAGTTGGGCCAGTTCACATTCTGCCGTACCACTGTCTCCAGTTGACATGACCTTCCCTTGAAGCTCTGACGCAACGCGATCAGATGCTTCAGTTGTCATCACATCGCGCATCGTGCGGAAGACGACTTCAGCCACATCTCTTGCGTCGTATAAATCTTCTAAGCCCGCTGCTCTTTTTACTCTTTCTAAAAACAGGCTGTTTGTAGTGGTTTCCATAGAATTGGAAGCAGATTGCATAGCTGTGATCCTACTAACGTTGACTATTGACAATCGTGAAATCGCATGATGCGGTCTTTCACCGATCGCCTGAGAGATTTAACAGAACATTCAACGGGATTCGTTATACGTAAAATTAAATCTTTTTGTTACATTTCTTAAATAATTGCATACTTTCTTAACATACGCAATAGGACGCTCTGTAGGATCAGCCTTTAACGCCGCTTCCCGTCTCGGTAGGAACAATGTATCGCTGCATAAAAATGAAGACAATAAGAATCGGGACGATAGAAATGACGGAACCTGCTGCAATCAATCGCCAGTCGAGTGAAAAAGACCCCGCTAGTTTAGCGACCCCCAGCGGCAATGTATAGTATTCGGGGCGATCGAGGATAATGAGTGGCCATAGAAAATCGCTCCAAGACCCGATAAACACAAAAATCGCAAGCGTGACAAGAGCAGGTCGTACGGACGGTACCATTACATGCCACCAAATACCCAAATCAGAACAGCCATCTATTCGGGCAGCTTCTTCTAGCTCTTTTGGCACTCCCTGAAACGCCTGGCGTAAGAGAAAAATCCCAAATGCTGATGCGATCGCCGGAAAAATGATGCCTAAATAGGTATTTCGCAACCCGAGCTGAACGGTCAAAATATAGAGCGGAATCATCACAATCTGAAACGGGATCAAAATCGTCGCCACAATAGACGTGAAAATGAGCTCCCGGCCTCGGAAATTGAGACGAGCTAACGGATACGCTGCCAACGAGCAAAACAGCAGGTTGAGGGCAACCGTGAGTACTGCTACAAAGGTGCTATTAAACAGATATCGACCAAATGGGTTCGTTTGCCACACTCGCACAAAGTTTTGGAGCGTAGGCTGTTGCGGAAGAAACTGGGGGGGAAACTGGAAGATATCCTCTGTGGGGGATTTGAATGATGTACTGACTAACCAAATTAAGGGTAGAAGCATCACTAGGGCGATCGCCCCTAGCAGCACATATGTCCAGATGTAGCGCCCGCTCTCCGATCTCTTAACCATTTGAATGCCAATCAGCCGTGCATGTCTAGCACATTATAAAGGGACGCAAGCGAATCACGTCCCTCACGGGTTTAAGTCACTACGTGTTATCCGACGACTTGCACCTCTGCATTGTCTCGCTGGGGATGCAGCACTTTGCCATTTTGGAGCGCAGTGTGCAATCGATTGAGTGCATTCATGTAGGCATGGGCAGACGCTACCACAATATCTGTGTTGGCTGCATGTCCAGAAAATAGGCGACCCTCGTGACGCAGTCGAATTGTCACTTCACCCATAGCATCAATTCCCTCTGTGACTGACTTCACCGAAAACTCGATGAGTTGATTAGGAATATCGACGACCCGATTAATCGCCTTATAAACTGCATCAACGGGCCCTGTTCCAGTCGCAGCATCTGTCAGTTCTTTGCCGTCAGGAGTCAGAATCGTAACGGTTGCGGTCGGACGAGCGCGATCGCCACAGGACACTTGAACGAGCTCAAGATGAAATGCCTCAGGAGTTTGTTGAGTTTCATCATTTACAATCGCTTCTAGATCCCAATCGCTGACTTCCTTCTTCTTGTCTGCCAACTCCTTAAATCGGAGGAATGCGCGATTGAGGTCTTGCTCAGATAGGTCAAACCCTAGTTCATGAAGTCGAGTCCGGAATGCATTTCGCCCGGAATGCTTGCCCAGTACAATTTGGTTGTCAGTCAAACCAATCGACTGAGCATCCATAATCTCATAGGTCAGCTTGTGCTTCAAAACGCCATCTTGGTGAATTCCAGATTCGTGGGCAAAGGCATTTGCGCCTACAATCGCTTTGTTCGGCTGCACAAACATACCCGTCAAATTGGAGACAAGGCGAGATGTTTTATAGATTTGGCGAGTATCAATGTTGGTCAGAGGCTCTTCCGAATCCGCCGATCGCCCCAAAAACGGATTGTAATGTTGCCGACGCACATGGAGAGCCATGACCAATTCTTCTAGCGCCGCATTACCTGCACGCTCTCCAATCCCATTGATTGTGCATTCGAGCTGCCGCGCACCATTCTTAATTGCTTCCAGGAAATTCGCGACTGCCAACCCTAAATCATTGTGACCATGTACAGAAATAATGGCGCGATCGATATTGGGCACATTCTCTTTGATCCCGCGAATTAGACCTCCAAACTCGCTCGGTGTTGTATAACCAACCGTATCAGGAATGTTAATTGTGGTTGCACCTGCGGCGATCGCCGTTTCAAGAACCTGATACAAAAATGCTGGGTCGGAACGTCCTGCATCTTCAGGCGAAAATTCCACATCCTCTACAAAAGACTTTGCATACGCAACCATATCCGGCACGATCGCTAACACATCGTCCCTGGATTTTTTGAGCTTATATTGCAGGTGAATGTCTGAGGTGGCAATGAACGTATGAATTCGGGCATGAACCGCAGGCTTTAAGGCATCCGCAGCCGCCTTGATATCTTGACGAGTTGCTCTAGCAAGTCCACAGATTATGGGTCCGCCCTCTATTCCAACCGTTTCCGCAATTTTACTGACGGCTTCAAAGTCGCCAAGGCTGGCAAATGGGAACCCTGCCTCAATCACGTCTACACCCAGTCGAGCCAGTTGCCGCGCAATACTCAGCTTTTCATCCACATTTAGAGTCGCGCCGGGAGACTGTTCCCCATCCCGAAGAGTGGTATCGAAGATAATGATGCGTTCAGGCTGAGAAGTTGTATTCATGGCAATTCACTGACTCAACAACAATGACCATCATATTGCAAGGTAAGTTAGCCAAACATTGGCACTATCTGGGTGCTTATGCATGGTTTAGTAATGATGCATGCTCCTTTGAAACCTTGCCCTTAAAAAATATGCAAAACTATAATTATATCGCAGCCCAAACTGAAATTTTAAACAATCCAACCGAGATTGAGCGATCGCTTCAATTCATCTCAATTAAGAAAAACCGTGGGGCACAAGGACTCACGCTCTATAAACCATCAATCTTTTCAATCCGATCGCGAATATCATTGAGATCGATGTAGCGATCGGTGGCGTTACGCAGTTCCCGGGCAATCATTCCCTCGGTTGATACCACCGTAATGTGAGTGCTTTTTGAACGCAACAATTCAATGGCACGCTCAAAATCACCGTCGCCACTAAACAGCACTACCCGATCGTATTGCTCAACGGTGTTAAACATGTCTACAACAATTTCAATATCTAAATTCGCCTTCTGAGAATATCGCCCAGAGTTATCGTCATAATACTCTTTAAGAATTTTAGTCCTGACGGTGTATCCAAGACTAATCAGAGCATCTCTAAATCCTCGTTGATCCTGAGAATCTTTAAGCCCGGTATACCAGAAGGCATTAATGAGCATGACATCCGGTCCGCTGGTAAAGTGTTGTAAGACTCTCTTAGGGTCAAAAAACCAACCATTTTTCTGCTGAGCGTAGAACATGTTGTTCCCGTCTACAAAAATTGAGAGACGGTTCATAGATGACATAGAAACTTATACCTAAAAAATATAGTGATGAGAATCAACTAAGAAATTCGATAACGCGGATAGATTCTTCCAAGCCCGACCGTTTCGATACCTTAAGGAGCAATGAGAGACTTGAATCAATGCATATCTTTAAATCTAGTGATGGTTAGACATTTGGCTTTATTTTGTACCTTGTTTTGTAAGTTTATGAATAACCGATCTCTATTGGATGACAATTTCCTCCATTCCCATTTACACTATTGAGAGGTAAATCCACAGTAAGAGGGCAAAATCGTAAAACTCTACCCGTATGCTATCTGTGAGTAGTAATACTCTTTATGCGTGGTAATAAAAGATATCTTTTTATTATAAAGGCTGAGCTCTTTTATGGGGCTTAGAAAAATTTGAAGTTCATTATTGAATAACAGAGTCAGATATTGGATGCTTAACTCGTTACTCAATCGAGAAGAGATATAAGTTAAAAGAGTTGAAATTCAACCAGGCCAAATGATTTGAAGAGGCAATGTCCCTTTTCAAGAAACGTGAGCAGGGCTGGAAATTCAGGAAATTAAAACTAAATAACATCTTGTCAAGATTGCTCTACTCTTTATATCGTCGTGCAGCAATCATGTCTCAATTTCAGCTTAATGACTCAAATTGATTCCTCCCGTAGCAGAATTGTGACATCTATAGAGCAGTGCTGAGCAGCTTTAATCAACTATTTTCGAAATTAGATTGACTCGATAAGTTCCGTATATTCACGGATTTGATGTTGATTATGTTGCAATGTCGCTAGCAAATCTTACTGATAAAATTTTATGCCTCTCTAAAGCAGACATTGATATATTCGACCAGACTTTTACTCCCCTCCTGAGATGACATCAGAACCCCATCCAAATCTTTGTCTGGAAATTCATCGGAACTTGATAGGCCACAATTCGTTAATAGTTCGTTAATCATCTGCATTGACTTTCTTAGAAGATAAACATGGCTCAATTGTGGCGATAACGGATTGAGCTAGGGCATTGAAATCATATCCTCCTTCTAAACCAAATAAAATTCGAGAGGTCACATTTAAACAATAAGCTGTGAATATTCGATAATCTCCAGGTCGAAGCGCGATGCTTGCAAGTTGGTCGTCATAGTTTGCGTCATACCCTGCGCTTACAATCAGTAGGTCAGGATGAAATTTCGTCAGAAATGGTATCACCTCATCTTCGAAAAGAGGCTGATAGTCCTCAATCGTGCTTCCGGCGGCCACGGGCAGATTGAGCACATTGTTGAATGATCCTTTCTCTGAAGCATCTCCCGTGCCCGGGTAATGAGGAGATTCGTGTAACGAACAGTAAGCCATACCAGGATGCTTTGCGACAACGGCCTGTGTCCCGTTACCGTGATGCACATCCCAATCGAGAATTGCAACTCGAGTGACGTCGGGCTGTGTTAATGCATAGCTAGCAGCGATCGCCGCATTTGAAAAAACACAAAATCCCATGCCGCGCTGTGGCATCGCGTGATGACCGGGCGGGCGAGCAAGCACAAATGCCGGATTCCCCGCTTCGAGGACTCGATCGACGCCATCGAGCCAGGCACTAACGGCTAGCAGGGCGACATCATAGCTGCGAGAGGATAAAGGAGTGTCTGCGTCAATATGTCCTCCGCCGTTTCGGCACAGCGTTTGAACCGCATCAACATACCGCCTTGGATGCACAGCATAGATGGCATCCATTAAGCGGCTGGCTTGATTATCAGGCAGAGTGGGCAACTGCCAATCTAAATCATCCGCCCAAGGAGATGCTTTGAGGGCAGTTGTAATTGCAGTCAGGCGACCTGGATTTTCGGGATGGTACGAACCAGTCTTGTGGTCAAGGAACTGATCCGAATAGATAATAGGCATCATAATAGGGCACCGATTTAGGTCGATAGGCTGGAGTTCAAATTGTAATAAGTTTGGCGCAGAATGCAGTAGATAGATAAAATTCTTAGATGTCCATACTGTTCGCCCAGAAATCTTTCAATCTAACGATTAGGCAGATTCTTCGAATTCTATAAATTAATGTGCGTAAGTAGGAAGAGATGAATAATTGTCGCAATTGGATGCAGCAATTCGGTAAACTATCATGCAGTTAGAATCAAGCCCTGTATCTCTGAGAAAATTATTGTGACTCCCATCGAGTTTGGCGTCTTCGTAATATCGCTGCTCATTGCAGTTACGGGTCAGTTTTTTTTGAAGTTGGGAGCCTTAAAACTTGGCAGGGTGACTCCCGAAAACATGATTGACCATGCGTTGAGCATCATTACCACCCCCGAATTGCTTGGAGGATTAGCGTTTTACGGATTAAGTGCCATCACCTATATTCTCCTGCTAACGCGCGTTAAACTCAGCGTCATTGGGCCATCTGTCGCCTTGAGTTACGTCCTTTCTGTTGTCGTCGGTTATTTTGTGTTTCGAGAGTCGATTCCACCGATGCGGCTCGTTGGATTAGGGTTCATCGTGTGTGGTGTATTGCTTGTCGTTTGGCAAAAGTCTTAAGTAGAGCAGGAAAAATTTTCGGGTGGGTTGATTTTGCCTAGAATGACACTCTAAAAATCTTTAATACACTCAAAACTTATCGCCGCTTAAGTGTCTGATTTACGAACTTGAGAATGAAAATTTATTAATATAAGATTTTCCTGGGTAAGAGCACGTCATGCTGTGCTCCTGAAAATATGACAATTTAACAGACTATTTAATCCATGTTTCTTAGCTTATTTCTACGAAGAAATGGGTGCTTAGTGGATTAGGAAGCCACCCCAAATGAATTGTCTGAATCTCTAGTGCGATCGCTCAAGCGATGCATAGTATTGGCGTCTTATTTCTCTTAGCAGAAAGGTTTTGCTAACGTGGCCAGGTCTGCACTCCTATTTTAGAACAGTTCGGGATCGTCCTATTAATTTCTAATTTTTCTTACTTTTTACTTCATATAAATGTTTTATCTCATATGCCGAACGCACTCCTTCAAACTGCATCTGTTAAATTTTCTTGAGTCAATTAGCTAAGATATAGCGGTCCTAAATTGCTTGTGAATTTCGGCAAGCCTATTCTTGTCGAATTTAATGTGGCAATCCCAATGATGTGTGAAAATCTCTAGTACTGTTTGGCAAAAATAAGCCAACCCTATAAGAGTGCGAGCATTTTGCCCGCGATGTGAGCGAGACGCTCACACTATGGTTATGAAACTTCCGCTGTCTTGTACTAGTGCGTTTTGCCTGTGGCAAGGCTACGCCAACGCTTTTCAATGCATAGCATTAGTATTTTACTCCTCCTGACGGAAAGGCTTTGCTAAGGCAGGCAAGCTTCCCGCACTTCCATTTCATGAATGATTTGGTAGCCCTATCGCTCACAATTAGATTGCTGATGCATATCTGAATTCTGTTTTTAGTGCATATTGTGAACTCGTTCTAAAAGATTCTTTTAGAACGAGTTCACAATATCTATTAAAGGTTGGTTAATCCTTGGGTATTGACTTAGAAAAGCTTTGTCCTGGTTCACTTTAAATGCATTTCTCAATCTTCCAATTAAGGATTTTAGAGTTTACAAACTCAACCCAAAAAAATTATTCAAAATCCTCGGCTTTCGATAACGAATTTAAACCAAATATCCAATTTGTTTTCTCGAAAACTCAAGCGGTCTACAGACAGAGTTTAGCAAGGCAAAACATCGGGAAATTATGCTAAAATTCAAGAGTTAAATCTTTATCCAAGGCGCTTGTGTAACAGCTTCAGATGTTTTTAAGAGTTTATTCATGCTGTGCTGTTCCAGGCTTGATTTTTTGAAAGCGAGATTATTCGGAGTCTTTTAAGGTATGAGCACTCCTCAGGAGCGGATTATCCCGACCGATCTGCGTAACGAGATGTCTCGGTCTTATCTCGAATATGCGATGAGCGTCATCGTAGGTCGAGCATTACCAGATGCCAGGGATGGTCTAAAACCTGTTCATCGCCGTATTCTTTACGCTATGCACGAATTGGGTTTGAGCGCAGATCGCCCATTTCGAAAATGCGCCCGTGTTGTCGGGGAGGTGCTGGGTAAATATCATCCCCACGGAGACACTGCGGTTTATGACGCCCTTGTGCGAATGGCGCAAAACTTTTCAATGCGGGCTCCTCTTATCAATGGGCATGGCAACTTTGGGTCAGTCGATAATGATCCACCCGCAGCAATGCGATACACAGAGTGTCGCCTGCAATCTCTTACTACAGATGCGCTTCTTCAAGACATAGAAGCAGAAACAGTTGATTTTGCGGACAATTTTGATGGTTCGCAACAAGAACCCATTGTGCTCCCGTCTCGCATACCCCAACTTTTACTCAATGGGTCTTCTGGCATTGCGGTAGGAATGGCGACGAATATTCCGCCTCATAATCTGGGCGAGCTGATTGATGGGTTAGTTGCGCTGATCCATAACCCTGAATTGACGGGGCGAGAGTTGTTGCAATATATTCCAGGTCCTGATTTCCCCACAGGGGGACAAATTCTGGGGACGAGCGGGATTCGAGATGCATACGCAACAGGGCGTGGGTCAATCACCATGCGGGGTGTAGCCACTATTGAAACCGTTGAGTCGCGCGGGCGCCCGAGTCGTGAAGCCATTATCATCACAGAACTTCCCTATCAAACCAACAAGGCAGCTCTCATTGAGAAAATTGCTGAGATGGTCAATGATCGTCGTCTAGATGGCATTGCCGATATTCGAGATGAGAGCGATCGCCATGGAATGCGCATTGTCATTGAGCTCAAGCGTGATGCCTATCCGCGTGTGGTGCTCAACAACCTCTACAAGCAGACTCCGCTCCAATGCAACTTTGGGGTTAATATGTTGTCTCTTGTTAATGGAGAGCCTCAGATCCTGGGCATTCGGGATTTGCTTCAAGTCTTTCTAGACTTCCGAATTGAAACGATCATCCGGCGGACTCAATATCAACTCCGTAAAGCCGAAGAACGAGATCATCTTCTGCAAGGCTTACTGGTTGCGTTAGCAAATCTTGACTCAATTATTGAGCTCATTCGTCGAGCCGCCGATACCCCCACAGCTCGGCAGCAACTCGTTGATTCCTACGAACTCTCCGAAACGCAAGCTGATGCCATCCTTCAAATGCAGCTTCGTCGATTGACTGCACTTGAGGCTGAAAAAATTCAGCAAGAACATGAGGATTTACAATTTCGAATTGCTGATCTGAGAGACATTCTGGCGCGTCGAGAACGAGTCCTTGAAATTATCGAAACAGAAATTACTGAGCTTCGAACGAAGCATGCGACGCCTCGCATGACTGTCATCGAGCATATCGAAGGTGAGCTTGAAGATATAGACTTGATTGCCAACGAGCAAGCCATCATCCTTCTAACAGAACAGGGCTATATCAAACGAATGCCGGTTAGCACGTTTGAGGCTCAAAATCGAGCTACGCGCGGCAAATCTGGCACTCGAATGAAAGATGATGATGGGGTCGAGCATTTCCTAAGTTGCTTTGACCATGACAGTGTTCTCTTTTTTAGCGATCGCGGCGTTGCCTATTGCGTGAAGGCGTACCAAATACCGACCGGGTCTCGAACGTCTCGTGGTATCCCAATTGTCCAAATGCTACCTATCTCCAGGGAAGAGAAAATCACGTCGATTGTGCCAGTCACCGAATTTACGGACGACGAATATCTCGTAATGCTGACTCAGGGCGGTTATATCAAGAAAACAGAGCTTTCAGCATTTAGTAATATTCGTGCAAACGGCTTAATTGCAATTTCCTTGGAAGAAGGCGATCAGCTCCGATGGGTGCGCCGCGCTCGTGCAGAAGACAGCATCATCATCGGCACCCGCCAAGGAATGACGATTCATTTTCGAGCCGATCATGACCAGCTTCGTCCATTGAGTCGCCCAACTCGTGGGGTAAAATCTATGTCACTTCGCAGCGGCGATGAGCTGATCAGCATGGATATTTTACCTGGGCAATTGGTTGAGAGTTTGGTGGTTAATACTCCTGACGACATCGTAGATGATGAGTCTGACGAATCAGACTCTGAGTGTCCGACACGGGAACAAGGTCAAGGCCCGTGGGTTCTGGTGATCACGACAGCGGGATTAGGGAAGCGGGTCCCTGTGGCTAATTTCCGGTTGCAAAATCGAGCAGGTATGGGACTACGTGCGATTAAATTTCGTAAGCCCAATGATCAGCTTGCCGCGCTGCAAATCGTTGGTGAGAATGACGAAATGATTTTGGTGACCAGCCGAGGGATTATTATTCGTCAATCGGTCAATGCAATCTCGTGCCAATCTCGCATGGCAACGGGGGTTCATGTCCAACGATTAGATGAAGATGATGCCATTGTTGCCGTAGCACTTGTGCCACCTGAAGCAGAAGGAACTGCCGAAGCTGGCGAAGAAGCCGATGAGTCTGACGAAGACGCGTTGAGTGAGGCTAGCGAAGCGCCAGAGCATATTGAAGAATAGGTGTTGATACCTGGGGTATCTAAAGGTATCTAAAGGTATCTAAAAGAAGTATGGGCATCGGGTGGTAATGGTTCAATCCTTGATTTTCCATATTCAGAAACGCTTTCGCCTAGGCGATCGCCCGGTGTCGATTTTGATTGCGCTACTGGGTGGTTTGGGCGCCGGGTTGTCCCCGGCGCCAACCAATCTTTGGATGCTTGCTTGGGTTGCTCTAGTGCCGTTATGGGTACTCGTAACTAAGTATTCTAAATCACAGCAGGCAGGTGATCCCCGATACTCAGATCGACGGTTCTACTCCTCTTTTCCCGTACTTTTAGGATTAGCCTGGGGGGCCGGCTATCACGGTCTTGCCATATTTTGGATTACAGGGGTTCATCCTATGACATGGATGGGGGTTCCCTGGCTTGCTAGTTTGGCGATCGCCCTATTTTGCTGGATATTTATTACCGCATGGGGAGCAATTTTAGTCGGATTGTGGGCAGGTCTGTTTCAGCTTCTATGTGCCAGCACTATTCGATTTAAATCAATGCGGTTGCTCAAACCGACCTCATCTCCGCTACGCCGAGTCTTGGTGGGTGCGGCGCTTTGGTGTGGCTTAGAAGCCTTGTGGCTATTGGGTCCTCTGAATTGGTCAACATTTGCATATACCCAAAGTCCAACCAATCTAATTATCTTACATGTGGGGCGACTGTCTGGTCCTCTAGCCGTGAGCGCTGCGCTTGTTGCGGTCAATGGGCTTCTCGCTGAAGCCTGGCTCAGCAGCCGATTCACTCGCACCTCACCCCTTCGTAAGACACCCCAATCTCAACGAGGCAAGCGTTATTGGGCGATCGCGCTCTTACTATTTGCAGCATGTCATGGGTTAGGGTTTGTTCTATATAGTCAACCGCTTTCCCTCTCTCCCCAGGATGCATTAAAAGTTGGAGTGATTCAGGGCAATATCCCCAACACTATTAAGCTTTACGACGAAGGCTGGAGACGAGCAATTGAAGGATATACCACTGGCTATCTGCAACTTGCTGAACAAGGAGTGGATGCTGTATTGACTCCAGAAACCGCTCTCCCCACTATATGGACTGACCAAACGCCCGCTCAATCATCCTTCTTTCGAGCCATTCTAGATCGAGAAGTCCCCGTATGGCTTGGGGCATTTGGCAGGGAAGGCAACTCAATCACTAATAGCTTGTTTACGATTACAGGAAAGGGGGAAACCATCAATGAGTATCGAAAAGTCCGCCTGGTACCGCTTGGAGAGTATATTCCGTTGCAGCGATGGATTGGAAGGTTAGTCAATCGCCTTTCGCCGCTCGATGCCCATCTTGTGCCCGGTGCGCTTGATCAGCACGTTGATACTCCGTTTGGTCGAGCGATCGCAGCCATTTGCTACGAATCTGCCTATCCAGATCATTTCCGCCAACAAGCAGCAGCAGGGGGAGAATTTATCATCACAGCATCGAATAATGCTCATTACAGTGCTGCGATGCCCTCTCAACATCACGCTCAAGATGTTATGCGGTCTATTGAAACCGATCGATGGGCAGCCCGAGCAACTAATACAGGCTACTCCGCGTTCGTTGATGCCCATGGACGAACACTATGGCGATCGGACATCAACACCTACGAATTCCATTCCGATACGATTTATCGTCGCCAAACTCAAACACCTTATATCCGGTTCGGAAACTGGCTCACACCTGTCTTATTGATATCAGCATTGGGGTGTAGAGTCAGTGAGACTTTTTTCGAAAGAAAATACGCTCAAAATTTTTAGAAGGTCACAGCGTGACCCTACCCCTATTTCTGGTGTTGACGCGCAAATCGCTATGCAGAGAAAAATCGACGCAAAAAGTTGTCTATGAGAAAAAACAGCTTAACTTTAGCTCAACTTTCTTGAGAGAGAAACTGGGCAATTCGCTTAACAGCTGTTTCAAGAGTTGACGGATCATGGACGAGAGCGAATCGCACATATCCCTCCCCCGATTTCCCGAAACCGGCTCCTGGCGATGCGGCTACTCCGGTTGACTCAACTAATTGAGTACAAAATCCCATGGAATCGTTTCTCCAAGGGGTCGGTAATTTCGCCCACACATACATAGTCGCAGATGGAATCGGCACGTCCCATCCAATGTGGTGAAGGGCTTGCACAAATGCATCTCGGCGCTGGCGGAATGTGTCAATCGTTTGTCTAACGGGCTCTTGAGGCCCTGTCAACGCGGCGATCGCCCCGTTCAAAATGCCTCGATATTGGTTAAAGTCAATCAATGCCTTAACACGCCGCAATGCTTGAATAAGCTCTGCATTCCCAATGGCATAGCCTACTCGAAAGCCCCCCATGTTGTATGACTTTGACATGGTAAAAAATTCGATTGATACGGTCTTATTCCGATCCGCCTGCAACACGGACGGAGCAATTGTCCCGTCAAACACTACATCAGCATACGGAAAATCGTGAACTAAGGCTAGGTCATGGTCTTGACAAAAGCTGACCGCCTTTTGGAAAAAAGACAGTGGCGCGATCGCCGTTGTTGGATTATGCGGATAGCTTAAGACCATCATGCGAGCCTGAGCAAGCACAGGGGGCGGAATATCTTCAAAAATCGGGAGAAACCCGTTTTTTTCCTCTGATGGCATTGCGTAGACTTGTCCGCTGGCAAGATAAACTCCTCCTGCATGGGACGGATATCCCGGGTCTTGTAATAAAGCAAAATCCCCAGGATTTAAGATAGCAAGCGGCAGATGAGCCGTTCCTTCCTGACAACCAATGAGTGCCAACACCTCAGTGTCTGGATCGACCGAAACGCCAAAACGCTGCGTATACCATTGAGCAGCTGCATCCCGGAAAGACCGAGTCCCATGGAATAGTAGATATCCGTGAGTGCTGCGATCCTGCAATGACTGAGCGATAGTTTCCAACACATGAGGCGCCGCAGGCAAATCTGATGATCCCAGCGAAAGATCAATTAAATGCCGCCCTGCCGATTTTGCCCTTGCTTTTGCGTGATCCATGTCCGCAAAAACATTAGCTTTAAAAGATTCTGTACGATTTGCAAATCGCATAATATTATCTATCCCGTTCGAATTGCACCGATGTCTGATAACTCAGACCTACATCTTTCACTATCCTAGGTCGCTGGAGATAAATGCATTTCTAAGAGACTAGTCAGTTGGGATTTGCTGACAGCACCTTCAACAGACTGAACGGATTGTCCATCTCGAAACATTGCCAAGGCTGGAACTCCCTGGATATTGCATTTCGAAACTGCATCAGGATTGGGATCGACTTCCATTTTGACAACCTTTACATGGGGGTATGTCTCTGCGACCCAGTCCATAATGGGGCTCATCAGACGACATGGACCGCACCACGGAGCCCAAAAATATACAACAACGGGCTCGTCTGATCCCAAGACTTCTGAATCAAACTGTGCATCTGTAATCGGAGAAACGCTACGTACCATATCAAGTTTCCTATGACTCAATCGTAAGATTTTGCAGCTCTCTTCTCTAGATTACCTGTCGAACGCACGCTTCAGCAGCAGACTTTAGTCTGAAACAACATCATTCATTGATGCATTCCTACCGCCTTGAATCTAAGGTGGATATCCTATCCAAAACGTGTAGATACGACACCCGACCTAACAAGACAATAGTCAAGGGCAATGATATATGCGTTAGAACCGTGAATCGCAGATACCTACTAGTTAACTAGCCTGGCAACTGCGATTCAAGAAAGCCAAATGCAGCAGCAAGAATGAGGGAGCACCCCCTCTTCAGATTGTTCTCTAGCCAGATAAAATGATGCCGTACAGTACGGAATGCTAGAGCTTAACCTCGATATCTACACCTGCAGGAAGATCTAACTTCATGAGTGCATCAATTGTTTTCGATGAAGGTTGATAAATATCAATGATCCGTCGATGAGTCCTCGTCTCGAAATGCTCACGAGAGTCTTTATCGACATGAGGCGATCGCAATACACAATAAATTCTGCGCTTTGTCGGAAGCGGAATTGGACCAATTGCCGTTGCGTTGGTTCGATTAGCGGTGTCTACAATCTTTTCACAGGATGTGTCAAGTAAACTTCGATCAAATGCTTTCAAGCGGATTCGAATTTTCTGCTGCTGAATCGTTGCCATCAAACTGCCTATCCAGTTAGTTACTTCAAATTTTGTTGTCTAGGTTCGGAGAATATAAGGCTATCAACTGCCCTCTCATAAGAAGGAGCTGATAGCCTGTAAACAAAGTTCGGATAATCTCTACTTAAGGATTTTGGAGACGACTCCAGCACCAACCGTACGACCACCCTCGCGAATTGCAAACCGCATTCCTTGCTCAATTGCAATAGGGTTAATCAATTCAACAGTCATCTTAACGCGATCGCCAGGCATCACCATTTCAGCTTCAGAACCATCATCTGCTGTAAAGGCATCGATTGTTCCTGTTACGTCGGTAGTCCGCACATAAAATTGAGGACGATAACCAGGAAAGAAGGGAGTATGACGTCCACCTTCTTCTTTCTTAAGGACGTAAACCTCAGACTCAAACTTAGTATGGGGAGTGATAGAACCAGGCTTAGCTAAAACCATGCCTCGCTCAATATCCTCTTTCTGGATACCTCGCAACAGCACACCGACGTTATCTCCAGCCATTCCCTCATCGAGAGTTTTCTGAAACATCTCAACGCCAGTTACAGTGGTGCTGCGAGTATCTTTCAAACCTACTAGCTCGACAGTTTCTCCGACCTTAACCTTGCCCCTTTCAATCCGTCCAGTCGCAACTGTTCCACGACCAGTAATTGAGAAAACGTCTTCCACAGCCATCAAGAAGGGCTTATCAATATCCCGCTCAGGTGTCGGAATATATTCATCAACTCTATCCATCAGAGCGAGGACTTTATCAACCCACTCGTTATCTCCCTTGTTAAGGCTCGGATTCTCAGTTAATGCTTCTAGCGCTAGGAGAGCAGAGCCAGAAACGATTGGAATATCGTCACCAGGAAAATCGTAAGAACTTAAGAGCTCTCTAACCTCAAGTTCGACAAGCTCCAAAAGCTCTTCATCATCGACTTGATCCTGCTTATTGAGGAAGGCCACGATGTTAGGAACTCCGACCTGCTTCGCAAGAAGAATATGCTCCCGCGTTTGTGGCATAGGACCATCTGCCGCAGATACGACTAAGATCGCTCCATCCATCTGAGCCGCACCAGTGATCATATTCTTCACATAGTCAGCGTGACCTGGGCAATCTACGTGAGCATAGTGACGATTTGCAGTCTGATACTCAACGTGAGCCGTATTGATAGTAATTCCCCGGGCTTTTTCCTCAGGAGCTGCATCGATTTCATCATACTTCCGAGCCTTACCGCCCCCGGTAACGGCTAAAGCCATGGTAATTGCAGCTGTGAGCGTGGTTTTGCCATGGTCAACGTGACCGATGGTACCGATATTTACGTGAGGTTTATTCCGTTCGAACTTTGCGCGTGCCATGAGTTACGTCTTCCTCTCTCTGACTCTTTATTGACTATGCGTTCCCTTTACTTTTAGCGATGACTGCCTCAGCAACATTGCGAGGCACCTCATCATAGTTGCTAAACTCCATGGAGAATATGCCCCGACCTTGCGTTTTAGATCGGATATCAGTAGCATATCCGAACATTTCGGCCAAAGGCACCTTGGAAGAGATTTTAGCAATGCCTTCATCTGATCCCATACCCTCAATTTGACCACGACGAGAATTTAGGTCGCCTATCACATCACCCAGAAAATCTTCGGGGACTTCTATCTCTACTTTCATCATAGGCTCTAGCAAAACGGGAGCAGCCTTAATCACCGCATCCTTAATCGCCATAGATCCTGCAATCTTGAAAGCCATTTCCGAAGAGTCAACGTCATGATAAGAACCATCGATTAAAGTTACCTTTAGATCGATGACCGGGTAACCCGCTAAAATCCCCGATTCGCAAGCTTCTTTCATTCCTTGCTCTGCAGGTGAAATATATTCTTTTGGAATCGACCCTCCAACAATTTTAGAGACAAATTCAAATCCACTGCCGGGTTCACTAGGCTCCACCTCAATGACAACGTGACCATATTGCCCCTTGCCACCACTTTGTCTAATAAATTTCCCTTCAGTCGCTATCCGTTTTCGAATTGTCTCGCGATAAGCAACCTGTGGAGCACCAATATTAGCTTCCACTTTAAACTCGCGCAGCATGCGGTCTACTAAAATTTCGAGATGAAGCTCACCCATGCCGGCAATCACCGTCTGATTAGTCTCAGGATCTATGGACACCCGAAATGTTGGATCTTCATCAGACAAAGATTGCAAAGCCTTAGAGAGCTTCTCCATATCTTGCTTCGTTTTAGGCTCGACTGCAACAGAGATTACAGGCTCTGGAATGTATAGAGACTCTAAAATTACAGGCGATTCGCTATCACAGAGAGTATCCCCTGTAAACGTGTCCTTCAAGCCTAGCGCTGCACCCAAATCACCAGCACGCAACTCATCAACCTCGGTACGCTCATCTGCCTTTAAAACAATCAGCCTAGAAATCCTCTCTTTTTTGTCTTTGTTGGAGTTGTAAACATAGCTACCCTTTGCCAAAATTCCTGAGTAAACTCTAAGAAATGTCAAACGACCATACTGATCCGCCATGATTTTGAATGCAAGCGCCGCAAGCGGCTCTTCATCAGAAGCATGGCGAACTGCAACTGAACCATCGGAAAGCATTCCTTGGATGGGAGGAACTTCAATAGGTGCAGGCAGATAGTCAACGACAGTATCGAGTAGTAACTGAACGCCTTTATTCTTAAAGGCAGAACCACAGAGCATCGGCACCATTTTGCCTTCAATAGTTGCCTTGCGAACTGCTGATCGAATTTCTTCCTCGGTAAATTCTTTACCTTCTAAATACTTTTCTGTGAGCCTATCACTGGTTTCAGCAACTGCTTCCATCAGAATTGAGCGATACTCATCAGCTAATTCACGAACGCTATCGGGAATATCCGTATCGACCATATCCATGCCGAGATCGTCGTTATAGATTCGAGCATTCATGCTCACTAAGTCTATAACACCGCTGAATTGATCTTCACTGCCTATTGGAAGCTGAATCGGCACGGCATTAGCTCGCAGGCGATCGCGAACTTGATCATAAACTCTGAAAAAGTTAGCGCCTGTGCGATCCATTTTGTTAACGAACGCAATGCGAGGCACTTTATAGCGGTCAGCTTGACGCCAAACGGTTTCAGTCTGCGGTTGGACTCCGCCCACAGAGCACAACACAGTAATGACACCGTCTAGTACCCTCATGGAACGCTCCACCTCAATGGTGAAATCTACGTGTCCAGGAGTATCGATGATGTTAATTCGATGATCTTTCCAATTTGTGCTAATCGCGGCGGCAGTAATCGTAATTCCACGCTCTCTCTCCTGCGCCATCCAATCGGTAACTGCTGTCCCTTCATGCACCTCGCCCAGCTTATGAACGACTCCAGAATAAAACAAAATTCGCTCTGTCGTCGTCGTCTTGCCTGCATCGATATGGGCAGCGATCCCAATATTTCGTATTTTCTCAAGTGGAATACTACGTGCCACAGCTACCTCCTTAACCTCTGGCGCCATCCTCGTTTACCGCATCTGTTAAGATTCTATACTCTCGCATCTCAACAAGGCAGCCTTTCCAAGCGTCAATATCGATAATGGGCAAATGCTTTATTCGCTTCCGCCATACGATGAGTTTCTTCTCTCTTTCGAATAGCGCTGCCTGTTTCGTTCGCGGCATCCATTAGCTCATTAGCTAACTTCATGGCCATCGAACGTCCAGAACGCTGTCGAGAGAACTGGATTAACCAGCGCAATGCTAGCGCAATACCACGCTCTGAGCGAACTTCCATTGGAACTTGGTATGTTGCTCCTCCGACTCGACGCGCCTTGACTTCAACGAGGGGAGTAGCATTTCTAACAGCCTGCTCAAAAACTTCCAAAGGATCTGAATTGGTTCGCTCTTCTATCACTTTGAAAGCATCGTAAATGATCCGATAAGAGAGGGACTTTTTCCCGGACCTCATAATACGACAAACCATCATACTAACGAGGCGGCTATTGTATACCGGATCTGATTGAGTGGCACGCTTTTGAGCAGATGTACGGCGAGACATACCTTCAAAATTCCTAAAATTTTCCGAAAGATCTATAAATAAAGTTCTAGAGCGCAGATATCTCTAAAGTAACTGAAACGAGTCAAAAATACTCGCTCTGCATAGCAAAACTATGCCTAAATGCAGGTAAGCTCTGCTTGACCTATACCTAAATGAGAAAGAGCGTCTTTAGACCGTCTATCCTTTAGGGCGCTTGGCTCCGTATTTGGAACGGCTCTGCCGACGGTCTTTAACACCCGCTGTATCTAACGTTCCACGAATAATGTGGTAACGGACTCCAGGCAAGTCTTTAACGCGACCTCCTCGAATCATTACAACTGAGTGCTCTTGCAAATTATGCCCGATTCCTGGAATATAGGCCGTCACCTCGAAGCCAGACGTTAATCTGACCCTTGCCACCTTGCGCAAGGCCGAATTCGGCTTCTTTGGAGTTGTAGTATAGACCCGCGTACATACTCCTCGACGTTGAGGGCAACTCTTTAATGCAGGAGACTTAGTCTTTTGCTTGGTTTTGCGACGTTCGCTACTAATCAACTGTTGAATTGTGGGCATGGGACTGGCTTTATTTTGCCTCTCTTAAAATACAGATCCAAATTTGCAACAGTCTATTATTTTAGCGGTAAAACAAAACCACTGTCAATCGAGGAGTCATAGTTATGATGAATCGCTAATGGCTTGAGCTTATATTAAGTTTATAGAGAAAGAATTTCCACATCCACAGGTCTGATTTGCATTGGGATTGTAAAATCGAAATCCTCCGCCCATTAGATCCTCGGAATAGTCTAGGGTCAGTCCCCTTAGGTAATCCCAACTTTCTGTATCGACTATGATTTGGATCGATTCACAGTTAATTTCGCGATCGCCCGCCAAGACTTCATCGGAAAATTTGAGTACGTAATGGAAATCGGCACATCCTCCGGGCTGGACTGATAAGCGAAATCGAGCACTAGAATTTGCGGTTTTTTGCTTTAGCCGCGTGACCTCGGCGATCGCGGCTTTACTTAACTGAATCATTATTCACTGGCCTAGACATAACGTAGCTAACGACATGACTCAATCGTATAAGTTCTCAACTGCGAACTACAACATATTCTGCTGGGGATCTGGTAAATCTTACAAAGATAGATAAAGCGATATCGCTTCATGGATTTAGATGGGGGTACTAAGCTCTCTGCCGCTTGGGAGTTTTACACATGTTTGACGTCCTATTGCGAGAACGTACGCTACCAAACGGAAAAATAAAAAAGGAGTCACCAAAGACTCCTTTCTGCAAAAAATATAAACCTGACTTATCTGCTTATTATTGAATCTATTGACCGCTTGATAGCCTCATTTACCATTCGCACGAGCATAGTCATCTTGGAATCGGACAATGTCATCTTCTCCAAGATATTCACCATTTTGCACTTCAATCAAAATGAGCGGGATCACGCCAGGATTTTCCAGTCGATGACTAGTACAGGGGGGCACGTAGGTGGATTGATTACTGAATAATAAGGTTTCTTTCTCGTCGCAGTTAACCTTCGCTGTTCCGGAAACAACGATCCAGTGCTCACTACGATGATGATGCATTTGCAAGCTTAGGCGATGACCTGGCTTGACCTCAATACGCTTTATTTTATAGCCGCGCCCTTCTTCAAGGACTGTAAAAGATCCCCAAGGGCGGAGTTCTGTAGCCGCAACCCCTTTCGGAGCACCAGCGGATAATGGCAATGCAGGCGATTGTGTAACTTCTTTGGTTTGAACCACAATACTCTCTCCTTGGATAAAACTATAAATCGAATACTTGGTAAGTAGAGATAGAACTTTACGAATTGAACCCTGCGAATTAAGTTCCAAGAGCATCGGGGAATTTGCTCAAGATGACTTGCATATAAGCAGCGTAAGAGAGCGATTAGGATTAAGTAACTAAAGCAATGGAATGATGCATGATTGTTTCATTACTGAAGCCAAACATAACAGATTCCCCCTAGAGAATGTCACCCGTATCCTTCGGGATTCATTGAATCTGTGCTGATTCTTTACTCAATCCAACAGGGCTTTATGGAAGCTTCAAGGCACATGGTGAATCGGTTTACACTCGCGCATGATTATATAGAGAAATAGTGCGTACGTGACTTCTCGAAATTAATGGTTTCTAAAAGCTTGGCTGCATGAAAATGCCGATTCCGTTGTGTACGCGGGCTGCCGTTTGCGGAGAACGGTTAAGAATTTGCCCTCCTAGATAAAGGGTCGTCGAACTTCCTCCATCTAGATTGAGTGCATCCACAACACTGAGACGTTGCATAATTTGGGCCATTTCAGACAAACTAGGTCCCGTTCCGTGCGGACTATTATAAGCGGCTGCAACAATCAAGGTATTTCGATCCGTGATGCCAATGGCGCTTCGAGGGGCTCTTTGACGAATAAACGCTTCAGAAAACTGTTCAGAGCGTGGATTAAGAACAATTTGACGATTTTTAATGAGCAGCGGCCCTGCCCCAACAACATGCGGATAGCGCTCGAAGTCTGATGGAAGAACGTAAGTCTCTCGCTGAAGCGACGTTCCGATAGGAATAGCGTTTGCTGCTGTTCTGTAAGATCGCAGTGCTAATAGGTATCCATTACTCGGAATTGGAACGGTCAACTGCCCTCCAACAGAGCCGACTTGCTGGCGAATAACCCGTTCACTTTCGACGGTGACGACTATCTCGTGATCAGTCAGCGTTGTATAAGTAGATCCCCAATCGGATGTGTAACGAGCGATGCCTGCTTGCACATAGCCGCTATTGAGATGGAGAACGGGAAATTGCTCTCCGGTAGACGTTTGAATCGTTTCTTGAATACTGAGCCGACCTATAGCAATATTGCCCGCATCATCCCAGGCGATCGCCCCTCGATTTAAGATGGGGCCCGAAATCCATCGGTTATCTTGACGAATCGCTCCTAGGGGAAGCTGATTATTGCGGTTGAAGAACCCCCCATTAACGGCAGCGACCGCCTGCCAGCGTTGAGCCGTTGTCAGAAGAGGCGCAATACCTATTGCAGCGGAAGGATTACTCCAAATCGGTTTGAGTAGGAGTTCTGGCTGACGGGGATCGACTTCTAGCCAGACCACTGGATACTGTGAATTTGATCCAGCATTTACCATTTGCTGCTTCCATCTGATTCCTGGCGACCAAAGAATATCACGCTCAGGGATGCGATCAGATCGAATATCCATGACCAGTCGATTGGGGTTTGCCAGCGTCCAAACGTGAGATCTCAAATTGGGTGGGATATCAAGCTGAACTAGAGTTTGATTCCCTCTCGATTCAACGGATATCGACTTTAGTAATCTCCCTGCTCTTGACTCAAGACTGCGCAAAAGCGATGGATCAACCGATGCGTCAATCGTAATGATTGCCTGTTCATTTTGCTCGGTGATTTGCCAGGGAGTGGGACGGTCTAATTCAACCACAATGCGATCGCCCCAATCTTGCTGACCTTGCCTAATCCCCAACACTCTCGACGGAGGAGTCGTAATCTGAAGGACATTGCCAGTGGGGTCAACAGTCCAACCGTTTTGTTGAGCCAATGGCGTGATATCTAGATAGCGATATTGCTGATCCATCCAGGTTGAGAGAACGGGTACATCGCGATCTGACTGAGAAAACCATTGAATCGGCTGTTTAGAAGAATCTGCTGTATTCAGGCATTCGACCCCCAAGACACCTATCAGGCTTGCATCTGAAATGCCAATGCGTTGCGATCGCTGACTCCACGTTGCAGGTAATGCACGACCATTAAGAAAAAGTTGATTACCCTGGCGAGTAAACGGCATCAAGGAGGATGCATGCCCTCCATTAGACATCCAGGATGCGCTACTCAATATGGGAGAAATCTTGCGGTCAAGCGATTCGGCATCTCCTCGGCTCGAAATTAGATATAGAGTAGAGGTCAACAGGATGATAACTGCAATAATTGACCTGAATCGCTTAACCCGTCTAATTTGACCTCTGGGGCGGTTTTGCGATTGAAATCGCTTGGAAGAGTACCGTTGTTTTCGAATTTGAGCCACAGCTAACCTAATTCTCCCAGTTAATTGAGCCAATTAATTGAGCCAGTCAATTGAGAAACTCCAAGAGTATTACTAGTATGGTCAATACGAGTCCGGACGGGTAAGATTTTTTAGCGGAGTTTGGGGGTGATTGATCTACACAGTCAGTTTTAGTCGTGATTGTTGCAACGTTCGGGAGATTATCAAGAAACAATGACCTGAGGGGCCATTTTTCTTGTTAAGTCACCCATCAATTCGAGTGTTTAACTTCATAATGAAGAAAGTGAGCCAACATCTCGCTGTTAACTCAGAGAGCATAATGAGTAACGAAGGGGCTTAGGCTGGTTTAATATCAATGTCTAAGTGTTAAGAATTCCAGCTAACAAGAACATCAGTCCAGAGAGGCTAGTTTCTTGATTAAGGTTCAGGGATTGTCAGATCACAATACTTTCTATAAGATTTCTACACTCGTATTGTGAGTTTGTCGATTGGGGTCGGTCCTTAACGGTAGCTTACTTTCAAGCGACATTTTTGCTTATCATTAGGCGGCTCGGGTTTAGAAATAGGCTGCGACGTTGGATCATAGGTGCTCAGCAAGAGGCATTCAACCTTAAAGGGGCTGACATTACAGCCTTGATACCTGAAGTAGGCGCTTATCAGAGGATTACTATTGTCCCTGAGGGCGCTGTGTAATAGTCTCTCTTATAAGGGAAATTCAACGGTATAGATTTTCTGCTTAATCTAGCCTTTAGAGCCTCAGATTTGAGCAGGATTTAAAATCCTAAGTTTTTTGACGAGCATAGCGCTTTTGTTCGATGTCTTCTTTAACCAAAACCAATCATCAGATCACTGTCGGAGTAGTTTCAGCGTTATAGGCGATTCTAGATAGTCTTATGGGCAATATGAACGTGAATCAGGAAAAGTTTAAGAATCGGGGATTGAATGCAGGATTTGCAGGGCAACGATGGCTAGTTGAAGAACGCGATGCCTGTGGGGTTGGCTTTTTAGCCGATCAGTATGGTCGTGCTAGTCACACCCTGGTTACTCAAGCTCTTTCTGCATTGACGTGTCTGGAGCATAGAGGAGCGTGTAGCGCCGACCAGGATTCTGGAGATGGTGCAGGTCTAATGACGGCGATTCCTTGGGCTTTGTTGCAAGAATGGCTGAACGACCAGGAAATACACTCTCCATCGCCTGCGAAGATGGGCGTCGGCATGGTTTTCTTACCTCAACATGAATCGGCTGCGTCTCTATCACGGCAGATTATCGAAGGGGTTATCAGAGAATCGAGCTTCAAGATGCTTGGATGGCGGTCTGTCCCGGTGAAGCCAGATGTATTGGGCGTTCAAGCACTAGAACATCAACCTCAAATTGAGCAGTTGTTTGTGCAATCAGCGTTTGAGGGTGAAGAGCTAGAGCGAGAATTATATTTGTTGCGTCGCCAAATTGGTCATTCGGTTGCGGCTACACTGTCGTCGGATTTGTCGCATGAAGTTGCTGAGGGACTAGAAGATCTCTATATTTGTTCATTCTCGTCTCGCACGATTATTTACAAGGGAATGGCGCGGTCATCGGTATTAGGTGAGTTTTATCCCGATTTGACCAATCCCCTCTATGAGAGCCCCTTTGCGGTCTATCATCGCCGCTTTAGCACCAATACAATGCCACGCTGGCCTCTCGCGCAACCGATGCGCTTATTGGGTCATAATGGAGAGATTAACACTCTGCTAGGAAATATTAACTGGATGATGGCGCGAGAAGCAGACCTGAATCATCCAGTCTGGGGCGATCGCCTAGAGATATTAAAGCCAATCGTCAATCCTGAAAACAGCGACTCGGCAACGTTAGACAATGTAGCTGAGCTATTGGTGCAATCAGGACGAAGCCCTCTCGATGTTTTGACCATGATGGTGCCGGAGGCATACCAAAATCAACCCGATTTGGTTGACCATCCTGAGATTGTTGATTTTTATGAATATTACAGCGGGATTCAGGAACCATGGGATGGTCCGGCGCTTCTGGTGTTTAGCGACGGCAGAAAAGTGGGAGCACTTCTGGATCGCAATGGTCTGCGCCCAGCTCGATATGCATTGACTCGGGACGGCTATGTGGTTGTTTCGTCCGAGGCCGGTGTGATTGGGTTGGCTGAAGAAGACATCGTAGAAAAGGGGCGGTTGGGGCCTGGACAGGCGATCGCCGTTGATTTAGAAACCCATGAGGTTCTTAAAAACTGGGACATCAAGCAACGAGTTGCCAGCTCTCAGCCCTATGGGCAATGGCTAAGAGATAACCGCTTTGATCTGGAGCCACGAGCCTTCACCTCCTCGACTCAGATGTCTGCTGACGATTTATTGCGTCAGCAAACCGCTTTCGGCTACACCACTGAAGACGTGGACATGATCATCGAAGCGATGGCATCTCAAGGCAAGGAGCCGACCTTCTGCATGGGAGATGACATTCCACTCGCGATTCTCTCTGACAAACCAAGACTTCTATACGACTATTTCAAACAGCGATTTGCCCAAGTAACGAATCCCCCGATTGACCCGCTTCGAGAAAGCCTGGTCATGTCTCTTTCGATGCAGTTAGGCGAACGCGGTAATCTGCTGGATGAACGCCCTGAATATTCTCGCCTGCTCAAGCTAGAGACTCCTGTGTTAAATGAGGGTGAGCTGGCAGGAATCCGAAATTCCGGCTTTGAAGTTGAAGCGCTGTCAACTCAATTTCAGATTGCCGGAGGCCCAGACACCTTACAGAAAAGTGTCGGTGTTCTTTGTGAGAAGGCGGCGGCAGCGGTTCGGTCAGGCAAGAAGATTTTGATTTTGAGCGATCGCCTCTCGCTCCAAGGGCATGAGCAGGGCTTGAATGAAGATGATAGCTATATTCCTCCGATGCTTGCCGTGGGTGCGGTTCATCATCATCTCATTCGACACGGGTTGCGGATGAAAGCATCCATCGTTATTGACACAGCTCAATGTTGGAGTACGCATCATTTTGCTGCTTTGATTGGATACGGAGCAAGCGCTGTTTGTCCATACCTAGCATGGGAAACGGTCCGCCAGTGGTGGTCAAGTTCAAAGACTCAAACACTCATGCAAAAAGAGCGAATTCCGTCTATGACGATAGAAGACGCTCAAGAGAATTATCGCCACGCTACGGAAGCAGGGCTACTCAAAATCTTGAGTAAGATGGGCATCTCTCTGTTGTCAAGCTATCACGGGGCTCAAATTTTTGAGGCCATTGGCATTGGGTCGGATCTGTTAGACATTGCATTTTCGGGCACAACATCCCGTGTGGGTGGCTTAACGATTACCGAGCTTGCTCAAGAGGTTTTGGCCTTCCATCAAAGAGCATTCCCAGAGCTTTCAACCAAAAAGCTAGAAAATTTTGGATTTATTCAATATCGACCGGGCGGTGAATATCACATGAATAGCCCGGAGATGGCAAAAGCGCTGCACAAGGCTGTTGCTGACCAAAACTATGATCATTACCAGGTCTATCAGAAGCATCTAGAAGGTCGTTTGCCTGCTGCGTTACGAGACTTACTCGATTTTCAGAGCGATCGCCCATCGATTTCCATTGATGAGGTTGAGCCCGTTGAAGAGATTGTCACGCGGTTCTGCACCGGGGGAATGTCATTGGGTGCCCTCTCGCGTGAAGCGCATGAGACATTGGCAGTTGCTATGAATCGCATTGGGGGTAAGTCTAATTCGGGAGAAGGAGGAGAAGACCCCATGCGATTTAAGGTTCTCAGTGACGTGGATGAACAGGGTCACTCGAATCTGTTTTCGCATCTGAAAGGTCTTAGAAACGGCGATACCGCCAGCTCTGCCATCAAACAGGTAGCGTCAGGACGATTTGGAGTCACTCCCGAATACTTAATGGACGCAAGGCAAGTTGAGATCAAAATTGCTCAAGGTGCTAAGCCTGGAGAAGGCGGACAACTGCCAGGACGCAAAGTGAGTCCTTACATTGCCATGTTGCGGCGCTCTAAGTCTGGAGTGTCGCTGATCTCGCCGCCGCCTCACCATGATATTTACTCCATCGAAGATTTGGCTCAGCTCATTTTCGATCTCCACCAGATTAACCCCGATGCAAAAGTTTCGGTGAAGCTGGTAGCAGAAATTGGAATTGGTACGATCGCAGCAGGCGTTGCTAAAGCAAATGCCGATGTGATTCAGGTGTCTGGGCACGACGGCGGCACGGGAGCATCACCGCTGAGTTCGATTAAGCATGCGGGTGTGCCCTGGGAACTGGGTGTTACCGAGGTTCATCGAGTCCTCATGGAAAATCAGCTCCGCGATCGCATCATTCTCCGGGCAGATGGTGGTCTCAAAACCGGCTGGGATGTCTTAATGGCAGCCTTGATGGGGGCTGAGGAATATGGGTTTGGCTCAGTTGCAATGATTGCCGAAGGCTGCATCATGGCTCGAATCTGCCACACCAATAACTGTCCAGTTGGGGTTACTACTCAGCAAGAGAAGTTACGAAAGCGATTTAGTGGAACCCCAGACCATGTCGTGAATTTCTTCTATTTTGTCGCTGAAGAGGTGCGATCGCTCCTGGCACGGCTGGGATATCGCTCTCTCAACGAGATTATTGGTCGTGCTGATTTGCTTAAGGCTAGAGACGGCGCCAAGCTTTCAAAGACGGCATCTCTTAATCTTGACTGTTTGCTTCATCTGCCGGATACCCGTCACGATCGCACTTGGTTAGATCACGAACCGGTTCATAGCAATGGTCCTGTTTTAGATAACCAGTTGCTGACCGATCCCGACATTCAATCGGCAATTGCTCAGCAGAGTGAGGTCGAAAAATCGTATGTAGTCGTCAATACAGACCGAACAATTGGAGCTCGGCTAGCAGGGGCGATCGCCAAGCAATATGGCAATACAGGCTTTGAGGGGCAGATTGTGCTTAATTTTGAAGGCAGTGTCGGACAAAGTTTCGGTGCCTTCAATTTACCCGGAATGATCCTCAACCTCACAGGAGAAGCAAACGACTACGTCGGCAAAGGCATGCATGGTGGCGAGATTGTCATTAAACCCCTGCCATCTGCGACATATCTTCCCTCTGAAAATGTCATTGTTGGGAACACGTGTTTATATGGAGCTACGGGCGGCACTCTCTTCGCAAATGGGCAAGCAGGAGAGCGATTTGCAGTGCGTAACTCAAAAGGGCAAGCGGTCATCGAAGGGTCAGGCGATCACTGTTGTGAATACATGACAGGTGGGGTCGTTGTGGTCTTGGGTAAAGTAGGGCGCAATGTAGGTGCTGGTATGACCGGCGGTTTAGCCTATTTCCTCGACGAAGATGATACCTTCCCCGATAAGGTCAATCCTGAAATTGTCAAAATCCAACGGGTGCTAACACCTGCGGGAGAAACGCAAATCAAGGGTTTAATTGAGGCTCATGCTAATCGCACCGGCAGTCCAAAAGCGAAACGTATCTTAGATAACTGGTCTAACTACTTACCAAAATTCTGGCAGGTAGTGCCCCCTTCAGAAGAAAACATGCCCGAAGCCAATGCAGAAATGGCTGAAGAACGCGTATTGACTCCGGCTAAGTAATAATCTAAACGTTTGCTCATTTAGCGCAGAGTGGTATCGAGATATCGAGCTCTCTGCGCTTTTTTCGTGATTTCACAATTCACTGTGGCTTGGGAAAAAAATATCGTATTGACTCGATGCATCGTCTGAATTTTCAGGTGATCCAGCATAAAACTTGATGCTCGGTTGCAAAGACACACGATGGCAGAGTGCAAAAATACGTTATGACGACCTCAAGTTCCATACCCTTAAGAGGTCTGAAATCATTGTAAAACTCTCAAGTTGCTGAGCCAATCCGCTAACCCATTAAGAATAAGTTGCACTCCTACTGCCATTACAAATAGGCCTAACAGTCGGCTTATGGCATGAATGCCTGTTTCGCCCAACATTCTTAGCAAGAGCGTAGACGAACGCAGCGATATGTAAATGATGGCTCCAATCAAAATAATCGCAAGGGAGGCAGCCATCAAGTTTAGGGCAGTTTCAATGGATAATTCTCGCCCAGCTTGAGCTGAAAGCCCTAATGTTACAGCAATGGATCCCGGACCTGCCAGCATCGGAATCGTCATGGGTAGGAAGGAAATATCTTCATGATGATTAACCTTCAGGGCAGCTTCTTGATTTTCAGAAGCAGTTAGTCTGGGTTTGGCATTCATGGTTTGCCATGCTGCATGAAATACCACAATCCCTCCGGCAATTCGTACGACTTCTAATGAAATGCGGAAAAACCGCAAGAAGCCTCCTCCTACGAGCACAAAAAAGATGAGAACAAGAATCACATAGATGGCAGTTTTACGAGCAAACTGCCATCGTAACTGCTTAGATGCGCCGGACGTCAAAATTAAAAAGATGGGCACGCCGCCGATCGGGTCTACAACCGGAAATAGGGCAGCTATGCTGCCCAACATAAATTCTAAAAATTGCTGCATGCCTCAGGAGCTAGGTTAGGGACACAGACAATACCGAATGCGACTTATTCTCCAGTCACAGACAGATTATCCACCCAAATTCTAGGACAGATCCCCCCCGGCATAATTTCAGGGTCAGACTCAACGAAAATGATGGATTTCAGCAGGTCACGAAAATCTCCGGCAATCGTAGCAGAATCGATGCTGATACGTTCACCTTTGTTAATCAACCAACCATCAAAGGGTAGGGAGAAAGAACCTTGCAGAGCACTAACCCCAGCATGAAGAGCACTCAAATCATCAATCAAAATTACATTGTCAGCCGTGTCTAAGCTGTAGCGTTGATTTGCAGGCTGTCCTGCAAAAACGTGATAGAAATTGGAACTGACTGTGACTTTTGCCCCAATATTGGCATTTCCGGTTGGCTTTGCATGAAGCCGTTTTGCGGTTCCTGCACTATGGATCAGACTCGTGAGCACACCATCTGTAATTAAAGGAACTCGACGAGTTGGCGTTCCTTCACCGTCAAAGGCTTCCTTGGCAACATTTTCAGGGTGTAGCGCGTCATCGTTGACCGATAGCAGGGGCGATGCGATTTGTTGTCCCAATGAGTCGGGAGTCGATAAACTTTGTTTATCTAAGATGCTCTGGGCATTGTATAGGTTTGAGAAAGCTCCTAATAGACTCAAAAATGCTTCAGGCGAAAAAACAACCCGATACTTTCCAGTCTTGATTTTTTGATAATTTAGATGGCTGATCGTTTTTTCAGCAGCTTCTTGCAAGCAGCCTTCGATGTCGAGCTTTTCTAGATGACGCGCCACTTTGTAGGCACCTGCGCTGCGGGGTTTTTTGCCGTCTTGCTCAGTTTTGCTATAGAGATAAATTGAGGCGTATGAGCATGCCTCCTGACGTAAAGCCCCATCGCTATTGAGATAAAACTTGTTAATATCGCGTTGAGAGACACCATTATACGGCACGCCCGCGATCGCAGGATGAGCCTCTAAAAGCGCCTTTTCTGCTGCAATCAACGTCTCAATCAATCGAGAAACAAGAACTTGAGGAGCCGTTTGGTCGCCAAGGTCTGCACTGGGTAACGTTGCTTCGGGGCTGAAGTCAGGGACATGTTCTTTGGGCCCAAACGTGCTTGCATCG
Source organism: Elainellaceae cyanobacterium (assembly GCA_051117555.1). GTDB lineage: Bacteria > Cyanobacteriota > Cyanobacteriia > CAZCXK01 > CAZCXK01 > DBGGTD01. Next base: position 30,039 of record JBNPEG010000006.1, on the reverse strand, counting down.
TACGCAGTCTTCAAAGCTAGTTCGATTCCTTGAGAATCGACATCGGTTGTGGATGTCACCCCAATTGTATTGTCTGAATTCCAGACACGAACAATGACGCTGGAGCGCTGAGATGCTTTGACTTGTTTAGGTTCACCATGGTCAACTTGCACATTGGTTTCATCGACGGATGAACCATAGATGTCATATTTCGTAATGCCGAGTTGACGCGCATTGGTTTCAGCATACGATGAGATATCTTGAACAGTTGTTGGCATTGTTTTCTATCGCCCTCCCACAGTGATTGAATCTACCTTTAAGTGAGGCTGCCCAACGGTAACGTAAATGCTGCCGCTGACAGAGCCACAGAACCCCGCAGCCAGTCCCAAATCTTGAGAGCACATCGAAATCTTGTTCATGATTTCTTTGGCCTCCCCGATTAAGATTGCACCCTTCAACGGCTTCGTTAGCTTGCCATTCTCAATCAGGTAAGCTTCCTCGACACCAAAGTTAAATTCGCCTGTGGGGCCGACGCTGCCACCGCCCATCTTCTTGCAATAAATTCCTTTGTCAACGGACGCAAATAGGTCATCGATCGAATGGTCGCCTGGTGCAATGTAGGTATTTCGCATCCGACTTGCTGCTGCGTACGTATAGCCTTGACGACGTCCGCTGCCCGTACGAGGATGCCCCGTGCGCACCGATCCGGCTCGATCCGATAAGAAATTCTTTAACACTCCATTTTCGATGAGCAGAGTGCGCTGGGCGGGCATGCCTTCATCGTCCATGTCGATCGTGCCAAAGGCATGTGGAGAGAGCCCTTCATCCCAAGCCGTTAGGCTCTCGTGGGCAATTTTTTCACCTTTTCGTTTGGCGAAGGGAGTCGTCTTTCGTTCAATTTGAGTCGTTTCGAGTAAATGACCGCAGGCTTCGTGAAAGATGACTCCGCCAAATTCATTCGCCATGATAATTGGATAGGTGCCTGATTCAACATAATCGGCATGGAGCATTTTGCCGGCAGAATCAGCAACCTCGTCAGCCACAGATTCATAATTCCAATTCTGCAAGAAATTGGGATCACCTGTACTTCCGACTCGCTTGCTTATTGACGAACGATGGTCATTTTCGGCGCACAGTAAATTGCAACCGACGGATTGGGTTAAGCGGATGTCACGAGCAAACGTGCCATCGCTTGCCGCAACTAATATCTCTTGCCAATCGCGAAAATAGACAGCTCGGCGAGACTGAACATGATTCGCTTTTCGTTGGAGCTGGTGGGTTGCGCTCAACAGCACATCTCCCATATCTTGCATCGAGCTGCTATTCGCTAGCCAGTTCTCCTTTCCACGAGCGGATGCATAGTCTCGCAGCAATTCAAGATTGATTTCAGGGACATGAGCGTAGGGCGCGGGCATGTGTAATCCCAAAATTGAAAGCCCTTTTTCTAAAGCAGTTTTCAATCCTGCAAAGGATAGATCGTTGGTGCTGACATAGCAATCTCCGTTGCCGCGAAAGACCCTTACCCCGGCACCTGTAGATAGTCGGGGAGAGATGCTCGTAATCGCATCATCTTCAGCGAGACAGCTGACGTAGCTGACGCGCTCTAGAAAGAATTCTATGAAGTCAGCGCCCGCTGCGCGCCCAAGACCTAGGAGAGTAGAGAGCGGAGCTTCCCAACTTTCGTCGAAGCGATCGCGCGTAGATGAATACTGAAGCGTGGGCAGTTCTCTAGAGAGCAATAGCGTACTTGGCGACATGTTACGTCCTCAGTCAGCAAAATAGATGAGATAAACCGGAAACTTTCGCGTTTTCTTAGTCTAACAAACTCCCTCTATTCCCGACCGAGTGCTCATCAGGTCTTAAACTGTATTGAGCACCTTATCAATCTTTTTCGCTACCTCATCAATACTTTCCATACCGTCTACCGTGGCTAATTTCCCTTGTCGGCCATAGTAAGGCAATAGCGGTTCTGTTTGGGCATGAAATGCATCCAATCGATTCTTCATCGATTCTGGATTATCATCAGCTCGACATTTAAATTTGGTAGAACCACAAATATCACAAACGCCTTCAACGTGCGGACGTTTAAATGTGTCGTGGTATCCCTCTCCACAGTGGGCACAGGTAAATCGTCCAGAGACTCGTTCAATCAGGGCGTCCTGGTTGACTCGAATCTCGATCACTTGATCAAGCTCAGTGCCTTTGCCAGCAAGCATTTGATCGAGAGCTTCTGCTTGGGCGATCGTGCGAGGAAAGCCATCTAACAAGAAGCCATCATCACAATCGGGCTGCTCAATTCGCTCTGCAATCATGGCAACCATGATGCCATCAGGCACCAGTTTCCCTGCATCCATGATTTCTTTAACCTGATGGCCTAAGTCAGAGCCTGACGCAACAGCGGCTCGGAGCATGTCACCGGTTGAAAGCTGTTTGATTCCCCGTTGCCGCTCGAGGCGCATCGCTTGAGTTCCTTTCCCACTGCCGGGGGGTCCAATCAAAATCAGCTTCATTCTCTAGTCCTCGATGATTCTAATGTAAGTCCTTTGATGATGTTAAACAGGTCAGCGCTTGATGACTTTGGACGGCTTAACATATAGATTCTCTTTATACACCAGAACGATCCATCTGATGCGATCGCACAATCTCTATATAGCGATCCTTAAATTGCTTGTAAATTGTGTGTGAGCGGTGGGGCGGTCGCCGACCGGTATGTATTTAGCGTAACGCCCTAGAGATCCCCCTAAATCCCCCTTGAAAAGGGGGACTTCAACGACCTGTAAATGCCCCCTTTTTCGGGCAGCGTCAGCGGGGGATCTCACACATGCGCTAGACGCATACGCCGACCGCCCCACCGCTCACAACGCATCTGTGATTGCTACATATCCTGTGATTGCTATATATCAATATCTATATCAGTCCCAAAAAATCATCCCTAAAAAATCATGAATGCAGTTAAGATCATCACTCTCAGTTAGAGTAAACTAATGAACTCATCAATATCCGTTGAATTGTCGACAGCAGATTGATAGCGTAAACACAGGGTAATTTAACCGTGTAGAGTTTAACGATAGAATTCAGCGGAGTTCACTGCCAAGATCGGTCTAGATTATAGTTGGCTTGAAGCTTACATTTCTTTGAGGAAAACTACAGTCATTAGACGCGGACAAGGGTTAGCTCTCGGGCAATACGCTTCGATTAAACAATGATTACTGCTTTAGTTCTTCTGGTCGCGATTGGAATTTTGGGTTGGGGCTTCTATCGAGCTAAACCGTATGGCAAGGTAGGCATATTATCTTGGCTTCAGTCGGTGGCGCTAATGGCACCCTGGCTCATTTTCTTTGGCTTGTTTGCTGCAGGAATTTATCTCAATTTGGTTGGTATTCTAGTGCTTCTAGTAATATCGACGGGAGTTTATATTTTCCTAGGCAATCGGCTCAGGGCGGAAGGGCATCGCTCAAATCGTTCGAATCGATTCTTAAGCACGAACGATCCGATTCAAGAGGGAGCTGGCGATGCATCGTCACCGAATGGGGCAACCTCTACACCGGAGTCCCAGCCCTCGGCTGACGATATCGATGCACCGAAAGCGAAGCTGATTACTGAAAAAGTCACAACGTCCGAGAAATCCAATGGTGCTCAGCCGACAATTCCCGAGGATGATTTGAAGTCTATTCAAGGGATATTTGGCATTGATACGTTTTTTGTAACCGATACGATTCCCTATCAAGACGGGGCAATCTTCAAGGGGAATTTACGGGGCGACCCCGATCCGGTTCATGACCGTCTTTCTAAAAGTTTGGCAGAGCGGATGGGCGATCGCTATCGGTTGTTTTTGGTCGAGGGTTCTGAGGGGCGGCCAACCATGATTGCCTTGCCGAGCACGAATGACCCCAAACCCACGACGACCGTACAAGGCATTGTGGCTGCATTACTGGCGATCGCTACAATTGCCACATGTGCAGAAACCGCAGGGCTGCTATTAGGGTTTGATGTCTTTCGAGATACCACTCACTGGGCAGAAATCCTGCCCCTGACAAGCCTGATCGTGTTGGTATTAGCCGTTCATGAAATTGGACATCGAGTATTAGCCAAACGGCACAATATTTCCCTAAGTCCACCCTTCTTTATTCCCACCTTGCAGATCGGATCGTTTGGTGCGTTGACTCGGTTTGAATCACTTCTGCCGAATCGCAACATTTTGTTTGACGTTGCCTTTGCAGGACCAGCAGCGGGCGGTGTATTATCTCTTGGATTGCTGGTCATAGGTCTAGTATTATCCCATCAGGGTAGTTTGTTCCAGGTTCCAACTGAATTTTTCCAGGGGTCAATTCTCGTCGGAACTTTGGCACGAGTCATTTTGGGGTCTGCAATGCAGCAACCCTTGGTTGATATTCACCCTTTTACGATGATTGGTTGGCTTGGCTTGGTGATTACTGCGATTAATCTCATGCCGGCTGGTCAACTTGATGGAGGGCGAATTGTGCAATCTATTTATGGGCGCAAAGTTGCTAGACGCGCAACCATTGCGACTCTCATTGTCTTAGGAATAGCTACCTTAGCGAATCCGCTTGCTCTTTATTGGGCAATCGTCATTTTGTTCATCCAGCGAGATTTAGAACGCCCGAGTCTAAATGAGCTATCTGAACCTGATGATGCGAGAGCCGCATTAGGATTGTTGGCATTGTTTCTAATGGCAGCTACTTTGCTTCCGTTAACCCCTGGCTTAGCAGGTCGACTTGGCATCGGAGGTTAAATATATGGCAGTCGTTCCGCCTATTTTGTTGGTTTTGGATATCAGTACCCTATCCACCACGACCACGCGGGACTGGCTGGGATTCTCGCGAGCAGGGGTGTGTTATCTGCCTCAGGTCATCTATGAAGAGATGCGCTTTCTCTATGACCGATCGCCTGATCCCGACTTGGAGCGCACTGCGAGAGAATTCAACCGATTCTACGCAACGAGTGGTTGGAAAATTACTGAGGTGGTTGGGCATCATCCGTTGCTGAAGTCTACAACGGGGTATGGCCTAACTCGACGCACCCGCGTTGGGCTAGCCGTTGCCCGCTGTGCCTATGGGTTGGCACAGCAGCATCCTGCCAGTTTAGTTGTGCTTGTCGCAAGCGATCGCTCCATTCTCCAGCGTATTTACGATATTCAGACCCCAAATCTGACGGCAATTCCTGGATCAACCTTATTGAACTGGAGTCGTACCGGGCAACGCCCTGTCGCCATCAGCCAAAAACTCCAGCAAATGAAAGCAGCAGGAACGTTTCACCCCGCCCCCGTGACTACGAGCCCTAAGCCCAACGTCAAATCACCGACGACAACCACACGGGTAAAGCCGCCCCCGCCCCCCAAGCGATCGCCTCCCGTGCCTCGTCGTCGCCCGACTAGTCGCTCCATGGTTTCTAATCCTATTGATATAGGTCAGTTGCTTACCGGATTGTCTGCATTTGCAGCGTTGGCGATCGCGGGTGTGCTAATCTGGCTAATTTTCTTTAGCGAAGGATTTCGCCAATTTCGGGATCAATCCTCTCCTGCCAGCGAAGGATTTCGCCAATTTCGGGATCAATCCTCTCCTGCCGATGAAGTGGGTCGCATTCCTCAGCAAACATTACCGTAATCTGCTTATGGTGCCAAATGAGAGCAATGTAGGGATTTGGCTTCTTTGGCGCATCGTTGGCATAGGATTCTAATCACATTGAGCGAACGCTCCACTACGGCGGCGATCGCCTGCTCCCTCAAACTGACTAGGGGCAAGCTGCGTGACCGTATGCACGCCTCCGAAGAATAAATTGTGCTGACTCCATGGAAGAATCACGCTATCAGCGGGCAGCATGGCTGCGTCCACATCTACGTCAAAGCCGGGTTCAAGGTTGAGAACGCCATTTTCCCAGTGAATCCGCCCCCGATTGACGGCATCATTCACAGGCATCTTGAAATCGATTAGGTTCGAGATAATCTGTAAAATTGCCGTGCGAATGCGGTTAGAACCGCCAGAACCCGTTACAATCTCAGGATAATCATGGCCCAACACGATCGTAGGAGCCATCATCGACGAAATTCGAACATTTTCACGCCAGTGGTGAAATCCGGTTGGGTGTAAGTCAGCCTCTCCCAGCATGTTGTTCATCATAATGCCTGTTCCAGGAATTACATACGATGCGCCCTCTCCATTGGAGGCCGTGACACTAGCTGCATTTCCGTCTTCATCGAGCACGCTGATGTGCGTCGTGCTTCCCCATTTGTTGGTGACGCTAGAAAACAAATGCCGATAGGAGCTGAGATGGTCAGCTGATAAAAATGTGTGCAAAATATCGGGATCGTATAAGTGCTGATCATAGCCGTCCGTTCGGGCCTGATTCGTTAGGCTCATGGCGTGGGCGAGAATACTTATGTGCTCTGCCGAGCCAAAATCGAGCCGACCCACATCAATCATGGACAGCAGTGCCAACGAAAATGCGATGAGTGCGCCTCCCGAGCTAGGAGGTGGGTTTGTCAGCAGAGTTTTGCCTCGATACTGCGTCGTCAGCGGAGTGCGCTCGATTACTTGATAGTGACGCAAATCATCGAGCGTTAGATAGCCCCCTCGAATCTGACAGTCTCGAACAAGTTGGTGGGCAATATCACCTTCATAAAATTCTCGTGCTCCGTGATTGATTAAATAGGTGAGAGTGTCTGCCAAATCAGTCATACGCAGCTGATCCCCTGCTTTCAGCAGCGTTCCGTGAGGCGCAACCACCGCTTTCATGGCATCGTCCGCCAGCAAGATGGGAGAGAGAATATCGAAACAATAGGCTTGGAGCTCGCTCAGACCGATGCCATATTTTGCGTAGTGAATCGCAGGCTCAGCGACGACATGGAGGGGCAAGCGACCTAGCCTTTGGTGAACGTGAAAGACACCCGCGATCGCCCCTGGAACTGCCATTGATCCCAAACCGACATGAAATTCCTGAACGGCTGTCCCAAAATCGACCTGAATCGGATAAAAATCAATCTGATCTAGAGGTTGTTTTTGTCGTGGAGTTTGAGCAAAGAAATCAAACAGAATCTGCTGATTTTGAGCCGTATGCGCCAGCAAAAAACCCCCACCTGCGGGTGAGGTGAGTGCAGGTTCGGTGATAAACGATGCTAGAACAGAGGCGATCGCGGCATCAAACGCATTCCCCCCAAGCCGAAACATCTCAAGCCCAGCTTCGACTGTTTGCGGATGACCTGCTGCGATCGCACCACGAGTTTTTGCCATACACATTATGCATTGATGAGTTTCGTTATCGTCCTGCAAAGCTGGCATAGGCGCAAGATTGACATGAACACCGTTGTCTGACTACGGCGAAATGACTGCCCTACCCCTGGCCTACGCCATAGAAACTATCCGGAATTACCTCCGAGACAATCGAAAAATCGTTGCAGATAGATTCTGTGATTTTCTATCGCCATCAGGACACCTATGCAGACCGCTCAACGCCTCTCGCTCCCCATGCACTCGATTTATTCTAAGATTTACCGACAAGTTCTCCTGGTTTCGTGTGCGATCGTTACAGCCTGCAGCAGTCAGGCGACTCCAGACTCTCCGACTCCGACTCCTTCTGCGTCAGCCCCTAGCCGTCAAACTACGTTTGTGTGGGCACGGGGCGGTGATGCAGAATCTCTTGATCCCCATCGCAGTTCGACTATTTTCTCATGGCAGGTTCTTGACCAGATTTATGACACCCTGCTCGCCTTTGATGAGAATGGGCATCTCGTTTCGAATCTTGCGAAAGAATGGACGGTCAGTGCAGACGGGAAGGTGATTACATTTGCCCTGCATGAGGGCATCCTGTGTCAGGATGGCACCCCCTTTAATGCTGAGGATGTGAAATTTACGGCAGATCGTGCCCTCAATATCGATCAACCGAGTCTCACCCAAGCAAGCTGGGGGCCTGTTTCGGGCGTCGAAATCGTTGATCCGCTCACGGTTAAATTTAGGTTTACAGACCCCTTCGCCGCATTTCTGCCGTTCATGGCCGATCCGTTTGCCAGCATGATCTGCGACAGCAATGCTGACCTAGGGGACGAATTTGGCACCCATGCCGCTATTGGCACCGGCCCGTGGCAACTGTTGAGCCGGACTCCTGGCTATGAAATGGTCTTAGAACGAAATCCTGACTATGTGAATTATGGTCGTCCGGTTGCAAATCCTGGAGCACCCTATCTAGAACGGCTGGTGATTCGCCAAATTTCCGAATCGTATACTCGCCTGTCTAAACTTCAAGATGATCAGGTGCACCTGATTTCTGATCCTCCCCTGGATGAAATGGAGGCGATCGCTCAAGATGCTCACCTCAAAACCGTTTTGGCAGAAAATACCGGACAAGCTATCTTCTTGCAATTCACTATATCGCGCCCACCTTTCAACGACATCCGTGCTCGCCAGGCGATCGCCCATGCGATTGATCCCGATGCTGCGATCGCCTCTGCCTGGGGCGAATGGGCAACCCGAGAAAGATGTCCTGCCGCGGGTGGCATGTTTGGCAACGACCCAGAATTTTGCGACGGGGTGGATTATGACTACAATCCAGAAACAGCAAAAGCTTATCTAGCCGAACTCGGTTACAGCGCAGATAATCCACTAGAGGTTACGCTCATAACCTGGCTAGGAGACAATCGTGAAAAAATTGTTAATGCCTTAAAAACTCAGATGAGTGACGTCGGGATCAGTGCTGACGTTGAAATAATGGACATCAGCACTATGAACAGCCGAGTCAAGCTAGAAAATCAGCGAGACACGGGCAAGGGCATGTTTAATTTAATGGGCTGGGCATGGTATGACCCAGATATTCTCTATGCTCTATGGCACTCGTCAGGGGCGTATGAAGGCTATCACTCTGACGAACTAGACGGTCTTTTAGAACAGACCCGCACCACCCTGAACCCGGACGAACGGCTGATTGCGGTTCGAAATGTACAGGCCTATCTGCTCAAAAACGCCATTATGATCCCGGTTTATACGCCAGGTTGGTCATGGATTTATGCCTCTCAATCAGACATAGAGGGGTTCAAGGTTGGACGCTTCAATCGTCCGCTCTTCAACGATGTAAAAATTGAACATGCCAGCACACTAGACCCACAGGAATAGATATTGATTGCAGATTGCTAGAATTGTTGAGTTCACCTTTGTTTCATTTGAGGCGTGCGTGTGACAGCCAAAATCACAAAGCCAGACTGGTTGCGAGTTAAGGCTCCCCAATGGGAGCGAGTTGGGACTGTCAAGGAAGTCCTACGCGATTTGAGTCTAAATACCGTCTGTGAAGAAGCCTCCTGTCCCAACATTGGAGAATGCTTTAAAAACGGCACTGCGACCTTTTTAATCATGGGGCCAGCATGTACGCGTGCCTGTCCCTACTGTGATATTGATTTTGAGAAAAAGCCGAAAGCCCTCGATCCAACTGAGCCTGACCGCTTAGCAGAGGCAGTTCGCCGGATGCGTCTTAAGCATGTCGTGGTGACCTCGGTGAATCGAGATGACCTGCCGGATGGCGGTGCCTCACAGTTTGTCGATTGTATTCGAGCCATCCGCGATCGCTCTCCTGAGACGACCATCGAAGTCTTGATCCCCGATTTGTGCAGCAACTGGACTGCCTTAGAAACCATCCTAAACGCCCAGCCCGAGGTCTTAAATCACAACACCGAAACCGTGCCTCGACTCTATCGACGGGTGCGTCCTCAAGGCGACTATGCCCGCACCTTAGAACTTTTAAGCGTGTGTCGCCAAATCTCCCCCAGCGTTTACACAAAATCAGGCATCATGGTGGGTTTGGGTGAAACAGACGAAGAAATTCGCCAGGTGATGCAAGACTTGCGATCGGTGGACTGCGATATCTTAACTATCGGGCAATATCTTCAACCCAGTCAAAAGCATCTCGCGGTTCAGGGATTTATTACTCCCGAGCAGTTTGCTGTATGGCAAGACTTTGGTGAATCGATCGGCTTTTTGCAAGTCGTCGCATCGCCGCTGACCCGAAGTTCTTACCATGCCGAACAAGTTCAAGAGCTGATGCAGCGATATCCGCGTTAGATGTCGTTGTTCACTGAGACTCTTGAGACGGCTGACGTTGACCCAGTTGGAACAGGTTGCGCCCGGTGACGCTTTGCACATAGATGCTGCCAATGGTCAGCAAAAAGGCGACATACCCCACCGCTTGCAGCAGATAGAGCCGTTCAGTGTAGCCGAAGAAAGCTTTGAGGAGGATGCCTGGGAATTTTTTGTCGGGCAGAATGGCGCTGGTATCCCAGACCTGAGGGCCTAAGATGCAAGAGGCAGACGATATGCAGAGCGATGAATATTGAGGATCAAGCTGAGCGAGCATGCTAACTGCGCCATCAAAATGGCGTAGGGCACCGACCACCAAACCACAGACAATCAGCAGTAGCAGAACCCCCATCACTTGGAAGAATCGGCGAAGATTGATGCGAATGCCGAGTCTAAATAGCAAAATGCCAATGCCCACGGCACCCATCAAGCCCGCGATCGCCCCAGCAGTTGCCATTCCTCCTTGTTCAAATTTGGCAATGATAAATACGACCGTTTCGAACCCTTCGCGTAAAACTGCGACCGCAATCAACCCAAAGACTCCCCACCCTGCTCCTGTGTCGCGCAGGGCTGATGTAATTGAGTCTTCAATTTCGCCTTTCATTGACTTAGCCTGCTGAGTCATCCAGATCAGCATCCAGCTTAGAAGGGCGATCGCCACAACGCCAAACACGCCTTCTAAGGCAGGTTTCAAAACTTGGGCATAGCCATTTTCACTGGTCTGCAATGCAACCAGCACGCCACTGAGCAGCACACCGACCACAACGCTGGCTCCAATTCCGGCTCCAATTCCCGAATAAACCCACGCATAGAGCCGAGTCTGGTTAACTTTCTTCAGATATGCCATCACAATACCGACGACGAGAGCGGCTTCGACCCCTTCTCTCAGGGTGATTACAAATGTCGGCAAGGCTGCGCTAATGTCCATTCAGTTTCCTCAAGCAGTCACTAATTCTTGATCTTACGTAGATCACAGGATTTGGGTAGATGCTTACTCAGAATGGCGATCGCCTCAAACTTTCAGATGTGTTACGGCTATCCTCACTAGGTCAACGGTATTAAACTCTTTTAGTTTAGAAATGTAAAGACTACACAACTGACGCTATTTATCACTCGAACGAATTATGATGTCTTGGATCACACTATTAATCTTCTTCTGGGGAGTTGTTCTCATCCTGATGCAATTTGGTAGCGCACCCCCTGTTTAATTCTGAGATTGCGCCGAACTTTCCCGCTTTAAGTGCTTTTTCCCCAAGCATTTAGCTCAGACCGAGTACCCTATAGGCAATGACCATCACGTCCAATCATGTCTAGTGTTCTAGATCCATCGATTGCCCGCAAAATTCGCAAAATGAACGAGCGGTTGCTTTGGCAGCATTCGCTTCTGCGCGAGCAAGGCATCGATCAAACCCGTCTTACCATTGATGATGGTCAAGCTGACGACTCAGAGTTTTCATTTCTCGTGATCGGAGACAGCGGTTCAGGTCCTCACTCTGATCACCATCCTCAGCGACGCATCGCTGAGCAAATGCTGCCTCATCACTCCGCATGTCGGTTTTTGCTGCATACGGGGGATGTGATTTACCAGGTCGGCGCCCAGGAGCAGTATCTCGAAAATTTCATCAAGCCCTATCGAGAATTTTTGGTGGGTGGCAGCCATCCTGATCGCATTCCATTCGACCGTATGGTGTTTCAGCGGCCGTTTTTGCCTGTGCTGGGTAACCATGACTATTACAACGTGCCATTTCTCTACTGGCTAGCGTTCCAAGGGATGCGGTCATTCTATTGGTTGACGGGGCGAAAACTGAGGATGGATATTGGCTGGCAAGGATCACAAACTGGAAACGCCTTTACTCGAGCGTTTTTAGACCCGCTCAGGCCGCTTCAGCGTTCAAATCAGCTCAGCCAGCATCTCGATCGCCACTACACCGCTCACAGTGATACGGGGCGGTGTTTGCGCTACCAACCCGGTCTATTTACGCGCTTACCCAATCGCTACTACACATTCCGCTATGGCGGCATCGATTTTTTTGCACTCGACTCTAGCACGTTGAATGCACCATCATCGCTGCCCCACGAGCAACTGGGCGATCGCCAACTGCTGACGGCTCAGTATCAAGAGCTTCAGCAGCAAGAACAGCAAATTCGAGAGGAAGCGTCTCATCTCAATCTCAACCTGCCGGAGGGGGCAGAGCGAATCGATGACTTGCACGCCAAGCTAGAGCAGCTCGAAGAAATGAAGCTCGATATCGAAAAGCAATTAGCAGTTCCCGAAACGACGGATATCGACATCGAGCAGCTTGTGTGGCTCCAACGACGGCTGATTGAATCGTGGCGCAATCCTGAGGTTCGAGGGCGGATCATTTATTTTCACCATCCTCCCTACGTCACTGAAATCACAAAATGGCATCAGGGGCAAACGCTGGCGGTGCGTCATCACCTCCGTTGGGTGTTAGACAGAGTGGCAGACGCAGTAGGAGAACAGGCGTCAGGGCGATCGCTCGTCGATTTGATTTTGAACGGTCATGCGCACTGCTTTGAATATCTCCGCACGATGGACACTGGGCATGCAGACTCTCATCTCAATTGGATTGTTTGCGGGGGAAGTGGGTTGAGTTTGCGCCGTCAACGCCCAGAAGGACCTGAATTATATGAAGATATGCCTCCCTCCGACCATTCGACCGATCTCGAAGCCCGGTTAGTCGCCAAATCTCAGGTCTTTATTGGGCTGAGCGGTCACAAACTAGAACGGCGGCGCCCCTACTCCTTCTTGCGAATTGATGTTAAACCCGGATGTCCGCCGACGTTGATTGTGCGTCCGTTTATCTCAGAGCGATATCACCAAACCTGGAGCGATCGCGCCCTCGAACCTTTGGTTTTGTAATCTTTATAGTGTTTTTGCTATCACTTTATCGCTTCTTTACTTCAAATCTGTCTCCAAGTCAGGCGATGTTGCTCGCATCTTGACCAAGCGAACGTCGAGCAATCAGACCCTGCCCAGCCAAACGTCTGACCCGTCATCCTGTCATTAGGCGTTCAATCAGGTGGCTCGCTACAATTTTGTTAGCATTTGCGCGAGCCAACACCTATGTCGATTGGAATTAAAGCCATTGTTTTGGCTCTTGTAGTGGGGATGGCGATCGCGGCACAACCTGCCCTCACTCAACCCCCTGCGCCGCAGCCTGACCCACACTCATTTAGTGATTCTCCTGCCGAGACGCTTGATTCAGACTTCTGGATTGCAGATTCGCAAGATTTCCGCGCCGAACTGCTTGCCAATCAAATCTCTCTCTCAGAATGGCTTGAGCAGATCAACCAGTCTGACCTCGACTTTCTCTGTATCGGAGAGGCTCATACTGAGATACACCGTCAGTTTTTGGCAGGTCGCATCATTCCGGATTTGAAGATGGATGTGTTGATGCTGGAGGCAGATCCAACTCAGGTCGAGCAAATTATGAATGCGGTCGAGGCGGGCGTTGAAGCTGTCGGATTGCTTGGGGTCGATATCGCAGCCATCATTCGCGCAGCGCAGGCCAAAAATCCGCAGCTTCAAGTCATCGGAGTCGATGAGACTCGCCAGCAGTCGGCCTGGAGAAATCTAGAGCAAATTCGATCAGAGCGACGACGATTGAGCCGGGACGGGTTTATCAGCCAAAATATTCGAACCTATTTTCAAGCTGGGACTCGCTACGTTGCCCTGTTTGGAGCAGGACACTGTGCTGCATATGATATCAATCTGGGGTATTCGCGTCCCTTTTTTCGACATTTGATCCGGTCGGTTGTTCCCTCAGAAAAAGCCAAAAACGTTCGGGTTTTATCGTCATCCCAAACGAATTCCTTTAGGTATGGGATGGACCGAGCTGGATTCAGTCAAGATACGACTGTGATCCCTAACACCCAAGATATTAAGCCAACTGCATATAATTTCCATTGGGATTTCAAATCTTTTCTTGATCCCTATGACGCTATAATTTATTTCTCGTCGCCTTAAACTAACGTTCTATAGCAATCCCAGATGGGGTGTGAGGGGTGGGGCGATCGCCAACCGTCCCACCCTCACACACAATTCACAAGCGATTTAGGAACGATATAATTGCAGGTTTTATGCTTAAAAAAGGTTTGAGAATCCCGTTTAGAAAATGGGTAATTATAATCATTGGCTTCGGGATTTTAATTCGGCTGGTTCAGTATCTCTATAACCGTTCACTCTGGGCAGATGAGGCTAAAATTGCTCTCAATATTGTGAACAGTTCCTATCTCGATTTCTTACAGCCGCTTGACTATGACCAAGCAGCACCTGTTGGTTTTCTGATGGTTGAGAAACTAGCTGTTCAACTGTTTGGAAATAATGAGTATGCACTGAGATTATTTCCGCTGCTGGTGTCAATTTTTTCGCTTTTTATTTTTTATCGGCTAGCGAGATTTTATCTTAATAAAAGAGGAACATTATTCGCTCTAGCTTTATTTTCAAGCAACCAATATTTGGTCTATTACGCATCAGAAACCAAACAATACGCGAGTGATGTAGCAATTGGGTTAGTCATGTTTTGGGTGTTACTCCATAGCCACACTCAGGCATTGACCCCAGCTCGAACTATATGGACAGGTCTAGTGGGAGCGATCGCCATTTGGTTTTCACATCCTGTGGTGTTTATTCTTGCCGGGGTTGAGCTTGTTTATCTAATCTCAGATCTACAAAGGTATCTAAAAAGGTCTCTAACGACCCGTCAAGAGAGCCAAATTGCGCCAGATCAAATTTCACCAGATCAAATTGCGCCAGATCAAATCGGTCAGAGGCTAGGCATTTATGGTATCTGGCTGAGTAGCTTTATCGCTTTTTACCTAATTTCGTTGGCTGATATTCGCAGCAACAAGTTCCTACCCTTTACGTGGTCAAATGAGTTTCCTGAATCGCCGTGGGATGGGGGCTGGTTTTTTGACGCAACGCGCCTTTTCTTCTATAAACCGTTAGGCTTCCCGCCTGTCATTAGTGAACTCGCAGGTTTGATGTTCTTAATTGGCTGCATCTCGCTATTTAAACATCAGCGAGTTCATCTCTTTTCGTTAATAACTCCTGCCCTATTAACGCTCCTAGCCGGATATCTTCACCAATACCCGTTTGATAATCGATTAGTACTATTCTTGGCTCCTTTCTTTATCATTCTCCTCGTCAAAGGATTGACAAATATTCTAGAAAGCGTCCGCGTCAAAAGCGCGCTAGCAAGTGGTTTAATTGCAATCTTTATCCTAGGCTTTCCCGTGGTAGAAGGGTGCTTATTTTTAGTAAAGCCTTACATGCTTGAAAACATTAAACCTGTCATGGATTATGTCCGAGATCATCATCAACCTGGTGATGAGATCTATGTGTTTCAAAAAGGAAAGTTTCAGTTTAGATACTATGCCGCTCGGTATGGTTTCACACCGGATGAATATAAAATCGGCATCGATTTAGACGATGATCTCACCCAGACAATATCAACCCAAGATGAGAAAGTTGGGTATCGAAATGATATTAATCAATTCAAGGGCGAACCTAGAGTTTGGTTTTTAGTCTCCGATTCTCGGCTGCGAGACGAGACCGAATTTGTCATATCTCATCTAGATAAAATCGGCCAGAAAGTTGACTCCTTCAAGAGTAACGTTCCCACCTCATTTGTGAGTTTGTATGACTTGTAATCAATGATGACAGCGCGACGCATACAGCTCGATAATTGTATCTACCACCTCATCAATTGAAAGCGTATCGGTTTCAATTTCGACCGCATCAGGCGCTTTACGAAGCGGGGCGATCGCCCGAGTACTGTCTCGATAGTCTCGTTGGTAGATTGTGCGTTCGAGGTCTTCTAAACTTTCATCTGGCTGGCCCAAATCTTTCAAGTCTTGCTGACGACGGCGAGCTCTCTCCTGGACCGAGGCAGTGAGATAAATTTTTAATTCTGCATGAGGAAAGACGTGAGTACCAATATCACGACCGTCCATAACGACTCCTCCCTCACGGCCATAATATTGCTGCTGTTTTACGAGTTCTTCCCGAACAGCGGGTTGAGCGGCGATCGCCGACACATAAGCTGTGACATCAGCACTACGAATATCGTGAGTTACATCGTGCCCATTGACCCAAACCCGGCACAGACCCGGCAATGGACTATCGGGCTCAGGTTCTCCTTGAGCAATCTGGATGTGGCATTGGCTCGTTAATTCTGCGATGCCGGGTTCGTCATGGCAATCAAGCCCAGACTTTAACGCCAGCCAGGTAACGGCTCGATACATCGCGCCAGAATCTAGATAGAGGAGATCGAGCTTGCGGGCGACAAGTCGAGCCACGGTCGATTTGCCTGCTCCTGCGGGGCCGTCAATTGCGATGACGGGTCTGCGGTTGCGTAACACAATGTTATCAATTAAGCGAGTAGAGCCTAGATACACAGCGATCGCCAGCAACCCTGATTCATCAATTTGCTCCAATGGAGCCAGTGTTTGAGGGTGAACTAAATTCACATAATCTACCCGGACGGTAGGCTCTGAGGAAAGTTCCATTTTCACCCCATTGAGCAAACCTGAGCGATCGCGAACCCCCTGAGAAAATATGCGTTTAGCCTGATTTAGGCTGCGGGGAATAACCGCAGCGCGCTCTTTTTCTTCAGCAGTAAGATAGTCGTTGCGAGAACTCAACGCCAGTCCTGACTCGTTTCGAATAATCGAGCACGGCACGATTTCGACTGGAATATTCAAATCATGAACAAGTCGTTGCAAAATCGCGAGCTGTTGAGCATCCTTTTGACCAAAATAAGCCCGATCAGGCTGCACGATTGACAGCAACTTAGTGACGACCGTTGCAACGCCCTGAAAATGACCGGGACGACTCCGGCCGCATAAAACCGCCATCATCTCAGCAGGCGGGATAACCTGGGTGAGGCGATCGCGATTTGATATATCAGAGGTGCCATACAGCTCTGCCGGGGTCGGCGTAAAAATAACATCGACTTTCTCGTTAGCACATAGCTGATGATCGTGCTCCGGAGTTCGAGGATATCGCTGCAGATCTTCGTTGGGGGCAAACTGCAAAGGATTAACAAAAATACTCACAACCACGAGATGATTTTCTAACCGTGCCCGTCGAATTAGGCTGACATGCCCTGCGTGCAGCGCGCCCATTGTCGGCACTAGGCCGACTGTTTGCTGACGGTGAGAGGCATCCTGGCGATCACCTCCCTGTTCAAAATTCGCATCTGACTGGAACCGATGCAGTTCCAGATAGCGACATAATCCCGCAATTGTGGTAAATTGGCGCACCAGCAGTGACCTATTTAACTCAACTCTCCGCATAGTAGTCTACAAAATTCCTGAGGGAGATGCCTCCCCCTACCCCTCATTCCAACTCACTAGGTCATTAATTCACCAAAGTAGACGATGTCTTAGAAAATGCTTTATAAAACGAGCAGCACAGCAGAAAGATATAGCGGTGGAAGGCGAAAGGCAGAGGGGTAAGTCTTAGCGAAAAAAAGGACTCGACGTTGCCGAGTCCCCCAACAGTTTTTACAGTTTTTAATGAGTCATGATGCTGAATTCTCGAACGTTCTCAGGTGAACGATATGGTTTTCCATGAGAACACGAGCATAATTTAGTTACGGTTGGATGCAGTATCCGAGAGAACATCAATCGTGACTGGGGCAACTCCAGTTTGAATCATGCCAATCGCACGAGCCGCTCCTGCCGAAAGGTCGATCACTCGGCCTCCGCCAAAGGGACCTCGGTCATTGATCCGGACAACCACAGATAAGCCATTGTTTCGGTTCGTGACTTCGACCATCGTGCCAAATGGCAGGCTTCGATGGGCTGCGGTCAGGGCATTTTGATTAAAAATCTCGCCACTGGCACTCCGGCGACCATTGAAACCCGGCCCATACCAGGATGCCATTCCAGAAATACTAAACTGAATTGGTCCCAACGAAATCTGCTGAGGTCGGGTAGGAGCCCCCTCGATATGGCTCAACGGCTCAGCATCGCCAAGCTGTCGACGAAGCCGGTTCGTAGCTTGCAGAGCGTCTTCTGCGGAATCGTTAGTTGAATCTGGCAGGATTGTCTGAGCATTAATCTCGACCAGCTCATTGTCATCAATGCTGATCACAAAGCGCTCGCGGTCAGCATCCCAACGAACCGCAACAGATTCGGCATCCACATTGTCCCGGTGTAGCTGATTAAGTCGAGCAGCGATAGAGGTTGCCCGCCAAACCGGATCAGCGCTGTAGTCTGCGTCCGTGAGGCTGGCATCGGCATCCCCTTGCTCAGGATGCGATGGTTGACTCGCAGACCTGCCGTGCGAATCGCCCTGAGTGGAGGCAACCTTGGGCTCTTCGCCCTCTATAAATCGAGGCTGAGAACTACCGGCCGATGCTGCAACACGAGTGTCAGCAGAACGACGAGACGCGTTTGTGTTGTCCGACCCCAAAAATGTCAAAACCGGAATATCCCGAACATAGAGAGTCGCCGCTTGTTGACCGTCTATTTCGTGGGAATAAATCGTGGCGATCGCCTCATCCACCACTTCAACGTCCTCGTGGGACTGATATTCCCCGACTTTAACAACCTCAATCGGAGACTGAGCCGCGTTCAACAGCGAATCAATGCTAGACAGTTCATCAAAAGACTGTGAATCCGAGGTAGACGCTTCAGGAAGGGCTTCTCCTGGAGGAACATTGTTTCCTGATTCTTCGTCCGTGATCCTGGACTGACCAGCTTGACTCGACGGAGATACACCTAGAGCCGTAACAATGAGGGCAGCTGTGAGACCACTCCAAAGTTTTTGATTCATAAAGTTCCTTCTGAAAAGCAATTAAAACTCAAAAACTAAGCGAGAACTAAACATTTCGACGTGATACTCAAAATGCTTCGCTTGACTATCAATGTGTAGTCATTACGAGTTTGCATTTTGTTTCAGAACTGTAACAAACTAACATGACTTTTTTGATTTGGGGATCAGGGGTCAGCAAAAACTCCCCCTAACTTCATAAAACCTTCACATTCATGTTCTTAACTAAATCCATTTACCGGCGTGGATTTTAAGCTATTCTGTGGAGATTTTTAACTTTACGAAAATTTCATCAAAATTTTAGATTTTCTTTAGAAATTTCCGCGTGATTTATGTTCCACGCACTAGGATTTTGCTCAAATCCTTTGAAAATGTGGACTACACAACTATCAAGAAATGTATGTAAGCAGTTATTAACGCATGAAGTCAGATCATCAAATGCGTTTGGGGCAAGAAATAATTCAGGACGTAAATTTCGCGTCCAGCCATATTTTCTGGTTGTGGTCAAATAAACGGAGATTCATCACCCGTTTAGCATGATTTGAATTTTCTGGAGAAAACAAAGCCTTTAGATCATCTAGCCAGGTTTTGCTTCAAATGAGACTCACTGCTAAAGAAGCTTGAGTTGAGAATCTTGCGCGTCGAGGTCATCAGAGTAAGCGTAAAGCTCCTCTTGAGCAGTTTTGGATTGCAGGTTGCTGGTGGCTTTGTAAAAATTTGGATCGTCTAGACGGAAATGAGAGTGATCAACCGTCAGCGTGTGAGCGACTGCCATCATTTCTTCGGCAATATCGTCAAGGTCGGGACGGGTTTCAAGATATGTTTTAAGCGCATCGAGCGGTGAAAGCCCGCATTCAGGTCCTAATTCTGGAATTCGAGGACGAGCAAGTTGGCTAATGAGTTCGGGATGAATCGTATACGTGTGAGCAGTGGAAAGAGCGGCGTGGAGTGTTGAACTCTCGATGGAGTCGAGCTGATCTGGATGAAGCTGATAGATCAGGCGCACGACGGCATCTTCAATAGATTCGGACGCGATCGCCCCCAATAATGTGTCATGGGGATGATCTGCCTGCGAGAGATCAACTCGAATCGTTCGAAATCGGCGCACTGGAAGCGGGCAAAATTCAATGTCAGCAGATCCGCGCTTAACCGTGGCTAGCACAAACCCTTTGTCTTCATCTTCTTCACTAAAATCAACCCGTTCGATACTGCCGGGATACACAATCGGCGGCTGATTGCAAAGAACTTGATGCCGATGGACATGTCCGAGTGCTACATAGTCAAAGCACGGACGATTCAGCAGCGCCATCGGCACGGTGAACCCCTTCCCGACTGCTAAAAATCGCTCAGCGCCATATCGAGCTGTGTCTGTCATCAGATGGGCGAGTAAAACGGTTGGAATATCCGGATCAAGCACGCGAATTTCACCTTCGAGGGCAACCCGAAGCCGATCGATTAACAGGTGATTTACATCAGCGAAAGAAAGCCCCTCGGTATCAGGGCGCGTCAATAGGGTAGAAGGCGTTAACCAGGGCAGCGTCACGATTTGGATTGCACCGCTGCGAGTTTGAATCACATGAGTCGCAAGGCGATCGCCCACGACAAATCCTGGCACGCCTAGGGTTCGATAAATGCAAAGACTCGCTCCGCCTTGCCCTTGCGCGTGCTGATCATGATTGCCCACGAGCAATACCGTGGGAATTTGAGCATCAACCAATCGCCGAAACTGGCGGGCAAATGCCTGCTGAACCACGGGGGGAGGTGTTGCGTCAGGAAAAGCATCTCCACCAAATAGAACAAGGTCGACGGGTTCGGCGATCGCCCGATCGATACAGCGTCCGAGGGTGCTCACAAAATCTTCTAAGCGCGTGTTGAGTCCCGTTTCGGGGTTGATTTGCCCATGAGAAAACCCGCTACCCAAGTGAATATCTGAAAGATGGAGAATTTTGATCATGCTGGCAGAGATGCAATAGCAGCCGAGAACAGTTCGCATGTTCTTATCGCAGCATACGCGATTCTGACTGATTAGCAAAATCCCTACAACGGTATGGATATGTATTAGAATCGGGTGTTTGTAGCAATCTATAGCCTTACGCTTGCGCATTAGGATGTCGAACGTGTGTGCCTCCCGCGCCGCGGAGGGCACACACAAATCTGAGTCCGTAGGCTATGAATTGATCTTCTCTCTCCCCCGATTTTTCGTCTGGTTTCATTTGAAGAGTACGACTAGTGAAGGGATTGGGCGTAATGTCGACATCTCCAGTTCGAGTCTTTATTATTTTGGGCACCCGTCCTGAAGCCATTAAGCTAGCCCCTGTCATTCAACAGTTCAAGCGATCGCCCAACTTTGATACTCGGGTGATTCTCACCGGGCAGCATCGGGAAATGGTCGATCAGGTCATGCAGCTTTTTGATATCACTGCCGATGAAGATTTAGCGATTATGCAGCGGCAGCAGACATTGACTGATATCACATGTCGCAGCCTGCGCGGATTAGAAACCTTGTTCCAAACGATGCAGCCCCAAATCATGCTGGTGCAAGGAGACACGACCACCGCATTTGCAGCGGCGATCGCTGGGTTTTATCACAAAATCCCGGTCGGGCATGTGGAGGCAGGGCTCCGAACTGATAATCTCTTCAATCCATATCCCGAAGAAGCAAACCGACGGCTCATTTCTCAAATCGCTCAGCTCCATTTTGCGCCGACCGCCATGGCGGTTGAAAATCTCCATCATTCAGGCGTATTGGGCGAAATTCATCATACGGGCAATACTGTCATCGACGCGCTCTTATCGGTTGCTGCTCGCCGACCTGATTGTTCAGTGCCCGATTTAGATTGGACAAACCATCGCGTATTATTGGCAACCGTCCATCGTCGCGAAAATTGGGGCAAGCCACTGCATACAATTGCACAGGGGTTCCTGCGAATTTTAGATCGATGCCCAGATACAGCGCTGTTGTTGCCCCTGCATCGCAATCCAACGGTTCGCGACCCCCTCCGAGAGGTGTTAGGAAATCATCCCAGGGCGTTTCTCACCGAACCGCTCGACTATAGCGAACTGGTGGGAGCAATTCAGCGCTGCTATTTAGTATTGACCGATTCTGGCGGGCTGCAAGAAGAAGCGCCTAGTCTAGGCAAACCTGTATTGGTGTTGCGAGAAACAACCGAACGACCCGAGGCGATCGCCGCTGGGACAGCCAAGCTCATCGGTACAGATGCAACTCCCATTTTCAATGCAGCGATCGACTTGCTCGACCATGAGGATGCCTATAACACCATGGCAAATGCTATCAATCCGTTTGGAGACGGTCATGCCGCAGAGCGCATCTTGAGCGCGGTCGAAAAATATGTTCACAAATAGAATTCGCCGCCCGCAACCTACGGCTGCTTAATCCTCAGGAAAATCAATCTCAGGAGGCGGTTCATCTAGCAGTTGGCTCTTGGATTCTTTGAGCTGTTTCCACAGCTTCTTGATTTCCGTATATGCATCTTGAGGCGGAATTTTGCCCCCTGTTTCCAACCCACAAATTAAGCTGACTCGATTGGCAAACTCCTGGAGATTGGCATTAAATGCCAAATTTTGAGGGGTAAATTTGCCATAATATCTCCCCTGCGGATAGAGAAAATTTTCCTTAGTTTGATCGTTTTGATTGTTGGGCTGGTTTGTCATGGAAGCATCTAAAAATGGGATTACGTTAATCTCAGTGCCTCGTTGCAATACTGTTCAATCATCCAAGCTAAAATCGTCCAAGCTAATTAGACTGCGGCATTACGCACACGCACTAGAATTCCCGGTTTCGATAAGACCTATCATCTATCACCATGAATTGCTCTGGCAGCGGTTCCAACAAATCGTGCAATCTTAATCTGGGGAGTGGCGGTTTGATAGCCTTGATAAAACCTACGGGCTCTGAATTTAGCGTGCAAAGACTAGCACTGACAATAAATAGTTTTGACTAAAAATCATTGATTCGTTGATTCATAGTTGATTGATAAAGGGAAAGCACTTTCCTTATTACAATACCGGTTATCGAAACGAGATCATCTACCCAAAGAATAGAGATTCGAGGGGAGTAGGCAGATTGGAGACATCAATGCTGTTATAGAAAGTGGCTGTTATAGAAAGTGACAGATGCATTAGGATAACCCAAACGGCTGAAACAAGCCATTAGCAGCTTTTAGCTTTCTGCCATTTGCCATACTACCTGCCCATCTCAATGACAGGCTTTATCTGCGATCGCGATCGTTGCTCATGCTGACGCAAAGGTTTCGATCGGTAGCTCAGCATTTTAGTCCAGATGCAACCGTATGAATTCTACAGTATGAATTCTACTGAAACGCTTGTTGCTCAAGGAGCCGTTGGGCGATCGCCACTGCATCATCCGGTGATGGCGCCATCCAAACGTGATCGCGGGTAAGTTGCTGAAAAAAACTGTAGGTTTCTGGAGAGTGGTTGAGCAAAATGACGGGCGTCTGTTCTTTGAGCGCCAGCGCAATTTCAGAAGCTGTGCCAGCACCAATGCCACAGGCAATCATCACATGGCTAGAGAGCGCATTGATCGCATTACGAGCGTTTCCCAGTGCCGTCACGATGGGAATATCGACGGCAGCAGACATCGAGGTGCGATCGCATCCTGGCAAAATCCCGATTGTTAATCCGCCAGCGTCCTTAGCCCCTCGATTGGCGGCATCCATGACTCCGGCGTTACGACCTCCTGTTAAGACCACCCAGCCACGGTCTGCAATCGATCGACCCAGTTGATACGCCGCCTCGCAGTCATCCGCCGTTGCCCCGTCTCCAGGTCCCATAACGCCAATGATGATGAGGGCTGGTTTATGTGTTGAATACGTCATACACAAACATTCAAGATACGCAATGCTGAGCGGCTATATTGCTTTACGCTCTCACGTTAGGACGTTGAACATGTGGTGACCCCGCGTGCCGCGCGGGGTCACCACACAAATCTGAGCCCGTAGGGCTATAACAGGAATGTATAGGCATAATGGAGACGCAATCAACACGTGATGAGTATGGGGCAGCCATTAGTTGATTCAAAAGTTGATTCGGAAGCTGATCTGAATACTCCTCACTCAATGCCGATGCCATTTGTGTCGGTGGTAGTGCCGATCTATAACGGTGAAGCTGACCTACCTGACCTGCTAACGTGTTTATGGCATCAAACGTATCCCGCCGATCGGGTTGAATATGTGCTGGTAGACAATAACAGTGGCGATCGCACGTCAGCCCTGCTGGAAGACTCCGTGCAAACCAGCCGCGATCGGGGGATTTGCCTGCGTGCATTATGTGAAGCCGATATTCAAAGCTCGTACGCTGCGAGAAACACCGGCATCAAAGCGACTACTGGGGAGATTATTGCATTTACTGACGCAGACTGTCGTCCTCAACCCGACTGGCTCGAACAGTTGATACGTCCCTTTGCTGAGCCAATGGTGGGTATCGTCGCCGGAGAGGTCGTGGCTCTTCCTAGCCGCAATGCGCTAGAGCGATATGCCGATCGCCAAGAAACGCTCTCCCAAAAGCACACATTAGCCCATTCGTTTTATCCCTATGGGCAGACCGCAAATCTAGCCATTCATCGGCAAGCGCTGAAAACGGTCGGTCTATTTCGTCCTTATTTGACAACTGGAGGAGATGCCGACTTATGTTGGAGAATTCAGCAGGAAACGGCCTGGCAGATCCGTTTCGCAGATCAATCGATTGTCAAACACCGTCATCGGTCGACTCTGGCTGAGTTGCGTCACCAATGGACACGATATGGTCAATCCAATCGCTATTTGTATGAACTGCATGGCATCGCTCTTATGAGAGAGTTGACGCTTCGAGAAAATTTACATAGATGGAGTCGTTGGCTACTAAAAGAAGTGCCCATTATCGGTATACGTATGGTGACTCGACAAACAACTGTCGACGCGCTGCTAGATACTCCGCTGGGGTTATTTTGTGCGCATACTCGCTCGTTAGGACAACGACAGGCTCGATTAACAGAAAACGCTCGACAGATTGACTGGCTTCCTGACCATGCCACTAACCTCTCGATAGATTCGCCTAGATGATAATTCAGACAGAATAAGGCGGTGGAGAATCCTCAATCAATCCATCACTAAACTTCAAGTTTTATAAACATTTGAAATGTATACCTGTTTTCTAGTGATAACTAAGCGACATGATAGGAACACACGATACGCATATCTGTATTCAAATCTGTATTCAAATAAATTTTCGGATCGCCCCGGTCTTCGTATTCTCTCAGGGATAATATCTTGTCCCGCTGGGATGATCGTTTGCCCCGCTTCAACGTGAGGTTCCTGTGAAGTCACCTCGAGAGTTCCGTCTATCTAGCCCCCTATCGTTTCGTTCATTCGACCGCGTGATTTCTAAATTCTCCTCCCTGCAACTGGGTCGTCAACATCCCGCCAAGACTCACGCTTGGCAACTCTTTAAGGGGATTTTATATGGATTGAGCATTGCCTCCGTCTGGAGTGTGGCGCTACCAACCCCCGCAGCGGAGCGGATTACGCTTCGGCTTGGTCCTATTGAGCAGCCGATCACCCTTGAAGATGTAGAAAATTTTGCAGAAACGGGAGAGGTGCCATCGGGGTTGCGACTGTTTGCACCGGTGCTGACGGACGAGGTGCGCCAAGCGTTGCGGAGTCATATTCAGCTTAATCCAGACGTGAGCGATCGCCTAGTTGACGATTTGTTGAGGTCAACAGAGGGCGGACGTTTGCTCGAAACCCTAGAACTCGCGATGCCAGAAAGCTCTCCCGAAGATATTCAGCAGGCTTTAAAGCTTGCCGTTCATGATACGAACGGACTAAGTTTGTTGGGGTTTCTGCGAGCATTTCCAGATGAGACGATTACGCTAGATACTACGTCAGCGATCGCCCTAGTCTCTCAACTTAATCTGCCCTACTGGCAAAGTCATGCACTCAGTTCGGCGCTAGAGCGAGAATTAACCATTCCGTCTGACCCTTTTTATGCTGCATTTGATCCGACCACTCGTGGGTATGAGCGTGTCCGTCAACAAACGCTAAAATTCAAAGACAGAAAGCGCGATCGCACGATTCCAGTTGACTTGTATTGGAGTCGCTGGAGTCGGGGGCCCCTCGTCGTCATTTCTCATGGCTTTGGAGCCGATCGCCGATTTTTAAGCTATCTGGCTCAACACCTTGCCTCCCAAGGGTTGACTGTTGCTGCATTAGAGCATCCTGGCAGCAACGTAGCGTGGCTGGCTGGCATTACGCTGGGTGAATCTGGCAGCGGACGATTGAGCGATATTCTCCCGGCAACTGAATTTATTGATCGCCCCAACGATGTGAGCTTTCTCTTAGATGAACTCGATCGCCTCAACCGATATTCCAGCATCTTGGAGGGACGGCTCAATACTGACAAGGTGACAGTTATCGGGCATTCGTTAGGTGGGTATACGGCGCTAGCATTGGCAGGTGCGACGTTAGACATTGCCTCTTTGCAACAATTCTGCAATGAGCGGAGTTTGGTTGAGCTTTCTCCGGCGGATTGGCTCCAATGTACTGCCACCGACCTATCTCCGAATCAGCCGAGTTTCCGTGATTCTCGCGTATCTCGCGTGATTGCGCTCAATCCGGTAATGGGACGTATTTTTGGAGAGTCTGGGTTATCGATGATGTCGACGCCCGCGATCATTTTGTCTGCAACTGAAGATTCTATTACACCTGCTGTCAGCCAGCAGTTGTTGCCATTTTCGCAACTCACGAACCCTGATCAGCTTCTGCTGACTGCGATTGGAGGCACTCATTTGAGTGCGGGTGACCCGGCCAATCTAAACTATGCCTTGACTCAGAGCCTGTTTTTGCGAGAAAGACGCCGAGACGAAACCGACGGACTTCGTCAGATGTTGCAAGGCATCAGCTTAGCGTTTGTTAAGCAAGATACGCCTGAAGCTGACCTTTATGCATCATTTCTCACGCCGGACTATGTCCAGGCATGGTCGACTGATTCGATTAAGTTAAGGCTCAATTCCGACGTTCCACCCCAGCTTCGTGACTGGTTTCAGATGGCAGCTGGCCCGCTGGAGCAAGTGATTTCCCCAACGTTGCCCAAGCGTAAAAAGCATCAGCGAGAGACAATGTTAACTGCCAGCATTAATTATTTGTCAGAAAATTTGCCATTGATGATGTTTATTCCTCCGCTGAGCTTACCGCTGGCGGCGTCTCGGTTTTTTAGTCGTCCCAGACGATATGGTCGGTATCGTCGGCGATCGCGCTCATAATAAAAGACACTAAGTGCGATCGCTCGATGTCATCCATCAGAGTAAAATTCCAATATCGCTTGCTCGCGATCGGTTGCTGATACAATCATGACTTCGGTCACTCAATGGGGTAGAGCATTTGGAATGAACTGGCAAGATTTGACAACTGCTCAATCAGAACAAGCCCTCTGGTTAATGGGTGGCTTGATGTTTTTGATGCTGGGGATGTTAGTAGGAGAACCTAGCATTGCTGCAATTGGCTTGGCTGCACTGATCACGGCGATCGCAGCATTAAATATACCGTCTGTGGCCGTGCAACTGTTGCTGTGGAGTATTTTGTCTATTTCATTGGCTGTCGTGATGCGCGGCATGGTGCCCAAGCAGTCAGCTGAGCTGCAATCCAATATCGAAGCCGAAGTCTCTGATACGATTCCTCAAGGCGGAACCGGAGAGGTGGCGTATCAAGGGTCGCTCTGGAAAGCTCGATGTCAGGTTTCAGATATGGCGATCGCCACGGGGCAAGCCGTATATGTCTTGGGTCGGCAAGGCAATACATTGATCGTCTTGCCGACTAATTTTTCGGACGAAATGATTAGCGATCGCAAACGATAGACTGTTCCCCTAGCGATCATTTCTCTACTGTGAGAGCTTCGATTTAGGTAACAGCTCAAACTCATCTGGCAAAAATGGACCCTCTGGCGTAGTCTCAATTGTGCCATCACCATTTTCAGATTGCTTTTTAATGAAGTATATTCCTGATTGGGTCATACTTGAAATTTTGCCTACTCTCCCTTTTGATGACCCTTTTATGACTTTGACAAATACTCCGGCTGTATAGGGATGCTCGGTATTCACTGGGTAGGAATAATCATAATCAGACTGCATGTTGATCACCTCAGGTTGCAATAGTGAGTGGCAAATTCTGTACGATTCTGCTAATAGTTTGCGCCTCCATTTCCCTCCAATTTATTTCAAGAGATTATCAACTCATCTCAAAACAACAATACGGTGGGCAATGCTCACCTTTTTGAAGTGCTAATGATGAATCATGGATTAGTTTTATAGCCCTACGGGCTTAGGTTTGTGTGGTGAGTCCCCCCGGCGCGGAGGCTCACCACACGTTCAATGTCCTAACGCGAGATCGTACGGCTATACATTGCAAATTTCTTTCAGAGTTATGAACGATAATGAGTATCCATGTTGGAATTCCCGTTATTATCCAAGAGTCAAATACTCTGATCTGAGCACACTCTCTAAGAGAAATTTGCCTTGTGTTAAGACTGATGATAGAAGACTAATCTCGTCCTCATCTGCAATTAGAGAACTCAATAATGGATGGAAAGTTCCGTTTGTAAAAGAATCGTTAGAAAACCGAATTGACTGGAACAGATTCTCCAAAATGAGCGACTACCAAAAAGTATTTAAATATCGTCCCAAATCGCATCCTGACGGACGCTTTCTTTTGAGTGATAGTGAAGATGAAACATTGAGGCTAGCGTGCGCCACATGTTCAATCAGGCGTTCAATCAGACGTTCAATCAGGCGTTCAATCAGGCATTCAATATTGAACTCTGCGACCTTTGGCTTCAAATGCTTCTTCTAAACGATTGAGGGCATAGACATAAGCAGCAGTACGGAGTGAGATTGACAAATCTTGGGCGATCGCCCAGATCCGCTCCGTTTCTGCGGTCATCTTTTCTTCTAGATATCGATTCACTTTTTCAAGCGTCCAGTAGTAGCCGTTGCGATTTTGTACCCATTCAAAGTAGCTAACCGTCACCCCGCCCGCATTAACCAGAATGTCAGGAAAGACATAGATGCCGTTTGCTTCTAGGATTCGGTCTGCGTCAGGAGTCGTGGGCCCATTGGCGATTTCAAAGATGTACTTCGCCTTAATCTGGTCAGCATTCTGACACGTAATTTGATTCTCTAGCGCTGCTGGAATCAATACATCCACGTCGAGGGTCAGCAGATCCTCATTACTGATCACATCATGCTCGACGACATGGCAAACCGTTTCTTTGCAGTAGACGGCTTTCATAGTGCGGCTTGATTCCTTAAACTGACGAATGCTGCGAATGTCTAACCCCTGCTTGGCATAGATTCCACCTTTAGAATCACTGACTGCCACGACTCGGCATCCGGCTTTGGCAAGCAAATCAGCAACGACCGCCCCAGCGTTGCCAAACCCTTGAACCGCAACGGTTGTATCGGCAGGGGCTTGACCCAATTTGGCGAGGGCAGTAGTCATCACAAAAAAAGCTCCCATTGCGGTAGCGGTTTCTCGTCCGAGGCTGCCTCCCATGACAACGGGTTTGCCTGTCACCACAGCGGGTAGTGATTGTCTGCGGATGATGCAGTATTGTTCCATCATCCAGCCCATGATCGTGGGATTGGTATAAACATCGGGAGCCAAGATATCGACATCAGGCCCGATAAAATCGGCGATCGCATTCACATAGCCTCGGCTCAGCCGCTCTAGCTCACCACTCGACACCGATTTAGGGTCAAGCGTGATTCCCCCTTTCGCGCCTCCAAATGGCAGATTCAAAACGGCACACTTAAAGGTCATCCAAAATGCGAGTGATTGCACCTCGTCGAGAGACACATCGGGATGAAACCGCACGCCCCCCTTCGTCGGCCCTCGCGTATCGTCATAGCGCACTCGATACCCCTGAAACACTCGCAATGATCCATCATCCATGCGCACTGGAATTGAAACATTGAGGCTTGCCTTTGGATATTTCAACCGCTCAATCGAATCGGGAGAAATCGTCACGTAGCGAAGCGCTTTTTCTAAGCGTTGACCCGCATCAGACATCAGTGAACTCGACATTAACTAACTCCTGCTGAAGGGAATCGTTTCATATGACAGGGTGAGGGGCAAGACTCGATGAGGTGAGCACCTATTCTCTATTGTTTCTAAA
>JBNPEG010000025.1:0-16604 GCA_051117555.1 Elainellaceae cyanobacterium | reverse complement strand
AGCTCGCCGGGGCTTCCTGGGAAGCGGAACGGGTTCCACAAGTTTTGGCTCACCGTTGCGCTTATCTGAATGACGACCTCTCTCCTGACCAGTATTTTTTTACGTAGAAAGTGACGTGCTCCCATGCATTATGAATTTAGGCGCATGTTTTCCTTAGAAAGAAATGAGAAAGCCATAAAACGTAGCATTATTATTATTGAATACTTTGATATCCAACATACCCGGCAAAATCTAATCAAAAAAACGACTGGGGGCGGTATAGTAAAATCATTCGTCATGCTCTAAATCAAGCAGTCTAACTTTGTCGTACTATGGTTGTACTATGGTTGTACTATGTCAGATGTTTTACTTCGTGAGTTGAGCAATTCAGATATTGATTGGATGGTGGCAAATGGACAGCGAATAGAGATAGCATCCGACACCATTCTCATTCAGCCTAAAGAGACTCTTGAATCGATATATTTGCTGCTAAGCGGAGCATTAAGTTTGGGGATTTCTGCTGGAGCTTCGAGCGATCGCCAAGAAATCACGCGGCTCACCCAGGGAGAAATCGTTGGGGAAGCGCCGATTTTTGATACCCCATCGCTTGCAGAAATCCGAGCGGTCGAAGATTCCTTAGTGCTGGCGATTCCTCGGCAAGCGCTTCTTGAGAAGCTGAGGCATGATATTCAGTTTGGTGCCCATTTCTACCGGGCGATCGCTCTGATCATGGCAGAACGACTTCGGCAGCTACTCGAAATGCCAGGGCAGATTCAAGACGCGAGCAGTCATCCAGGGCAAGATGCCCTGCTGATTTTTGGAGAATTTAGAGATAGCGATATTGATTGGATGACGATGATGGGGCGTGTTGAAAAAGTACCGCCGGGGTATTTGCTCATTCAAGCTGGCAAACCTATCGATGCGCTCCATATTATCTTAGACGGGGTGTTCACCGTGTTAGTGACAGATGGAGACTACAATTCGCTGACGCTCTGCTTTGATTGTGCAGAAAAGACTGCTAGCACCATGCGACCGATCTCCAATCTGACGCGAGGAGAACTAGCAGGCACCATTTCGTTCCTTGACTTTCGCCTGCCGCCCATCACTGTCAGAGCTGCACGGGAATCGCTGGTGCTGTCTATTTCTCGTCAGCAGATGACCAGCCATCTCCAAAACAACAAAGGGTTTGCGGCTCGGTTTTATCGAGTATTAGCTATGCAGTTATCCCATAGTCTGCAATCGGTATTGAGTCGGTTAGGATGTGACGAATCATCCTTTGATGCAAGCCAGCAGATGGATGAAGCCCTAGATTATGAAGACGAGCTAGACCTAGATGCACTGCATCACGTATCTCAGGGAGCGGCTCGGTTTAACTGGATGATGAAGCGATTAGGGGTCGGGAGTAGCATGGCATGACTAGCGATCGCCCAAACACCAATATCTTTCGCAAAGAATCTCTAGAACGCCTCTCATCTCCTGAACAGCTTGACCAAATTATGCAAGTGGTTAATCCCAAAAGCTGGCTGCCGCTGGTTGCCTTGGGTGCGGTGATGGGGTTCGCACTGCTCTGGGGCATTTTGGGGCGCATTCCAATCACGGCAACAGGTCGAGGCTTGCTGGTATATCCATCCAAATCGACTCACGAACTCGTCGGGCTCGCCTATTTTAATCAGGGAGAGGGCGATCGCATCCAGTCTGGAATGCCCATTATCCTAGTGCCTGAAACCGCCACCTCTGAGCGCGTCGGCGGTATCTTAGGACACGTACGGGAGGTGTCGAAACCCGGCATCATGACCCTTGAAATGGCGCGGGAAGCACCCACGGCAGACGCCACAGAATCTCACAGCGACGTGATCGAAGTGCTGGTTGAACTCGAAGAAGATCCCTCTAGCCCAAGCGGGTATCGGTGGTCATCACGGGGCGGCTCTGGGTTGACCCTATCAGCCGGGATTACGGCAACAGCCCGAGTCACCCTCGAAGAAAAAGCCCCGATTACGATTGTTTTTCCGTTTTTAGACCGGAACTGATTTTAGACCGGAACTGAGGGGTTTCAAACCATGCTGATCAACCCGTTATATTCACTACAGACTGCTTTTAAGGCAAAATCGGCGCGAGTCAAAACACCCACCCTCCTTCAAATGGAAGCCGTTGAATGTGGGGCGGCAGCCTTAGGAATCGTGTTGAGCTATTACGGCAGGATTGTCCCCCTGGCAGAGTTGCGTCAAGCCTGCGGAGTCTCACGAGATGGTGTAACGGCTGCCAATGTACTAAAAGCAGCTCGCAACTATGACATGGTTGCAAAGGGGTTTAAGAAGTCATTAGAAAGTCTGCCTCAGATTCGTCTCCCATTCATTGTATTTTGGCACTTTAATCACTTCTTAGTCGTCGAAGGCTTTGGGCGCGATCGGGTGTATCTCAACGATCCGGCTGCCGGGCCTCGGCAGGTGACCTATCAAGAATTTGATGAAGGATATACGGGCGTTGTTTTACTGCTAGAACCCGGAGAAACCTTTCAGCCCGGTGGGCAGAAGCCTAGCCTAATTTCTGCCCTGAGGACGCGACTCCGACATTCAACGGGGGCGCTTTTATTTTGCATTTTGGCAGGTTTTTTGCTGGTGTTGCCTAATCTGATTTTGCCTGCGCTCAGTCAAATTTTTATTGACAATGTGCTGGTGGGTGGGCGACTGAGCTGGCTGCCCTATGTGCTAGCAGGCATGTTTTTTATTGCCGTCTTGCAAGGCATTTTGACGCTATATCAGCTCCGCTATTTGCGAAATCTGCGAATTAAGCTCTCAGTTGGGATGTCGAGCCAATTTATCTGGCACGTGCTGCGCTTACCAGTGAGCTTCTACGCGCAGCGGTTTGCAGGTGAGATTAGCAGCCGCGTTCGCTTGAATAATGATGTATCTGATGTGTTGTCAGGTCGTCTGACCATCACGGTGATTAGCACGGTGATGGCGGTGTTTTATGCGATCGCCATGTTCTACTACGATGTGGTGTTGACGCTGATTGTTGTCGCTCTGGCGCTCATCAACGTGTTTGTGTTGCAGTGGGTATCGCGTCGACGAGTCGATGCCAACCTGAGACTCGCACAGGAGTATGGCAAAGTCTCTGGCGTGGCGATCGCCGGTCTGCAAGGGATGGAAACCTTAAAAGCATCAGGCGTTGAATCTGACTTCTTTGCTCGATGGGCAGGATATTACACCAAAGCCGTTAATGCTCAGCAAGACCTGGGAGTGATCAACCGAGTTATTGGAGTGTTGCCATCGTTTTTGACCGCACTCACTACCATGGCATTACTGGTGATCGGCGGATTGCGCGTGCTCAATGGTAGCCTGACGATTGGGATGCTGGTTGCGTTTCAGCTTCTCATGCAAAGCTTCCAGCAGCCTGTCAATAACCTGGTGCGGTTTGGAAATATTCTGCAAACATTGCAGGGCAGTTTACGACGCTTAGATGACGTCTTGGGCAACGACATCGATTCGCAGCTAGAGCGAGACGCGAATTCAGACCATCGGCAAGACAACTGTTTTCTACAGCATGCGTCTGTTCAAAATTCTGCACAATCATCCTCCCCATTCCAAGCCTCAAGTCCTCGACTTCAAGGATATGTTGATCTCAAACACATTACCTTTGGCTATAGCCCTCTAGACGCTCCGCTGGTTGAAGATTTTAGCCTGTCAATCAAGCCGGGTCAGCGAGTTGCTCTTGTGGGCGGGAGTGGGTCGGGAAAATCGACTCTCGCTAAAGTTGTGGCAGGGCTATACGAACCTTGGTCGGGAGACATTCTTTTTGACGGAATTCCTAGAGCGAAGATTCCTCGATCGGTGTTGACCAATTCAATCTCCGTCGTTGAACAAGATATTTTGTTGTTTGCAGGAACGGTACGCGAAAATTTAACCCTCTGGGATACTACCGTGCCCGATGCAGCATTGCGACGAGCCTGCCAAGACGCCAACATTGATGAGATTATTTTGTCGATAGCGGGGGGCTATGACGCTCAACTCTTAGAAGGAGCCGCAAATCTCAGCGGCGGGCAGCGGCAACGTCTTGAAATTGCTAGAGCACTGGTCAATGATCCGTCGATTTTAATCATGGATGAGGCAACGAGCGCACTGGATACTGAAAGCGAAAAAGTGATAGACCAGCAGCTTCGTCAGCGAGGATGTACGTGCTTGATTGTGGCGCATCGGCTGAGTACCATCCGAGACTGTGATGAAATCATTGTCTTAGAGCGAGGAGAGGTGGTACAGCGAGGCACCCATGAAACACTCTGGAATCAAGATGGACACTATGCTCGACTTATTCGCAGCGAAGGGGGAGCACTGTCAGCATAAGCATCACTGTCACAGGGTAGAGGTCATTGCCCTGCGAGTTCCCGTAAAGTGGAGCTATGATGCTGTTGATGTGCGTTGGGCAAAAATTTTATGGGTAGTCAGAATAATGCAGAGGTATTAGCTCGCCAGATAGTCGAGGCGATCGCCACTACACTACATTTGAGTCCCGCTGCGACCCAGGACATATCTAATGCGATTCAATCGACCATAAAGACAGCCACTAAGCTTGGAGAAGATGCAAGGGGTGCAGCTCAACGCTTTGCTGAACAAAGCACAGAAACATTAGGCAGTGTCGTTGACCCGATTGCCAAAAATCCGGTAGTGCGCTTTGCGTCTAAGATTCCCGGCATCAATTGGCTGATGATTCCCCTGGGGCAAGTAAACCAAGAGACAGCTCAACGCGAGCTTGAACAATTTCGGCAAGACTATCCATTTGAAACATCAGAGCAGATTGCCAATCGGATTATTGTCCAAACCTCTCTTCGAGCAGGCAGTATCGGGCTTTTGACTAATATTATTCCTCCATTGGCGCTGGCTCTCTTTGCAGTAGACATTGCTGCTGTTACGACTCTGCAAGCTGAAATGGTATATCGCATTGCCGGGGCATATGGGTTTTCGCTGCAAGACCCGGCACGTCGGGGGGAGGTGTTAGCCATCTTCGGGCTATCGGTCGGGGGATCGGGGGCCTTAAAGACGGGGCTTGGAATCATTGAGCTAATCCCTGGTATTGGCGCATTTGTCGGTGCAACGAGTAACGCTGCATTGATTTACACGCTTGGATATGTGGCTAGTCAGTTTTACGAAGCTAAGCGCGCTGAATTGCTAGATGTATCAGTAGGCCAACCTGGTTAGATAGGGGATGGTGATTGGTGGCAGGGAAGCTGGCGGTTAAAACCGCGCCTAGACAAGCAAAGTCGGCCTGCGCCGACTGATGTCTCAACTCCTGAAGGCGGGTCCCGTGTAGCAGCCCTAATGGTGCGTTACGCTGGCACTTTAGCATAGCCATGCCTGAAAGGCTATACAGCACCCTACTTCTTCTGTCCTACTTCTTCTGTCTTCCGCTTTCCGCCTTCCACCCTATCAGTCTGACTCCTGGATATTTCTAGAGAGCAAATAGGAGTTATAGAGATTTTGAAACACAATATAAAACATGGGGCCAAGGGCGATAAACGGACTTAAGAAAGTTAGACACAACCAGACTGAAAATACGGTGTTTTTATGGCCTAGCGATTGGCTAACCTCTCGCCTGAGCCCATCCTGCTCTATCCAATATCCGAGAGAAAAGTGAACCACGCACAAGGACAGAGCAATCAGCGATGACAGTGCTACGACTTGCCATGACGCAGACAGTTCAGATGAAATAAAGTGAGCCGCTTTTGAGCTTGCTAGATATAAAATGCACAACCAAATAATAAAGGATAGATGTTTGAACTGCCTAAGCCAAGCGGCGATCGCAGGTTTAATCCGTCTTAACAGTTGTGACGTGATCAGCGGCAGCACCACCACTGCCAGGGTTGATACCAGGATTTCAGGTGATGAGATGGAAATGTCGTGATCTGCAATTTTTGGAAGTAAGAATGGCATCAAGAGGGCGATCGCGCAGTTAGTAACGACAACAGCCGATGTCACATATTCGACATCTCCCTCCAAAAAGCCAATGACGACGGGGGCTGCGGTTGCAGTAGGGGCGATCGCCGTCATAAACGCCACCAATGCCAGGTCAGAGTTAAAGAAATTGAGCAAATAAAAGGATAGACATGCTACTACTAGCATTATGGCAAGCACATAGACTGCACGGATATTCACCAGTGTTTTCAAGCTGAGTTGAACCTCGATAAAGGCAAAAAACAGCATCACCATAATTCCATATCGGATCAAAAATGCGTAGCGATAGCCCGATTGCACCCACACACCCAATACAATTGTCAGAAACAACAGCAGCGATCGCATGATCCCCCATTTCTATCGAAAGAATGAACCTCCGCCCCTCTGACCTGAGTACCTTAAAATTGGGAACCGCTTAGTTTGCCCAAGGAGGCACATACGCTACATATGAAGGATGACAGGTCAAGTCAATTAAAGTTGTTCGGTCAGAACCAATCGCATTCGGTGAACTACGGATGGGTGGGAACCGTTCAACGATTTCTGGATGAACCCGAATCGACGTGGCTGGATACAATCAATCGCAACTATCAACACCTCTATCAGCAGCAAGCGGCTCGCACCCAACAACACGCTTGGAAAGATAGCCGTCACGTGATGCGATCGCAGCTTCAGCGCCTTCTCAACATCCGCCCTACTAGCGCCAGTTGGACGCTAATTTTTGAATATGAAATGCCCCGTGAGGGAGGTCGCCGCCCCGATCTCGTCATGTTGGCATCTGGACAAATTTTGGCAATCGAATTCAAAGAAAAAGCAAGTCCATCCGCCGCTGACCTCGATCAAACTGCAACCTATGCTCGTGATTTGGCAGAATATCACAGCGGTTCTCAGCAGCATCCGGTTCAAGCCATTTTAGTGCCCACACGACGACGCCAAGACAGTGAATCGCGCGATCGGGTGCAAATTCTTAACCCAGATGATATTGCTGATTATCTGAATGCCCTGCCAGAAAAGCCGTCTACTATTGATCCCCACGCCTGGCTTAATGCCGAGTATGCGCCGCTGCCATCGGTGGTACAAGCTGCGCAGCAAATTTTTGAAAATGAGCCCTTGCCCAATATCCGCCAGGCTCGAAGTGCTGGTATCCCAGAGTTACTTGAATACCTCAATCGCGTGATCACGACGGCTCAGCACAACCATGAACGCCATTTGGTCTTAATTACGGGGGTTCCCGGGTCAGGCAAAACTCTCATCGGGCTTCAGGCTGTCTATCAAAATCCGTTTCAAGAGGCCGGAAAACAGGCCGTTTTCCTGTCGGGAAACGGGCCTCTCATTCAGGTCTTGCAGTACGCCTTGAAAAGTAAGGTGTTTGTGCAAGCAGTCCGCAACTTTTATTTGCAGCATGAAGTTCGTCGTCAGACCGCACCCGCCGAGCATCTGATCGTGTTTGATGAGGCTCAACGAGCCTGGGATCGCGATCGCATGCATGAGAAGTACGGCATCAGCAGTGCAGCAGGAAGCGCCATCTTAGCGATCGCAGACCGCATCCCGGAGTGGTGCATGGTGGTAGGGCTGATCGGGGAGGGGCAAGAAATCCATGTGGGAGAAGAAGAAGGCATCGGCCAATGGAATGATGGCCTTAAACGGTCAAAATCCGAATGGAACGTGCATTGTGCTTCCGACTATGCCGATACATTTACAGCCGTTCCTC
The DNA here is from genome assembly GCA_051117555.1 of Elainellaceae cyanobacterium. Taxonomy (GTDB): domain Bacteria; phylum Cyanobacteriota; class Cyanobacteriia; order CAZCXK01; family CAZCXK01; genus DBGGTD01. Next base: position 8,975 of record JBNPEG010000025.1, on the reverse strand, counting down.
CGTCCAATCTCAACATCAATCCAGTCTTCAATCTCACCCTGTCTCTGCGGAGCCATCTCGCAAAAGACTGGCAGACCTGGGTTGCCCATCTCCTATCGGGAGAATTTGACCAGGCGGCTCAACTCATGCCCTCTCTAATTGAGGACGGGTTTGATGCCTATGTCACCCGTGATTTGGATGCTGCAAAAGCCTATTGTGGCGATCGCTATCGAGAGCAGTCTAGTAAACGTTACGGACTGCTTGCCTCATCACGTGCCAAGAATCTGACTCAATATGGCATTCATAACGACTATAAATCGACCCAGCGAGTTAAAGTTGGGCCGTGGTATATCGATCCGCCTTCGTCTTCCCTCTCATGCTGCGCGTTCAACGACGTCGTAACCGAGTTCGGGTGTCAGGGATTAGAACTCGATTTTCCGATTGTCGGGTGGGGAGATGATCTGCTCTGGAATCGCACAGCGTGGGTCAGCTCGGTGCGGCAGCGGAACGTACGCGATCCGCTGCGCCTTCGCATTAATAGTTATCGGGTACTGCTGACTCGGGGTCGTGATGGCATCCTTGTGTTTGTTCCACCCGAGAGAAAGATGGATGTCATCTACGATGTGTTACAGCAAGCCGGATTGCGATCGCTCGTCAGAGAATGACTCGTCTTCCTACTAGCATGCCCGCCAATGCAACAAGCCCCAGGCCAAGCGTGACTGACGGTTCTGGAACACTTTCCTCCACAAGGGGAGCCGTTGTTCTAAAAATAACGTAGTTGCGATCGCTATCAGAGTCGTTGCTGAGCGTATCATGCCAAACAAATTCGGCAGTCGAGGATATCCCGGCGATGGTCCCCCATGGCATTGTTCCCTGGGGCGCAGAAACCTTGGGAGTTGCCCAAGACGCATTCGCAATTTCCGTTGAAATGGCAGCTAGTGACGGAAGGGACCCACTACCTGGATTGTTTCCACTAGCAATGGCATATTCCCAATCGCGCGTGTTAGATAAAAGCGAACGGCCATCATCAAACTGGATATCTCCTATCCACATTTGTTCTAGATCCTCGTCCCAGGCAGCGAGATACAAATAATCGCCCGGATCAGCATCAAACTCCCATGCTTCAGGGCACTTCCAGCTAAATACTCCGGTACAGGATATAGACGGAACGGGAGCTATTGTATCGGCCACATGAATATCGTCAATTTCGTTTCTCCCAACCAATGACAAGCGACTGCCATCTGATTGACCATAGTAGAGCCCATAATGATTATCTGCCGTGATATTTGCGGTAATTTGAACTGCTTGTGCGGGCAAAGCCATGCCGCTAGCAGCCGTCACCATAACCACAGCGCTGCCGATCGTAACCCATTGTTTCGTGTAATTGATGTTCATAACGTATGAGCTCGGAGTGACTTTCAACATTTCAGGTTTGTTTTCTGAGAAATTTACATCTGTTGAACCTGTGACCCGCTGAATTCCTAGAGTTTTTTCGTACGTAGAATTACAGGTCTAGACAGGGCAGAGTTAATTTCTGGCTTCAGAATGCCCGAATTCTCCGGGAAACTAGCAGATCGCCTCACCCAAATTTCTTCATGTTTATAGCCCTTCCCTTTTACGAATCATTTAGGACTGTTATAGAGAAAAATGAGTCGTAGTTTTTACTGGTGTTTGGATGGAATGTTATTTCCTAAGGAGGATGTGTTTCAGGCAAATTTTAGTTCATGGTCTTAGAAGTGCTCTATATCTTTCACACAGTTTAGATTATTAAGATTAAGTAACAAGACGCGATCGCATCGTTGCGACATCGCGGTGTCGTGACAGTTTTGAGAGGAGGTTTGAAATCTTGGTTTCACAAACACCCCTGCAAGGCGTGGAATTAGTATCATGCGCCAAAGCAAACGCTAAGTATGGCAAAGCTGTAGCTGCTAGGCAGTGTGGATACGGCGAGGAAATTGAAACGTTTGAAAAAAGCTTGCAAGACGCATGTGAGGAGGCAGGTGTCGATGTTGAGCAGCTTAGCGATTTATTGACTCCTCAGGAAATGCAACGAAGCCGAGGGTCAATCGAAGTATCTCCCAACACGCTAGATGAAGATCTCTAGATCTACAGCAGTTTGCAAGTACATCCAATAGGGAAATGGTGGTGGGGGACGCGCCGCGTTCACATCACTGTGCTTACTTCGATCGCATATCGCTCACACACAGTTTACAAGCGATTTAGCATCGCTATAGTGTTGATTTATTCTTCTAGAGGAGGTCTGTGATGGCTATCGATGAAAAGAAAGAAATCTATCAGCAAAAAGCGCAAGCTGAATTTGATAAGCTGAATGCTCAGCTTGAAGAACTAAAGGCAAAAGCAGCTAAAGCCGAAGCGGATACTAAGCTCAAGTATCAAGACTCTCTTGAGTCATTGCAAGCAAAGCGTGATGCAGCTCAGTCGAAGCTAGAGGAAATTCAGGCGTCTAGCGAAGCAGCCTGGGCAGACCTGCAATCCGGTTTTGACGCCGCTTGGAATGATTTGAAAACAGCGTTTGATAAGGCTGTCTCAGACTTTCAATAGTGGATGCTTCGAGACGTATTTTTATTTCGTTAATTCCTTAAGGCGTGCTTCGGCACGTCATATTTATTTATTTGGACGTCTAGAAGGTGGAATTTGAGTAGTGGGATGAGAGTTTGGGTTGAGTAGCCATTTCCATGCATCATGATAGGGATGGATATCACATACAGGGGTCGCATTTCGATAAACCGGGCGGTTTTCGTTGATCCATGCAAAGATAGACCCTTCTAAATTGACGACGTTTTTGTGTCCTCTCGCTTGAAGCTGTTGCGTCAGTTGGGCTGAGCGGTAGCCAATTGAGCAATAGATGACGACAGACGGCGGGGATGGCGAATTGAGGCGATCGCCCTGGCCGTAATCTAACAGATAATCCACAGGGTCATTCATATCAACCCAGCGTGCGCCCGGTAAGTGGCTGACCTGATATTCTTCGAAGGTTCGAGCATCAAGCAATATTGGATGTTGACCATTCGTTGAGTCAACGTCTGATTCGAGTTGATGGGCAAGCTCAGTGGTGGTCAATCGCTTGACGATCGGAAACCGAATGCGGATTAGCCACTTAAGAACAAACCAGGCGATCGCTCGTATCCCCGCCTTCATATCTATCCTCTATCTCGACACCTACTCGTTATCCTAGTGGTATATAGCGATCCTAAATCGCTTGTGAATGGGTTCCATCTGGGATTGGTATAGCTTTACAGGCTTAGGTTTGTGTGTAGAACCGGCGCGTGCGCGGGGTCTACACACGTCCAGTGTCCTAACGCGAGCGCGTAAGGCTATAGTGGTACTGTTGTCATCAATTAACGCAATGACAGCTTTCAAAATTTGGGATTCCCTGCTGCGACACTATGTAGATGATCGTGGGCGCGTTGACTACCAGTCTTGGAAGGCAAAGTCAGAAGACACGTTGCACGCTTGGTTGAGCGAGATTCGCGACCTCGATCACCCTCATAGTCATGATGCCAACACTCAACTCGCATTTTGGATTAACCTTTATAATGCGCTCTGCATTCAGCAGGTATTAAAGCACTACCCTATTACGTCGATTCGCCCCAAAATACTAGGGATTCCTAACTGGATTGGGTTTCTTTGGTTTTTCCTGCATCCGATCTATCAACTGGGCGATCGCCGCTATAGCCTCAACCGCATCGAGCATCGCGTCTTGAGACGGCAGTTTCAAGATCCTCGCATTCATTTTGCGCTGGTCTGTGCAGCGGTTGGATGTCCGCTGCTACGCAATGAAGCGTATCTGCCTGAAACCGTGCAAACTCAGCTCGAAGAAGATGCTCAGCGATTTATTCAAAACCCTGATAAAGTTCGCTATGAGGCTCGCGATCGCACGTTGTATTGCAGCAAAATCTTTAAATGGTATCACCGAGATTTTTTGCAGGTTGCGCCCTCTATCCCAGACTATATTCAAAATTATTTGACAGCCCCCATGCCGATGGGCGATGAGGTAAACGTGCGCTATTTGCCCTACGATCTGAGCCTCAATCAGCGCACATCATCATAAAATTGTTCTAAATATGATGCCGACACGCCAACTCCCCATAACACACCAATCCAAAGATATAGTAGCGTTGCGCGGACGGCACCCCACTTCGCAACGCGCCGATCGGAGGATTGCACCACTCGATGCACCAGATGAATGCGCCCATAGCGAACGAGTTTCCGGCATAGATCCGCATCTTCCATGATGGGTAAATCTGGATCAAACCCCCCGCAGTCGCGAAACTCTGTTGCTCGGCAAAACATCGCCTGATCGCCAAACAGTATTTTTAATCCTTTGCCAAAGAACAAGTGTGGACGAAAAATCAAAGGTGCGTAGTAGGTTTTGAGGTAGTTGTGTAACGAAATGCCCCATCGTGTTGATCGAGTGCCGGTCATCAGTGACACAAATCCTCCGCACGCAATTGTGGAGTCATTGAGGGTCTGGTGGATGAGGGCAATCAAATCTTCGGGCACCCACGTATCGGCATGCAGAAAACATAAAAATTCTCCCGTTGCGACGGCAACCCCTTGATTCATCTGACAGGAACGGCGAGCTTGTTTTGACAGCACAGTGGATACATTGGCTGCGTCGGCAATGCTGACCGTGCGATCGCGGCTCCCCCCATCAACGACAATAATCTCCCAAGCAGGCGGGTCTAAAATTGACAAGTGGCGTAGCGTCTGCCCAAGGCATGTAGATTCGTTTAGAGTCGGAATGATGATCGAAACACGAGGTCGCACGAGAACAAATCAATCAATAAGCAACTAGTATTATTGTTACATTTCTTCACGCTAAGGTTTCATCTATGCCGCGAAATGATCTAACCTTCTACGATGCTCAAGCCGACCAGTGGTGGGAACAGGGTGCCAAAATCTATGCGCTTCATCAGCTCAATCCACTGCGGTTTCAGTATTTTGATCGCCACATCAAAAATTGGCAGGAATTGCGAATACTTGACGTGGGATGCGGCGGCGGATTTACCTGTGAATTTTTAGCAGCCCGGCGGGCAATCGTGTCGGGGATTGATCAATCGGCATCGTGCATCGCAACTGCGACGGCTCACGCGCGCCAGTCAAATTTGGCGATCGCCTACCAGCATGGCTATTCAGAAGCTTTGCCCTATCCCAATCAAAGCTTCGATGCCGTGATATGTGTCGACGTGCTTGAACACGTCATGAATGTGTCTCAAACGCTGCGAGAAATCGAGCGGGTCTTGAAACCGGGTGGGTTCTTTTGTTTTGACACAATCAATCGAACGCTCAAATCTCGCATGGTGATGATCGGGCTGCTGGAATATGTGCTGAACGAAATTCCTATCGGGATTCATGACTGGCATAAATTCATTTGCCCTCACGACCTAATCGATACACTGACGCAGCTTGGTTTCATCGACATTGACATCAGCGGATTTAACCTATTTGGCTCTACTCCGTTGGAGATGGCGTGCGCCTATTGGCGATATAAAAAAACCGGAGGCTTCACGCTCAGTCTAGACCGTGACACCTCCGTTATGTATATCGGCATCGCAAGAAAATTGAGCTGACGGGAGGTGAAACACAGCCTGGGTTGTGTTTCACCTCTCAGGCATTATGCAGCTACAAAATTTGCCTCGGATAGCTCGTTTGGAGTCACACCCACAACCCGGGCGATCGCCTCATCGCCGACGCTGATTAGCGTATCATTACGATTTTGAGCAAGAGATAGTTGATCAAAAGCCAGACCGCTACCCAAGCTAATCAAGTCGTCGCCTAACTCAAAATCACGAATCACATCCGTTCCCTCGCCCGTTCCCAACGTGAGCAGGGTCAGCGTGCCTGAATGTTCGATGCTTCCTTCGATGAGGCTAAGGTCTGCATTCAGGGTCAAGTCCGTTTCTCCGGTGATGTCAAAACCAACCTGAAAATCATCCGAGAAAGGCTCAGCTTCACTGTCAGCGCTTGATAAGACAAGTCCTGCGACCTCTTCCAAGAGGGGTAGATCTAAGAAGACGCTGGTGACTCCCGATTCAACTTGAACGGCTGAATCAATGGGAAACACGTCTGCATCGGTTCGGGCATCCCCAACATCGGCACCTGTCAGGTCAGAAATACCTAAGATGCCTGCAAATTCGGACGAGAGCAGCAGGTCTGCATCCGCAAGAGTTAGCTCACTGTCAGTGATGCTCAACTCACCCGGCACACTCAAATCAAACAAAATGCCCAGTCCGCCAACCGTGTCTTCGATAAAGAACCCGCTCGCGGTATCAGAAGCGCGAGATGCGTCAAACCCGATCGAGAAGTCGCCAATCGTGACGCTGGGAACGCTGATCACGAAGGTGTCTGCACCATCGCCACCAGACAGGATATTTTTGCCTGCACCCCCGTCTAATAAATCACTGCCAGCGCCACCGCTGAGTTCATCGTTGCCGTCACCGCCAAAGAGCTGATCGTCGCCAGGTCCTCCGGCAAGCTGGTCGTCGCCAGCACCGCCCTCAATGACATCATTACCACCGCTACGGCTCCGAATCGGATCGCCCGTTAGATCATCATTGTCGTCTCCACCCGTGATGTCGTCATCTCCGTCGGTGGTTGACCCATCGCCCGTGCCGGGTTCACCATCGTCACCGAGAATTGTGTCCTCACGAACTGCCAGGTTTTGGATGCGAGTGTCTTCCTCAGGGGGAGTATCTTCCACAGAAAATGGAGTGTCTGAGAAGTTTGCCACCAGATATTCGGCAAGCGCATCTTGCTCTGATCCATCCTCTGTAAAATTGGCAACATCAGGCGCGCCATTAGGTAACGGCTGCCCAACCAAGTCAAGCCGATTTTCACCAAAGACGTCAAACGGATAGCCATCGCCACCACCAGCAAGGAAGTTGAGTGTCACTAGACGAATTTCGCGGTCTGGATCGCCCTGAAGTTCACCGTCATCCACGATGATATCGGCCACCGTTCCATCGTCGTTGAGAATCGCTAGGCTTTGAATCCGTTCGCCATCGGTGAGGACATTGCCCATGTCGTCGAAGGCGATCGCCTGCTGGGTCGCATCAACGCTAAACGCAAATCCACCCACTTGGGGAAACTGCCCCGGAGTTGCGCCCGGCTCAGTTGCAGCAACGCCATGCTCTAACAAGTACTCCAATTCCTCCGCCGTGACGGTCAGCAAGGTCAATTCATTGTTAAATCGCAGCGAGTTTTCGATGTCGAGTTGAGATATTTCGCCTTCTTCCTTTCCTGCCAGTGGATTGGCAGGCGGTGGCGACAACTCTAATCCACCCGTGCCGCCTGGCGGAACGATGGCCTGACCGATATTGTCGCGGATACCGCCTCCATTCTTAATGGAAACGGTCACAGTAGAGTCATACTGCTGTGCTGTGAACAGATTGGCATCAGCGGTCAGGTTCCCCAAGTTGGTTTCCTGAGTCCGCACGTCTCCCCGGGTGCCGTTGAGAAATACAGTCGTGCTGCCAAAGGTGTTGCCATCTCTTTCAATTACCACATCGGCGATCGCATCGGTCACTTCAACAATGGTGGGATCTGCGAACTCTCGTGGGTCAACATCCTCGCCATAGACACGATCGACCCCTGCGTCATCGGTGGCAAACGCGCCGCTATCGTCCAAAATGCTGGTAATAACGCCATTCTCATCGAATTCTGCGGCTAAACGTCCCACATATCGATAATTGCCGTCAGTATTGATGACGTAGACCGTTTCTCCATTAGAATCGACTTCGATCGGATAGGGGCCCTCAATTGTGTCGCCAGCCCGCAATGAATCGTCTGGATTGGCTAGCAGCGTGTTAGATCCGCCGGCAATGACTACATCTACATCATCGAGTAAAGCTGCTACCTCTTGCTCGATGCTAAGTTGCTGGAAGTGTGCTAATAGAATGACTTTATTGATACCCGTATCCGTGAGGGCATCAACTGACTCTTGGATCTCAGCAGCAAGGGCGGCGAAGTCATCTGGATCGGTTGGAAAAACGCCCACATCACCGGGCGAGGCAATCGAGGGTAGTAAGGGTGTGGTTGCCCCGACGATACCAACCCGCTCTCCACCCACCTCCAGAACGATGCTGTCAGAGATGCTGTTGGGTATCGGCTCACCGCCTCCAGGAACCACCAAATCAGCGAGATTGGGGTCGGCGCTGAAATCTAAGTTAGAGCTGAGATAGGGAAACGCGGTTCCTGCGTAGCCGCCTTCACCAATTCCTGGACCTATGATGTCTGGATTGGCTCGCAGTAGCGTGCTGATAGTTTCTGTTCCCAAGTCAAACTCGTGGTTGCCAAAGGCGACAGCCTGAAATCCCAAAGCATTGTTGATTGGGATGTCGCCAATTCCGGGTTCGCCATAAAGATCCGCGCTCGCATTAAAGAATGGACCTGGGATATAAATGTCTCCGGAGGACAGTCTCAAGGTGTTGTCATAATCATCTGCCAATCCTTCGATAACGGCAGAGAAATTTACTGCATCTTGAATTGCAGGAAGTCCTGCTTCCTGGTCCGCAGCATGCAGAATTTGAAGTGTAATGGGTGCCATGAGTTAGGAAATGTGTGATTTGTGAACAGACAGTCTTTGAAATTTCAGTGACCATACCTAGACTCAATGACTTCATTAAAGACACCATTAAGCTTTGTTCAAGGAACGTTAAAGATAGTAAACATTACATAAAGATGAAGATTTAGTGAGTTTTTTGCCAGGAAATAAATATGACAGGACTGACAAAGCGGTAGATTGGGTAAAGCCCTTCGGGCATGGCTTCGCCCAAGCGCTAGCGTAACCCAACGAAACCATTGCGGGTGTTGGTTTTTTTTTAATGAGGCTATTGAATTCGGATTTGGTATTATACCAATTCTCTTGGTTGAGGCTACAGATTCTGCAATTATGAAGGAGCAGAGTTTGGCATATATCCATGGCAGGGGTCTACCGATTAGAAATTTCGGAAAGTAGCGAGGAGTTAAAACAT
>JBNPEG010000012.1:0-16629 GCA_051117555.1 Elainellaceae cyanobacterium | reverse complement strand
ACACGCTGCAAGCCCATAGCGATTGGATTCGCGCCCTCCAGTTTAGTCCAGATGGACAAACCTTACTGTCAGGATGTACAGACTATACTATTAAGCTATGGGATGTCTGCACTGGGCATTTGTTGAGGACGTGGTCGGGATATAGCAACTGGATTTGGGCAGTTGATATTAATAAAGATGGCACAAAACTCGTGAGTGGCGGGGGCGATCGCACTGTGCGCATTTGGGATATGACCACGGGCACCTGTCTGCAAACGCTCAGGGGACACCCCAACTGGGTGCTAGCCGTGGCTTGCAACGACGATTGCAGCCTGATTGCCAGTGGCGGAACGAGTCAATCTGTCATCATTTGGCAGACTAGCAGTGGCAAACCCATCAAGATTCTAAAGGGACATACGAGCCAAGTACTGTATCTCCAATTCAGTCCAGACAACACCATCCTGGCTAGCAGCAACGGTGATTACTCTGTACGCTTATGGGATGTTGCCAATGGAAAACTGCTCCACGCGCTGCACGGTCATCAAGACTGGGTGCGGTTTGCAGACTTTAGCCCCAACGGCTCAATGCTGGTGAGTGCGGGTCAAGATTTGATGGTGAAACTTTGGAACGTTCGCACAGGCGAGTGTTTGCGCACCTGGGAAGATTTTGATACGTGGGTCTGGGGAGCGAGTTTTCATCCTGATGGCACGTGCTTCCTGACAGCGGTGGGTAATACTCTGAAGCTTTGGGATGTGAATACGGGTTCACTGATAAAAACGTATAACGGGCATAACCAGCGGATTCGCAAAGTTATATTCAGTCCGGACGGGAAGTATTTTGCCTCAGGCGGCCAAGACAATTTAATCCATCTTTGGCAGTTTGAAACAGGCAAAATTCTAAATACCTTTTTGGGACATACGGAGCAAGTACTCTCTCTCAAATTTACTCTTGACGGTCGCTATCTGGTGAGCGGCAGTGCCGACGAAACGATCAAAATTTGGGATGTCGAAACTGGAGAATTACACCAAACCCTGAAAGCAGAAGGATTATATGAAGGAATGAATATTACTGGCGTTCAGGGACTGAGCGAAGAGACGATTGCCACGCTGATTAAACTTGGCGCAACATCGGGCGATCGCACTCAAATTGTGGAAGCTCAAGGATGAAATGTTGATGATGAGGGTCAGGTCACATTAGTCGCAACGGTGCCAGCAATACTCCATTCCGGCTTTCTGCCCCGCTCGTTTGACATATAAGAGTTGATCGCAGCATGGTGGGGCTGACGCATCATCCAGGCGATATGCGAGAGCGTATGGCTATATCTGATCTTTAATCCACAGATTAGTCATGCTGAAATTGCATTTTGGGTATGCATATTAATCATCAATCGATTTGATTTGTATCAATTCATACGAATTTATGTGTGTTTTTTTTCATAATGAACAACAAGTCAAATCCATATTCAAGGGTATTTAGAATACCTATTTGAATTGATTGGATTTATTACTTTGCCGAGATTCAAACGATTTAATTAAGTTGACGCAAAAGAGAGTATTCCCGTGACTGATGCAGCAACTCAATCCACAGCAAAGCTCAATAAGTTTGAAAAGTTTAAGGCCGAAAAGGATGGTCTAGCTGTTAAACAGGAGCTTGATCACTTCGCCCAGATTGGCTGGGAAGCGATCGATGAGACCGATCGAAATCAGCGTTTGAAATGGCTCGGCGTGTTTTTTCGTCCGGTCACTCCTGGCAAATTTATGCTGCGAATGCGGATGCCGAATGGGGTGCTAACCAGTCACCAAATGCGGGTTTTGGCAGACATTGTCCAGCGATATGGGGAAGATGGAAATGCCGACATCACGACTCGGCAGAACCTGCAACTACGAGGCATTCGGATTGAAGATATTCCCGATATTTTTCGACGCTTGAAAGATGCAGACATGACCTCAGTGCAGTCTGGAATGGATAACGTCCGCAACATCACAGGGTCTCCAGTTGCCGGGCTAGACGCGGACGAGCTGATTGATACCCGTCAATTGGTGAAAGATGTCCAAGACATGATCACCAATACCGGTGAAGGAAATCCAGAATTTACAAATTTGCCGCGTAAGTTCAATATCGCGATTGAAGGCGGGCGCGATAACTCTGTTCATGCCGAGATTAACGACATTGCTTTTGTCCCAGCATATCGAGGGGATGAACTAGGCTTTAATGTGCTGGTGGGTGGTTTTTTCTCGGCAAAGCGATGTGCGGCGGCTATTCCATTAAATGCATGGGTGCCTCCGAATAAGGATGTCGTTGCACTGTGCCGCGCCATTTTGGAAGTATATCGAGATCAGGGCTTACGCTCCAATCGTCAGAAATCTCGGCTGATGTGGCTTATTGAAGAATGGGGTATCGACGTCTTTCGAGCGGAGGTCGAGAAGCAATTTGGCTATGAGCTGCTCACGGCTTCTGATGAGGATGAAATCGACTGGGATAAGCGCGACCATGTGGGGGTACATCGACAAAAGCAGGCTGGGTTAAACTACGTCGGGCTACTGATTCCCATCGGGCGTCTCTATGCTCCTGACATGTTTGAATTGGCTCGATTGGCAGATGTATATGGGAATGGTGAAATTCGCCTGACTGTCGAACAAAATCTAATCATCCCCCATATCCCCGATTCACGGTTGAGCGTATTTCTTGACGAACCGCTAGTCAAGGAACGATTCTCAATTAGCCCAACTCCTCTCGTGCGATCGCTCGTATCCTGTACCGGGTCGCAGTTCTGCAACTTTGCATTGATCGAGACTAAAAACCGTGCTCTAGCAATGGTGAAGGATCTAGAAGCAGAACTTACCATTCCAAAATCCGTGCGAATTCATTGGACGGGATGTCCTAATTCATGTGGACAACCCCAAGTCGCCGAGATTGGTTTACTGGGCACTAAAGCTCGCAAAGATGGTAAGGCAGTTGAAGCTGTTGATATTTACATGGGCGGAAAAGTTGGAAAAGATGCCCAGTTGGGCGATCGTGTGATGAAGAGTATTCCCTGCGATGACTTGAAGCCAGTGTTGAGAGAGTTGCTCACCGAGCACTTTGGCGCAATGCCAAAGCAATGATTAACTGGCGCAATGCCAAAGCAATGATTAACTGGCGCAATGCCAAAGCAATGATTAACTGGCGCAATGCCAAAGCAATGATTAACTGGCGCAATGCCAAAGCAATGATTAACTGGCGCAATGCTGAAGTAACTAAATTCATAAATTTCAATAAGGACAGATTGGTATGAATCAACGAATTGGATGGGCGTGGAGGACAGGTCCTCCGGAGAACAGGTGGCCTTGTGTAACAGTACGATGATGGGTTGCTTATAAATCGCATCTACTTCGAAGCCTAGATCTTCTCCGAGTAAGAGCTAGGAGGTTGGAGATAAGGTTTGAGTCGCTAAATCGTTGGCGAACAGGTTTTTCCTAGGTTCGTCATAGGTTTGCCAGATTTGGCGTGGAAATTTTCGTGTTGTTTTGACCTTAATTATGGAAGGGAAGGTAGTTGAATGCTCAGAGAAATATGGTCGTTTCATGGTCGCTACAAGATCTTGCATATGACCTGGTTCGCCTTTTTCCTGTCGTTTGTGGTCTGGTTTAACTTGGCCCCCCTTGCGACAGCAGTAAAAGCAGAATTTGGGTTAGATGAAGCACAAATCCGTACGTTGGCAATTTGTAACGTTGCGCTGACGGTGCCTGCTCGAATCATTATCGGCATGTTGCTCGATCGCTTTGGTCCTCGGATTACCTATTCGTGCCTACTGATCTATGCCGCGATTCCGTGTATTACATTTAGTCTGGCGCAAGATTTTAATCATCTGGTGATTAGCCGTTTGGCACTTAGCATCGTGGGTGCAGGCTTTGTCATTGGAATTCGAATGGTGGCAGAGTGGTTTCCTCCGAAAGAGATCGGTCTGGCCGAAGGCATCTATGGGGGATGGGGCAACTTTGGCTCTGCCGCTGCTGCCTTTACGCTACCCACGATTGCAGCATTTCTGACATTTGGTGGCGGTGGAGATTTGCTGAACTGGCGGGTTGCGATCGCCGGAACAGGCATTATCGCAGCACTTTATGGTGTGCTGTATTTCTTTAACGTAGAAGATACACCTGAAGGTCGAACCTATCAGCGTCCGCATAGTTCTCGCGGTATCGAAGTAACCACCGTTCGTGACTTTTGGTTCTTGATGCTCATGAACATTCCGCTGACTGGCGTTCTCATGGTGCTGGCATGGCGGCTATTAAAGGTCGGGTTCTTTACTCCGACTACGTTTTCCATCGCGTTGGTTTGCTTGGTGGGGCTGTATGGGTTTCAGGCCTACAATTGTTGGACAGTCAACAAAGACCTACTGCTCGGCAAAAAGCGCTATCCGGCAGAAGATCGCTATCCATTTTCTCAAGTAGCGTTGCTCGAAATGACCTACATCGTCAACTTCGGGTCTGAATTAGCAGTTGTGTCGATACTTCCTGCCTTCTTTGAACTTACCTTTGGGTTAAGCAAACCAGCGGCAGGTATGATTGCGGCTAGCTATGCATTTATGAACTTGGCAGCCCGTCCTGGCGGGGGGCTCATCTCCGATCGCCTCGGAAGCCGCAAGAAAACAATGTCAATTCTGACCCTGTGCATGGGCGTTGGCTACTTGCTCATGAGCAGTGTGGCGACCGGATGGTGGTTGCCTGCAGCAGTATTGTTGACGATGGCGTGTTCATTCTTTGTGCAAGCGGGTGAAGGGTCAACCTTTGCAATGGTGCCATTGGTGAAGCGACGGATTACTGGACAAGTTGCTGGAAATGTCGGGGCATATGGAAACGTCGGAGCAGTCGCGTATTTGACGTTATACAGTCTACTGCCTAGTGGAGATGCCGGTAATGCCATCTTCTTCCAGGTGTTGGGCACAGCTGCGGTGATTGTATCGTTCCTATGTTTCTTCTTCCTTAGAGAGCCCAAAGGCTCATTTGCTGAGCATCATGAGGGCGAAGAACGCTATGCAACTACGCCTGTTATGCCTGCACTTGCTGAGGAATAGGGCGATCGCACCTTAGCAAATCAATAAAACAGGTGCGAATTCATCACGGGTCTATGAAAGAGTTGCCCTGCATTGCATCAGCAAATAGGGCAACTCTACCTCGATAGACAAGCTAGTTCTTCAAACAAAACTGAACCGTAAATAAACACACAGCGTGACGTATTGGAATCTGACATTATGAGCTCAAATAACGCCATTCAATCCTGCGAACACTCAAATCATCAATCAAGTCAAACGCTGTGTTATTACTTCAATCCGAGTCGCTACTTGCAGATTATTCGAATGACCAATATTCCACAGTTTCAACGTGTGGTGTTTCCGCAAGAGCGGCTGTTGTTTGAGGCATCCCCTCAAACCGAAATAGAAGTGCAAACATGCAGCATCGCTGGAATCTATACGTCCGAACGAATTCCGTGCGATCGCCTGATGTGCAGTTAAGGAGTATTACTCATGACAGAACCTGCAAAGACTCTTTGTCCCTACTGTGGTGTGGGCTGCGGTTTAGACGTATTTCCCCCGGCTCAACTGGGTAAAGCGACCCACCGAGACAGTCAAGGGAACCCTATTTGGAAAGTACAGGGCGATCGCTCTCACCCATCTAGCAAGGGGCAGGTTTGCGTCAAAGGCGCGACAATCAGTGAATCCCTCGACAAAGATCGGCTCAAATATCCTATGCTGCGTGATTCATTGGATGAACCGTTTCGACGGGTTAGTTGGGATGACGCATTTGAGCGCATTGTGAGCGGTGTTCAAACTGCGCGATTGACTCAGGGCGCAGATTCTATTTGCATGTACGGATCGGGGCAGTTTCAAACCGAAGACTACTATGTTGCTCAAAAGCTGATGAAAGGCTGTTTGGGCACCAATAATTTTGACGCTAATTCTCGGCTGTGCATGTCGTCCGCAGTTGCAGGATATATTCAAAGTTTTGGGGCAGATGGTCCTCCCTGCTGTTATGACGATCTCGACATCACAGACTGTGCATTTCTAATCGGTACCAACACGGCTGAATGCCATCCGATTATTTTCAATCGCCTCCGAAAGCATCATAAGAAAAATCGCCACGTCAAAATGATTGTGGTAGATCCGCGCCGCACTCCAACCGCAGATGCAGCCGATTTGCATTTAGCAATTCGTCCAGGCACCGATATTGATTTACTCAACGGCATTGCTCACCTGCTGATGCGCTGGGGATACATTAATGCACCCTTTATTGATGAATGTACTCAAGGATTTCCAGAATTCGCGGATGTGATTCGCCAGTATCCGCCTGAGCTTGTGGCTCGGCGCTGTGGAATTCGCATTGATGAACTCGAACTAGCGGCTCGGTATTGGGGCAAATCAGAGCGGGTGTTGTCGCTCTGGTCAATGGGCATCAACCAATCATCAGAAGGGACGGCGAAAGTCAGAACCCTTATCAACCTGCACCTGATGACGGGAAATATTGGCAAGCCGGGGGCTGGGCCATTTTCGTTGACCGGGCAGCCCAATGCGATGGGGGGGCGAGAAGCCGGAGGACTGTCCCACATCCTACCGGGATATCGCGTCGTCAAAAATCCAAACCACCGGGCTGAACTTGAGCGACTTTGGGGAATGCCGGAGGGCAGCATCTCCCCTCATGCTGGACGCGACGCCTGGAGCATGATCACCGGACTTGAGCAGGGTGAAGTCGGGCTACTTTGGATTGCTGCCACCAATCCGGCAGTGAGCATGCCTGATTTAGAACGCACGAAAGCGGCTCTGCTTAAATCTCCTCTTACGGTCTATCAAGACGCCTACTATCCAACTGAAACTGCAACCTACGCGCATGTGCTGCTGCCGGCTGCCCAGTGGAGCGAAAAAACTGGAACGATGACCAATTCGGAACGAGTTGTAACCCTCTGCCCTGCATTTCGCACCCCTCCGGGTCAAGCCAAAGCAGACTGGGAAATCTTTGCAGAAGTAGGGCGACGACTCGGCTTTGAGCACCGGTTTAATTTCAACCATGCTGCTGAGGTTCATGCTGAATTTGTCGAACTCACGCGCGATCGCCCCTGTGATATGACGGGCATCAGCCACGATCGCCTCCGGCACGATGGCCCCATCCAGTGGCCCTGCCCTGATCGGGAGAATCCAGATTCACATGCCTCGTCTAATCAGGAAATCGCAAATCGTGACGCTCCTTCATCCTCGTCTCGCTCAGATCTCTCATATCATTCCAAACGCCTCTATACTGATCTCCGCTTTCATACGTCAGACGGGCGCGCTCGATTTTCGGCCTACCATTCAAACGGATTAGCCGAACCGCCCAATCCCGACTATCCCCTCGTGCTCACAACAGGCAGACTCTATGGGCACTGGCACACTCAAACCCGCACCGGACGCATTGAAAAAATTCGCAAAATGCATCCAGCCCCTTTTCTAGAGGTTCACCCCAAAGATGCTAAGAAGCTCGATTTAGTTGACCAACAACGGATTGAAGTGCGATCGCGCCGAGGATATGCGCATCTGCCAATCAAAATCACAACGGCGATCGCCCCTGGCACCGTCTTCATGCCAATGCATTGGGGATCATTGTGGGGGAATCAGACAGAGGTTAATGCGCTAACCCATCCAGATGCCTGCCCCGACTCAATACAGCCCGAGTTGAAAGCCTGTGCGGTAAAGCTTTTACCCATTCCGTTGCCGACTGCTTCGATATCGGAGAACCAGTCTCAACCCATATCGACGATGAGGACATAAGAGATAATCCTCGGAGAGTAAAAAATCAGAATTTCTGTTACCTTTCGCTGAATTGCTTCTTTTCTGAGTGCGGCGACGTTAGGGATACCAAATCTTCTCGATTTTCTGGGCGATCTCAACGGCCTGCGATCGCTGTAGTTCGATGGCGGGTTCATCTAATAAAGCCGTCACATGACCGAGCTTTCGCCCAGGGCGAGATTCGGTCTTTCCATACCAATGCACAAAGGTCTGGGGCAACATTGCCAACTGCTGACGTTGATGGGCGTAGTCCTGATTAGCGTATTCATACCCCAACAGGTTGACCATTACGGCTGCCTGACATCGTAAATGAGGGTGACCTAGCGATAGGTGACAGACTGCTCGGAGATGTTGCTCAAATTGAGAGGTCGCACAGGCATCGAGCGTATAGTGTCCTGAATTATGAGTGCGCGGCGCAATTTCGTTGACCAAGACATCCCCGCTTTGAGTTAAAAATAGCTCGATGCCAAAAATACCAGTCACCTGTAGGCTATCCATCAAGGTTCGGGCGATCGCACCCACCTCAGCACTCACCGACGGATCGATATCATTCAACACAAACACCCGCCGACACACCTGATTTTCTTGTTGAGTCTCAACGACGGGGTATACCACGATTTCCCCTGTTCCTGAACGAGCCACCATCACCGCAAGCTCTCGCTCAAACGGTATAAATTCTTCAAGTAGCCAAGAATCAACCCCAGACTGACGAATGACAGAGTTCAAATCATCCAAACTCTTCACAATAAAGGTGCCTTGCCCGTCATATCCGTGGCGACGCGCCTTTAGTACAACCGGAAATTTGAATGGAATAGCAGTTGAGAGAGTTTCTGGCTCCTCTAAATTGCGCTTGTTGATGGCGATAAATTGAGGCGTTGGAAGTCCTAAGTTTTTCAAATACGAGCGCTGATCGTACTTATCCAGTAATGGAGCCAATGAATCGAGTCGTGGATAAAATTGCACGCCAGCCTTTTCAAGGGGACGGAGGGCGTCTAGATTAATGAATTCATTTTCGAAGGTGATTAGATCGCATCGCTCCGCCAGTCGAGCCGTCGCATCTGCATCATCGACAGGGGCTAGGATGGTTTCACTGGCGATCGCCACTGCCGGATCAATTGCCTGGGGAGTTTGAACGATCAGGTCAACGCCTAACCTTTGAGCCCCGCCTCCCATCATCGCCGCAAGTTGTCCGCCTCCAATCACCCCGACTCGACGGAGCATCGTAATCACCCCACTAGCGACATCCCAACGACTCACGGGTCAAAACGTCCGTTTTTGAATTAACTCCATCCGCGTTCTGACATAATTCTCTAATCTGAATCTTGTCTAAAATCGCTCCCGAGAAATCAGCCCCGGTAATATCTGTCTCTTCAAAGGTTGAGCCTAGCAAAATCGTATCAACCAAAACGACATCCTTCAGATTGGCTTTCAAGAATTTTGATTGGTCGACCATCGCATTGGTGAGGTCAGCCCCCTCAAAGTCAGTCATGGTCATCACCGACGCGCTAAAAATTGCACCCTGAAGATTAGCATTGCGAAAATTGGCGCGCTCCAAATTTGCGTTAGAAAATTCTGACGCACGCAAATCCTCGCCTGAAAAGTCTTGCCCCTTCAGTTCTGCGTTGCTAAACGACATCGGCATAATCACTTCAGCCTGCGCTGGAAGCGCCCCGAACCAGGTGAGGCATATTAGAAATCCAACGACGAACAATCTCCAAGTCATACGGTTTGAACGATACATCCAACTATTCTATCTATTGTGACAGCTATTGTGACAGATGATGAAGGGCTTCACTCCATGTTAGATAGGTTTGGGATGCCCTTTGAATCGCTTACGACTCAAGGTCAAGGTGCTTTGCACAAAGTTTCTAGACGACTACTAAAATCAGGGATTGAGTTGGCGCTCACGGTGGTTAATCGGAGCTGATAAACAGCCGCTCTGAGTAAGAGCGCTTATAATCCTGGTTGGTTAACCTTATCTAAGCGGCTTATGCTGATTGAATCTGAAGCTTCGCTCGATTTGTTGCGCGATCGCAACGCCTTTATCTGCGATATGGATGGGGTCATTTATCATGGCAATCGATTGCTGCCCGGTGTTTCAGAATTTTTAGATTGGCTCAAAGCAGAACAGAAACGATTTTTGTTTCTCACCAACAGCAGCGAGCGATCGCCCCGCGAACTCAAAGAAAAACTGCGTCGATTAGGCGTCGAAGTCCCGGAAGACAATTTCTATACGAGTGCGTTAGCGACAGCCGCATTTTTAGCGCAGCAAGCCCCTGGTGGGAGTGCATTTGTCATCGGTGAAGCCGGCGTTATCAATGCGCTCTATGAAGCTGGATTTTCAATGAATGATACCTCTCCAGATTACGTGGTAGTCGGTGAAACACGGGGCTATAGCTTTGAGAAATTAGAACATGCCTGTTATTTAATCCGCAGTGGAGCCAAGCTGATTGGGACAAATCCAGACCTGACAGGCCCATCTGAAAAAGGCATTGTCCCAGCGACTGGGGCGCTGATTTCACCCCTCGAACTCACGACGGGCTCAAAAGCCTACTTTATTGGGAAACCCAATCCTCTGATGATGCGCAACGCTCTCAAAAAGCTGGGATGCACCCGCGAAGAGACTGCAATCATTGGCGATCGCATGGATACCGACATTATCGCAGGCATCGAATCAGAGATTGAGACAGTGCTCGTTCTCAGCGGGGTCACGAATCTCGACGACCTTAACGAGTTTGCCTACCGTCCGCACTACGTCTTAAATGGTGTGGGTGACATGGTGCCATAAATTGGCCTGTCATGATTGCTAAGTCCTGGCCACGTTTTTATCTTTTTTAAGGACAGCTTAGATCGTGTCACGAACAACACTGGTTATTTGTAATTACAGAGCTAAGATAAGGTGGAACTTTGGTTAAAGACGTAAAGACTGAGTTCTAAAGACTGAGTTCAATTGAGAATTTTATGACTAGTACGACGACCCAAACTCCCTACAGTCGTGAGCAGGTATCGGTGTGGCTGCGAGGATTATCAGCCGTTGCCTGGGCAGATGGGCATTTTGACCCAGATGAACAGAAGCTGATTGAAAGCCTGACCCAAGAACAACTCGCTCCAGATATTAACATCGATTCGTTGGAGGCGGTTGATCCCAATGAATTAGCTAATGTCTTGGGAAATGATGCGAGCACGGCTGAAAATTTTCTCCGAACGGCTGTCATGGTGGCGATCGCAGATGGCGTCTATTCTCCATCTGAAGATCAACTGCTACAAAAATTCTGCAATGCGTTAGGACAACAGCCTGCCGTATTGGAGTCACTTCGCACGACCATTCAAGACTACGACGCCGCCGACGCGTCATCTGCACCCGATTCGACATATCCCCATCAAATCCCGAGTCAGCCCAAGTCGGTCAAGCCATTGCGCCCAGTGAAAGAATGGCTAGATCAGCTTGAAATCCATGATCCCAGCGTGGCTCGGTTTTTATGTAAGATGATTCCGCCTCAATGCCCATTTGAGCGAGATGTCACCTTATTTAGCAAAAAAGTCGTTCACATTCCGCCATTGTGTAAGCTCAATCCCTTATACGAGCAAATGGTTGGCTTGCGATTCCGCGCGTTATCCTATCTCGCAGATGATTGTGGTGAAGACGTTACGCCCTATTGTTAAGAACGTCCGAGACAAGAACGTCCGAGACAAGAACGTCCGAGACAAGAACGTCCGAGCCTGTCGAATCTTGAATATTGAGTGCTAAACGCTAACTGCTGAAGGCTTAGGGCGTGTTAAAAAATAACCTATGATTGGTGCGTTGCGCTGATGCTTTAGCGTAGCCATGCCTGAAAGGCTATACAGCACCCTACGGCTCTGCTAAATGCTGAAGGCATAGTGGCGATCGCGGATCTGTGATTCACATCGGCTGTTCCGGTAGACTCATAATTCAGTGTTAACCATTCAATATGTCATTCAATACGGGCAACACGGAGATTCTTACAACTGAGGTTTTGGTCATCGGCGGAGGCACGGGCGGAACAGCCGCAGCGATTCAATCAGCTCGACGAGGCGCAAACACAATACTTGTCAGTGAATTTTCGTGGCTGGGAGGGATGCTCACCTCGGCAGGCGTAAGCGCCCCCGACGGCAATGAGTTAGCAGCCTTTCAGACAGGAATTTGGGGAGCATTTCTTCAAGAACTCCGGCATCGCCAATCCGGAGGACTCAATCACGCCTGGGTGAGCTTTTTTACCTATGATCCCCGCATAGGTGCCCAGATTTTTGAAGATTGGGTCAAGGAGTGTCATACCCTTCATTGGATATCGGGTTATAGTCCAGTGGGAGTCGAGACCCAGGGCGATCGCCTGACTGGAGTTCACGTTTCTAATTCCTCATCTCACCTCACCATTCGAGCCCAGGTCGTTTTAGATGCAACCGAATTAGGCGATCTGTTGGCATTAGCAGATGTGCCCCATCGCTGGGGATGGGAATGGCAATCCGAATGGCACGAGCCAAGCGCTCCAATCGCGGCGAATGAGTTAACTCAGCGATATCCGGTACAGGCTCCGACCTGGGTAGTTGTGCTTCAAGATTTTGGAGCTGATCAGTCTGCACCTGAAATTCCAGTTGCTCCTGGCAATAATGAAGATCACTTCGTTGGAGCATGGGACTCCTACGGAGCTGAGTCATTTTTAAACTATGGGCGGCTGCCGGGCGATCGCTTCATGATTAACTGGCCCCAACAGGGAAACGATTATGGTGAAAAGTTAGAAAGGCTAGTGATCTCCGACGCCGCCCGCCATGAATTTTTACGCGATGCCCGCTGGCACAGCCAAAATTTTGCCCGATACATTCAAACTCACTTGGGTCATCGTTACGGCTTAGCCGACGATGTCTTTCCCTGGATGCCAAACGGGCTGGGAGGCGGCGCATTTGCCCTGCATCCTTACTATCGTGAAAGTCGGCGGCTGTGTGGCCTAACCACCGTGACCGAGCGCGATATTCTGCCGATGCCGGAGGGATGCGTCGCCGCCTTGCCTCTTGATGAGCAGGGAAAAGTTGAGGCGATCGCCTTTGGCAATTATGCAAATGACCACCACTATCCGAGGCCACTCAGCGAATTATTAACGCTCAAGCCCAAGTCGATGCGCTGGGGCGGACGCTGGACGGGCACTCCGTTTGCGATTCCCTATCGCTGCCTGATTCCAACATCAATGGATGGGTTGCTCGTTTGCGAAAAAAATATCTCGGTGTCGCACATTGCCAACGGATCGACCCGACTACAACCAATCGTGTTGGGGATTGGTCAGGCGGCGGGCATGGCGGCGGCGCTATGTGTTGAGCAACTCTGTGAACCCCGACAACTCCCCGTTCGACGTCTGCAAGAGGCGTTACTCTGTGATGCAACTGCTCCAGCCGCCGTGATTCCTCTACTCAATGGGCTCCCGAATTCATCTAACTGGGGCGATCGCCAGCGCTACTATCTAGACCATCCAGACCACTATCCAATGGATGGCAATGATGATGGAGCAATCGAACCTAGCAACGTCAGATTGAAATACCCTAGTACCGAATTTGACGGCAAATTCTCAGGACTCTTCAATCGCCATGACACGAATCAATACACCCTCACGCTAGCCAAGTCAACGGCCAAATCAGATAGTTCAGCCTTGATCCTAGATGTAGTAACGCTTGATCCCGTTGTTCATCGACAGCTTCAAACATTGCCCGATTCTCAGCGTTTGACGATATGGGGCAATCTCAACCGGGCTGGAGGCTGGATATTGGCAGACAAGCTCGATATTGATGCTCGATATTGATTAGACCGTAGTTGATTAAACCGTAAGCCGAGAAGGCAAGAGTCAATTTCTTCTATCAGAATTTCCTGATTGTCGGCAGTCGTGGCTGTATTCGGAAATGTGACCATTTGACACAGCCATTTCTATGTTGACTTTTGCTGCTTTCATTTGCACCGCGCTAGCGCTAAGCGTTACGCCCTTAGTTCATGTTCAGCTTAATACCGAATCGAGTTATCAATTTTCATCGTTTAGCGATCCGCAACTCTGCGATCATCGAGGAAGCGGGCGGCGAGATGTAGGCCAGTGTAGTTAGGCGTCGTAGTTAAGCGTCAACCTCTCAACTGTAGAATCTACTGGGTCGATTTGGCTCATTACTTGGAGTTTCTAAGCGCACGAGGGATAGCAGGTCAGTAAAATTTACCGACTCGCTACCCCTCATAGCTCTTGCGAAATCTCTTGCGAAATCTCTTTCTGCTCTAAGCCTGCTTATCCAAGAATCCTTGGATTTGCCGGATAGCAGCTTGACCGATGTTATAGACTGCCCAGCTTCCCGCTAGGATAATCGGCAGAAGAACAACGAGCAAACGAAGATCAAAGTCCATGCTAAGACCTCTCCTTAAAGATTTATAACTTGCTCTCATAATTATTCTTATTGTGCGATGGATTGACGTAATTGGCTAGTCCGATTTCTGATTTTGTGGAAAATGGCGGATCACTTCCGCAACCGTCCACGCTTGAGCGATCGCTCCTTGCGGCAGATGAGGTGGGTCTCCATCAAAAATTTCTGACATAGATCCGAGCCCTGCCTGATGTTCAAAGTGGTCGAGAAGCGGAGTCCAATCAAATGGACAGGGTTCATTAAAACAGCATTGCTCCCATGCTCGTATAAAGGGGCCAATCAGCCACGTCCAGACGGTGCCTTGATGGTAAGTGCGATCGCGCTGCCAGATATCGCCCGCATAACGTCCCTGATAGCGCGGATCGTGCGGATCTAACGACCGCAAACCATAGGGGGTCAAGAGGCGATCGCGCGCGACTCGCAACACGCTTTGAGCTTGAGGTCTTGGGAAACCACTGTGCTTGAGGGAGAGTGCTAGCACCGCATTAGGACGAATGGTGGGATCGGGGCGATCGTCAGGCTCGATGACATCGTAAAAATATCCCCGCTCTGAATTCCAGAATTTTTGGAGTGACACTCTTACCTGTTGTGCCTGATGGGCATAGCGCTGAGCCTGTTTGCTTAATGAGGCGGCTTGATCAGGCATAGCGTGTTGCATCCACTCTGAGCTTGCCCATTGCTGTGCCCAGCATAGAGCAGAGTACCACAGGGCATTGATTTCAATTGCTTTGCCTTGTCGCGGCGTAACAGGCTGCCCCTCAACCACCGTGTCCATCCAGGTGAGCGCCATACCCGGGGCTTCCCATGTAATCAGCCCGTCGAACGCATCGACCCGAATATTATAAATCGTTCCGGCTGTGAGAGCTTTATAGATATTTTGCACCACAGGGTAATGCGCCTGTAAAAACGACCAGTCTTGCGTTGCCTCCCAATATAGACCCAACGTTTCAATCCACCAGAGGGCGACATCGATTCCGTTGTAGAGAGGTTTTGCCCCATTGTCTGGAAACGCATTTGGAATCAGCCCCTCTTTATAAAAGTGGCACGTCGTTTTCAGAAGCTCGCGCGCGAGTTCAAATCGGCGGGTCGTGAGCGCTAATCCTGGGAGTGAAATTAATGTGTCTCGTCCCCAATCGTTAAACCAGTGATAGCCAGCAATCACGGTTGCACTACGGGTGGATGCGCGATACGCAATAAATTGGTCGCTGGCTTTAATTAGAGTGTGCCAGATTGAGCTGATTTTGGACTCAGACGATGGCATCACCCCACGCGGAAGTACCCGCGCAAACTGATGATTGAGTCGTTCGTGTTCAGCTTGAATGGCGTCGGTAAACGTTTGATTCTGTAAAGGGGGATGAGCATTGGGAGAACATCCGACACAGGCTTCTAGGGTAATCACGTCACCGGGTTGCAGGCATACCGTCAAATATCCCGGACTGAACAAATCTTCCTGGTCGCTCAATCCGCGTTCTGTTTCTTCGGGATACCGATACCCCCAGTACCACATTTCCTCGGGTTGATAGTCGCCTCGAGTCCATCGAAGATGCCATGGTGTGCCTAGCCAGTGGTGGCGATGAGCTTGCAGCAAAATGCACCGATCATCGACGATTTGAGAAAACTTCAAATCAGATGCAGCCGTTTGCTGATGATGGAAGTCGCGATCGCCAGTCAGCAGTCTTAGCGTCAGATTGGCGGGTGTATCGCCATGATAGCGGTATTGAATTAACACTCGATTGACCTGGGACGGCATCGCCGGATCATCTACCATCAAGCCGTAGGGCATGATCATCTGGCGCGAAAATTCCCAGGAGTCATCTCCCCATACCCATGTGGGCACAGGTTCAAGACGAAACGACTTCAGCAGCTTATGTCCCAGAGGACTGACCTTGCCGCTTGTCCAAAAGTTGGTTCCCAACTCGTAGGTCTGGTCTTGGCACTCTAGCGTGGCATCTATCCGCGCCAGCAGTAGCGTTCGTCGTCCGGGTGGATTCAACGCTGCGATCAGCCAACCATGATACGTTCGGGTATGGGCATCACAAATTGTTCCGCTCGCAAAGCCGCCGAGACCATTCGTCAGCAGCCATTCTCGTGTATCTAAATGACTCATTCCACCCTGTTCAGCCGTTGGGTATTTAGTAAGATTCGGGGATGATTCGATCAGTTTCGATCAGTATTGAGTAATGATTGACAGCACATCGCTATAGCCTAGAGATAGCAATTATAGCTCAGAGAGAAAATCCAATCTCCCCTAATGGGCGATCGCGATGCAGGAGGCCCTATCCGATCGCAGAAACCTGTCGCGTGGACCTGAGTGCCCCGTGAAGAATCGGCTAAGGGACTCGCTCATGAATAAGATACCAGTTATCATGGAAGCCAAGTGAACATTCAAGAGGCTGGGCAATGCGGATTGGGCTGACACTGGATGAAAGGGTCAAGTCAACCCTGAAGGACGCGGC
>JBNPEG010000239.1:0-16921 GCA_051117555.1 Elainellaceae cyanobacterium | reverse complement strand
AAAGTCAAAGTCTCTGACACGGAATTAGCATCAGTTTGTGTTACCCCTCATATGTTTCATGGAGAATGGAATTACACAATCTCGCCACAAAAGAAGTTGTAAAAGTTATTCCTTTACAGCTCCTAATGATGAATCACTGCTCTACCCACCGTGCACTCATGAAACTGACCCGTCGCAATCTCTCTGGTGTTCTGCTGGCAGTTGCTGCCTGCTTATCCACTCAAGCCCGTGCTGTTGCCCAATCAACCGACTCTGAAACGATTTACCCCACCACCGAAATCCCTTGTCCGGTGGCACTCCCTCTCGGCGAAGTTGAGGGCGAAACCATCACCTGCGGCTATCTCACCGTGCCAGAAAATTACGATGAACCCGATGGACGCCAAGTTGAGATTACCTATGCCGTTCTCCATAGCCGCAGCCTTTCCCCTTTAGCCAATCCCGTTATTGATTTGCGCGGTGGCCCTGGAGGCAGCACGATTGACGCGCTAGAAACGCGTAGTGTGATCTATGAACCGCTACGCCAAACGCGCGACGTTGTTGTGTTTGATCAGCGGGGGACAAAATTTTCATCTCGCTTAGGCTGTGCTCCTGCCGTCATTGCGCTAGATGATTTGCTGGAAGATCCGAATCTAGGTGATGAATTGAGCGATCGGTTTGAGCAGTTTATTAGCGGTCTCGATGATGATGAACCCTTAACGAACGAGCAGGCGACAGCTTATTACAGTATCTGTGCCCAGCTCTTAGAACTCCACGGGGCTGACCTCAGCCAATACAACACACCGAATAACGCGCGCGATACGGTCAACCTGTTTACTGCCTTGGGATACGACGATGTCAACCTATACGGGATTTCCTATGGCACCTATCTCGCGAGTCAAGTCATGCGCGACTATCCAGAGCGCCTTCGCAGCGTGGTGCTTGATTCGACCGTGCCGCCTCAAAATGACAAATATGAGGATGTTCCCAGATATTTAGAAGTCGTGCTGTTTAACCTGATTGACGACTGTGAGGCAAATGTAGCCTGCAATGCAGCTTATCCCAATTTACAAGAGCGCACCATTACGCTGTTTGAAAGCTTGGCTCAAACTCCACTTTCGGTGACAACGGTTGATCCATTCAGTCCTGACCAAGTTGATGAAATTACGATTACTCCAGAAAACCTGGTCTCATTCGTCGAACAGTTGAACACCGATCCCAGGCTTTCTCCCTATCTGCCGCGTCTGATCCATGAGCTAGAGCAAGGCATTACCACAACTTTCGAAGGCATCACCACCGGGACGATTTTTACTGAACCTGCCCCCGAACCCATCGAGGTGGGCACAGTCAGAGAAATCATTTTACGAGCCGAAGACTTACGAGCCGACGCCGACGACATTCTTCGTGCAGAAGCAGCGCTGGCTCAGACGCAACGACCCTCCAGTCAATGGGTGCGACAGGTCAAGCAGCAGGTTGAAGCTCTGCCAGAGTCAGAACAACCTCGGGCATTGGATAATTTAATTGGGGTGGGGTATCAGCCTGGATTGCCGCGCGATCGCACCACTCTCCTCACCTACGTGGATGAAATCTTTCCTGAAGAAGCTGGGCAGTCCTTACGAGCAGAGTTACAACGGATGTCTGAGATTGAGGTTCGTCATGTCTACGAGGTGCTCTCAGATGTGGCTGACGAAGTTTATCCTGGCTTGGATAGTGGTACTACGGCTGGCATGTTTCGCAGTCTAGACTGTCGTGAGCAAGTTGCGTTTAGCACCACTGAAGAAACGCTTGCAACTTACAACAGCATGGACATTCCAGTCCTTGGTGACGGCAAACTTAACGCCGCTGGCCTCGCCTATGGCATTTGCAGTCAATGGCCGGTTGAGCCGGGTGACCCCAGTGACCATCAGGTGCTCGAAAGCGATATTCCCACGCTAGTCCTGCAAGGGCGCTATGACTCTCAGACCCCCACTTTCATGGCATCGCTCATGGTTGAAGGGTTAACCAGTGGCACGATTGTTGAGTTTCCCAATTCTGGTCATGGTGTCATTCTTTGGTCTCAATGTGCAAGAGATGTGGGGGTTGCGTTTGTCAACCAACCCACTGAACCCATTGATACAAGCTGTGTACCCGACGTTCAGCCAGACTTTGTGCTGCTCGATGCAGTATTGCCCACTCCAATCCCTGAACCAGAACTAGAACCCGAAGAACCAACGACACTGCTGACCTCTACAAATACGACAACATCAGGGATAACGACCTATACAACTCTTTTAGACTTCAACACCATTCGCGTTGAAATTTCTGAGCCAGAGACGTTTTATTTCCGGGGTGCGCTAACTCAAGTACCAGGGCAAAACCTGTATATTGGCAGCAATGAATGGGTGCAAGTCACGCTCGCGCCCGCCACAGGTCGTGTGACTGTAGTGCAAATCAGGCCGGGACAAACGGTCTATGACTACACCATCGATCCGGTATTCGTGGGAGAAGACCCCGCGACCATGTGCGATCCTGCTACAGAACCTTGCTAGGGAGAACTGTGTTTTGAGGAAACGATTCGCATGATCGACAACACCCATATGAGAACAAAACATTTGATTTCGAGTGGGGCGATCGCCAGTCTAGTTCTTGTCACTGGTATCGCCTGCACATCTCAACCGTCCGATTCTGGAGACGCTGTTTCACCAGAATCCAGCACCGAGCAACCTGCAACTGAGACACCTGATAGTGCAACTGAAACCTCGGAACTTTCTTCTGAAACCTCCGAGCCGCAGTCTACTCTACTGACCTACAACGGGCCGGAAACCAATGTGCCAGTGACGGCTCAATATCCTGACACGATGGAAGTCTCTAGCAGTGGCAGTGGAGAAGGCGTGGGAGTGTTCTTCACCTTCAAACCTCAGGGCAATGCCCTCGACGACGCAGAAGTCCATGTTTTTCTGCCGTCAGGAGCCTCTTCAACCAGTGACCTGATGCCCATGATTACGGGAGCCAACGGTCTCATCGAAAACAATGGCTGGACATTGGATGGCTCTCGGGCCGATACGGCATCAGAATTTCCCTATCCCTGGTTTGAGATGGTGTTTGATATCAGCACCGACTTTGAGCAGTCAGGCCATATTTTGATTGGTCAAACCAATGGACAGGCCGTGCAGGTGACGTTGCTGTATCCATCTGAAATGGCCGATGCATACTGGCCAGCGGCTGAAACCGTGCTCGACAGCTTAGAGTTTGACGCCAGCTTATTGCCCCTTGACAACTCTTCTGAGGTTCCATCTGGATAGATTGAGGGCAAAATTTAGGCAAACTCGGGATTAGGTGTAGTGACCGAGATCGGTGTCTTGACGTGGTGGGTGCGATCGCCCTCATCAGCGGGGCGAGAGATTAGCAAAAAAGACCCCATATGCTGGCAGTTTAACCGCTTTCGCATCATAGTCTGTCTCAAATCCTGATCCCTCAACTTGTTGGCAATTGCTGTCGGTCGGTAGATCATATCGAATTGGAGCATCGCTGAAGTTGAACAAACACAATAGCTGCTGGTGTTTGGATCTGCGAATAAACCCAAACACCGGATCATCGGTATCTAGAACGTCGCAGTCATGCCGTCCTTCTACCAATGCAGGTTGATGCTTTCGCCAATGGATTAACCGTCGCCATGTGTTTAACAACGAATTCGGATCGGGATGCTGCTTATCGACGGCAAGCTCTATGTGGCTATCGGGAATCGGCAACCAAGACCACTGAGCCATCGTAAAGCCCGCATGGGCAACATGGGCTTTCCAGGGCATCGGGGTTCGAGATCCATCTCGACCTGGGACATCCGGATATAGCGCTTTACCGAATGGGTCTTTGATTTCTTCGGGCGGAATATCTTCTGGAATTGATGCTTCGGGCAAGCCCAGCTCATCGCCTTGATAGAGGCAGAATGCGCCTGGCAGCGATAGCAGCATCGCAGCGGCAAGATGGTAAAATTCTTCCGGATACGGCTTTCCGGTTGCATCTGCACCCGTCCAGCACGACTTAAATCGTCCATAGTCGTGATTTCCGACAATCCAGCAGTTGCCACCATCCGGAAAATATTGAAGAACCTTTGTGAGCGTATTTCGCATGAGCGTTGGGCTAATGGGTTCATCGACCAAGAGCGCACTGTTATAAGCAAGATGAGCTTTGCCGGGTCCTACATATTCGCTAGACAGTTGAATCGAGTCTTCGCAAAAGGTTACCTCAGCGAGCGTTGCGACACCAGGATATTGATCGACTAAGTCGCGAATAGGTTTGAGTGCGTCGAGAATCTCAGGTCGACAAAAGTTGTATTTAAACAACTGCCGCACAATCGGATTGTCGGGCGCGACGCCATCTGGCAGTGGAGCATCATCAGGGCGGGTAGGGTTGTCTCGAAGCTGCGGATCATGCAAGAGAAAATTAGGCGCATCGAGGCGAAACCCATCAACACCGAGTTCTAACCAGAAGGTTGCACGTTGAATAATCGCCTGAACAACGTCAGGATTATGCCAATTTAAGTCGGGCTGGCTAGGAAGGAAATTGTAGAAATAAAACTGTTGGCGTTCGGGCGCCCATTGCCATGCGCTTTCGCCCATAAACGCTGATAACCAGTTGTTAGGAGGCGAGCCATCTTCTTTCGGGTCAGCCCAAACATACCAATCCGCTTTAGGATTATCTCGACTACTGCGACTTTCTTGAAACCAAGGATGCTGATCCGATGTGTGATTCCAAACTTGGTCAATCATGACCTTCATGTCGAGGGCATGAGCAATATTGAGCAGCCGAGCAAAGTCTTGCAACGTCCCGAACATGGGATCAATCTTCCGCATGTCGGTGATATCGTATGCCAGATCATTCATCGGAGATTGAAAGATTGGCGTGAGCCAAATTGCATCTATTCCTAAAGCAGCCACATAATCAAGTGCTTCAATAATTCCTTCTAAATCTCCCTTGCCGTTCTCTGTTGTGTCTCTAAAGCTCCAAGGAGAGATTTGATAGATTACCGCATTGTGCCACCACTCGTGCTTCATCATAGATACTCAATCATGGATAGTTCACTGCGTAGTTCGACTCGGTACTGATAGTAAATCGATATCAAAGTGTTGAGCTATATCACACGCAATGATTTGCGCTATAGCGTTAGCCAGATAGCTTCTGATGGCATTTATCTGATGGCATTTACACGTCATCGTGCCATCATGGCGATCGCAAACGAAAATTTGGGATGGAAGTACTATTCGAACTAATCCTACTGCTACACAGACTACATTGAGCACTGTAAAGACTTTTGGGAACCCAGATAACCATCGAAAGTCATAATCCTTAGCGAACTATCACGTCTGATACGATTGATGCGCATCCAAGGGTCGCGATGGATTTGAGTTGAGTCACTAAGAACATTCCTTAAGATAGAGTTAATGAAACGCACGTTTCTGTTAGAAGGGAAGCAACTTTTATTAACTAATGTTTCGCTAATGCCATAGCATTATCGCTAAAGGTAGGACTCAGTGTTTCACAATGATAAGCCAAGTCTTAAGACTCGAATTTGGGTGATAACGACGTTATTGTGGTTATTCGGTGTCGCAGATCGGGCAATTGTGGTATGGCTTAAAGAGCCTGTCTCGATCGCCCATCTAGTTCAATTAGCGATTGCGTGTGCGCTGTTCCTGGGGTGGCTATTGCTTAAGCCCTTGCGACTGTAGTGGACGAAGCACAGGAAGTTAACCGTATTCACTCTAATTGCGCCTCAAGAAATATACTAATCTCGACCTTCAGACAGGAGATACAGTTCATCCGTGGAGTTTAGTCTGGATTAGACTCGTCTGATACAGCAGACACGGAGGAGCAGTATGAATGTTAACGAGTTTTTAGGTCGGTATGCCGATGGCGAAAGGAATTTTCCTGCAATTGATCTCAGTCGAGCTAATCTTGTTCACGCCTGGCTCAACGACGTAAATTTGAGCGGCGCCAACCTGAGCAAGGCAGATTTGAATGGTGCAACCCTAAAAAACGCGAACCTGAGTGGTGCGAACCTAAGTACGGCTTATCTCACCAATGCAGAGCTGATCGGTGCAAATCTACAGGGTGCAATGCTGTATAAAGCCGATCTGGGTGGATCTAATTTGCAGTCAGCCGATTTGACTGATGCAGATTTGAGTGATGCGAATCTCCGCAGAGCTATCATGCCGGATGGTACATTGTCTGATTAACTTAAAACACCTGCTTTTCCATCACTCACAGTGACCGTGTGAAGAACATCTCGCAAACGGTGTAAAGCAATCTCTGAATAATTCGCTTGGGATCTCCCAGCGATCGCACAGTGCTAGTGCATCCCGAAGCCTTATGCATCGTAATCCGAATAATCGCATCGGGATTCCAAGCGATTGAATAGCAATGTGCCTTACAGGGAGTGCTTTACATGAACGGTGCCAAGCGATCAATCAGCTGATCGGCGGGTATCAACTCCTCTGTGTGTTCTTTTTCGATCCGCTTTACGGGTTGACCCTGCTTAAACAAGATGAAGGTTGGGAGAGCGTGCGCTTGGTAGCGAGACGCTACCTCTGGATTGGCCTCACTATCGATTCTGACGACTTGCAGGCGATCGCCCAGTCGAGCATCAACCTGTTCGAGAGTCGAATCCATCAGATGAGACGGGCCACACCAGGGCGCATCAAAAACAACCAATATAGGCTGATCAGCGTCAGACAAAATATCTTCAAGTGGCTTAGGAGGCTGTTCGGCTGTCATAGTGATTAAGAGATATAGACCTGGGTTGCGGCTTATTCGGCTCATTCAACGCGACATCCAGCTAAACAGATTGTCTTGTATACCGCCCCATAAGCTCGGCAGCATCTAAGACACGTCCGTCCATTTTGGCGAGCACATCTGCCTTAGTAGCACCTGGCGACAGAGATAGCATGTCATCCAAGGCATACAGCTTAAATATGTAGCGATGGGTCCCTTCGGGAGGGCAAGGGCCTCCATAGCCGACCTGATCGAAATCATTGGTGCCTTGCATACCCCCCTTAGCCAGAGTAGGGCGCTTGGGAATGTTTTTTGTGAGCTGGGTTAAGGTTGGAGAAAGATTATAAATCAACCAGTGGGTAAATGTTTGGGTTGGAGCGTCTGGATCTTCAAAAATCAAAACAAAGCTCTCGACGCCGTTGGGGGGAGTATCCCAGTAAAGGGGAGGAGAAATATTATCACCATCGCAGGTGTACTCAAATGGAATATTACCCCCGATAAAAAAAGCAGGACTATGAAGGTGCATCCTGATAAATCCTTTCAATCCTTACACTGCGCGTTAGTAGCTAACCTTAGACTAGATCGTGACTCTGGAAATCTATCCTGAGGTATCTGTCTGAGGAGAGAGGCCGTGCCCATAGAGGTGGTAAAGTCATTACTTGTGTAGAGAAACCCTATAAAAAGTAGCCCTCGATATCAACTATCAAGGGCATGGACGTATCACCGGTATGCAAGGATTACCACCACTTGCGATCGCCACTTTCATCCGTTCTGGCTTGACGAATCACATCAGAAATTTCTTCTGCATCTCTAACGTGGTGAAGTGCCTCTTTCTCGTCACTTTCCTGATCTTCAACTACGAAGTAGGTCGGCACAACGATGTGGTCGCCTGTAATGTCAGGGGCGTTTACTGCAACCTGATGAGCCTTTTCTTCTAGACTCTGAGGCTCATCGGGGACGCGATCGCCCGGATTTAGTGTCAGGTCAGGATTATTCTCAACCTCGGCTTTTTGAGCTGCCTTTTCTTCCGGAGTAATATCTTCAGGTTGTAAGGGTTGTCTAATCGGCTCTTGTGTACTCAAGCTAAGCCTCCTTGTTGCGTCTGCCAACTACTTACACCTTAAAAAAGATTACATAGTTTGACCTCCCTCAGACGAAAGAACTTCAGGAATATCATTCGATAGTTATAGGCGACAGCTATAGGCGATTGCGTGCTTTAAGCTGCAAGTACTGCTCAACGAGCTGATCTGAGATTTGGTTGGCTGGCGCATCGAGTACCAGCACTCCTTTGCGTCGGAGTTCTGCGAATGCGACTTGACGCTGGTGTAGTAGATCTAAAGCAACGGCTTGCCGATATGCAGATGTGACATCACGACTGAGCCGACTGGCTTGCTGATCGACCTCTGGGTCGCGCAAGGTCACACAAAACGGTAAATGTCGGGGAGCGAGTTGCCTGAGGGCTGTTAGCAATTCAATTGACGCCGTTGGATCAACGATATCCGTAATAACCACGATCAATGCTCGACGAGTTTGCCGAGTGACTACTGTTGTTAATGCCCCACGATAGTCGGGTTCTAGCAAAACAGGCTGAACGGGCGCAAGCGTTTCGATGAGGTGAGAAAGGTGATGCTGTCCTCGCTCAGGCGGAATCCACCGATGTAGGGTGCGATCAAAGATCCCGACTCCAACGCGATCGCCCCGATGAAGTCCTGCCATTGCTAACGATAGAGCGGCATTCAGCCCCCAGTCAAATCGGGATAGCTCTTGTACGCGAGCCGTCATCAACCGTCCGCGATCGAGCAAAATCATTAGTGTTTGTTCGTGTTCTGGTTCGAGCACTTGAACGAGCGGACGATTACGTCGGGCTGTGGCTTTCCAATCGATTAAGCGGGGGTCATCACCTGTGGCGTAGTCTCGCAGTTCAGCGAATTCTGTACCCATTCCCTGCCGGCGGGCTTGGCGAATCGTACCTGCCGATTGAAGCGTGAGGCGAATGGTCAGTTCTCGTAGCCCAACTAGGTCGGGATAGACGCTCACCGCTTCAACCTGGGGCACCGCCCACTGATGCCACGCCAGTCCCCATGCCCCTAACTGGCGCACATGAATATCGGTCCATTTAAATTCGCCTCTGTGAGTTGGGCGCACCGTATAGGTCAGATCATTGACGCTGGACGGAGGAAGCGAGGTCTTGAAAGTGGGAACGGAAACGCTGAAATCGCTCGGATATCCGTCTCGAATTTGAAGGGTTGCAGCGGTTCTAGTTTCGACAGAAAGGGCAACCGGATTGTCTCGGTTAATCGAAAACCGCTGAAGCGGCAGGCGGCTGACACTAACCTTGTTGGATCTAACCCGTCGAGCGTCCCACCCGGCGATCGCCAACACAACACCGTCATACAGCACGACACTGCCTACCGCGCCGATTAACTGAATCGAAGACGGCAAAATCGCCGCCACTACGCCAGCGATCGCGATGCCAATCATTAACAATCCATACAGTCGAGCAGCAGGAATCATCGCGGTACGGCCACCTGGTTTAACAACGACGAAATTACGGAATCCACGAGCAGCCCATCCAGTTGCGCTTCCGGTTTGAGGATGAGTCGATGGCGTAATAGGGGAAAGGCAACGGCTTTCATATCATCGGGGGTGGTAAAGTTGCGTCCGGCCAACCACGCATGAGCTTTGGCGGCTTGTAGCCAGGCGACCGCTGATCGGGGAGAGGCTCCCAAACTTAGGTCAGGATGCTGGCGCGATCGCTGAACGAGCGTAAGCAAATAATCGAGCAGTGCATCGCTTACGGTAATGGCGGCGGCAGCCTGACGTGCCTGCACCACCTGGGCAACAGTCAAAACGGGGGCAATTGTGACTAAATCGAGGCGACGAGTCTTAAAACCGGCTTGACTATTAATCAACATTTGTTTCTCAGCCGTGGAGTCGGGATACTCAACCACGACCTTGAATAAGAAGCGGTCAAGTTGAGCTTCCGGTAAGGGATAGGTGCCCTCAAATTCAATTGAGTTTTGGGTGGCAATCACCCAAAATAAATCGGGCAGCAATAAGCTGTCCCCTTCCAATGTCACCTGCTGTTCTTCCATCGCCTCTAGCAGGGCTGCTTGAGTTTTGGGAGGCGTCCGATTAATTTCGTCCGCGAGCAAAATCTCGGTAAACACTGGCCCTTTTTTGAGAATAAAGTTGCGGCTGTTGAGATCAAAGATCGTCGTGCCTAAGATGTCGGCGGGCAACACGTCGGGAGTGAGCTGAATGCGGCGAAACTCTGCTTGAACGAGCCGCGCTAATACTTTGACGAGCAGCGTTTTCCCAGTTCCAGGAACCCCTTCTAAAATGACGTGACCGCCTGCCAGCAGCGCGACGAGAAGTTGTTGAACGAGTGTTTCTTGCCCTACTACGATTTGGCTAAGCGCTTGGCTGAGGCGCAAAAACCCTGCGTTGGAGTGTATATCGTCTGTCATGAGCAACTTTTCTGTCATGAGCCTCTCTATAGTGAATGGTGACAGGTTTAATGACGAAGATGTTGATGCAACGTTTGGATGCGTTTTATCCACGCAATTAGGTCAGTCTCGCTCAGGCGCTTCTTCTGCCAATAAGGGGTGAGAACATATTCTACATCGGAGGTGGAGCGACCTGTTTGGTGTTTCCATGCTGCCAAGAGCGTTTGAGAATTGACCAACGTTTTCCCTAGCCCTAAGACCTGTTGAATGCGTAACTGTTCGTGGCTCCCGATGATATCAATCACAAAGTCGCTGCTTTCTGCCTTCTGCAACACCGCAGCAAGTGCTTGGATATAGGCGCTGCTGTTGTTGTGGGATGAGGATGAAATAGATGCGGGCATCCCAAACCGCCGATTCATACTGACTATCAGCACGAGGATTATAATTACGACTTGTATGATGGCTGGCATCAAAGGGGTTTGTGCTAGATAACCCAGCCAGCTTTGAGGATTGTCTGATGTGCGAGCAGATGCGACATCGGAGGCTTGATATCCGTGGATATATTCGTCGACCCAAATGGGTTGATTGCCTGCGACGAGTTGAGCCAGAAGTTTGAAGTTTCCCGGTTCGTTTTGATAGGCATTGGCAGCTAAATGGGGGGTAGTAGCTAGGATAAGAGTGCCTTGGTCGAGCGATCGCTGCCAAACACTATCACCAAAGCGATCGCCCAAAATCTGGGTGTGTTGAGTCGATGGGGCTGTATAGCGGCGCGTGGTTTCAATTTTGACAGCCCCGACCTCACTCGGCTGAACAGTAGTAAAATCGGCTTCTGTCACAGGTGCTTGAACACCCAACATAATCAGCCGATTGCCTTGTTCGACCCAACGCCGCTGGTCTGGGGTGAGTTCACGGGGAACCAGTCCGCTGTTAACGCGCAGTAGTGTCATTCTGCCAGACTCTGAGGTCGCCCCTGATACTTCATTAGGCAGCTCTGAAAAGGGCTGTTCCCATCGCTGAATGGAGACGCCCTGCTGCTCCATAAATTCGTACCACGCTCCATAGCCTGACGGGGCGTGGCTATAGGTTGATCCGCTAAGTCGAGGATTTTGAGGCGCAGCAATCACCGTGATTATCAGCAGTGACCCGAGGGCGATCGCCACAATACCCCAATTCTTCCAAGCTCTCAGTCGCGTTATCTCGGTTAGCTGATTCACGGGGATACGATCTCCTGATAGGCCTGTCGACAGCGTTCCCATCGCTCTGGTGAAACAGCCTCCTCTCCAAAATAAAGCAGCTCATGAGTTGAAATCAGAAGCTGATAGAGATGGGGGTTAGGAAGATGCTGCACGAGCCTCCGATAGTCGCCGTCAGTCAGACTTTCATCCGTCACGATTAAATGGCGATCGCTCAGGTGATGCAGCATTGCCATATAGAGTGCGCGACAGGCTTCTCGGTAATCACCTTGCTGCTGACACTGGTGCGATCGCGTCCACCAGTCTGTCATTCTCAACGGGTGACTGGAGCGACTGGTTTGACGAGGTGCCGAGCGTCGCAATCGAGAGCTTCGCCTTGTCCAGTAGGGGCTAAGAATCTGATAAAATTGCCATCCCAACCATGCTAGCAACCCTACTAACACCATCCAAAACGCAGTGCTAATTAGCCAGTCTGGAATTGTGACAGAAGACGGGGGGGCGGTCGAGGTGTCTCTGCCTCTAGACCATTGCAGCTCAATCCATTCCCAGGCGCGCTGTCCTAGCTTAGTTAGCTGCCAGCCTAACGTTGTGGTTTCGTATGACCCTGCTGACATCATCACTCTGTACAGATTTTGACCGATAATAAAAGGCGAACTATTTAGGAGTATCTAAGTACTCTGACCCACCACTCTGTATCCACAACTCTACATAACGTTGCACTCGCTTCAGCAAATCTGGTTGAGAACTAGGGTATCCTCCAAGCATAAAGGAAAGTCAAGCGAGTTGGGTAAAGCAGCTTTCAGCAGCACATTATCATCAAATTGAGGGGCCGTCTCTGTCGCAGGAATGCATCACTAGCTAACTATGAGTCTTTGTATTAATCCTCGTTGCCTTCAACCCGACCACCCTGGGAATGACAGTAATCGCTATTGCCAAAGTTGTGGATCTGAACTGGTTTTACAAGATAAGTATCGGGTCATGCGGCTGCTGAGCGATAAGAGCGGATTTGGTATGGTCTATGAAGCCTATGAGCGGAGTACTCCCAAAATCTTGAAAGTACTCAAGGAGAACTATAGTAGCCATCCCAAGGTGCTTGAGCTATTTCGCAAAGAGGCAGTCGTCTTAGGAAAGCTACAGCATGCCAGCATTCCTCATATCGAGCCGGATGGCTATTTTCAATATTGTCCTAGAAATGCAGTCGAACCGCTACACTGCATCGTCATGGAAAAGATTGACGGTCCAAATCTTAAAGAATGGATGCGTCAACAGGGAAACCACCCCATCGGTGAAAAGCAAGCGCTCAACTGGCTGACCCAGCTTTCAGAGATTCTGCATTTGATCCATCAGGACAACTATTTTCATCGAGATATCAAACCTGAAAATGTCATGTTGCGCTCAACAGGGCAGATTGTGCTGGTCGACTTCGGAGCAGCCCGTGAGATGACTTATACCTACCTGGCTCAACTGGGCAGCACGGAAGGCATCACTCGCATTAGTTCGGCTGGATATACCCCGCCCGAGCAAGAATATGGTCAAGCGGTGCCCCAATCAGATTTTTATGCGTTGGGGTGTACGTTCATCTTTCTGCTCACAGGCAAACAGCCGACCGATGACGGAATTTATGACCCCATTCATAATGAACTGCATTGGCGTCAGCATGCCCCCCATATTTCCCCCCAGTTCGCTGACTTTATCGACCAGCTCACCGCACCGAGAGCGAGCGATCGCCCCCACGACACCCAAGATATCCTAGATCAGCTTGCTCACCTCTCAGATCAGCAACGGGCCCGAGCTTCATCACAGCAGCATAGGCGCGATCGCCAAACAGCGGTTCATCCTGATACCGAAATTCAACCCAAGGATACAACACAACGCCGGGTGCCACGGTGGTTTTGGGCAGGTGGTATTGCAGTTCTGGTAGCAGGTCTAGGAATTTATAGTATTCAACAGCTTCGCAGTACCCCGTTCACTAACTCGACCTCTGAGATTGCATCATCAACGTCTGGAGCCATTGAAGAAATCAGCGTCACTCAAACGCTATCCGGGCATGCAGGCTTGATCAATGCACTCGTTGCCGCGCCTGACCGCGAGACGCTAATTAGCGGCAGCGAAGATGCCACAATCAAGCTTTGGAATCTTCGAACGGGTGAAGAAGTTAGGACGTTAACAGGTCATGGAGGCCCGATTCAAGCGCTCGCCGTGAATTCTAATGGCAAAATTTTAGCGAGTGGCAGCGCAGATAACACTGTCAAGCTTTGGAACCTAGAAACAGGCGCAGCGATTCGTACCCTCACCGGCCATGAAAGCTTTATTAATGATGTCGAGTTTACGCCTGATGGCACCACGCTTGTGAGTGCTAGTGCCGATAAAACTATCAGGTTGTGGGATATTGCTACGGGAGAGAACATTCGCACGCTCACCGGGCACGATAGTTTTGTGAATGATGTTGCGATTAGTCCAGATGGGCAAACCCTCATCAGCGGCAGCGCAGACAACATCATCATCACCTGGAATATTGCCACCGGAGACATGTTGCATACGTTATCAGGGCATACCGGACCCGTTAACTCCGTCGTGGTTGCACTGGATGGGCAGACGGCGTTTAGCGGCAGCGCTGACAAGACCATTAAAATTTGGAACGTACGAACGGGCGAAGAACTAGGCACCTTGACAGGTCATGATAATTTTGTGAATGACTTGGCTATGAGCTTTGATGGCAAAACCCTAATTAGCACGAGTGCTGATGAAACCATCAAATTGTGGGATTGGAGCCAGCGCCAGTTAGATCGCACATTAACGGGCTATGAGTCGTACATTAATTTTATTGTGGTGATTCCCGAAGGATCTAAGAGTGTGCTGATGGCAACCGGAAGTTGGAGCCAAGATATCAAGGTCTGGCACGTTGAGTTTTAGCGCACCGATGGCGTGAGTCAGCTCTGCGAGTCCTCGATTTTGATTCTCGATTTGAGCTATAAACCTGCGTCAGATCCCCCGTCTCCTGGCATATTTCTAGGGCTGACATTGTGACGATGAGGAGGGGGCGTTTGCAAATCAGGACCAATCAGTTCAGCCATGGCTTGAGTCATAGCTTTGGGGTCCATAAAGACAATTTTGGAATTGTCGCTTTGTCCCAATTCATAGTTGGCTTCGACATAGCGTTTGGTCAGCAGATATTGAAGAATCGTTCGGGTATCTGCTTTATCTCCTAAGGCGTGTTTGATCTGCTGAATCGCCTCGACCGTTCCCGATGCTTCTTCGATAGCGGCTTGTTTTTTACCTTCTGCTTCAGCGATCGCCGCTTTTTTCTCACTTTCAGCCGCTCGTTCTCGCTCAAGCGATGCTACCAGCGTGCGAGGCAAAATAATGTTTTGCACCTCGACCCGCGTCACTTTAACCCCCCAGGTCGCGGTTGCTTCATCTAGCTGTTGCAACAAAATTCGGTTGATTTCGCGGCGTGACGAATAGGTATCTTCTAGTTTCATGCGCCCGATTTCGGATCGAAGGCTCGTGATCACCAAGGCTTGCAGCGCCTCTTCGATGTCGTCAATCGTGTAATACGTATGCTGAAGCTCAAGAATACGCCAGTATACAACCGCATCTACATTCAAGCTGACGTTGTCTTTGGTGATGGCTTCTTGAGGTTCAAAGTCAAGCATCCGTTCGCGAGTGGTTTCAACGCAAACGATGCGATCTAAGAGCGGCACAATAAAGTTTAGACCAGGCTCGAGTTTGCGATGATATCGGCCCAACCGTTCGATTAATGCTTCATCCCCCTGGTTGATAATCCTCACAGAGCCAACCGTGTAGCCGATGATTAAAAATGCAAGAATAGCAAGACTCGACCCCATGTATCGATCTCCGTTTGATGAGGACTATCTTGAGTATATGCCCTACGGACTTAGGTTTGTGTGGTGAGTCTCCGCGCCGCGGGGGCTCACCACACGTTCAATGTCCTAACGCGAGAGCGTCCGGCTATATCTGTCCTAGGATAGTTGGTCACATTTGATTCAACGTTGCTGGCAAGTTGGGCAATAATAATAGGCTCGACCGCCCGATGATTCGCGCACAATGTCTACTCCACACACATGACACGGTTTTCCGTCTCGCTTGTACACCCAATGACGATAAGCACTGCGTGAATAGCCCTGTTCCTTAAGCTGTTTAACCAGTTCTAAATCGTTTGTGATTCCACCTGTTTTATATGACTGCTGAGGCAAGGCGATCGCGGCCTGTGCCAACTGGCGAATTTGATCAGCATCGCAGTCAATAGGACGCAGCGGGGGGTGGACTCGTGCCACAAATAGCACCTCACTGCGAAGATAATTGCCAAGTCCGCAGAGAAAATGCTGGTCGAGGAGCAGCGTGGTCAATCGACGGCAATGAAATTGCGGGTCTGTCAATTGTGCAATCACGGCTTCAACCGTTGTAGAGTCGTCTAGCACATCTAGACCCAGTTTTTTTAGAAACGAATGCTGGGCAATATCTGCATCATCCAACACTTCAATATCGGATGCGCTGTAAAGAAGCGCCGATTTTTTTTCTGTGTGGATGGCTAGTCGGAGTTGCCGATTAGTCTCGGGGAATGAATAGGCATCGCGAATCATCCATTTGCCATAAAGCTGATTATGGCTGTAAATGCTGAGGTCATTCTCAAAGCGAATCAGCATCGCTTTCCCGCGGCTCTCGACAGAAAGAACCGTTTGCCCCTGCAATGTTTTCTGGTAGGGTTTGAGATGATCGAAGGCAAAAAAAAGCTCTCTGGTCGGTTGATGAGCGATCGCCTTGGCAATCCGATCGGCTGCTCGCTTAATTTCAGGTCCTTCTGGCATTGCTCATGATTGTCATATTGTTCAAGGTTCCCTGGCGACGTGAGATATCTAAAGCCCCAGTATATCTAGCTGGTTTGTCGTCGGGGGAATTGCAAGAGTCGTCGTAGAAAACTGAGAAACAATATCATTTTGGAAGATAACAATACGATCACCTTGTATAGCAATCCCAGATAGGTTGTGAGCGGTGGGGCATGCGTCGCCCTCTACTGCTCACACACGATTCACAAGCGATTTAGGAACGCTATCGTTCTAACAATTCAATTAACGTCAAATGGCGCATCAGGCCAAATGTCGATACAGTTCAGCATTATTCATCAGCACGTGATTTGCCGCATCAACGAACTCGCTCTTTTGAGAATTGAGCCACTCCTCTACTCTCGTTGTACTGTCTCAATCCAAAAACAAAGCCAGCTAACGGCTGTAAAATAAGCGCGATCGCCCACATATGTTCCCAGTGCGATTCTCCGATGGAGAGGCTATAACCCTTTCGGGCATGGCTACGCTAGCGCCAACGCCCCTCAACCCCTCAACATCTCTTATTCAGTGGGGTGGGCACTGCCAGCCCTACCGCTATCCTCTATTACTTGTGAGTAGGGATTGCTTAGTTGGCTAAAGCCTATGGATGTTGGGTTTCGTGCCTCAACCCAACCTTGTATATAAGCGGTACGCCCCTCGGATTTATCCTAAAAGCATATCGCTGAGGGGAGGACTCCGAACCCAACCTCAAGCC
>JBNPEG010000177.1:0-17063 GCA_051117555.1 Elainellaceae cyanobacterium | reverse complement strand
GTAGTGAAGGAGGCGGCGCAACTGCCCGTCAAGGGTATCCGGCAGATTGGTTTCTCGTTGGTCTGAGAGAACTTGAATCAAGTCTGTCAGGAGAGCCGTCAACGGAGGTGCATTGCGGAGCGATCGCCAGATGGCATAGCGAAAACCTGGATTGAAGGTTGAGTGATGGTCACATTGGGAGGGTATATCAGAATGGATACCCTGAGTTTGCTGAGCGGATCGCAAACTCTCATCAGGCTGGATTAGGCGCTTTGCCAATCTAACTGACAGAGAGGTCTTGCCGATCCCTCCCATCCCAAACAGCCCCAATAATCGGCAACAATCCTGTCGAATCCACTGCTCAAATCGATCAAGCTCTGCCGTCCGACCGACAAACGCAGCGGCTTCGATCGCATCTCCCCAGTCAACATGAGGGGAATCAGGCTGTGAATCAAGGCCATCGTCTCGATGCGCCGTATCCAAACCATTGGAAGGACGAGCATCCCGCCCGTAAATCGTCTTGCTAGACGCAGGAGTGCCCATTTCACTGGCTACTTTTCGTTTCAGCACGCCATGAAGATTGTGCTTTGTGACCCGCTCGTTGAGCACGCGGGAAAGTAATTGCCACAATTGGGACCCCGTTTGCTTGACATATCCCAACTCATATCCAGACGAGTGAGCGATTTCTAAATACGACTTGTCATTCCAGGCATCGCAAAAGACCGTGCGTTGCAGTTTGTTTAACCGCGTTTCGGTGAGAATGGCTTCGACAAGTGTCAGGGCTTCTTGAGAATTCATACGATCGGCATCATCGCATCCGCTGTATTAAAAGAACTTCTTAGATCTCAGCCATTACATTCTCTATACCTATTGCTCTGAGCATTTCCCCT
Organism: Elainellaceae cyanobacterium; assembly: GCA_051117555.1. Taxonomy (GTDB): domain Bacteria; phylum Cyanobacteriota; class Cyanobacteriia; order CAZCXK01; family CAZCXK01; genus DBGGTD01. The sequence continues at coordinate 16,194 of JBNPEG010000177.1, read as the reverse complement.
CACCATCCGCCTATTCTCGCGGACTATTCTGGCGTAATAAGGCAAAATGCTACACGCTCACCTAGCCCAACTTTGTGACATATATAACAGTTTGCCGTGGAGATTGATACCCTCCTCCTCCTCAATGCCCCCCTTTTTTCGAACCTTTTTCAAACCTTTCTCGAACCTTTTAGCTCAATCAGCTTGATAACCTTTGCTCAACGCTTCACTATCGATCATCCGCACAGGAGGCACCAACGTGAGCAAAAATCGGTTTCTACGCCTATCTCGTCGCCAGGTAATCCGAGGACTTCTTGCAACCACGGCATTTGGTGTAACTGCCAAATTCAGCGCGGGTTGCACGTCATCCACGAGCGGATCTGCCAGTGGGTCTAGTGATGGAGACTCAATCATGATGGGGTTTATCTACGTCGGTCCGAAGGATGACTATGGCTACAACCAGGCTCACGCCGAAGGAGCCGCAGGCATGATGGACAGTGCTTCATGGGTAGAGATTGTGGAAGAAGCCAATGTTCCAGAAACCACTGCCGTTGCGGAGTCGATGCGCAGCATGATCGATATTGACGACACCCAAGCGCTCTTTCCTACCTCGTTTGGCTACTTCGATCCGCATATTCTAGAGCTGGCCGAGGAATATCCAGATGTGCAGTTTTTCCACTGCGGCGGCCTCTATCAAGACGGCGTCCATCCTGCCAATGTGGGGAGTTACTTTGGCTATATCGATGAAGCCCAATATATTGCAGGAATTGTCGCTGGAATGACCTCCAAGAGTGGCAAATTGGGGTTTGTGGCCGCTAAGCCCATTCCCCAAGTGCTGAGAAATATTAATAGTTTTACCCTGGGAGCCCAGAGCGTGCGCCCCGATGCGACGACGCAGGTGATCTTTACGGGCAATTGGGCAGAACCGATCAAAGAAGCAGAAGCCACCAATAGCATGGTTGATCAAGGTATCGATGTGGTTACCTGCCACGTTGATAGTCCTAAAGTCGTGATTGAAACGGCAGAGAAACGAGGCATTTTTAGCTCAGGTTACCATGCAAACCAGGCAACACTAGCACCTAAGGGCTATCTCACAGGGGCTGAGTGGAGTTGGTCAAATATTTACACTCAAATTGCAAACGATATCAAAGCTGGACATTCCTTAATGGATGGCAGCATCCCCCATGTCTTGCGAGGCGGTCTCAAAGAAGGATTTTGTCAACTGTCGGCGTATGGTCCTGCGGTAAGCGCAGATGCAAAAGATGCGGCAGAGGCTGCAAAAGCGGAATTTATGGACGGCAGCAAAGTCATTTATAAAGGTGAAATCAAAGACAACCAAGGAAATGTCATGGTGACGCCTGATGAAGAACTGAAGCAGCAAGATCCGAAGCTCGAAGAGATGAATTATCTCGTCGAAGGGGTGATTGGCTCGGTTGGATAGCTGTTCTTTGGAACTTCTTTTAGGAACTTCTTTTAGGAACTTCTTTTAGGAACTTTGACGATGATGAATTCTCAGACTTGGCGAAGGAATTTGGAATCAATCATGATTCCGATTGCCGCAGTTGGTGTTGCTCTAGTAATTTTTGGTGCGTTTTGTGCGGCATCGGGAGCAAATCCGTTGGCGGTTTATGAATCTATCTGGAAAGCAGCATTCGGCAAATGGAGTACCTTTCAAAATAGCTTGATTCGCGCTGCACCACTCATGCTATCTGCGCTGTGTACAGCACTTCCTGCCCGATTGGGACTGGTGATTATTGGCAATGAGGGCGCGCTAGTCATCGGTGGATTAGCCGCCGTATCAGTTGGATTGGCACTGAGTTCGGCTCCTCCGCTCGTGGTGCAAATTGGCATGGCGATCGCCGGAATGGGGGCAGGGGGGCTGATGATTGCAGCGGCTGGAGCATTGCGCCATTATCGCGGCGTCAATGAAACCATCAGCAGTCTGTTGCTTAACTACATTGGCACTGCCGCTATGAACCATTTAGTGAATGGGCCGATGCGCGATCCAAGTTCGCTCAACAAGCCGTCTACGTTTCCTATAGTTGATGCCAATATGCTTGGCACGATTCCTGGAACGCGAGTGCACTGGGGATTGGCATACGGTTTAATTGCCTGCATTATCGCTTACATCTTGATTCAGCGCACCACCTTTGGGTTTGCCGCCCGCACGGCAGGGGGCAATATTCGTGCCGCCCGCATTGCAGGTTTGCCGGTTGGTAAACTGACGGTCATGATTTGCTTTCTAGCCGGATCATGTGCCGGATTAGCGGGCATGGTTGAAGTTGCAGCCGTTCAAGGAGCCGCCAACGAGTCGCTGAATGTGGGCTATGGCTACGGGGGCATTTTGGTGGCATTTGTGGCTCGCCATAATCCTTTGGCAGCAGCGCTGGTATCGGTACTGTTGGGCGGCATTCTCGCCAGTGGGGGCATTTTGCAGCGATCGCACGGCTTACCTGATGCCACAGTATTGGTCTTTCAGGGCATCGTATTTTTGGTGATTCTCTATAGCGAATCGCTTTACGGCACGTTCGAGTTCTTCAAAGAAAAGCCGGTTTCAAACCCTCCATCACCCGTGTTGATAGCTGACGGTTAATAGGTTGAAACTCTTGAACCCCGTGCGTTACGCTGACGCTTTAGCGTAGCCATGCCTGAAAGGCTATACGGCACCCTACTTTTACCTTGTCTCAATATTCAACTATCAGTGGAGATCTATCCATGACAACAGACGCATCTCAAGCCATTGGCTGGTGGGGCGTGCTGCTTGCTGTTTTAGCGGGCATGATGCGAGGCGGCACGCCCTTTCTCTTTGTCAGCTTGGGCGAGTGCTTGACTGAAAAAAGCGGCAAAATCAACCTTGGGCTTGAAGGCACATTGCTCACCGGAGCGATGAGTGCCTATGCAATCTCGTATTTGACAGGTTCCCCTTGGATTGGAGTGCTCGTCGCCGGACTCGCAGGCGTGATTTTAGGCACCATTCATGGTTGGCTTTCTCAGCAGTCTAGGGTCAATGATGTCGCGGTTGGCATCGCCATGATCATCTTCGGAAGCGGTATTGCCTTCTTTTTGGGCAAGCCGTTTATTCAGCCCTCAGCGCCTCAACTACCTACGATTAATCTGGCAACCACGGGCATGGCTCCGGCGCTGCAAGCCGCATTGCAGATTAGCCCACTGTTTCTACTCGGACTGGCGATCGCCCCGGTGATGACGTGGTTTTTTCGGGCGACTCGCTGGGGGCTGTTTATTCGTGCCGTAGGTGACAACCCGGACGCGGCACGAGCGATGGGCATCTCAATTTTCAAAGTACGCATGCTGAGCATCATGGCAGGCAGCTTCCTGGCAGGCATTGGGGGAGCTTCCCTATCCCTTTATTATCCCGGCGTCTGGACAGAGCGTATTTCAAGCGGGCAGGGGTTAATGGCGGTTGCCCTCGTCATCTTTGCGAGATGGAAACCTATGCTGTGTCTCTGGGCATCCCTTTTATTTGGTGGCGCGCAGGCACTGGGGCCAGCCTTGCAATCGGTTGGCATTCAAGATGGCTACTACTTGTTTAATGCAGCGCCCTATGTGCTGACATTGGTGATCATGATTTTCACTTGTTCGCCCAAGCGTACTCTGCTTGGCGTTCCCGGTGCATTGGGTACGAATAATTGATATGGAGAACTGGACATGGGATGTTTTGTTGATGCCGACCCCTATCCCTTTCCTTATAATGGCGATTTGCGCCCTCAAAACACTGCATTCATAATCATTGACATGCAGATCGATTTCTGTGGTCAGGGCGGATACGTAGACGCGATGGGATATGACCTGTCATTGACTCGTGCTCCTATTGAGCCCATTTCTAACGTGCTATCCGTTGCGAGAACCGAAGGATATACCATCATTCACACCCGAGAAGGACATCGTCCTGATTTGCTAGATTTGCCTGAAAACAAACAGTGGCGATCGCGCCGAATTGGTGCAGGCATCGGAGATGCAGGACCCTGTGGGAAAATTCTCGTGCGGGGTGAACCGGGCTGGAACATCATTCCTGAATTGGCACCCCTGCCAGGAGAAATCGTGATTGATAAACCTGGCAAAGGATCGTTTTATGCAACCGATTTAGACCTAATCTTGAGCCGCAACCACATCCAAAACATGATCTTAGCGGGCATCACCACCGATGTGTGCGTTCACACCACCATGCGCGAAGCCAACGATCGCGGCTATGAGTGCCTGCTGCTCTCCGACTGCACTGGCGCGACGGACTACGGCAACTATCTAGCTGCTCTCAAGATGATTAAAATGCAAGGCGGCGTATTTGGCGCGGTCGCAGACTCAGACGCATTGATTGAAGCAATCCGACAGTAGAAAACATCCCACGTATGCAAGGGTTTGATTTCTATAGTGCGGGCATCTTGCCCACGTGTGAGCCTTTCTGTTGGCCCGTCTGCAATTTCTCTATACTTTTCTACTATGAACACTGCAACCCAAACTGAAACGGCTGTTCAGCGTCAAGCTCCGCCTGACCTCCAGGCTATCGGCATGACTAAGCGATTCGGCAGCCTAATCGCTCTCGATGATGTGTCGCTGCATCTCAAACCCGGAACCTTCCACGCTCTACTTGGCGAAAATGGGGCCGGAAAAAGTACGCTGGTAAAATGTGTCATGGGCTTTTATGCTCCGACATCAGGCACCGTTCAGATTGATGGTCAGACAGTTGCCATTGCCAGCCCGCAAGCCGCCCATCACTACGGCATCGGCATGGTTTACCAGCACTTTACGTCGGTGCCTGCGATGACCGTGGCCGAAAATCTGGTGCTGTCGCGGGTTGACCGTGCCAATTTGATTCACTGGTCGGCTGAACTGGACGAATTGCAAGAATTTATGACGTCTGCGCCGTTTCAAATTCCCCTCGATGTCCCCATTGCTCAGCTTGCCGCTGGACAAAAGCAAAAGCTTGAAATTCTCAAACAGCTTTATTTGAAAAGTCGGATTCTGATTCTTGATGAGCCGACGTCGGTACTGACGCCCGGTGAAGCCGATGAAGTCTTAGGATTATTGCGCGATCGCGTGACGGCGGGCGAATTGAGCGTGCTCATGATCTCCCACAAATTCCGAGAAGTAACCGCCTTTGTCGATGAAATCACCGTGTTGCGTAAGGGAAAACTTGCGGGGCATGGGTTGGTCAAAGACCTCACCGTGGCTGATATGTCAGAGATGATGATGGGCGAGAAGAAAGAGCCCACTCCTGTGGATAAGGTCAGCCATTCTGACCCGGTGCCTATCTTAGACATTCGAGACGTGCACGCCAACAAAGATAATGGGGTTGAAGCGGTTCACGGCGTCAATCTCACGGTTCATGCCGGTGAAATTGTCGGTATCGCCGGAATCTCAGGCAACGGGCAGCGTGAATTTGTTGAAGTACTTGCCGGACAACGAGAGGCGATCGCCGGACAGATTTGGGTTGATGGAGAACCCTACCGAGCCACTCGCGCCGAAATGGCAAAACATCACGTCTTTGCACTCCCTGAAGAACCCCTCCGCAACGCCTGTGTGCCCCACATGAGCGTGGCAGAAAACATGGCACTCCGCACCTTCGATCGCCCACCTCAGGCAAACGGTTGGTTGTTAATTCTCAAAGCCATTCGGCACATGGCAACCGGGCTGATTAGCCAATTTTCAGTCAAAACGCCATCGCCTGATACGCCAGTTGGCAATCTCTCGGGTGGCAATGTGCAGCGCACCGTCCTCGCGCGTGAACTATCCGCCGACCAGATTAAACTGCTGATTGTCGCCAATCCGTGTTTTGGGCTCGATTTCGCAGCGGTGGATTTTATTCACAGTCAGCTTATCGAAGCTCGCAATCGCGGAGTCGCCGTTCTTCTCGTGAGCGAAGACTTAGACGAACTGCTGAAGCTCTCCGATCGAATTCTTGTGATCAGCGATGGACGATTTGTCTATGAAAGCGCGATCGCCCTTGCAGACTATACTACAATCGGTCGCAGCATGGCAGGACATTGAATGGCATTCTGCATTCTCCTTGCACTTGCCACCCTACTTGCCACCCTACTTGCTACACCTGCTGCTATAAAAGCTCTAACAGCCCCCTTACTCCAAAAACTCTATGACAACTATTCCTGCATCTCCCTACGACTATCCCTTCCCTGACGATCTCAGCCGGTTAGCGCTCGTCATCATCGATATGCAGCGCGACTTTATGGAACCGGGTGGTTTCGGAGATGCCCTGGGCAATGATGTGACACGACTGCGCACCATTGTGCCGCCTCTTAAGCTACTTCTGAATACGTTTCGTGACCTTCAGCTTCCTATCATTCATACATTGGAGTGCCACAAACCCGATTTGTCCGATTGCCCGCCCTCTAAGCGCGATCGCGGCAAAAGCTATCTTCGAATTGGCGATCCAGGCCCCATGGGGCGTATTTTAATCTCTGGAGAACCTGGAAACGCCATCATTCCCGAGTTAGCTCCCATTGATGGTGAAGTGATGATTCCGAAACCTGGCAAAGGCGCATTCTACAATACTGTTCTCGAATCAACCTTAAAGGAACGAGGCATCACCCACCTGCTGATGACGGGAGTCACAACAGAAGTATGTGTGCAAACGACCATGCGCGAAGCCAACGATCGCGGCTACGACTGCCTCATGGTGGAAGACTGCACAGAAAGCTATTGCCCTGAGTTTAAGCAAGCAACCCTTGAAATGGTACGTGCCCAAGGCGGAATCATCGGCTGGACGGCTCCATCGGCGCATATCATCATGACGTTGAAGGTTGCCCGACTCAGTAGAGCGTGACTTTGTGTTAAGCAAGATAGTTGATTTGTCCGGGTCATTCTGTTGGTGGATGAGCATTCATGGGGGACGCGATACGCTGAACGTATCGGACTGCAATCTCAAGGAGGCACCTGTGGGACTTGGAATGCTCATCGACGGGCAGTGGGCGAACAAACGCAATCAGGAAGATAAAGACGGGAAGTTTATTCGTCCATCGACCACATTTCGGAACTGGGTTACGGCAGATGGTTCGAGTGGGTTCAAAGCAGAAGCGGGGCGCTATCATCTCTATGTTTCTCTAGCGTGCCCCTGGGCGCACCGAACCCTGATTATGCGACAGCTTAAAGGGTTAACCGATGCCATCTCTATCTCTATTGTTGATCCTGAAATGATGGGAGAAGGGTGGGAATTTTCGGATGGTCCCGGATGCATTCCGGATACCGTTAATCAGGCTGAATATCTGCGCGATATCTATACGCTGGCTGATCCTCACTTTACAGGCCGGGTGACAGTGCCTGTCCTATGGGACAAGCAGCAAAAAACGATCGTCAATAACGAGTCTCGCGAAATCATTCGCATGTTGGATACCGAATTTGGCGCGATCGCTCGGTCGGATGTCGATCTGTGCCCAGGTGACCTCCACGATTCTATTGAGTCTGCGATTGATGCTATCTATCAACCCATCAACAACGGGGTATATCGAGCCGGGTTTGCAACGCAGCAAGCTGCCTATGAGGAAGCCGTCACCGACCTATTTGATGCCCTTGATTACTGGGAAGGAGTGCTCGATCGCCAGCGGTTTCTCTGTGGCGATCGCCTCACCGAAGCAGACCTTTGCATGTTTACCACCCTCTTTCGCTTTGATGCCGTCTACTACGTGCATTTCAAATGCAATCTGCGCCGCATCGTCGATTATCCCAATCTGTGGGGCTATTTGCGTGATTTGTATCAGCACCCAGGCGTAAAAGACACCTGCAACTTAGACCACATTAAACGGCACTATTACAAGAGCCACACCAACGTGAACCCAACAGGGCTTGTGCCTAAGGGCCCAATCATTGATTTTGAGCAAGACCACGAGCGCGATCGCCCGTTTAGTGCTCAAGACATGGTCACGGCTTGGTAATTCAAATCAGCATTCTAGTCATTGGGGAAATTGGGGAAATCGTAGCAGTTATTGCTCATTTCCCCAGTCGTCAGACGTGTCATTCCAGCCTTTCCACGCTTGAGGTTGCCGAAACCGATGGATATCGCGGATGACGTTCACCCAGCCATCAGACACCGACTCTAAAATGCGATCGCCCTTTTCCTTGGTAGCAACTGTCGGATCACCCAATACACCGCTGCGGCTCAGATCCCGCGTCACCCACGCAAACGGCAGTTTTCCTTCCATGCTGAGCAAACTATCATCGGGCAACCCGTGGGGATATTCTGTCATAGCTCGGTTCATCTTCACCTGATCCGGCAAGATCGACAGCATGATGCTGGTTTCTGCATCGCCTGCATGAATGCCTAATTCTTTTTCTTTAGGAGATATCAGGTCGCTAGCCCTATTAGGCACCTTCCACGTAAACAGGGGAAACACCATAAAATCGTCATGCCGTTGATGCAAGTCTCGCGCCACGATTTCCATAATCTGGGGCTGTCCCCCGTGAGAATTCATCAGCACCAGCTTGCGAAACCCGGCGCGATAGAGGCTGTCTGCAATTTCCATCAGCATCGTGATGAGCGTTTGGGCTGTAAGGGTCACCGTGCCCGGAAAGTGCCAATGTTCATTCGACTTGCCGTAATAGAGCGGAGGCAACGCATAGGCCGGAATCTCTGACTCTAGCTTTTCTAATGCTTTGCCCAAAACTGCTGTGCCAATGGCAGCATCGACAATCAGCGGTAAGTGGGGACCATGCTGCTCGATGGCGCCAATCGGCTGAACTAGCACAACATTCGCCTTATCTCGGATGGCGTGGATATCTGTCCAGGAGAGATAGGCAAAAAATCGATCGGGAGGAATGAAACTGTGCATGCTGCATCCTTAATCACGTCTGTATTGTTGCGATGATGGTTCAAACTGTAGGGGGCTAGTCGACAAGATAGTAATTCGTAAGTAGGTAGGACTAATTAAATATGAGACTTGTGTAGGTTGGGTTGAGGTACGTATAGCCCAAGGGGCATTCAAGAAAGGCGCAGCCTTGCCGAAGGCAATAACCCAACGCCCGCATGGGTTACGCTATCGCTTTAGCGAAGCCATGCCCGAAGGGCTATACCCATCCTACTGGCGTGGCACAGCTAAAATTGTGCATTAGGTAGGGTATCGTTAGCGCAGCATAACGCACCGGATTCAAGAGCTTCAGCCCTTTAAGGATTTGCATCATCTTAAGCATGTCAGACCACTACATTTGATTCCGCCCACCCACTTACCGTATTATCCCACCCTTTAGTTTTGAGCACATATGAGCACATATTGATCATCTAAATCAGCCAAATCAGCAACACCTCTCTTCAAGTGAGCTTCATAAAATTGGGTTTATCTTAATGCGGAATTTACTGAGTTCGTCGTGATTCTTCTAATAAGAGCCCCCTATCTCCCATGTAAGGGTTAAATCCCCATTTAAGCCCGTCACCCTCTAGACCTGGAGTTCTTTGACACATCAGGTTTTGAGAAAGACGGGGTTTACAAGCCCCCAATGGGGACATTTAACCCTTTACAGAGCAGCCTATCGTGTGTATTCCCTGTTGTTTCATACCATGCGCCAACGCGTTGCCAATAGCTGATAGCTAGAAATGCACCAACCGGCGTATTAAGTAGCCCCCAGCTTACCGTGATACATGAAACAATGGATGAAATTGCGTCTACCCAACCCTATCTAATTTCAAACTCTGATTATCAATCTCGATTTCGTAAGGGCGATCGCGTCCAGTTTGATCACTATTCCAAGGGCAAAGTCCTCGGACACCTTACCCGCCGGTTCAGTTCTCGGTCATTTATCATTCTGATTGTGCTGCTTGATCCAGAGTATCGATTTAGCCGCTGGGCACCGATTGAGCAGTGGATTGAAAATGAAAAAATTCAACGAATCGAATAGCTGTGGTGAATATTTGAGAGGATCACAGACAAAACCGCACGGAAAGCAATTTTAGAGGAACGAACGCCATGACACTTGCCTCTAGCCAAACCAAACCCTGTACCGCAGAGGAATATCTCGCGCTTGAGGTAGAATCTGACATTCGTAACGAGTACCGCGATGGAGATATCGTGCCAATGACGGGGGGAACTCCTGAACATAACAACATTGTTAGTGCGTTGAATGCCCTGCTTTGGTTTGCATTGCGGAATCAATCCTATAGCGTGTTTGTGACCGATCAGCGTCTGTGGATTCCTGAGCGCAACGTGTATACCTATCCCGACATCATGGTGACATCCCGCCCGGTAGATCTCAAGCCAGGACGCAAGGACACGGTGATGACCCCCATTTTGATGGCGGAAGTGCTCTCTGGCTCCACTCAGGGCTATGACCGAGGCGACAAGTTTGAGGCATACCGCACTATCCCCACCTTTCAGGAATATCTCCTGATTGATCAATATAAGCCCCATGTTGAGCAGTACGTAAAACAGGCCGAAAACCAATGGCTATTTACAGAATATTACAGCCAGTCATTAACGCTGCAATCAGTCAGCGTAGAAATTGCCCTAGCCGACCTCTACGAGGCTGTTTTTAGCGACTAAATCACGACCTCCTCGGCACATCGGGGAGTAAACCAGACTGTGCCAAACGCGAAGACTCGCTATTAGCGCTACGCCTAGACCCAAGCTGATGCGGAATCGGGGTGCGTATTGAATGACCCGGCACCAACTTAGCTAGCCCTTAAACCACTTGCGGAGCGTGCCGCCTAGATTTTTGAAAAGACTATCCGTGTCAGGCGTTGCTTCAGCGTTCTGAGAACGATTGATTTGAGCAAACAGCGCGCTATCCGTCATCTGCATCCATCGAATCAGTTTCTTTTGGGCGGGTGGAGTGGCGGCAAGTTTTTCGAACGCAATTTCCCAAAAGGCGATCGCCTTTTCAATCTGACTTTGTTCTCGCTCTAAAAGCCCAAGATGTGCTAAACCCAGGGCTTCTCCCTGAAGATTGCGTTGGTCTTGAAACAGAGCAATACTTTTCTCGTATCGGGTTTTCGCCCGTTCAAACTGCTGATACCGCAAGTCAAGATGCCCCAAGTGAGTCCATAGTTGGGCTTCCTTGAGGCGATCGCCCGTTATCTGGGTGAGGGCTAATGCCCGCTGATGGGTATGTTCCCAACCGTTTTGGTTGCGAGTCCTATCAAAAAAGGGCGCAAGGCTCAGCGCAAATGCCGCGACCCGTTCGCAATCTTGGGATTGTTCTGCCCATTCAAAGGCTGTCAAGATGGTGGAATACTCAATAGTAAACCAATTAAGTGCCGCTGCCGGAGCATTCTGGAAAAGCGGATCTGGGCGATCGCTCATTTGATGAACCGCTTGCGTAAATGCACCCCGTGTCGCAGGGTCTAGCGTAAGATTAAGAACTTGAGCGGCGTCAGAATACCACTGGCTGATGTGGAGACGAGTCGCATGACGAGCATCTGCAGACTCTTCTAGCGCCAACTGATTTTTGGCAAATCGGCGAATGACGCTATGTAAGCGATAGCGATTATTACCGAGGGGGTGTAGAAGCTGCCGGGAGACGAGTTGGGCGATCGCCTCTTGGGCATCAGCCTCAGAACTATCTAGCAAGGCTGGGGCGATCGCAGCCGTGAAGTCGGGTTCTGATAATAACCCCAAACCGCGCAGCAAACGAGCCGCATCAGGATTTAGGGTTTGATAGCTGACCATAAAGCACGACCGAATCGCAGACGAGCTTGATCCTAGTGGGTCTAATCGCTGCCGCTCAGCGTCAAGTTGTTTGATCACACTCTCAAGAGACTCAACGGGCGGATGGTTAACCATGCTGCCAATCAGCGACAGTGCCAGCGGATTGCCTTCGCAGAGTTGAATCAGCCGATGAGTCGTCTCGCCCGATTGAATTCGCTTTGCTCCTGCAAGGGTTTGCAGAAGCGTCAGCGCGTCAGCATCCGAAAACGGAGCTAATTTGAGCCGCGCCGCATCATTAAGCCGAGGTAACGGTTTGCGACTGGTCACAATCACGCCGCAGGTAATCCCAGCCGGAATCAGCGGAGCAATTTGGGTATCATCAGCAGCATTGTCTAACACCAATAAGGTGCGATTGCCCGCAACCAACTGCTGAAAGAACTGGGAGCGCTCAGGTAGATTAGTAGGAATCGCATCATCCTCAATGCCCCAGGCGCGTAAAAAACTCACTAACACATCAGCAGGATCAGTCGGATGACGCTCATTCCCTCGCAAATCGACATAAAGTTGAGCATCAGGAAAGTCGGTTTTGAGCTGATGAGCAAGATGAATCGCAAACGCTGACTTGCCTAGCCCCGCATCCCCTGCGATCGCCATAATCCGAGTCACTGGATTAAACGAATAGACCGCCTGCTGAAGCAAAATCAAGTTTTGATGCAGCTCGGCTTGACGACCAATAAAGTAGCCCAAGTCAGGAGGAAGCTGATAAGGAGATGGATTCTGAGCAAGTTGACTGAAGCGTTGAATCACCTGCGCGTCAATGACAGGCTGATTCGACCTTTGAAAGCATAACGGATATCGAACTATCGCCTCAGGCATGGATGACTCCATCGATTGCGGGGATGCGCCGGATGTTGAAATGTAGCATTCGTCAAGGACGGATCATGATCTGATTAGCTGCCGTAGCGAGCGCTGCAAACACAGATGATCGCTCATGAGGATTAATAATTAAGTGGGGAGGCTGATGGCCGAGGTCGAGATATCCTAGCTGAGCCAGAATTGCGGTCGGACCCATCGCTCCCGAACAATCGGTATGCGTAATGCCGATAATCATTGGAACAGACGTGCGCTCTGCCATAAATGTCATAATGCCGCGAGTCTGGGGTAAGTCTTCGGGGCGATGTGCAGCCACCAGCACTACATAGACGTGGGCTCGTTGAATCAACAACTCCCACATAAAATCAAAGCGTGATTGCCCCGGCGTTCCATACACATGCAGCACGATGTTAGAACTGAGTGCAATTCGACTAAAATCGAGCGCAACCGTTGTAGTTGGCTTCCGCAGTGCCATAGCATCTGTTGCGATTTCATCGGTTTCGACAACGCCAAATTGATTGACAGTTTGTACAAACGTAGACTTACCTGCGCCGACAGTCCCTGTGACCACGATGCGGATCACATCTGAATTAAGCGTCACCGATCCCTCCTAACCCTGTATATGTACATGAATGAATTGTGCGCAGCTAGCGCATCATCATGGCTTGCGGTCCAAGCCTTGAACGAAGTCGCGGTTCTGGGGATGTTGTCGCCTGTGATTGAAGCTGATGACGATACATGAGTAGGGCAAGCAGCAACACATTGATGGCTTGATTTGCAGAAGCGCGATCGCCCGCATTGACAGCCACCATTGGAGGTCGATTATTTCGATCAAAAAATCCGAGCCGGAGCATGATCTCTTCCGGGTCACACGCCCCCGGACGATCGAGATGGGTCATGCCGATCACCATCGGAATTGAAGGTGCATGCTCATTCATAAAGGCACGAATTTGCAACGCTTTGCCAAATTCGTGGGGACGATGCGCCGCGATTAGCAAAATGTAAGCATGGGCTCTGCGAATGAGAATATCCCACATAAAGTTAAAGCGCGATTGCCCTGGTGTGCCATATACGTGGAGTTCCAGTCCGCTGCCGACAGTGACTCGACCAAAATCAAATGCAACTGTTGTTTTTGATTTAATCTCTGCGGTTGAATCGGTCGCTGTGCGATCGGTATCAACAGCTCCGATTGAGCTAACGGATCGAACAAAGGTAGATTTGCCAGCCCCTGGAGTTCCGGTAACGACTAAACGCAGGAGTTCCATTAAAATTGCTCCGCTAAGCTGCTTGAGTTAATACATGGAATAACGGTAAAGGGGGCAACAGACGAGAGGGGGAAGATGCACCCTTGCAGCAGGATCATCGAGATCAAACTCGCAAACTCAACGGCTTATAAAACACGTCTCAAGTCTTCAACCGTCCGCTTGATCTCTAGCATGAGAACACCTTGCTTCGCTGCCTTTCCAGCTAGAACTAGAAATACTGCATCTTGACCACAACTGGTTAAGATGCTGAACCCTTGATTGCCTTCAACATACAGGCGATCGATGCCGCCTCGTGCGAGTTCGACGCCGATGCGTTCCCCTAATGAAAGCATCGCCGCAGACATGGCAGAAACTCGCTCCTCATCCATTGAACCGGGAAGGCTAGTAGACAGCGGTAGTCCATCGGGGGTGACTACGGCTGCTCCTTGAACATCCGTTGTGGTGGTGACGAAATTTTGTAAGATGTGTCCCAGTTTCTCGGTATTAATTGCCATCGTTGTTCCTTTGGTTAATATTTAGAAGAAATCATGTGTGACGTGTTGCCTTGAAAAGCAGATATATTCAGCCTTACATCGAGCCTGCACCCGTTGTAATCAGACGCTTGAATAAGCCTTCTGTCCAGCCTGTCTCTCGAAGCACTGCTGCAGAACTGACCTCTACATAGGCTTGCTCTATAAATGCCAGATCAATCATGCAAATGCGGCTGAGAGCAAATTGAAGAGATTCGCTTTTACCTTCTTCGCGAAGTTTCTTGCCAACTTCATGAACGACGGTTGCCATCGCCGGAACGACATGCTGAGGCCCAATCCCAATTTGGACATGAACCAGACCAATCCTCCAGCGGCGTTCGGCATAGTCTTTGTTCCATTCATCCATGCCGGTAAACATCTCGTAAAACCAGTCCACGAAGGTTTCGCGAAGGCGATGAATCCGACCTTCTTTGGCATTCAAGATCTGGCTCATCTCTTCATCGCGATTGAGATAGGCATAAAAATGATCAGCCATTTCGGGCGCAATTTGCTTACCCCAGTCTGCATGAGCGTTCAATAGAGATTTATCTTCATCTGTGAATCCCACTCGCTTTTCCATAGTGGTCATAAATAGATGGGGATCGAGCGTCATAAGGTCTCCTTGCTATGAAGGTTTGGATCTCTACTTTTCTAACAATTATTGTTGGATTTGTCTGCACTTCTGATGGATTTTGTGTGTTATTTATTATGTTTTTTGCATGAATTTCGTATTCATGAATAAAATTAATAAATTTAATTTATTCCGGGTGTGATATAAACAAAAACCGAGTAAAAGTAGAGCCTGATTTTAGACTTTGTAGATCAAGTTTTCGACGCATACCTTGAATGGATTGGATAGCACAAGATTTCGTGAAGGCTAGACTTAACCAGTCATTCAGAAAGCAGCTTACCTCATAATACATTCAGCATTTGTCAGGCATATAGGTTGGTAGTTATTGAACTCTACGCTCTTTCTCAGAACAAAAATGCGAGCATAGTGGCGAAGTTAAACATTTAAGATTTGCTTTATTAAGTAGACAGATAATGTTGAACTCTTAAACTGATAAACGATATTTTATCTGTTTGGCTGGGCAGGCATTATGGCATCTAAACATTAATGTTTTTATGCCCCTTTAATGGTTGCAGCGATCAATTTTTAATTTAGAATTAATGTTGATATTAGATGCTATAAATAACAGCTCATTCCAGTGCTAAATTGAATAATGATGGAAGATTAAACTAATTCCTCGAAAAACTTCAGTCCCGATTCAAAACGGGTTATACGCAGCACCCATCTACTCATATACCGTTCTCAAATAGGACATGAACAATAACCGTACATGAATGCTTTAGGAAAAGCGAAGGTTTGCAAATGCGTTACCAGTCCAAATAGCAACTTAACCGACTTGAATTTCTTGCACATGCGAGCATACTTCCGAACAAACTGTTTGGCTTGCAACCACACATCCTCCACTGGATTTTGCTCCGGTGCATTGGGGGCTAAGCGAACCAAGGTCATCTTCCATTCCTCCTCAGGTCGTCCGCTATTCAACTGAGCCAGAAACTCCTTCACTTTGTGAGAGCGGTGGTAGCTGGCTCCATCCCAAATGATGATCCATCGAGTTGATTCTTCTGCCAACGACTGGAGGTATTTCAAAAACTCAATCGTATTGTCCTCATTGCCTGCGCTGTACTCCTGCACTATAAAGCGTTTGCTCAAGTAGTCCAAAGCCCCATAGTAGGTTTGCCGTTCTTTGGTCGATTTGACCTCAACCTCAACGCGCTGATTGCGCCGACTCCATCCGTAGCCACAGATATCTCCCCATAACAAATGACACTCATCTAAGGAACGGGAATTAAATAATCTGTAATTCTGGTTTGGCTGTGTAATTCCATTGTGGTAAAACTTCATCGAAGACAATCTTCATGTTGGCTTTGAAATCTTCAGCAACTTTTCGACCCGTTTTA
>JBNPEG010000125.1:1527-17102 GCA_051117555.1 Elainellaceae cyanobacterium | reverse complement strand
TAACCTGGCAAGCAACCAAGACCCTCAAAACATTCTTTCTGAATAAGCCTGCTCCCAGTGTATTTTTATACTCAGATTGTATAGCCGTACGCTCTCACGTTAGGACGTTGAACGTGTGGCAAGCCCGCTGATTGACTGACAAAACTTTGGTTTGCGGCAGTTGTAGACGCATAGCGGCTTCTCGCAGAGTAACTGCTGCTATACAGTCGAAACCCGCCTAGGCGGGTTGAGAACAGTCGACTAAGGTCGACTTTGGTTGTGTAGGCGCGGTTTCAACCGCCAGCCTCTGATCTTTTGTCAGTCAATCAGGGTGAGCTCGTAGGGCTATAAAAAAATACACTTGGAATACGTATCGGCGTCAAAATGTTTAATACATCTGAAATTAGACACTATGTTGAGCTATATCACATCATTCTCTCTCGACATCATATTCAAGTTTCAGATCGGGATCTCGATGCCATTTACACATTAATCATGCTGACGTTTCAACTTGATGATTTGTATGATTTAGACGATACTTTACCCACTCATCTCCAATTAGCGCCCATCAAAACCGCGATGGTGGCACAGATTCCTAATTCTCATGCAATTGGGATAAAATCTATCGAATCTTTGTTTCAAGCTATGCATAAGGAGACAGTCTCTGATCTGAGGCAATCGCTTGATCACTATTTATCGGTTTGTCGGAATAGTATCGGTGCACAGTTAATTTCAGGATATTTAGCAAGCAAAGAAAACATTGACCCAGACATTTGGTTCTCGCCATTCATCGCTCAAATTAATAATGACATGGGTGACATTATTAGGCTTGCGAATGATTATCTTGATATGACGGTCGATCAGAGTCGAGTTGACGAAGAAAAAACTCAGCTTAAGTCCGCACACTTCTTTCGCTCCAAGCTAGAGTTTAAGTATTATTTGTATTGCAGGGTTATTACTCACAAATTTCACTATCATACCCATCTAATTCGGTTTGAATATCTGAATTTTTCGGCATCAAAACATGATTATTTAAGAGCGATTCACTGTGCTGAATCGGTACTTGATTTAGCAATCAAGGCGTATATTGCTGATAAAAGGTCTGGGCGATCGCAGAACTAGGTTACTTCTGATAAATATGGGCGGGCTTGCTCGGTGATCGAGGCTTCAAAATCAGGATAGATTGGAACAATTGCCTCGCATCTGTCATCAGTGTCAGGTAGGTGTTTGGTGGGAGACGTTGTGATGCGAGTCTGGAATACCATAGGCAAAATGCGCCGGACGCTACATCGGATTTGGTATCGGGTTGTGCAAACCAATACTGTACTGGCTAAGATGAGCTATGCGGACGATCCACAGGTGCGGGCGATCGCCCAAGTCATTCGAGATTCTCTCAAACCGCAACTTACCGCCGCTGAGCAAGAGTGGGTCAGCCGCATCGAAGTAGCAAGAACTCAACTGCTCAAATCAGACGATACGCTAGTTACTGGAAGCTGGGAAGGGCAACACGCTGGACATGAGTCTATATCATCAGTCTGCCGTATCAGCAGCAAAAAAGTAAGCTGGAGCATTTTTCTCTTAAAAGTTATCCAACACTTTCATCCTGATATGTGTCTTGAATTAGGCACATGCTTAGGGATTTCAGCTGCCTACCAAGCTGCAGGATTAGCAATTAATGGGAGAGGGCGAATCATAACCTTAGAAGGGTCAAATGCACGAGCATCTCTAGCCCAGCAAAATTTGCACACCCTCGGTCTTCACAATGCCGAAGTCATTCCTGGCAGTTTCGATGAGACATTGCCGCAGATTCTCCGAAACTATGGGGAAATTGATTACGTATTCTTGGATGCCGATCATTCAGAATTAGCTACAGTAACCCATGTCGAACGTGTGTTACCCCGACTGTCCAATCCATCACTTCTGATTGTGGATGATATTTCGTGGTCAACTGGAATGAGAAACGCTTGGAATACTATCAGCAACCACGAACGTGTGCGAATATCAGTGGATTTGTTTGCCCTTGGGCTCTGCGTAATTGATACGCCAAGGCAAACGCAGCATGCCTATCAAGTTGCACTCTGGTGATTGGGTTTTCTGATTAGAGGATATTTGGAAAGTGTCTATAACCGCTAACCCCTTTTTGACGCGCCAACTCAACGGCAAGATCCAAGGCCGCTTTGAAGCTAGTGGCATCGGCAATCCCTCGTCCAGCAATATCAAATGCAGTGCCGTGATCGGGAGACGTGCGAATGAACGGCAACCCGATCGTGGTATTGACAGCTCGGTCGAAGGCCATTAGCTTGACCGGAATTAACCCCTGGTCATGATACAGCGCCAGATATGCATCGTGAGTAGCGGATGAGGCTATCCCATACCAGGCTTGTCCCGGACGCACCCATAGCGTATCGGGAGGGATGGGACCGTCGAGATGAATAGTAGGATGGCGATCGCCCATTGCCTGTATCCATTGATTTAACCAGTCCCGCTCTTCCGTTCCTAATTGCCCCTGCTCACCACTGTGGGGATTGAGCCCGGCGATCGCAATCCGAGGCTGTTGGATGCCGAAGTCGTGTTGCAGAGATTCAACCAGCAGGTCAAGCTTGAGGGTTAATAAATCGGGTGAAAGCGCATCTGCGACCTGGCATAGTGGAATATGAGTAGTTGCTAGCAAGGTTCTTAATTGCCAATCAGTATGGGGCGATCGCGCGACAAATAGCATCCCAAATCGCTCAACTCCTGCTTTTTCGGCTAGCAGTTCTGTTTGTCCGGGATAATGGTGCCCGGCTGCCTTCCAGGCTGATTTGGCAATCGGAGCCGTGACGATAGCGTGAAATTCTCCGGCTAAGGTTTGGGCGATCGCGGTGTCTAAAAATCGAAAGCTAGCCTCGCCACTGGCTGCATTCCCTATGCCTAATTTAATCGAGTCGATCAACGAGGACGGTAACTCGACTTCATGAAGGGTAAGGGTTTCAGGTCGAGCTAGTTTAGACGAAATGGAGGGTGACAAATCGCGCGATTTCATCAAGTGCTCAAATGTTTGGTTGAGCACGCGCCGATTCCCAAAAAGAGTCATCTCACAATTCGAGGGGGGCTTTAGAGAACCCAGTGCTTTCAAGACCACCTCGGCTCCAATTCCAGCAGGATCTCCCAGGGCGATCGCAATTTTGGGACAGACCGCAGATTGAGTAGACATGGCTGTTACAAAGATTAACCGCTGGGATTAAGCTTACCTAAAATTTACGGTTTTGTGAGGGAAGCCTAAAGATTGCAGGGCTTACGTAATTCTTCAATCAGCATCAATGCCTAAGAAACACGTCAAGCGATTTATTCCCAAACTGACTCGAAACATTCACGTCACTACTCAACACGGATTATAAATCAACGGTCACTGCATTGTGGGAATGTCCCGAAAAATATTAAAGTATGATGTGCTGGTTTAATTTTGCACGCTTAATTGTCAAAATCAACTGGAGGAAATACGATTACATGGCTAGCGAAATCTTCAATGCAGCGATTCTGTCTTTCTCACTCATTCTCGTTGGGCTTGCCCTTGGCTTTTTAATGCTCCGAATTCAAGGCGGCGAAGAGTAGCGTAATCTGCTCATATTTAGTTCATTCATAGTGCCGTTTTGTAAACGCATGTCTCTGTCGCGCAAACTAGCACACCATCACGGACTAATCCCAATATGGAGTAGGGCTTGCAAACGACGCTTCACAAATGCGACTGCTTCATTGGATGTCAGGCTAATTTGAGGCTTTTGGCTGATGAGTAAAATCCATCGGTCGCCATCCTGCTGAAGTTTCCAGGTCTCCCCTTTGAGAGGAGGATATATTCTCCACCGGTTTGTCGGGTCTATTTGACATACGCACCCCTCGGCTTTAAAACGGTGCAAAATCTGTTTCATGTAGGGAGAGTTTGGGGAGGGAGGTTTAGTGTCTGAAATCATACGAAATCCTCTGTACTAATGATTACAGTGGCAGACTGAGAGCTGATGCATTGTTTGATAACGCGATGTTGCACGGTATTGATTGCACAGTATTGATTGCACGGTTTTAGCGACACGTTTAGCGACACGGTGGAGGTCGGATGAGCTCAGCACGCCCACATCTCTAGGATTATTCATCTGAGAATCTCTTTTTTAATGAGTCCCGCCCTCAACATAGCAGTCTCTCGAATCAAAAAAAGCCTCTTAAGAAAGTATTTATATTTGTATCAAAGACTACAGTTCTTTGATTGGCGATCGCGTCCTTTAACGTCAGCGAACTGATTCGCTATATTCCGTATTCCATTATTGGTGGATTCTTGGCAGGTATTGGTGTTCTGTTTGTACAAGGGGCATTCAAGCTTTTGTTGAATACTTCTATTACTTTCTCAACGTTGGGTGTGTTCATTCAGCTTGATGAGGTGCTGAAGTGGCTGCCTAGTCTTGGATTTGCGATCCTATTGCTAGGACTTTTGCAGCGGATTTAGCATGTTTCTGTGCTGTCGATTTGTGTCTTGAGTGCGATCGCCCTCAAGATCCCGGATAGCCACAAAGCCTACAAATTTCAAATGCTCACCTTAATGGCTGGCAACCAAGTGCATCAAGATTAAGTACAAAATTGGATAGTGCGTGAGCGTCTTGCTCCCGGCTGGATTGCTGTATCATTATGTCTTTACCCACCTACAATCTCAATCGGGTTGCTCCGGCAACACGTGGAGTTTTAGCGCAGAAATTGAGGATCTAGACGTTCCATCCGCTGAATCAGCAATGCCATCATGACTCAAATTCAACCGCTTACCCATGACGACTTTCGAGCACGACAAACGACCCTCGAACTCAACGGCATTTTCGATTTTCCGGTTCGCATCGCCTATACCGATGTGGGTGAAGGGTCACCTATTTTGCTCCTCCACGGCATCCCTACCTGGTCGTATTTATACAACGATGTGATTCCATTGCTGGCACAGCATTATCGAGTCATTGCTCCGGATATGTTAGGGCATGGTTGGTCAGATCGGCGCGATCGCTTCGACCGTTCTCTGGTGGTGCAGGCGCAGATGGTGCGGCAATTTCTAGACACGCTGGGGTTAGACAGGGTGAATTTGGTAGGACACGACACCGGAGGCGGTGTCAGTTTGATTCTCGGCATCGAAGCCCCCGAGCGTATTCACACGCTGACATTGACCAACATCGTTGCCTATGACTCCTGGCCCATCGACGATATGCTCATGGTCGGGCATCCCCGGTGGAAGCATAAGCCTGTTGAGGAAATTGTGGCGTATCTAGAAGAAGGGTTAAAGGATGGGCTGTCTCGCCCAGATCGACTGACCTCTGAGTTTCGCGCAGGCATCATTGCGCCCTACGCCGACCCTGAGGGGCAACTCAGTCTGATTCGCAATGCCTCGTCCCTCAACACCAACCACACTATGGCATTGGTCGATCGACATTGCGACATTCCTGTCCCTACACTATTGCTATGGGGTGAAGATGATCCGTGGCAGCCTGTGACGGATGGAGAGCGATTAGCGAAAGAAATCCCGAATGCAAAGTTGGTTCGAATCAAGAATGCATCCCACTGGCTTCCTCAAGATGCGCCCAAAGAATTTGCTGAGGCGATCGCCACATTTTTGCAGGATTCGTAGCGCAGAAATCCTCAAAATCCTTTAATAATTTCTCAAAGTCCTCAAATCTCCTCGAATCTTCTCAAAGTTGCAGCATTGCGTCCTGCCAACCTCGCACCGAGTTGATCAAATAGAGCCGATCGGCTCGATATAGTTCTTCCCGTGGGATCACTCTTTCTTCAATCTTGTGCTGCTCTAACAACCATGCTCGAAACGTTCCTGCCAAAAGGCCACAGCAAATCGGCGGAGTATATTGTTTGTGATCAATTTGCACCACCAGATTCGCAATACAGGATTCTGTGACGTGTCCAGATTCATTCCAAAGCAAGACGTCATCGCAGTCAGAACACGCCGAACGCGCGTCGTCATATACCTGCCGATGGGTCGTTTTGTGATAAAGAAACAAATTAGATGAATCAATCGCTTGAGTCGCCAATCGGAGTCTAACAGGCCCATGAGTCGGACGTATCCAGGGGGTAGACTCTAGCTGCCAGTGACCGTCTTGGTCGACCCGCAACCGAATCTTGTGTGGAACGCGTGATAGTTGCTGACTTAGATTCTCAAAGGCATGCTGGATTGCGTCGATTTGCATTGGAATACTGAAATAGTCGGCTGAATTTTGGAGGCGCTGTAGATGGTAGGGCATCAAAAAGTATCCGTCATGGGGCGTCCAGCGGATGGTTTCGAGGAGAGAAAAATCTGGTCGGCGTTGGCTCGTCTGCGCGGAGCGCGTATCGCCCAAAATAAGCATCTTTACGCGACATTCGTCATATTCTTTCTGGCTGTCAGAATCCCATACAATACCGCTGCCTACTCCATATTCAGCCGTGTGGGCGTGTGAATCGATCAGCACGGTGCGAATTGCCACGTTAAACTGAGCCTGACGGTGGGGCGTAAGATAGCCAATCGTGCCGGTGTATAGATTGCGGGGCGACGGTTCTAGCTCCGTGATAATATCCATCGTTCGCGGTTTGGGGGCTCCTGTAATCGATGCGCACGGGAATAGCGCTTGAAGAATGTCGACCCAATTGGCGCTGGTTTCAGCCGTTATGGTCGATGTCATCTGCCAAACCGTCGGATATCGTTCGGTTTCAAACAATACCGGAACCTGGACGCTACCGACCTCTGCAATGCGTCCCATGTCGTTGCGAATCATATCAACCACCATGACATTTTCAGCCTGGTCCTTGATTGACTGACGCAACCCCATTGCCTGTTGGCGATCGCCCTCGGTTGACAATCCCCGTGCCGCCGTACCTTTCATCGGCTTTGAGCGTAGGTGAGTTCCTGATAAAGAGAAAAATAGTTCAGGAGACGCCGAGCAAATGGCGATCGCTCCCAAATCTATAAACGCCCCATACTGACCTGGTTTGGCTTCCATCAAATCGAGAAAGAAAGAAAATGCGTCACCGTGAAAGGAGGCATGCAGCCGAAATGAATAATTAACCTGAAAAGTATCGCCTTGAACGATGTAGCGTTTGATGCGGGCGATCGCTTCGTCAAAGTCTGGGCGGCTGACGTCGGGTGTCCATAGACCATGAGAATATGCCTGACGAGCTTGAAACGTGATAAATTCATCCATCGTCAGCCGCCTTGGCGGATCGTATAGCCCAAACCAAAGTGCCGGAAATTCGCATAGAGGGTGGGTGGCGATCGCCGGATCGAATGCGGGAGACGCTTCGTAACTGATAAATCCTGCGGCATAGTAGCCAGATTCAACGGCTTGCTCAATCTGCTGAAGTATGGGGATTACATCATGAAGATCGTGTGTAGTATGAATTTGGTGCGGTTGCTCGAATAAAAGCCATTGAGACGAATCAGCATCGTGAATGAAGACGGAATGAGCCATTAGACGGAGACGCAAGGATTTTTCTTAGAGGATGCAATCAGACGTTATGACATAGTGGTTTAGATCCCCGGCTTCTGTATTAATGCCCCAATTTTTGCTAGAGAAATCTGATGAAGAAGCCGGGGATCTGCCAGGGGAGTTGCCAGAGGATTTGTCCAAAATCATAGCGGCATTTCAATATTTGTTTTGGATTTGTTTTGGAATTTAGAGCCACAAATATCGAGATGGAGATCAACCCCACATTTTAAGCATGTCGCGTTAACTACGTATGCCTGCTTTGCTTAACAGCCCCTCATTAATCTTCCTCTTCCTCTTCCTCATCCTCGTCGTCGTCCTCTTCCTCTTCTTCACCTCCAAAGCCTTCGCCCTCTTCTTCCATGTCTTCGCCCCCTTCCCCGAAGCCACACGCGCCGAGGCTACCCGCTAAACCCAGTATTATTAACAATCCAATCGATGTAGAGCGCATTATCATCCTTCCGTACAGTTCAAGAGTACATACACTGAGAATATCGCTTGCGCTGAAGGAAGCTATTCAACTATGTACATATTTTTTAGAACACTGTCAGCAATTGGGGTGATTACGATGATCGGTGGATGCCTCACCATCCCGAATGCGCAGGCGACTCCGCCCCAGCATTATATAGCCGCCTCAACCGCCTTAGAGTTCTTCAATGAAGGCTTAGAACACGCCGAACGAGGCGAGTATTCTGACGCGATCGCCGCGTATTCTGACGCGATCGCTGCCAATCCTGATTACACCAACGCCTATATTCATCGCGGCTTAGTGCACCATGATCTGGCAAATTTCAACCGGGCGATCGCAGATTTTAATCAGGCTATTCGTCTCGATCCGACTAGTGCGATGGCGTACAACAACCGGGGAGAAGCTCTGACCCATTTGGGTGATTTAGAAGGCGCAGTTGCCGATTTAGATCGCGCCATCGAGCTTGATCCCAACTACGCTCAGGCATACATCAACCGAGGCGTGACCTATGCGGGTGTCGGAGACTTTGACCGCGCTCTAGCCGATTTTACTCAAGCTATCGAAGCTGATCCCACTAATGCAGATGCTTACTACAACCGAGCCCGTGCCTATGTCGAGTTGGGGATAGGTGATAATGCCTTAGCGGATTACACCCAAGCCATCGAAATTAATCCCAATATGGCAGAAGCCTATGGCAATCGAGGCATTTTGCGGGCGCAATTGGGCGATCGCCAGGGCGGGCTTGACGATTTGCGGCACGCCGCCGAGCTATTTCAATCTCAAGGGAACTGGGAACAGTATGAACGAACAATGGGATTTATTGAGGCGATTGACCCTGGATGACGGTCGAATGCTGAAATATGAACGGAGGATGCAGTCCAGGCGATCGCCCTCTGGTTTTTTCATCAAGTAAATATAAAGTTTGAATTAAGAAAGCGTAAATGTCGCTCATATCAAGTCTGGGGGACACCTTCGAATATCGGGTTCTCCGCATCAGTGGGAATACTAACGAGTAACCCAGTGTGTTTGGTTAGGAAATTCTTCAATGCCCAGTCTATTTCATTGGCTTGTCTCGTCGCATGATGTTTCTCACGGCCACTGTTATCTCTGGCAATATCTCTGGCAATATCTTTGGCAATATCTTTGGCAAACCCATCTAGTCACATTGCATGTCCTGTCTGATTTCTGGATTGCGATCGCCT
The DNA here is from genome assembly GCA_051117555.1 of Elainellaceae cyanobacterium. Lineage (GTDB taxonomy): Bacteria > Cyanobacteriota > Cyanobacteriia > CAZCXK01 > CAZCXK01 > DBGGTD01. The sequence goes on along the minus strand of JBNPEG010000125.1, from coordinate 7,983 downwards.
GCTATGCCATCTCATGGATGCTTATTGCCTTTCTCTATCGACGAGATGATGTACCCTTCCAGAGCACGATTCTACTATTTGGGCTGTTTGTATTCTGCTGTGGCACGACTCATGGTTTCGAAGGTCTGACGGTCTGGAAGCCGGTATATTGGGCATCTGGTTTGGCGAAAGCCGCGATGGCTGCGATTTCGATTATGACTGGGCTTGAAATCATTCGAGTGTTGCCAAAAGCATTGGCATTGCCCAGCCCGGCTCAGTTAGAATCCGCAAATCAGGCATTGGAGAAGCAAATTGATGAGAGGCATCGGATTGAAGAAAATTTGCTCAAATCCGCCGAGAGGCTTCAGCAGGCGCTAGAGTTTGAGTCGCTGCTGAAGCGGATTACTGATAAGGTGCGAGATTCATTAGACGAGGAACAGATTCTTCAAGCTGCCATTCGAGAATTGGGACAAGGCTTGGGGGTCAAATCCTGTAATACGGCTTTATACGATCTCCAAGCAGGCACGGCGACAGTGTGTTACGAACACGCCCACTCAACGGGATTAGTGCAGGGGCGGGTGATGAATATGGCAAACTCTCCGCCAATCTACAGACAGCTTTTGGGCGGTCAATACTTTCAATATTGTTCGATTCAGCCCAACCCGGCCCGAGGACGCGTGGCCATGCTTGCCTGCCCTATCATCGACGATCAGGGCGTATTGGGAGATTTATGGCTGATTAATGATCCGGATTATGGATTTCGAGATTTAGAACTGCGACTGGTGCAACAAGTTGCGAATCAGTGTGCGATCGCCATTCGACAAGCTCGCCTCTATCAGGCTGCACATGCCCAAGTGCAAGAACTAACCCGCCTCAATCAGCTAAAAGACGACTTTTTAAGCACAGTCTCACATGAACTGCGAACCCCGGTTGCCAATATCAAGGTCGCAAGTCGCATGTTAGAACTGGCGCTAGGACAGTCATCATTACTGCAATCTAGCAATACGCTAAATTCTAAATCGCAATCACGATTGACAAACAAGGTGACTCAATATCTACAAATCCTACAAAATGAATGCCAGCGCGAAATTCATCTAATTGAGGATTTGCTTGATTTAAGGCGATTGGACGAGAGGCAACATGATCTCGAACTTAGCTCAATCGATTTATGCGCCTGGCTAACTCAGCTCTTGAACCCTTTTGAGGCACGCACCCGGAATCGGTGTCAATACCTCACGGTTCAGATGGATTGTTCAGAACCGTTGATGATTGAGTCCGATGGAGACAGCCTCGGGCGGATTCTCACAGAGCTTCTGCATAATGCCTGCAAGTACACCCCCCCCGGCGAACAAATTGCTGTGCATGTCAGCATGGATGCCGATCAGGTGAGCTTTACGATTAGCAACTCTGGAGTAGAAATCCCTAGTAAAGAGATTCCTCATATCTTTGAGAAGTTTTATCGGGTTCCGAGTGCTGACCCCTGGAAACAAGGAGGCACGGGGCTGGGGCTGGCGTTGGTGCAAAAGCTAGTCGATAGCCTCAGCGGTAAGATTCGGGTGTATAGCGACGCCAATCAAACCCACTTTATCGTTACCCTGCCACGCAGCAGAGCGATCGCCAAGGCTCAGGTGCCTTCCCCTCAATCGACTCAATTTGATCTAGAAACGTTAATCATCGTTGAACGCGAGTCCATTCGTTAAGCGTGTGCCTGAAATGCATGAGAACGACTATTGATGTGGTCTAAGAGACTAGCCTGGAGTGGATTATCGCCAATGACAATGTCTCGCAATACGGCGATGATGCGCTCACTATTGGGTGAGGCAAACACGTCATCTTCGAGCGCGTCGAGATGATCATCAACCATCTGCTCAGCCTCCTCATCAGATTGGGCAGTTTCTAACGCAACACTTAACTGGGTAAGCCCATCTCGCAGCAACGCTAACTCAGGGTCAGCGGGCAAGTAGTCTAAAAATTCGGCGATCGCCAACTGGGTTTCTTGGGCAAGCGGCATTGCTTCAGCGCGGGTGAAGACAATTTCGCGGGCACCGGTTTGCTGAACGTCAGCTACTTGGGGAGCTTCACTGACTGGGGTGAATAGGGTTAACGCTGAAAATGTGAGACATGCAACACACATAAGCCGTCTAATCTCCTCACGAGGGTGTTGATGAATTAAGTTTCTACAGAGTAGCGATGCGCTTGCCCAACAGATTAACATACGCTCTCTAGAGTGCCGAGTCAGGAGATATGCTTTGTTTTAAGCGACGCGTGCTTGAGTAAGAGGGAGGCATCGCGCTTCACGCCATATTATGTTTGCAGATGACGCAGTCGTAGATTGCTTTATTAAGAAATATAAATAGAATACATAAAATAGCGTTTTGCTTAATCCCAACAGTTTCGTTTTATCTATTTATCTATCTTCTAATTCTCATGAGCGATCGCCCACTTGGAAAACCTCGGCCTATGTGGCACGTGATTCTATTCTCGGTTGCCACCGCTATGCTTTACTACGGCTGGTATAAGTGGATTATCCAGGAAGAACTTCGTGATTATGACGGTCATGGCTGGTCAGGAACCCTCTGCCTCGCCCCGTTTGTGTTAGGCATCGCCGTTCCGCAAGCACTGCGAATATTCGACCCAGATGTGCCCGGTTGGTTTGGCTGGTTTTCCTTGCTTGGCATCCTCTGGATTTATATCATCCAGTTCAAGCTATATCGCACCGTCAATCGGCTCTATCGGCAAGAAGGTTTGAAAGAGCCTCTGATCGTCTGGTGGATTTTGATTCCAGGTTTAAATTTGGTTGTGGGCTTGCGTCAGATTCATTTCCTCAGCAAATTTTGGGCAATGAAGCGCGGAGAAGATGTCCCCGATCCGATTGCAGACAACATTCCGCTCTTGTTTAGCGATACGGGATGGGTCAGCAAGGGAGCCTGAAAATTTCCTGATGGGTACGGGGCGGTGAAAATTTGGCAACAGCCCCGTTTTTGGGGTTAAAAAATTGATAAAAATGAGATAGATTGGCGGAGGCTAGAGCGTCTAATATGTTTGACTAGTACTAATTTGCTCTGCTTAGGGCGACCCCTTTATTAATAATTCGCGCTATCTCCATCTGCTCGATTCATTGCTAGAGTCTTCGTCGTTATGAATAGAACAATATTGCTACGAATACGGCTCATCCTCCTGATTTCGCTGGGGCTGTCTGGCTTAGTCGCATTAGAGCTACGGCATGAAGTCGTAACCGCGCGGGAGATTCTGACTAATCCTTCGTCAACTCCGTCCGAGCAAACTCAAGTGAAGCCGGATAGTATTTCTGAGCAAGCAGAGACTCCGATGCTGAGTGCAGATGTGCAACAGTCCGCTCTAGCCATCGATGCCACTCCAAAAACCGATGGGCTAGACCCAAAGGTGTCTGAAATGGACTCGGATGAGCTAGCAACGGCAGTCTGGGCAGGGGCATCATTCCCGGTCGAAGATTTTCAGGCGTATACGTCTCCGTTTGGCTACCGCCAGTCTCCAGATGGTTCCTATCGTCAAGAGTTCCACTACGGACTTGATATGGCTGCGCCCGACGGTAGCTATATTCGCAACTGGTGGACAGGGAAAGTCGTTGAAGTCTCTGATGGCAGCAACTGCGGCACCTCAATCGTGGTTGAGTCAGGCGAATGGCTGCATATTTATTGCCATATGCGCGGGCATGTGGAAACGCAAAATGGCGCTAAATATCTAGTCGATCGAGATGCCGGTGTTCAAATTTGGGAAGGTCAAGATCTAGTCGCTGGATCACGAATAGGTCGAGTCGGCATGACTGGACGCACAACCGGGCCTCACCTCCACTGGGGCTTGAAGTATCAGGGGAATTGGGTTGACCCGGCACTTGTGCTACGAGCCATGTATGCCGGACAGCAGGCGGCGTCTCGTCAAGCTGAGTGAGTCAGTGACTCAAGATGCACTCATCATCTTGTCGAGTATTTTTTGGACAATTTCCATGCCGGATACTGCTTGCCAACCGAATAACCCTACTAAGCTGACGTTTAAGGCGATGTGAGTATATCGAGCCCAGTCTTTCCCCTTCTGCATAAAGGGAGTCAGAGAAGCAGAGGTAGCAATTAAGCCGGTCATCCCTAAGCCAACTAGCAGATGGGGGCCGACAAAGAGCTTGCCGTTATTGATATATGTCACGGCCATGCCGCCAATCGTGCCCAGCACCATGAAGGCAAGCAGAGCTGAACCGGCTTGATGATGCCGAATATTAAATCTACCCTTGATCAGTTCTTTCTTTTTGTCGCTGTCTGCACTACGGGTGCGGCGAATCTGAATACCTAAATAGAGCGCATAGATTGTGAGCGCAAGTAGCCCCCACATGATGATGGGGTGAATGAAATTGAGATAGGGTTTGATGGATTCAGGAATTGATAGGTCCATAAATTTCGGAGTGGGATCGGCTGAAATAGGTCAAGAAACTTAATAAAGACGTTAATACATTTTTGGACGAACGGCTATCTCCAGTCGTGCGATCGCCCCTGGAGTGAATTTCATTATTAAGAAATCAAGAATTTGCCCCGATTTGGGCTTCATTATCGTGAAGTCCGTAGCAAAATCTCGGTATGGTTGAGAAACTGCGAGACATCTTTCATGCAGATAGATGACTTGCTCTGTCCCCCCACTATGTCCTTCGAAGACGACATCTTTATCAGCTACACCCATATCGATAATCAACCTCTGACAGACGGACAGAAAGGTTGGATTTCTCATTTTCATAATTGTCTGAAACTGCGATTGGCTCAATTGCGAGGTAAGGAACCGAAAATCTGGCTCGACACCAAGCGCATTGCGGGCAATGACTATCTCGAACCGTCCATTGTTCAGCGGTTGCCCAAAGTTGCTCTGCTAGTGTCGGTGTTTTCGCCCCGCTACTTACAGTCAACCTGGTGTATGCGAGAGCTGCAAGAGTTTTGCCAGGCAGCCCAACAGTCAGGAGGATTACAGATTGGCGAGAAGTCACGACTGTTCAAAGTGATCAAAACGCCAGTTGAACGCGATGAGTATCCTCCTGAAACGCAAGACTTATTGGGCTATGAATTTTTTCAGGTTGATGCCGCAGGGCGACCTATTGAGTTTGACCCCATTTTTGGCTCAGAGGCTGAGAAAAACTTTCTGATGAAGCTGTATGACGTCGCCTATGACGCCCATAAACTCTTAACACTGCTGCATCAAACAGAAAATCGAGCAGGCAATGACGCTCCGCTGCCTAGCGTTATAGAAGCGCCGGATAGTCGCGACTCCGATCGTTTCCCGATCTATTTAGCTGAAACAACCTCTGATTTGCAGAATGCCCGTGATAATATTCGGCGTGAGCTACAGCAGCGAGGACACTTGGTGCTACCTGACGAGGCATTGCCCCACTCGCCAAGATTTTCTGACGCCGTGATGGAGCACATGGAGAAATGTCGGCTATCGATTCATGTCGTTGGCAGTCGTTATGGCATTGTGCCTGAGGGAGCAGAGCAGTCGATCGTTGAGCTTCAGCACCAACTCGCCATCACCCATCAGCATCAGCATTCTCATTTTTCACGACTGGTGTGGATGCCTGTGGGTCTGGATGCGAACGAGGCTCGACAGCAGGACTTTATTCGCGCCTTGCAAGACAATGCCGAACTGTTGCAAACTCCATTGGAAGAGTTTAAGACCCTCATTCAAGATACGCTCCATCGAAAGATCAACCCGTCAGCCGATGTGGCAGCAGACGAAGCCCATCCAACGCGAGTTTATCTGATCTACGACCAGCGTGATTTAGAAACATATGAATTGACGGTTCAGCCGATCGCTGACTATCTCTTCAATGACCTGGAATGTGAACTGATTGAGTCGGTGTTTGACGGGAACGAAGCCGACGTGCGTCGCTATCACCACGACAGCCTAGTCGAATGCGATGCCGTGCTGATCTACTGGAACATGGGCAGCGAAACCTGGCTGAGAACCAAGCTGCGAGAAATCCAGCAAGCCCCCGGTTTGGGACGCACGGTGCCGATGCACGCGAAAGCGGTTTATATCGCTGGAGAGCAGACCCCGCAAAAGCAGCGATTTCGTACCCGAGAGGCAAGGGTCATCAAGCAGTTTGATGCGTTTTCACCCACGGATTTAGACCCGTTTATCACCCAGATCCAGCAGGCGATCGCAGGACAGAGATGATGCATTCCCCACATCACACCATCCCATCCGTAGTAGGGGCGAAGCATTTCGCCGAAACGTTTCGGTTTTGTGCAATCCATTGGGGCGAGGTAGGGGCGAAGCATTTCGCCGAAACGTTTCGGTTTTGTGCAATCCATTGGGGCGAAATGCTTCGCCCCAACACCCGATCGCCCATCCCAAACCATCCCGGCAGGCAATAACCCACGAGGCACCGCGTCATGGTGAACACCCAAACCCGCATCAACCCATTTCCCGGATTGCGTCCCTTTGACGTCACCCAAAGCCATCTGT
>JBNPEG010000125.1:0-1427 GCA_051117555.1 Elainellaceae cyanobacterium | reverse complement strand
CGATCGCCCATCCCAAACCATCCCGGCAGGCAATAACCCACGAGGCACCGCGTCATGGTGAACACCCAAACCCGCATCAACCCATTTCCCGGATTGCGTCCCTTTGACGTCACCCAAAGCCATCTGTTCTTTGGGCGCGATGGGCAGACCGACGAAATTCTGAAACGACTGCGACAGCACAAATTTCTGGCGATCGTCGGCACCTCCGGCAGCGGCAAATCGTCCCTCGTCCGCGCTGGACTGCTGCCCTCGCTGCACAGCGGCTTTATGGTGCAGGCCGGGTCAAGCTGGCGCGTGGCAGTGATGCGTCCGGGAGATAGCCCGATCGCCAATCTATCCCAGGCGTTGAATGACCCGGAGGTGTTTGGCGTTGAGGGAGACGACGCTCACCTCTATGCCCTATTTACCGAAACGACGCTGAGACGTGGCGCACTCGGCTTGGTGGAAGTGACGCAGCAAGCCCGCATGTCACCCTACGAAAACCTGCTGGTCGTGGTCGACCAGTTTGAGGAGCTGTTTCGCTTTAAGCAGAGCCTACAAAACAAAGACGCAGGCGATGAAGCCTCAGCCTTCGTCAAGCTGCTGCTGGCAGCGACCCAGCAAGACACCGTGCCCATCTACGTCGTGCTGACGATGCGGTCAGACTTTTTGGGCGACTGCTCCCAGTTTCGTGACCTGCCCGAAGCGCTCAACGACAGCCAATATCTCGTGCCGCGCATGACCCGCGACCAGCGCCAGAGCGCCATTGAAGGCCCCGTCGCCGTGGGTGGAGCCACCATTGCCCCCCGCCTGGTGAACCGCCTGCTCAACGACATGGGCGACAACCCCGACCAGCTCCCCATCTTGCAGCACGCCCTGATGCGCACCTGGGACGTGTGGGAGCAGGATCACGCCCCCGACGAACCCATCGACCTGCGCCACTACGACGCCACGGGCGGCATGGCCAAAGCTCTCTCTAACCACGCCGACGAAATCTATCACGGCCTGTCCGATGACCGCAGCCGCCACATCTGCGAACTGATGTTCAAACGGCTCACCGAAAAAGCCAGCGACGGACGCGGCATCCGTCGCCCCACCCGGATTCAGGAAATCTGCGCTGTCGCCGGAGCCACCCCCGCCGAAGTCATCGCCGTCGCCAACGCCTTTCGCGGCGCAGGCAAATCGTTTCTGATGCCCCCGGTGAAACAAACGCTGAATGAGCAAACGCTGCTGGATATCTCCCATGAGAGCCTGATGCGCGTCTGGCAACGCCTGGATGACTGGGTAGACGAAGAAGGGCGATCGGCGCAGATCTATCGCCGACTGGCGGAAACCGCATCGATGCACGAGCAAGGCAGAGCCGGATATTTGCGCGACCCGGAGTTGGGCATCGCGCTGAACTGGCGAGAGGAGAATCAGCCGAATGAGGCATGGGCGGAGCGGTATGA
>JBNPEG010000001.1:45333-104025 GCA_051117555.1 Elainellaceae cyanobacterium | reverse complement strand
AGATGCCCAGGGGCATGCCGTCGGAGAAGCTGCCTTGTCCAATCGGGTAGATTAGGAAGACTGCGCTGGCTGCTGCAACAGGTGCAGAGTAGGCAACACAGATCCAAGGGCGCATGCCGAGACGGTAGGAGAGTTCCCACTCACGTCCCATGTAAGCAAAGACTCCAATCAAGAAGTGGAACACAACAAGCTGGTAAGGACCACCGTTGTAGAGCCACTCATCTAAGGATGCGGCTTCCCAGATGGGGTATAAGTGCAGTCCAATTGCGTTGGACGATGGCACAACTGCGCCGGAGATGATGTTGTTGCCGTAGATGAGGCTACCGGCAACGGGCTCGCGGATACCGTCGATGTCAACGGGAGGAGCCGCGACGAATGCGATGATGAAACAGATAGTTGCGGTTAGCAAGCAAGGAATCATCAACACTCCAAACCAGCCTACGTACAGGCGATTCTCGGTGCTTGTTACCCAGTCACAAAACCGCTCCCACAGTGTGGAACTTTCACGCTGTCTTAGGGTAGTAGTCATAGCAATGAGTACGTTTAATGAACAAAAATGAATGGATGATGAAAAACGAGTTTCTGAAAGTTAGAAACCGAACTGTAATTTATATTATTTTGAATTCGAGTTTTATTGGGGATATGAGCAATATTTCTAAATAAAAACCGCAGCTTTGACAAAGTTATGCAACAGGAAAAGTAACGTTATGTAATTCAGAAAATTGCGCCCCACTATTGGATAGACTTAGGCTCTCGCGTTAGGACGTTGAACGTGTGGTGAGCCCATAGTGCCACGCCACTAGTTCTGTTGGTAACGAATCCTGTCGTTTATCTGCAATAGTTAGAAAAAATTTATTAGCTGAATAATTATAGTATTCGCTCATAGATTATTTAATTTTGTAAACGATTTTCGAAACGCCCTTCATCCTATTTCTAAACGTCTTTCTTGATCCCTTGTTGCCTTGGCGACTACAGTTCTCTTGACAGAGACGCTTTCCTTCGGAACGCTACGCGAACGCGTTACATGTCGCTTGCGAAACGCAGGCTACACGGACAAAACCTGCCTCCGCAGGTTCTAAACTCGTGGTTTTGTTAGAGTCCGCGTAGGCGGACTTTATTTGTGTAGGCGCGGTTTACTCTTCGAGAAGCCGCAAGCGTCTATAACCGCCAGACCCTTTTCCAAACATCCTCTCAGAGATGCAGCCCATCCTAACAAGAATGGGAGCCATAATAGGAGTCGTTCCCAATCACCCAATAGCCAGCTTGTATCTCCTAACGATTGCCGATGGGGGAGTACAAAATAGATAAACGCGGAAAGGCTAACCAACCGAGTGCCCCAGTTGCGACTTGCGACTGCAAAGGGAACCAGCCACGTAAAATACCAGCCGTGAATGATTGGGGATAGAACTAGCAGTAATGCTAAATACCATTCTGTAAACCCGAGAAAAGTCGGCGATCGCCACAAGAGCCACAGACCGAAGCCCCCGAGAGGAAATAAGAATAGCCAATTTTCCCAGCGTGAGGGTTCCCAAATGTTGCTCACCAGATAGGGAATCAAATCTGCACTACGACCATGAGACACAAACACCGATCCGGTTGGAATCAAGGGGCAAGCATCCGCTGAGCAAAACTGAAGCACACCGATACTCATGGGCAGCGCTCCTACTATTAAAACTAGACCCAGTTGCACCCCTCGACGTTGAGTGAGCGATCGCCATGCTAAAAATCCTAAAATTGGTAGTGAAATCCATTTCACAGCAACGCTAATGCCCACTAGCAGGGCACTCCAGACTACTTGGCCGTCTACTGTTGCCTCAGATTTTCGGTGTGAAACCGCGGACTGGAGATGAGGCGATGAAACACCGATGTTGGAGGATTTGTTGGAGAATTCTGAATCACTTCTCTGAAATGAATCATCCATGAGCCAAGCAGCCACTAGCGGCAGCAGAAACCAGCTATCATAATGTCCGCCTCCCGCAAATGAATAGAGAATCAGAGGATTCCAGGCATATACCAGCGCATTCACATATCCAAATCGACGACTCAGCAGCCAGCATAGCCCTACATCAGCACCTACAAAACCCAACTTAAATATCAAAACCGACGGGGCGATCGCCGCTAATCCTCGAAACCCTAACTGAGTAATGGGAGGATAGATTGCAGAGACAGTTGGATGATTAATCAAAGACCACCACTCCGTCCGGTAAGGCACCAGTTCAGGCGCAAGAGGCGGTAGATGAAATGGGCTAAAGCCTAGCGTTTGAATGTACCCTTCCCATAAATAGCGCCAGATGTCATCACCCGGATACATAGGCAGCAAGATTAGACGAGTTGTAAGGGCGATCGCCCAAAACCAAAGCCCATTGACTGAGCGAAGTTGCCAGGTCAGGGCAAACCCCAAACTTAGGATGCCGATGCCCATCCAAAACTGTGGCGCAACGCCATCCTCCACAAAATTCCCATGCGGGCAGATCACCACACAGCCAATGATCAGCATCGATGCGATCGCAGCCACTAAGCGCGTCTGACAAGGCTGCTGATGAAATACTTCACTCTCGTTTCCACTCATTTGAGGCTCTTGTTAGAACTCTTGGATAACGATCGCTGCTTAGATGGTTTGCCTATTAAGACCTTGGGTTGAATTAGACGACGGGCAAACAGATATCCAAGCGTGCTGAGAATAATCGTCCCCGCCCGAACGCTGCCTGAAACCGTGCCCGAAATTTTCGAGTCTCCGCCCTGGCGACGCCGATATCGCACTGGAATTTCCAGAATTCGCAGATGACACTCAATGGCTCTGACTTGCATCTCCACTGTCCAGCCAAAGCCGCGATCGCGCATATTAATATGCTCTAGCGCAGATTGACGGATCAGCCGCAAGGGGCCCAAATCTCGATATGCGTAGCCCCATCCCCAATCGATTAATCGAGTTGCTAGGGCATTGCCAAATCGCTGGACAGGGGTCATGGCATCGCGTCCGGCTTGTGTTGCACAGCGATTTCCAAGAATAAAATCAAACTCGCCTCGAGCATCCAAAAACTGAAAAATCTGGGCTAAATCATCACTGCCATCCCCATCACAAAACAAAATCCATTCGATCGAGGTCGGACATTTTTCTAATCCGCGCCAGCAGGCTCGACCATATCCCGGATGCGGTTCCCAGCAAACCTCTGCCCCCGATGTGCGCGCGATCGCGGCGGTGCGATCGCGGCTGCCATTATCGACCACCCGAATTTGAGTTAAGCCAATGGTCTGTAGCTCTTGAATCACTCTGCCAATTGTCGCTTCTTCATCACGAGCCGGAATGACGACGAGAACAGAGTCAAGCTCACAGTCAGAATTCATAGTATGCGATATTCCTAACAGCTCACGGGATTGGATATAGCACTCAATGGAAAAGGTCAGGCAATCGAGAGAACAGTGCCGGGGCGGATACGTCTAGAAGCTCCGGATGTGTCCTGGATAACATGCGGTCGATTGACAACATTCGTCGATGCCTAGCCTTTGTCATTACAGGGTGCTAATTTCCGCACTTATGAGTATTAAGCAGGATGTTCCTGAGTTTTAGCCCAAAGAAAACTGAGGAAACGCTAAGCACGAGAGCGATCGCACGCATTTCCTCAGAAAAATACCCGTATGCAACTGTCAATCACATCAGAACTGCATCGTGTCACTTGTGACGCACTATCTCTGACGCACTATCTCTGAGCGCATTATCGGTGCGCATCAACGTCTCAGCTAAACAATTTCTAGAAGCTGAATATCAAACGTCAAATCCTTTCCGGCGAGCGGATGATTGGCATCCAGCGTAACCGATCCGTTTGAAACTTCAGTCACCGTGACAGGAATGGGTTGACCATTTTCTTGGCGAATGAACAACTGCTGTCCTAGCTCCACAGATATATCGTCCGGCATCTTTTCCTTTTCGACCGCGATTACCATATCCGGATGATGCGGACCATACGCCTGAGTCGATGGAATTTGTGCTGTCTTAGAATCTCCTGGAGTCATACCGATTACAGCCGTTTCGAACCCTGGAATCAGACCGCCCTCACCAATCGAAAATTCTAAGGGATTGCGATCTTGTGAAGAATCAAACACAGTGCCGTCTTCTAGCTTTCCTGTGTAGTGAACCTTTACAGTATCGCCTTGTTTTGCCTGTGTCATTAGTTATCACCTTCTTGAGTGGGCATCAATCTTTTTCGGAGACCTGCTACATTCCTTGTTAACATCCTGTAGACAGGCTAATACTCTATCCATCGAATGAATTAAAGTGGTTGCAAACCTTTAGATTTGGTTAAATCGCGCCCATTAGTGCCACGCGCCCTTCCGTTATCGCATCTCTTGGTCACTAGACCAGCAAACATCAAGATTATCTTTAGAGTCTGCATTGATTCGCCGGTGCGCGCAGCTCAAACTCGCTACAATCACAACGAGCTAGCGTGATTCAACATAGTTATTTGCATTAGGTTAATTGGTTCACATGCAAGACGCAGATGCAATCGTAATTGGCAGTGGAATCGGTGGGTTAGTTGCTGCGAGCCTATTAGCTCGATATGGCTGGCAGGTGATGGTATGTGAAAGCCATGCTATTCCAGGGGGTGCGGCTCATAGCTTCTCTCGACGGGGATTTGAGTTTGATTCGGGGCCTTCGTTTTATTGTGGATTGAGCGATGCAAATTCTCTTAATCCACTGCGGCAAGTCTTTGATGCCCTCGAAGAACCTATTGACGCCGTTCGGTATGACCCGTTGGGGCACTATCATTTTCCCGACCATACGATTCCGATTTACGGCGATGCCGAGTCGTATCGAGAGGCGATCGCCCAGATCACACCTCAAGGGTCACGCGAATTCGAGCAGCTAGAACAGCGACTCCTCAATCTCTATGACGCGTTACGTGAGATTCCGACTCTTGCGCTGCGAGCAGACTTGAATGCTCTGCCCCTGCTTCTCAGCCGCTATCCGTGGGCATTGCTGAAGCTGTTGCCCCACATCGGTACGATTCAAGGCTCGGTCGGGGCGTTGGTAGAGCAAACCGTTCATGACCCGTGGGTGCGTCGTCTTGTGGATGTGGAATGCTTTTTGTTGTCAGGGCTCAAGGCAAATGGCACGATCGCACCCGAAGTCGCGTTTATGCTTGGTGAACGCACCCATTCGGTCATTGATTATCCGGTGGGGGGCAGTGGTGCGCTCGTGCAAGCATTAGTGCGCGGCTTAGAAAAGTGGGGCGGTCGGTTGCACCTCAATGCTCATGTCGAAACTATTCAGGTCAAAGAGGGCAGAGCGGTCGGTATCCAACTCCGCAATGGTGAAATATTTCATGCGCCAGTCATCATTTCTAATGCCACCATTTGGGATACCTATTCGAGCCTAATCAAACCGGAGGATTTGCCGTCTAGCGTTCGCCAAGATGCCCTCAAAACCCCCGCAGTTGAAAGTTTTATGCATCTGCACTTAGGGATTCGGGCAGACGGCTTAGACTCCCTGACCGGACATCACGTGGTAGTTCACGAGTCTGACCACGATATTACAGTTCCGGGTAACACCTGCATGATCTCAATTCCAACCGTGTGGGACGATAGCCAAGCCCCGTCCAATCATCACGCCGTTCATGCCTACACGTTAGAACCCTATGAGCCATGGCAGCGAGATGAGCACTATGGCGATCGCAAGCGAGAACGGGCAGAACCTCTGTATCGTGCCTTAGAGCGAGTCATTCCTGATATTCGAGCAAGAGTCGTCTTAGAACTCATTGGCACCCCATTGACCCACGCGCGATTTCTGCGCCGCTACCAGGGCACGTATGGTCCGGCGATCGCCGCTGGTGAAGGGATGTTTCCGAGCTGTCAGACTCCCATCAAAGGGCTATATCGCGTCGGAGATAGCACTATGCCTGGGATTGGCGTCCCGGCTGTAGCGGCGTCCGGCATTCTGTGCGCGAATAGCTTAGTCGAGCCGCAAAAGGTGAGAGAGTTATTAGATAAATTAAGCCTCTAACGCAAGAAAATTACTCCCAAAGGGACGTCACACCTCTCCAAAATTCAAAATCCAAAATCCAAAATTGGTATAACCCGTTAGTACCCTCTCATCATCAGTGACCCACGCCGTGCTTCTCGAATTTAGAGGTGAAATTGCTGCCCTAAGCGCTGCATTCATCTGGGCGATCGCCTCAATCATTTACGCTAGCGTTGGGCGTCAGCTTTCTCCATTGGCACTTAATTTCACCAAGGGAGTGATGGCGATCGCCATGATTCTCATGACGCTGGTGCTCACAGACGCGCATCGACCGGATGTAAGCCATATCACCATCGGACTACTGGTGATCAGCGGCATCGTAGGCATCGGGTTTGGCGATACTGCGTTTTTCACCTCGATTAATTGTCTAGGGGCTCGACGAGCCTTGCTTATGGAGTCGCTAGCTCCACCTCTATCTGCCCTGCTGGCGCTAGTCTTTTTGGGTGAGCAGCTGAGCAAGAGAGATTATGTAGGAATCGTTTTAACGATTTCAGGCGTTGCCTGGGTCGTTGCAGAAAGAGTGCCCAATGCCATCCGAGGCGAAATCCGTCTCGGACGCGGAATTAGCTTCGGCATTCTAGCCGCATTCGGGCAAGCCAGCGGAGCGGTGATGTCGAGAGCCGCACTCGCAGAAACGTCGATCAGCCCGCTATGGAGCACTCTCATTCGAATTATTGCCGGAACGATGATATTGCTGATTTGGGTTGGGGTGCATCAAGAAGGAACGCAGGCACTCAAACCAATGCGATCGCCACGACTGTTTATGGTTGTCGCGATAACCGCATTTGCCAGCACATTTTTAGCCATTTGGCTCCAGCAGACCGCCCTAAAATACACCGAAACCGGCATCGCCCAGTCATTGACAGCCACCAGCCCTTTGTTTGTTCTGCCAGTCGCCCTATGTCTAGGCGAAAAAATCAGCCCGCGTGCCTTTCTAGGTGTATTTGTTGCGTTATGCGGAGTTTGGCTCCTGTTCTTGACATAACCTACGTTTCTCATCTCCGCTTCGGATGCTTTCGCATCGCTTTATGAATCTGTTTCCAACGGGCTTTTGTATTAGATTGCAGGCGCTCATCTTGTTTACGAGTCACGTAATCTAGTTCTTTGCTCAGTTTTTGATAACTCGTGAGCCTCGCTGGATCAAGCCTCCCATCGGCGATCGCCTTTTGTACTGCACAGCCAGGTTCTTGCCGATGATGACAATCTCGAAAGCGACACTGTTCAGCAAGCTCCTCGACATCCGTGAACACCTCATCGATTGCATCGTGCCCCGACCAAAGCTGGATTTCTCTTAACCCTGGCGTATC
Organism: Elainellaceae cyanobacterium; assembly: GCA_051117555.1. Classification (GTDB taxonomy): domain Bacteria; phylum Cyanobacteriota; class Cyanobacteriia; order CAZCXK01; family CAZCXK01; genus DBGGTD01. The sequence goes on along the minus strand of JBNPEG010000001.1, from coordinate 96,702 downwards.
AATCAGCAAGGCTCCAGACGGAGTGAGCACTAATTCTCGATGCGTGGTCGTATGGCGACCTCGGCTATCATCGGGTCGAACTGACTCCACAGCCTGCTTCGAGATTCCCAAAAGTTGATTAGTTAACGTCGATTTGCCAACCCCCGATGAGCCCAGTAAGACGATAGTTTCGCCTGTTCGGAGATACGGCATGATTGGGTCGACTCCAGACTGATGCAGCACACTCAGACACACAACGGGTACGCCTGGAGCGATCGCCTCTACTTCAGCAACTCGTAAATCAACATCGTTGCACAGATCGGCTTTGTTGAGAATAATAATGGGCTTAGCACCGCTCTCCCACGCCATGATGAGAAAACGCTCAATCCGCCTGAGATTGAAATCATGATCTAATCCCGACATGAGAAAAGTCGTATCTATATTGGCTGCAAGGACGTGTTCATCCGTCGTGTTTCCAGCTACTTTTCGAGAGAATTGACTGGTTCGCGGCAACACAGCGTGAATGATTCCATTCGAGTCATCATGAAGTTGCAGCGCAACCCAATCTCCGACTGCTGGAAAATCGGATAGATACGTCGACTGATGACGAAATGCGCCCGATATATCCGCGAGGATTTCTCCCTGCTGGGTATAAACCTGATAAAGTGCTCGTTGCTGAACAGTCACTCTCCCTGGAATGAATCCACTCTGTTCAAACACCCGAAAGTAACTGGAAAATCGTAAATTCCAGCCGAGTTGATCTAACTGCATGATTACTATTCCTCGTGGTGACGTATGACAAGCCACACTGCTCACAGAGGAATTCTCAATCTATCTTCGTTCGACTAAATCCGACCCAATCGCGTTAATCAAACGAATATTGAGGCTGCTCTGTGGCTGCAGCAAACGGTGATAAATGGGGTGAGAGTGACCGTGACCGACATACGTAGCCTCCTGTATTCGATACGTTATTGTTCATGATAGCCTCATGCTCTTGCGTTAGGAGCTGAACGTGAGTAAAACCTCAGCGCCGCGCGGGTTCTACTCACAAATCTGAGTCCGTAGGGCTATATCATTTGCAAATTCAGCATCGTTGAATGTTGCAGCGATAGGATCACGGTGATATAGTTTGTTCATATTACTTAGGGTTTGATCTAGATATCCCGCAGAGCAGCGGTTCCGCATTGCAAGCAAATGATTGGATGTGTTGCGGTTGAGGCCAATTCAAGTGTCGCGTCGGTTTTTGCGCATTTAATCTGTATTCCCTAAAATCTGCATTTTAAAGTTTGCGTCTACCATGGGTTCTCTTTCATAGAGATGTTTCTCCACATAGTTTGGATCTGGATTAGTTTCCTTCGACTAAAATGTTGGGGGAAATTTTTTTTACAACATCCACTCCAATACGATGCCAAGCCGTCTGTCAGTGTCATCCGGGTTTTTCTGCCATTCAAACTCGGTTGATACACGGAGGCGTTGAGTTACAGCATAGCCAAAGGTCAAGGTTGTGAGACTCACTTCGTGGCGATCGCTCCCTGGATTCACCCAGCGTTGACTCACCGAAATATCAGCCGCTCCAGTTCGAGAAGGTACGGCAATCACCCGAATTCCGAGGTCGAGCCCATCGGTAGCAAATCCCTCAACGTCGAGATTTCGATATCCAACTTGGGGCGCAATATTGACATAGTGACCCAGCGGTAAGATGTAATATCGCAGGTTTGCTCCAACTGATTCATGCTCACCATCAAAAGTTGATTGATAGTCTGCGCTGAGCGTCAACCCCGTCTGACCTAAAAATACGTCTTCAATCCCAACAGTAAAGCCTTCTCCATCGTCAGCAGACCACACATCTACATAGCCAAGGCGGAGGCGGGTACGAAAACTTGGATCACGGTCAATATCAGAAGCGATATCGGGAATTTCCTCTAACCAACGCTGGAAAACCGGACTGTCCTCAACCAGTGCTGGATCGAGGTCGAGTTGCTCAACAGAGTTATCTGACTCTATAGAATCCTCTATAGAGTCATCAGGAGTCTCTCTAGAATCACCAGAAGAATCATTCATCGAATCATTAGATAATTCGTGGCCGCGATCGGATGCAGGGATAGTAGTCTGCGCGATCGCCCCTGGATGTGATGACGACAGCAAGTGAGGGATTTCTCTCCTCAAATTTTCAAGATCGGGATCTGGTGTAACGATGCCACCGCTCGATAATTCAACAGTTGGAATCAGCCCGTGTGATGGGGCAGTCGCCGCAGATGGCGTTGAAAAATGCCACTCGCAAAGGTGATGATCTGGTGTATCGTCGCTCACTCCCTTGTTATCAAAGGTATCAAGGTGGGTATAACAGCGTTCGGATGGATTAAACGACACAAAGAGTTGAGTCGATTCGCGCTGGTTAGAGGTGAGCGCATCAATGGGAGATGCGATCGCACTTGAAGGAAAAGAGACTAGAGTGGATGTCACAAACGCTGAGAGAATCGTCCAGACGCGATCGCCCTCAATCTTCAAAACAGTCTGTGAATTCATGCATTGGAAAAAAAAGTGTCAATGCATCTTAGCAAATGCCACTCCAAAAAAAACGGCTCCGCCACAGGCAGAACCGCTTTCTCCAATCAAACAAGGAGTTAATTAACTATCGAACTGCATCTATCGAACTGCACTGTGCAGATTCATCACGTCGATAGGCTTCATGCAATAAAGCCGCGTAAACTTCACCATATTGGATGCGTACAAGGGCAGCTTTTGAATCAACTGGAACACCTTGGGCGTATCAGAATTGGCGATCGCCGAAAGCTTCTCATTATTGCGAATACACTCATCCAAAATTCCAAAGAATTTTGGATGATCGACATTCAACACAATCGGGAAAACTCGCCCCGCCGTCTCGTTGGTCTTGCGAATGACATGAATATCATAGTCTCGCGCATCTAATCCCAACGATTCATAAAACCCAGAGCGCTGAATATCGTTCAAAAACATCGTGGCGAAAACCGACAACAAGAAGAAACGGCACCACAACCTTGCTTTCCAATCATTGAGAATGTGAGGCTGCGATTTCATCAACGCATCGAAAAAGTCGCCGTGGCGGTTTTCATCCTGACACCAGTTCTCAAAGAAGCGGAAAATCGGATAAATACGATTTTCTGGATGAGATTCTAGATGACGATAGATGGTGATGTAACGCCAATAGCCAATCTTTTCAGACAGGTATGTGGCGTAGAAAATAAACTTTGGCTTAAAGAAGGTGTACTTACGATTCTTCGTCAGAAAGCCTAAATCAAGCGACAGATTGAAGTCAGACATTGCCTTATTCAAAAATCCCGCATGACGAGCTTCATCACGAGACATCAGCAAAAAACACTCGGCTAACACCGGGCTCTTATCTTTAAGCTTGCGGGATAATTCTTTGTAAAGAAGAAAACCCGAGAACTCAGCCGTGCAAGAACGCTCTAGAAATTCGACGAACAGACGACGAGTTTCGCCATCGATATGATCCCAAGATTGTTCAAATTCTTCGTCACGAACAAAGTGATGTCGATTGTAATCAACCCGGAATTCTTCCAAGATCGCCCGCAATTCATCCTCATTGACCGAGATGTCCATATTTGACATCTCGTCAAAGTCAGTCGTATAAAAGCGAGGCGTTAGGATGGTTTCCTTGGCTGGCGCTTTAATCCCAGGTCGGAGTTCTTCAAAAACAGGTTTTTTGACGGAATCTACCATTGCTACTCTTATCTCGTTTGTGACGTTGCTCCTAACCTACTACCGCACTCAAAATGAGGAGGCGAGGTATCTTGTTGCATTCCACGTCATTAAGTCTATCAAGGGAAACAGTCTGGAAACCGCTATATACATTAAGAGTTGCAACACACTGTTATACTTCGCAATGTTTCTCTTTCCCCTCCCTTGTAGCAGTATGCGCTCTAGGGACGGTATTCCTCACACCACTCTTTCTAGACTCAACGCGCAAATCGCAAAAAAAGGCACGATGTATCGTGCCTTAAGGATGAGTCGGTCAACTGTTGGAGAGAGAGGGAGAAAACGTCAGGGCTTAGGTCAATGACTCTAAGTAGTCCCGAATGCGATTGCGGCGTTTAGGTTGACGCAGTTTTTGTAATGCCTTAGCTTCAATCTGCCGAACGCGCTCTCGTGAAAGATCAAGCGCACGACCAATTTCCGCTAGCGAATAAGGATTGCCATCTCCCAAGCCAAACCGCATGCGAATGACATCGCGCTCTCGCGTCGTTAAGTCGGTCAACAGTTGCTGAAGATCTCGATGGAGAGATTCTCGCATGAGCGTCTCTTCGGGAGAAATGCTATCTGTTTCAAGCAGTTCACCTAATTCGGTATCTCGCTCTTTGCCGACCTTGGTTTCTAGGGAAACAGCACGGGGCACGCGCAGTAAGACTTCGCGAACTTGGGGAGCGGTCATATCAAGCTCAGCCGCGATGTCTTCAATCGAAGGGGTCCGACCCTTCTGTTGAGAAATTTTACGTTGAGCTTTCTTAATCTTGTTGAGTTTTTCGGTAATGTGAACCGGCAAGCGGATGGTTCGACTTTGAGTGGCGATCGCCCGTGTAATGCCTTGGCGAATCCACCAGTATGCATACGTGCTAAACCGATACCCTTTTGTCGGATCAAACTTATCAACGGCTCTTTCTAATCCCAGAGTGCCTTCCTGAATGAGGTCTAACAGTTCAAGTCCTCGATTCTGATATTTCTTGGCAACTGAGACAACGAGCCGCAGATTCGCCTTGATCATGTGATCTTTGGCAGCAGTTCCTTCACGTTGAACGAGATCAAGTTCTTCGAGGCTGATAGTTGCGAGTTCGGCCCAACGTCGACGACCCCGTGACAATGTAGGTTTAAGCTCTTCGAGCAGAACTCCAGCCTCACTTGCCCAGCGCTCCCAGGACGGGCGATGCCCAAGATTAGACGCCAGGCGGTCGTGAACCTCAATCAGCTCGGCGTAACGCTGCATTAGGTCATCGCTTTCAGCAGCTTCATGACACAGATCTAATAATCGCATGTAGCGCTGAACTTTCTGAGCTTCCGATACTTCTTCATCTCTCCCCAAAAGGCGGACTCGACCAATCTCTTGAAGATACATCCGCACTAAATCGGTTGTGCGGCGACTGGCGCCCCGATTGAGAGACGCAGTATCCTCATCATCTAAATCCAAATTGATCAGGTCGCTAGCAGTGTGCTCAGCATCAATATCGGTTTGATTGAGGTCTGCACTACCCGACTGTAAATCGAGAGCATTAGAAGGCTCATCATAGTCTGCCTCAGCGTAGAAAGGTTTTACTGGTATCGGTTGTGCTGGCATAGTGATCGTCTCAGTTGCTCCAGGTAACTAATTTAGGGGGCTCTCCACCGGTTGTCGTTAGTATTCCCAATAATTAGGACTTGCTAACCACAATAGATGTTCCATTTCGTGAGGGTTTCCACTGGAGTTTAGAACAAGTTAGCTCGACTCTTTATAAAGAGGTTTCAAAGATTGGAAGTTGGTTTATAAAGTCTCAAACTCGACTTTAATTTCGAGCTGAATTTGATAAAAGTTGTGCAAAGATTCTGCAATCCAACCCCCAACTTTAGGTCACTTTCGTCTGCTTTTTTGGACAGAAATAGTGCTCAAGCAATTTCATTTACGTCAAAAAATCGTGGCTAATTAGTGGCTAATCAAGTGACTATGTGATAAGCGATTGGGAATAGATCGGACATAGCTTGTATGTCGTAAGGGGCAATTAACCTCCTTAAAATTAGCGATCTGGAGAGCGTTTATTCCGTAGCAAACATCGGTATGTTGCTAAGGTGATCTACGCGCCCATTGCAGAGGATTCCTGAAAAAATCAAAAATTTATGATGTCGATCTAGATCTTGTCGCGATCGCGCACTCCAAAATCAGGCTGTGTCTCTGTGATAATGGGGTTGACAACGCGGGCGATCGCCTCTTGAACAAATGATCGAATAAATTCATCCCGCCGGTTTAACTGAAACTGGTGCTGTACAACTTCGGTGATACCGCCATCCCCCCAATCTTGATTGCGACGAAAGTATTCGATAAAACTTTTCCCGGCAATACGGGTTAGATAGGCACCTGTAACCCCTTGAATCGCTCGACCAATTACAAAGGTGCCTGCATTAAGCTGTAGGGTCATTGAAAAGAGTTCGACGGCTCCTTTAACAATACCCAAGCCGGTGAGAGTTTTGGCGAGCGAAATCGCAAGTTCTCGCCCTCGATCTAGGTTGATATCACAGCCATATATCCGACCAATTTCAACAACCATTTGGGCATTGATGGCCGCAGTGGCAAGCAAATCGACAACGGGTAATGGGGTCATCGATATAACACCACCGCTGATCCACTGGAACCGTTCAACAACTTGATTGGCTTGACGATGACGCTGCTCGTTAATAATCTGACGAGCTTCTTTTCCGAGGCGATGAGACTGTAACAAAATGTTATCTGCGACCAAATCTTCTCCTTCTTGCCGCAGAATTACCGCCATGCGCTTGAGTAGAGGAAGAACATCTGGATCAGGCTGAATCCGTTCGCCTGTGTCGAGTTGAATCGGTTGGGGGTTTGCTGCGATCGCCACAATATCTGGAAGGGGATTAAAGGATTGCACCCGTTGCCCAAGCCGGCTCAAAATCGCATCTAAATCAGCGTCGGTATATAGGTCAGCTTTGTTAAAGACAATCAGCGATCGCTTACCGATCTCAGCAAGAGTCTGCAACGGTTTATATTCCGACTGCCGTAGGTCAGTGTCGATAACAAACAGCAGCAAACTGGCTTGAGTCGCTAATTGTCGAGCAATCTGTTCTCGCTGAGTACCTTGAATTCCCGCTTCCGAAATTCCTGGCGTATCAGTAAACCAAATTTCTCTCTCGACTCCTTTTAGGCGAAATCGATAGGTTTGCACGCCGCCAGTTGTCCCCATGGGAGCGCCTACTTGACCCGCAATTCGACCTAAAATCGCATTTAAAACTGAGGTCTTACCAGCCGAACCTGTTCCAAAAATTACGACGCGTAGTTCACCGCGAGCCAGATTTTCTTCAATGTCTCGGGAGCGTTCAAGTAATACCTGTCGGGCAACTTCATCTTGAATTTGAGACACTTGCTGACGAATCGCCTGTAGGGTTTCTCCAGCAGCCACAGCTTTCTGGTCGCTAACGGTCGGAATCGGTCGTCGTGACGATTGCCGGGGCCGTTGAAAGAGGATTGCGTAATAGATGAGTGCCCCGATCAAGGCGGCTAACACAGCCAGAATGATGACCAGTATAACGTTCGCTAAGAAGCGAGACGTGAGCGCGATCGTATAGTATAGCTGACTAATCGACACAACTAGCCACAGGGTTAGTCCAAATGTGAGGACAATGCCAATTAGGATGACTAGAATACGTGTCCGAGACATGAACGGCGCTACTCAAGTAACCGCAACCCAATGCGGATCGTCAATTCATATTCTCTTTTGTTACGGATTGCAAAAGCCGAGATCCAAACTAAGAGAGATTCGTTAAGCTGAAATCAGCATAACGAAGGTTTTGCGTTTAGAGTTCAATTCTTTAATCTTAGTTGCAATCTAAGCTGTCAATTTGCGGTATTTCGTAAGTTGTCTTAGGGCTGAATCGAGAAGTAAGCGCAGAACGGTACAGCATTAGTAATTTAAGGCGATCGCCCATAGCGATTATGCTTGGCCGACCTGAGTTAAATCGTAGCGGCAACGACCGGCCCGTCCAACTTTATTTCAGACCTGCCTAGACTGCCTTAGAGGATAATTGCGTTAAATGAGATACTAGCCTTCGCTAGATAGACTAGCATCGGCGTTTCGGCTACTATTGCTTTTGCGAGTTTCGCGAGGCTTCGCTTTATTTAATCGGATCTCTCGACCCATCCATTCAGCCCCATCCAGCTCATTGATAGCAGAATCTTCATCGGTTTCATTTTCCATCTCCACAAAGGCAAAGCCTCGTTTTCGCCCCGTTTCTCGATCGGTCGGTAAACTCACTCGTTTAACAGTCCCATACTCAGCGAATACTTCCCGAATATCATCTTCGGTTGCTTGAAAGGCTAAATTCCCAATATAGATAGTCACGATCCTCTCCGAACCAGGTGCAATCACTATATAGCTAGTCAAACGGTTGGACAGAAGTTCCAGGATTCACGGTTGCCTCCCTTATACTTCTATAGTCAAACTGCATTTGCGGCGATCATATCCGATCTCCACCTGAATGACAGCTATGCTTCACTACATCTAGCAAATCTTTTTAGATTTTTTATGTAAAATCACGTTGGGGAGCAGACAAACAGCATCCCAAATCATTAACGTATGACTTGCTGCATATAGTCTCCCCATAGATTAGCAGCCTGAGCGCTGCTCCCTGATGTCGGAGTATTATCGTCATTTCCTAACCAAATGCCCGTGACTAAATTTTGGCGAGGTACGTACCCTACAAACCACAAATCGATATTGTCATTGGTGGTGCCTGTCTTTCCGGCCTCTCCAACCCCAATATAAGCATTGCGCCCCGTTCCCCCTTGAATGACCCCCTGAAGTAAACCAGTCATTCGATCGGCAACAGATGAGTCAATGACCGACATATTTGACTCTGCATCCTCTGTGTAGCTGTAAATAACCCGACATGTGCTTAAGTCGTTTGAATTGGCACAATCGCTGCTGTCAAGAATGCGAGTGATGAGATGGGGACGATTATAGACGCCTTGGTTTGCTAAGACCCCGAAGGCTCCCGTCATTTCCATTAGCGTTACCTCACTCTGCCCCAAAATTAAACCTGGGGCAGGGTTAAGGTCAGATTGAATTCCCATGCGCTGAGCCACTCGGACAACGGCATCAAGCCCAACTTCTTGGGCAATTCTAAGCGCAACTACGTTTTCTGAGCGGGCTAAACCGCTATGCATATCCTGGCTACTCGCGCCGGAGCGACACCCCTCAAATAACTGCCCTCCCCAATTGAGCGGAGCGCACGAAAATTGGGTGCCAGGAGAGATGCCTCGTACAAGGGCAGCAGTATACGCAAATACCTTAAATGTCGAACCGGGTTGTCGCAACGCTTGAGTGGCTCGATTAAATTGACTTTGTTGGAAATCTAGTCCTCCAACCATTGACTTCACCGACCCCGTTGCTGAATCTAACGTAACGATTGCTCCTTGAGAAAACCCAAGCGCTGCACCCGTGGTATCGATGGAGTTTTCGAGCGAACTTTCGGCAAATGTTTGCAAGCGAGGATCAAGCTCGGTTTCAACGATAAAATTTCCTTCTTGGGCTAGCTGACTGCCTAAGAGCGCCTCTAGCTCAAAAAAGATCTGAGCGTAGAAATATGGAGCAATTGTACTTTCAAGTTCTTCGATAGCTTTTGGACTAATTTCAATGCGCGATCGCCTTGCCCGTTGAGCCTCTTCTTGACTGACCATTCCCAAAGCAGCCATGCGACTAATAACTCGATTTCGCAATGAAACTGCTGCCTCGTAATCTCTTACTGGGTTAAACCGATTTGGAGCCGGGAGAATTCCTACGAGGGTAGCTGCTTCCGAAAGAGTTAGATCGCTTGCAGACTTATCAAAATAGAACCGAGCTGCGTCCTCAAATCCAGAATTGCCGCTTCCTAAATACACTCGATTGAGGTAAGTCTTGAGCAGAAAATCTTTGCTATAAAATGTTTCTAATTTGAGTGCGACAACGGCTTCGCGCAGTTTTCGAGCGGGTGAGTCCTCTGTGCCTACATAGTCTCGAAAGACACTCCGCGCAAGCTGCTGCGATACGGTGCTACCTCCCTCTCGAATTTCTCCGCCGCGAATATTGGTGATTAAAGCTCGTAAAATTCCTAGAGGGTCAATGCCCAAATGCCAGTAGTATCGTGTGTCTTCCGATGCAATCACGGCTTTGGGCAGATATTGGGAGAAATCTGACAGTCGCGCCAACTCTATGTGAGCTTGATTTCGAGGAGGCCGGAGCGGAGTTTCATCATCACCCGCATACACAATAACAGGTCCCTGAACCGAAGCAGGAAGAGGGCGCACCGAAAATTTCTGCCATTCTGCCCCAATCCATGCTGCCGTGAGAACCGTAATCCCCAAGAATCCGTATAACCCATATCTCGCAGTTTTAACGTACCAAGGAGGCGGATCGACAAATTGCAGGCGTACCGCTGCGGCTAATTCAGGGGGCCCGAGTGTCAGAATGTCTCCATGACGCAGTGGAAGTTTAGCAACTCGCCGCTTACCCAAATAGATACCATTTGTCGATTTCTCATCTTTGATAACGAAGGGATTGCGAGGTTGTCGACTGTCTCGCGTCACAGAAAGATGAACTTGGCTGACCACGGGATTGCGAACAACAATATCGCATGATTTAGAACTCCGCCCTAAAAGGTAGCGATCGCCAAGTAATGGGTAGATGTCGGCTTGGTCTGATTCTGAATCTTGCACCCAGAGTTCAGGAACCTTAGCATCTGGCTTAAGGGCAAGCTTAGAGAAATCCACCTTGGCCTGAACAGACTGAAACGCCTGCGTAATCGTACCAAGTATCGTCTTCGGCTTATTGGGGGGCTGGGGAGAGGGCGGCTGAGGTGAAGCCATACGCCGTTGGAGAAACTACACAAATAAAAAAACAGAAGCTCGTCAAAAACTGTCCCACGTAGAATTCATTGTACTAGCTTGATTTAAAGACGGGTCGAATTCATCATCCGTCTTTAGAAATGAGCTTGATGAGGCGATGCTAACGAAACGAAACCCTAATTTATCTGAACGTGCTCAGCCAGGTGCATCGACATTACTTCGTTTTCCTGCTGCTGGTGGCGAAAGTCCATTCTCAAGACAGATGCCAAATTCGCTAATTTGCGTCTCAATTCCTATATAGACGGGGAAACCTAACGTTAGTTTCGCCTCAATGTATAGCGATGTATAGCGATCCTAAATCGCTTGTAAATTGTGTGTTAGCGGTGGGCATTCATCTTTAATGTGCATACCATAGAAGCAACATGCCTGAGAAACAGTACCCCATTTCAGAGCGTCTCGATCGATAATCAGCAATTCGATCAAATCCTGCTCTTAATGCCTCTCTTGATCAAAGGCTTTGCCAATATAATGTGCATGACATGCTTGCCAAAAATTTCCATGGATATTAAATCCTGTCTGCTCATTATTTAAAACCATGGTTGACTTTACGGTTGCTATTCCTACCTATAATGGCGAATTTCGATTACCTGAGGTGCTTGATCAGCTATGTAAGCAGATAGGAACTGAATCATTTTCTTGGGACGTGGTCATTGTTGACAACAACAGCAGCGATCGCACAGCGTCAGTCATTCAGCGGTATCAACAATTCAGCCCTGTTCCGATTCACTATTGCTTTGAGCCAAAGCAGGGAGCCGCATATGCTCGCTCACGGGCAGTTAGAGAAGCACATGGGAGCTTAGTAGGTTTTCTAGATGATGACAATATTCCATCGTGCAATTGGGTTTCTGAAGCCCACGCGTTTGGGCAACAACATCCCAATGCGGGAGCCTATGGCAGCCGAATTCATGGAGAATATGAGGTCCCTCCCCCTAAGCACTTTGAGCGCATCGCGCCCTTCTTAGCCATTACCCAACGGGGTTCTAAACCGCTTCTCTACGAACCAAGCCGCAAGATTTTACCCCCCTCCGCAGGGCTAGTGGTTCGCAGACATGTCTGGCTAGACCATGTCCCTACAGACCCTATCTTGGTCGGTCGATTGGCTGATAATCCCCTAGCGGGTGAAGACCTCGAAATGATCTCTTACATTCAGCGATCTGAGTGGGAAGTGTGGTATAACCCCCTGATGGAAATCGTTCACAAAATTCCTCGGCAACGATTAGAGAAATACTACTTAATTTCTCTATTTCGAGGAATGGGGTTAAGTCGGCACGTCACCCGCATGCTAAACGTGAAGCCGTGGCAGCGTCCATTTGCATTTTGGGCCTATCTACTCAACGACACTCGCAAAATAGTACTCCATCTTCTAAAATATCGACTTCGCGCTAAGACTGACGTAGTTGCGGCTTGTGAGTTAGAGTTCTTCTGGAGCAGTTTGATTAGCCCATTTTATCTTTGGAAAGGAGGCTATCTAAAGTCCTCTCAAAAGCAATTTACGACTCCCCAGGAGAGCAATCCGGTCCAAAGCCAAATTCTATAAGGCTCGATGAGTCTTAATAAACCCGGTAATTGCTAGATGAATGGTCAAACTAGAAAATAATGCCGTCGAACCATGAGCGTCGACTTTACTGTCGCTATTCCTACCTATAACGGAGCGTTACGAATTTCTGGGGTGCTCGAACGATTGCGATCGCAACAGTATCCTCCGTCGCTATCTTGGGAAATTCTCATTGTCAATAACAATAGCTGCGATCAGACAGAATTCCTTGTGCGATCGCTGCAAGCCAACTGGACATTACCTGTTCCCCTTCGATACTGCTTTGAACCTCAACAAGGTCTAGCCTTTGCCCGACAGCGGGCGATCGATGAATCTCAAGGACGATACGTCGGCTTTTTAGACGACGACAATTTTCCTGCGCCAGATTGGGTCGTGGCTGCTTTTGAATTTGGAGAATCTCATCAAACCGTCGGAGCCATGGGAGGGCAAGTTCATCCCTCATATGAAACGCCTCCTCCTGACGATTTTGAGAAAATCAAGGCGTTTCTTGTCGTTCGCAAACACGGAACCACCCCAAAACGCTATGAACCTGAAAAGCTAAGATTGCCAGCAGGTGCGGGATTAGTCGTCCGCAAGCAGGCATGGATTGAGAGCGTCCCTCGTCGATTCATTCGCACTAGCCGAGGCGGCAATGATTACGAAATTTCACTTCATATGCATAAAGCAGGCTGGGAAATTTGGTACAACCCAGCGATGAACATTGAGCACTATATTCCAGCGTGGCGATTAGAGCGTCCTTATCTGGTATCAATCGCCCATCTCTACGGGTTATGCACCTGCGAACTGCGGATGATTCCCGCAACCTCATGGCAACGCCCCATTTTGTTGGCTAGAAATTTAGCAGGCAGCTCAAAGCGAATTCTGATACATCTTATTAAATATCGGGGAAAAATCAGAACAGACCTTGGTTTGGCTTGTGAACTAGCGTTTTTCTGGGGAAATCTGCTCAGCCCATTTTTTTATCTGAAAAATTCGGTTCAGCGACGATTTGCCAAGCCTGCCAAAACCTAAACTCTGGTTATGCTGCTCGTTTATTCTCATTGCAGAGTCAATATGCTATGCCGCTAATCTCGGTGATCATTCCCATGTTTAATGCGGAGAATACGGTTCTAGAAACCATTGATTCTGTATTGCAGCAAACTTTAACCGATTTTGAAATTATTGTGATTGATGACGGATCGACCGACGCTTCATTAGATATCGTCCAAAACATCCATGATTCTCGGATTCGGGTTCTCTCACAACCTAACTCAGGAGCACCCGCTAGCCGTAATCGTGGATTAGCTGAATCGACCGGAGAATTTATCGCTTTCTTGGATGCCGATGACATTTGGACTCCTGACAAGTTAGCGGCTCAGTTGGATGCATTGCAAACCAATCCGGATGCGGCGGTCGCCTATAGCTGGACTCAATTCATCGATGAATCTGGGCACGTTCTTTGCTCAGGTCGGCGAATCACAGTCTCCAACGATGCCTACGAAAAGCTGCTAGTCATGAATTTTTTAGAAAACGGGTCTAATCCCCTCATTCGTCGACATGCCCTAGCTGAAATTAGAGGGTTTGACGAGTCGCTACTCAGCAGTCAAGATCGAGATCTCTATCTGCGTCTTGCCATGCGCTATCGGTTTGTAACAGTACCCAAGTATCAAATTCTCTATCGCATGACATCAGGGTCGATCACGTCTAATTTGGCACGACAAGAGCGCCAAGCCCTAGAATTTGTTAATCGGGCATTCCTTCAAGCACCCGCTTCGCTCCAGCACTTGAAACCTAGAAGCCTTGCCCATTTGTATCGATATTTGACGCTCCGAGGATTAGAAGATGAGCCTACGCTTTGGCGAAGTATGGCGATCGCCCGCTGTCTTGCCCTGACTCTCCGCTACGAACCCTCTCTCCTTTGGCGTCAGACTCAGCTTATAACAACCATTGCTGCCAAAATCGCGATCGGAATTTTGTTGCCCACTCAACAGGCCCAAGCAGTTCTCAAAACGTTTGGAACACGACGACAGCAGCGGCGCACCCCCTAATCAACCAAGAGATAACACGATGGGTAAACCATGTGACGGCATTTTTATTGTGGGCTGTCCTCGTTCGGGTACCACATTGCTTCAGAGCATGTTGGCAGTTCATCCTGCTATCTTGTCATTTCCAGAATCGAAATTTTTTCTATATTTAGTTTCTCTACCCGAATATCGGTCTAAACGCTATGCGATGGGGCTAGTTGCACCCCGGCTGCGTCCGATGCTCAATCAGTTTTTAGCCGAAATCGGACACCCTGAACTGCGGCGGCGTTTACCTAAATTTCCATTGATTCGGCTATATACTCGCTATTTTGTCACGATCCTAAACGAGCTAGCTCACGCTCAGGGAAAGCAAATCTGGCTAGAAAAAACTCCCGATCATCTCCGCTACATCAAATATATTGAAACATTTGTTCCTAGCACCAAGATTATCCACATCGTTCGCAATGGAACCGATGTCGTCGCATCGATGTTTGAACTGGTAAAGCGCCATCCTGAACGCTGGGGACGATATCTGAAAAATCTCGATGATTGTATTGAGCGATGGACTGAGGATATTGAGATTAGTCGGCGCTGCGTAGGTCAGCCCGATCATGTGGTAGTGAGATATGAAGAATTGGTGAGCAATCCCTATGCAGTGCTAACTCACCTCTGTGAATGTATTGGAATTCAATTCGACGAACGCATGATGAGAGAGTATGCTCTAGCTGCTAAGCCTCTGATTCGAGATCGAGAAACCTGGAAGGCAGCGGTAGAGGGAGAACTGAAAAACGCAAATTCTCAAAAGTTTTACACGGTATTGGATGAGCTGCAACGACAATACGTCTTAGACCAGATATCCCATGTTGATTTAGAGTGGGCAACGTTAGCCAGCTCTAATACCGCTAATTCAAATTAAGATCTGCTGATTACGGGTGATCGCTTTCCCAGAAATTTGGGAATTCTAAAAAAGGGAGTGGTGTCTTCATATTCGACACCATCAAGCTTAGATAGCTCAACGATGTCATGGCAAATCGCGCCGCCCTCAAAGTTCAGCCATTACAAATGATCGAAGCCATCTGCTTAGGAGGGCTGATAACGCTAATTTCGGTTTCGGTCGCGAAGTTCTTTGTGCACGAGCAACGACTCGACGCCGCAAACGGCATCTGGTGTGTGCACATTCAGCCTCCACATGAATGGGAACGTTTCTATGGAGACGATTGCAATCGAGTTACCTCAGGCTATTTACGGTGGGATACTCGGTTAGAATAATTCGCCTTTTAGAATAGGTTGCCTTAAATTCGGTCATTGGCGCTGGCTCCTCAATCGGTGGTGAGGTATTCTGATTGAGGATTTTGAGGCAGAATTTTCATGACTTGGAAACGTCCCGATAATCGAAACCCTGATGAGTTGCGTCCCGTTCAGTTTGAGCGCCAGTTTACTCGGTTTGCAGCAGGTTCAGTTCTGGCTCATTGCGGAGATACCAAAGTTCTTTGCACGGTCAGCGTACAGCCAGGTGTTCCTAGATTCTTGGAGGGTAAAGGGCAGGGTTGGCTGACCGCCGAATATCGGATGTTGCCCAGTGCAACGACTCAACGTCAACCCAGAGAGCTACTCAAGCTATCGGGACGCACGCAGGAAATTCAACGGCTGATTGGGCGTAGTCTCCGGTCTGTTTTGGATATGGATGCGCTGGGAGAGCGAACATTCATTGTCGATGCAGATGTACTGCAAGCTGACGCAGGAACCCGTACAACAGCGATTACGGGCAGCTTTGTGGCGCTTAGTGACGCGATCGCCAAATTGATGAGTGAGGGAGAACTGGAGCGATCGCCTGTGCGTCATCAAGTAGCGGCGGTATCCGTGGGGTTATTGGAAAACGAAGCCTTTTTAGATCTCAACTATCCAGAAGACTTAGCAGCCACCGTAGACTTAAACGTAGTCTTAAATACAGACCTACATATTATTGAGATCCAAGGGACTGCTGAGGAGGGTAGCTTTAATCGGACCCAAATGAACCAAATGTTAGATTTGGCAGAAAAAGGAGTCAGCGAGTTGCTTGAACTTCAAAGGCAAGTCCTGGGCGTCCTTTGACGGTGGATGACTGTCTTGAATGCGCCCTTAATTTAACAGGTTGAGCACACAGTACGATAAAATGCTGAATCGCAATTTTTTTATAACTCAGAATCACAATCGCGGGAAACATAGAAGCTAGATATACTCAATGAATCTTGATTAGGATTTTCATCTGAGTCTAATCTCATATGTCGAGCGAATTGCATTCTGACATGGCTTTAAACAACTCTACATTATTAGAATTCGTCACCCGAATTGCTCAACAGATACAGCAAACGCAATCGCTCTCGGCAATTCTCCAAACCGTGGCTGCCAATGTTCTCCATGAGCTGAACCTTGAGCAGGTCAATATTCATCAGTTACACGAGAATGGGACACGCACGACCATTGCGGAGGCGATCGCGCCAAATCAAGTCACCGCTCGACATAGTCAGGTCGATTGCAAATTGGCAGCCAATGATGATGCCAACTCTGACAGCCTGGATTCGAAGATACCTCACACCTTGATTGCATCCGAGCTAAACCCGACTGTAATTGCGTCCCCTATTATGTTGGACTACACCTCTTGGGGACTGATCACGGCCTATGTCGATAACGAGCTTAGTTCCGATGAGTATGCATCAACCCAGCGTCTTTTAGACTATATTGCGGTTCAGGTAGCGATCGCCATTCAACAAGACAACTCTCGGCAGCAATGCCGCACCCAACAGTCTCGATTTCAGACATTGGCTGCTGTGCTACCTGGCATTTTCTGTCAATGTCTTCAGCAACGTGATGGTTCAGTTCACCTGCAGACAATAGATCCTCATAGCCTCGAAACGCTTGGATTTGCACCTGAAGACGTTCACCTGAATCTAGAAACGTGGCTTGACTCTATTTACCCCAGCGACCGGCTAGCGCTTGACCAAGCTTTGCAGCAAGCGGCTCGGCATCCCCAACTGTGGAGTTGGCAAGGACGAGTTCAATGTTCATCAGGTGAACTGCGTTGGCTGCACCTCATCGCTAGCCCAGCCCCGCAGCCTAGTGGCGAAATATCTTGGGATGCATTGATAATCAATGTCACAGAAGCCCAGCAACACATTGTTAAAACCCAACAAACCCAGCAGGTTCTTCATCACGCGATGGAAGCGTGGGGCAATTCTGAAGCAAAATACCAGGCGCTGGTAGAAGAAAATCCGGCAGTCACTTACATGGCGGCGATTGATGAGACATTCTCGACGCTTTATATCAGTCCTCAGATTGAAGATATGCTGGGGTACTTATATAGTGACTGGCAGACAGATGCGGGGCTGTGGTGCAGATGTCTTCATCCTGATGATCGAGATCGCGTCTTAGCGGAGCTTGCGGCTCAAATTGATTCTACCAACGCCTATGTCCAAGAATATCGCATGCTCACCCGTACGGGAGAAACGATTTGGATTCAGGATCATGCCGTGATCCTGTCTGCACAAACCGGACAATCCCAATTCATCCAAGGCACGATGCTCGACATCACGAAACGCAAGACCTTGGAAGACACGCTGCGGCTTCAGGCCAATCAAGAACGGCTGATGAGCAATATGATTCAGCGTATTCGCCAATCTCTTCAGCTGAATGACATTCTGCAAACGGCGGTCGAGGAAGTTCAACGGTTTCTGGGCACTGATCGAGTTGTTATCTTCAAATTTGAGCCCAATCATGAGGCGATCGCCATCGCAGAATCTGTTCGAGATCTTGCACAGTCTGTGAAAGGGCGTCGAGTCAAAAAAACGCATGTGATGGCAATGATCAATGACTGCCATCTGCCGAATCAGATTCTTCGACAGAAAAACCCTCGACGTGAGAACACTCAACCCACACCTCATGTTCCCTACCACCTAGATGGGTTTCCTGATGAGCAAATTTCCGCCAAAATTTGCATTCCGATTTTTCAAGACAGCACCATTTGGGGGGGGCTAGCTGTTCACCATTTTTCAGACTGTCGTCAGTGGTCACCAATGGAAATGGATAGCCTTCAGCATATTGCAGGTCAGGTGGCGATCGCCATTCATCAATCGGAGCTCTATCATCAGGTCAAGTATTTAAAGGAAGGACTAGAGAACGAGGTTGCAGAACGGACGGCTCAGCTCCGAGAAATGCTCAATTTTGAGGCGTCGCTCAAGCGAATTACAGATAAGGTTCGCGATAGCCTTGATGAGCACCACATTATGCACGCCACGATTCGCGAGATTGTCCAAACGATTAACGCAACTCGCTGTGATATCGCAACCTATGACTTCGAGCAAAATATACTGGCGATCGCCTACGAGTATAGTAATTCGAGTTTCAATTCGTTTCCCAACAAGTCGGGCCTGTTGACCGATTTTTCTGACGTGCTTCCCCAGCTTTTAGCAGGAGAGAGCATTCAATTCTGCGAACTCCGCCCTAGACCGATTCAACCCGATTGGATACGCACGGCTGTGCTAGCGTGCCCCATTATGGACGATCAAGGGACATTTGGCGATTTATGGCTGTTTCGTCCGACGCATGAAGATTTTAGCGAACAGGAAATCAAGCTCGTACAGCAGGTCGCTAATCAGTGTGCGATCGCTATTCGTCAATCCCGTTTATATCAAGAAGCACAAGCTCAAGTTCGAGAATTAGCTCGATTAAATCATCTCAAAGACGATTTTTTGAGTACGGTTTCCCACGAACTCCGGACTCCCATATCGAGTATTAAAATGGCAGTTCAGATGTTAGATATTATTCTCCGAGAGGACCGTTTCTTAGAGGATGAATCAGGTCGGGTTGCCCACTATTTTCAAATTTTGCGGGACGAATGTCAGCGCGAAACAAATCTCATCAATGATTTGCTCGATTTATCTCGCATTGACTCTGAAACCGAGCCATTGATGCTCTCTACCCTTAAACTTCAAGATTGGATGCCTCACGTGGCATTTGTGTTTGAAGAACAGGCGCTACAGCACGATCGACAGCTTCGTATCCAGATTGCGTCTGATTTGCCTCCTTTGGTCACCGATTATGGTTATTTAGAACGCATCCTGACTGAACTTCTTCACAACGCCTGCAAATATACTCCTGCAGGGGAGAAAATTATCGTATCGGCTAGACTGAATCATGATTTCTCTTCAGAGACGCAGTCTTTAGGGACATTCCAAATAGAGGTCTGCAACTCGGGTGTGGAAATCTCGCCAGAAGAGTGCGATCGCGTGTTTGATAAGTTTTATCGAATTCCTAACTCCGATCCTTGGAAACATGGCGGCACAGGTTTGGGGCTAGCGTTGATTAAGAAGCTGACCGAATATCTCCACGGCAGCATTCAGCTAACAAGTGATCAAGGATGGACCTGCTTTACTGTCTGCCTGTCCTCGTTCAGTCGTGAAATGCCCCATCGTTCCGCGATGTTTTTGTCAGACATAGAACCGTCAGCAGTTCATCGGATCGGCATTGCTGAATCTTGACGAGAAGTCAGAAATCTCTTTGTCATAAGGCTAGCGTAATTACAGATGAGATGTTGGTTCTCAATAGCTATAGCAGCCGCTCAAAGAGCTGGAGCGGTTGCTATACGCCTATAGCGGATGCGATTGAGTTAAGCACGGTGGTATAGGACGCCCCGCGCCCCACACCACCATTCCTGTACTGAGCGCAATTGAAATTACTATAGATTTATCCCTGACGACGGAATCGCTGGGCACCTATTGCTACTACTCCTAGTGCCAATGCAGCACTGGGTTCAGGAGCTTCGGTCGGTTCTTCTGATACGTGTGGTTCCTCAGTCAGAACGGGAGCTTGTCCCGCTAGTTTACTGCTGCCGCTGCGGGCTGTTCCGCTCAAGCCTACGCTTGTGATTCGGACTCCAAAATATTGGTTGGCGAACTGTTCTAGCGTTAGTACGGCAGAGGAGTGAGAAACCGTAAACATAGCGGACTGGAAATCATCGCCTTTGCCGATTCCAGATTTGCCAATTTCTACACCGGCATCAAAATTTCCACCTGAATATCCGCTGAGGGTTGCTCCTCCCCCTAAATTAATCACATTATTTGCGTTGAACTGTAAGGCCCCCAAATTAGAACCGGTTATCGAAAGGCCACTGAGCAGAGAATCATCGGCGACGTTGAAAAACACACCACGCAGGTCGCCGATATTGGGCGATGGTACAACGTCAACTGCAAATTTCACGCCTTCATCCACTTCAGTGAGCGTAATTTTTGCTTTTGCTGAATCGCCTGTAAAATTATATACGTCAAAACTAAGAGAGGCTGCACGGGCTGGCATAACGGATGAAGCTGCAATGAGATAGCTTAGGGCGGCAATAGTGGTTGACACCACAGCACGAATGGGTCTCATGTCGATTTAGAACTCCGAGTAGGATTAATCAGAAATACATTGCGGTCGGCGATCGCATTGAAAACAAAATATGTATTAAATGTAACCATGAGAGCGTAAATAATAATCGGCATTTATGCGTAGAATCTGAGCCCGTAGGGCTATATCTCTGAATAAAATGGGCAGCTACCCTTACCATCAATCAGTGACTAGGCTAATCATAGAAATACGTCACAAATTTGCTGAGAATCAGTTTGAGTTTTCCAAACCTGCGGTTGATCAGCGGTTGATCAAAGGTGAGTAGTCTTTCTCACCCTCAACCGTAGAGCGTTTGCAACAAACCATTCTGGACAACAAAGCACCCGTTCAGTTTATTCAGATTCCTGTGTACAACTATTCAAAAGAGGTAGCGTGACTCTTCTCTATAGGATTACTCTATGAATCATCGACCCCGAAAACGGTTTGGGCAGCATTGGCTCACCAGTGAGAAGGTGCTCCATCAGATTGTGACCGCAGCACAGATATCTAAGCGCGATCGCATCTTGGAAATTGGTCCTGGAACCGGGCTTTTAACCCGATGGCTGATTTCGCTAGCAGAATCTGTCGTCGCCGTTGAAATCGACCACGATTTGTGTAGAGCCCTGCGAAAAACGTTTCAAAATTCTCCCAACTTTTTTCTGATTGAAGGCGACATTTTGAGCCTCAATTTAGATACCCTAAGCGAGAGCCTGCCAAACACGTCAGATAGGCACACGCCCAACAAAGTAGTTGCAAACATTCCGTATTACATTACCGGGCCTATTCTTGAGAAGCTGTTGGGTACAATCGCCGCTCCTAACCTGGATGCATTTGACACGATTGTGTTACTGGTGCAAAAAGAAGTAGCTATGAGACTGTGTGCTAAAGCGGGGTCTAGTGATTTTGGTGCGTTATCAGTGCGTATTCAATATTTGGCAGATTGTGAGCTCGTGTGTGGGGTTCCTCCAAAAGCCTTTACGCCTCCGCCAGCCGTAGAATCTGCTGTGGTGAGACTGCGCCCTCGCTCTATAGCCCCCTCAGTTGAAAATCCCCGAGATTTGGAGCTGCTTGTCAAACTGGGGTTTAACGCTAAGCGTAAAATGCTGCGAAACAATCTCAAAAATTTGATTGAGCGCGATCGCCTGATTGAGGTGCTAGAGAGGCTAGATCTCAATCCTCAAGCGCGTGCCGAAGATTTGGGCGTAACGGATTGGATTGCATTAAGCAATCATCTCAGTCAGCGAGAACTATCCAACCGTTGATTGACGGTCAAGCGAATGATTAGGGGTATCAGTCTATGATGTTCTTTCCTATTACTTTGTGTTTTAGAGTAATCGCTCAGCGTACAATTCAGGTCTATTCCTTGTCGATAAACAATCTGTAGTAACTTAACAGAGCTATGCGATCCTATTCCCTGATTGCTCCAGCCAAAATTAATCTCTATTTAGAAATTATTGGCGATCGCCCCGACGGGTATCACGAACTCGCCATGGTGTTGCAAAGCATTGCGCTTGCAGATCAGATCGAGTTGCGATCGCTCGGTGTTGATCAGATTCGGGTGCGCTGCGATTATCCCGGCGTTCCTACGGATACAAGCAATTTGGCATATCGCGCTGCCGACCTGATGCGACAGCAGTTTTCAGATGTATTTGACCGGTATGGAGGAGTTGAAATTTCTATCCAGAAAATGATTCCAATCGGGGCAGGTCTGGCAGGAGGGTCAACGAACGCTGCTGCCGTGCTGGTGGGTTTAAATTTGATGTGGCAATTAGGACTCACCCAGGCAGAACTCCAGGATTTAGGATCTCAGATTGGCTCAGACGTGCCATTTTGTCTGGCTGGAGGAACGGCTCTTGCAACGGGACGTGGGGAAAACCTATCAGCATTGCCCACCCTAGAAAATCGGTATCTCGTATTAGCTAAATATCGCAATCTTGAAATCTCAACGGCTTGGGCATATACGACCTATCGGCAACAGTTTGGAGATACGTATACATCCAATGCACAGGGGCTGAGCGCACGTCGAGAACGGGTTCATTCAGGGGCGATCGTAACTGCAATCAGCCACCACGACTATGCCAAAATCGGTCAACTGCTCCACAATGACTTAGAACGAATTGTGTTGCCAGCTCATCCTCAGGTTGCCAAGCTAAAAGATGAACTCTCTGCCCTCACGCCATTGGGGACAATGATGTCAGGATCTGGACCCACTGTTTTTGCTCTGGCGGAATCTCTCGATCATGCCAAACAGGTGCAAGATCAGATTCGCAACACCATCGCAGATCCAGACCTAGATGTCTGGGTCACTCAATTTGCCCCGCTAGGGATTCGGCTTGCTCAATAATGCTGCCCGTGTCACCCAGCAGCTTCCCCCGCATTGTTCCGCTGAAAAATTTATCGTACTGTTCACCTTCTACGGTTTCTATGTCTAATCAACCTCCCGATTCTCAAGCAACGTCCTCAGGTTCGAAAACTCCTGGACGGCAGTCAACGTCACCAACTCCCTTACGATGTTTCGTCGGAGCGCTAATCTCATTCCCATTTACGATCGCCCTTTATCTTTTGACGATTTCAATCGCTCAAACGTTTGCGAATAAACCCATTCCATCTGGCAATGAATTAGCGATCAAACTTGCGGTGCTTGTGCGGACGCTCGTCATGGGCATGAGCGCATTGGGGATGGGGATTTTTGGAATTACGACGCTTGGATTAATTGCGCTCGGCATTCAACTGTTAATTAAAAAGGATGGGACTGCATCGCCTCAGTCATCTAATTCAGTTGACTAAATCTTCCGATACGTGATGCTCTCATGATGCTCTAACCGTTACAAATTGCTACATTAATCACGGTGAGCTATTGAGTCATACAGAATGACAATTGGAGTTTGGGTTTTAGGGGATCAACTCTGGCAGAAGCAGGCTGCTCTACAAGCCTGTGACCATCAGAAAACCAAGACGCCCGTTATCCTCATTGAGTCAGCTCAGCATGCCCAAGTGCGTCCCTATCATCGACAGAAGCTAGTGCTTGTTTGGTCGGCAATGCGGCATTTTGCAGACGAACTGCGTCGCGATGAATGGTCAGTCACCTATGAGATTGCCGAGGATTTTGAAACACCTCTCAAGCACTGGGTTCAACAGCATCAGATCGCCGAGTTGCGAGTCATGGCTCCGAGCGATCGCCCCTTTGCTCGACTGATTCACGACCTAGATCTGTCCTGTGAAATTACTCTAGTTCCAAACAATCATTTCATTTGGACAGATGGATCATTTTCAAACTGGGCAGATGGGCGAAAATCTTTGTTAATGGAAACGTTTTATCGAGAGAGTCGCAAACGGTTCCGCGTCTTAATGGACGGCGACAAAGACCCCACCGGAGGCCAATGGAACTTTGATAAAGCCAATCGTAAACCTCCCAAGGGTGACCTTACTCCACCTGCACCACTCTGGTTTGAACCCGATGACACTACAAAGGAGGTCATCGATTGGGTCACGTCTCAGGGATTTTCAACCTATGGTGATATCGAACCGTTTCGGTGGGCGGTGACCCGCGAGCAAGCATTGAGCGTTTTAGAATATTTCATTGATCATCGCTTGCCAACCTTTGGCCCCTATCAAGATGCAATGGTCACGGGCGAAACCACGCTTTGGCATGCCCTGCTTTCTCCCTATCTCAATCTAGGCTTACTTCATCCTTTTGAAGTTATTCAAGCGGCTGAACAGGCATACGAGAACCGTGACCTGCCCCTCAACAGCATCGAAGGCTTTATCCGGCAGGTTTTAGGATGGCGAGAATTTATGAAAGGGCTTTATGCTCACGTAGACGATGATTATCCAGAACAAAACTGGTTTGAGCACACTCAGCCATTACCCGATTTCTTTTGGAATGCTGACAAGACCGAGATGAATTGTCTCCATCAGGTTTTGAAGCAGGTTGAACAGACTGCATATGCCCACCATATTCAGCGGTTGATGATCCTCAGCAATTTTGCACTGATCGCCGGATTATCTCCGCAAGCAGTAGAAAATTGGTTTCATGCAGCGTTTATCGATGCCTACGACTGGGTAATGCAGACTAATGTGATCGGCATGGGGCTGTTTGCAGACGGCGGTGTTTTGGCTTCTAAACCGTATGCTTCATCCGCTAACTACATCAATCGCATGAGTGATTACTGCAAAGGGTGCCGATATGATAAGCGCGATCGCACGGGTGAAGACGCCTGCCCGTTTAATTTTTTCTACTGGGATTTTCTTGCACGCCACCGGGATCGCTTGAAATCTCAAGGCCGCATGAACCTAATTTTGTCAAACCTCGATAAGATGTCATCTGAGGAATTGGAATCAATCCAGACAAAAGCGGCTGATTGGCACCAATCCCAGACCCAAGGACCCTGAGGAATGGTGCTCGTCTGGATCAACATGCTCATCTGGATCAACATTATCAGTTGACCTCGGCATGCATCGATTCTGGTGAGACTGTATAGAGGCGCAACTTTTGTTGGCTGGCAGGAGCTATAGAAAAAAGCTCGATTCCCCAGTTTCTCGCATATTCGTTGGCAAAATGCTTCGCTTTAGCTTCCGTCGGCGCTTGAATGAGTAGCTCGTCCGCTAGCTCTTTGGTTCCTGCAAACGCAAATTCGGCAAGATACATAATCGCTTTGAAACCTCGATAGCTCAAAATCTTAGACCTAGATATGAGTAGTGCCCGACGCTCCGATGTAAGGGAAATTTAAGACATCCTGGCGCACTCATCAAAGGGTTGTCTCCCCTCATGGCGTTCCCCCTTTATGATGCAATGCCTATAATTCGTCGAAATCGATTCGGAACGGAACGCCTTACCAAATCCAGCACCCTGTAGAGATTGAGCACCCGTTGAAACTCGCATGACGTTACCAAATTAACTGTAGCGACTTTCGTTGGGGGAGTCATTCGCAAGAGTTCATCGGTTTTTGTAGCAATATTTGATTTGCTTTACGTAGCATTCATGAAAATTATTGCTCAAATTGAACTGTTGACCGTGGAATTACGGAGTGGGTCGCAAGCGATCGCCCCACCGCCTTGGCTCCGTGCTGATTGAGATGACTCGGGTCGGCAAAGTAATGATTTTGGGTGAGTTCACCGTGATTGAAATCATGGAACGCAAACCCTTCTTGAGTGGCGATCGCCTGCATATGTTGGCGAAATTGAGCTTCATAGTCGCGTCGGACGGGATCTAAATAATCTTGACTGAGGGGGAGATTCACAAATATCAGCGGCATCCAGTGATAGTGAGCAAATCTAGCTAGGGCGATCGCCGCCTGGGTCTGTTCACCGTCGAGCTCGAACGGCACGTAATCGGCATCATATTGTCCTGACACCCTCGGATGTCGTTGATAGTAAGTAGCTGGATCAAAGTGCTCTTCGATAGCGAGAAATCCAGTTGCATCGATATCACTAGACTGTAAATCTAGCTGGGATTGCAGCTTCCGCTGAGCACGAATGGCCGAATGCGGGATTAAGGGTTGACTCGAGGATGATCCGTCAGACTGTAAGCATGCTAACCGAGTTGTAAGTGACGCTGGCGATGATTGAATGGCCTGCCATGGGTCAAGCAAGTCCCAGCATTCGTTTACTCCCTGATTTTGATTTAGCAAAACCGTGCCCCAATTGGGAATGGGATGCCCTCCGGTCGTTAGATGCTGATAGCCTTGAGAGGCCAGGATGTTGCGGTATGTAGTATCATCTCGGCTGCTGTTAAATGCCCGTGATCCCCCTGCCCAAATTAATACGTGAGGAAGCTGCTCTCGCGTGAGAATATCTTGAATTATCAAATTGACGACTTGAGCCGTCGCCCCATTTACGCTGAGATTATAAATGGTTAATTCTGGATATCCTTGCTCCATGAGCGCACGCCGAAACTCGGTGGGATCAATTCCCTGAAGCGATCGCGAACTCCCCACGATTAACACATCGGGAGCGCCTAAATTCGCCAAATACACCGAATATTGGCGCAATTGTGCATCTAAGCGCGAGCTATTAAACGATGGAAACGATGGAACAAATAGTTCTAGCACCGATGTTAACGTGATTCCCTGATGATTCGACCCTACCATCCGTAGGTACTGGGACGTCTGCAATCTGGAGGGAGGTGAGGCTAGGGTTAGAGAGGGAATGACGAACGACACTCCTAGCAGGGCGATCGCCATTTTTAACCTCAACAGAACACCTCGTTGATGCTCTCGATTCAGTTGCATATGAATTCACAACCGTCTCTTCATTGCTCATTTTGAGAATACTGCATTCGGGGATGTCACTCGTGATAAAGAAGTGCTGATCGGATGCTGCAAGCGCCCGGTCAGACGTAACCCAAAATATTCGTAGAATCTTAATAGGAGTTCTGCGGAATCTATATTTATCTTCTGTAAGAATATTGAGGCACTTATTTGGGGCTTATTTAATTTGCATTGTTTCGCAATCCTGTAATGATGGTGTGCCCTCTTTATTCAACCTGCCGACCGATCTAAATTCCCCATTCCCTTCATCTCGTTCGATATTATTCACCACAAAAGGAATTCCGACGTGCTATCAGGATTATTGCTGACCTTTTTCTTGGGGATACTCTTCTTTATTTGGGGCATGCGATTAGGACGTGTCATGCTCCGTCAGGGCGCAACGGCAAATGACCTATTCAAAAGCAAGACTCCTGCATCCCTAGCGTTTTTAGGGATATATGTATTTTTACTCATCATCACCATCAGCGTTCCCCAAATGCAGGCTCTACCGCTTGAATGGCGATTTTACGGGATGCGAATTTCCTGGACAATGCTTAGGGTGTTTCTTCTTGGGGCCTGCGGCATGGCGTTTACAGTGAGTTGGTATACCGCTAGACTCCAAGTGTTTTCCATAATCCTAGTCGGCGTTCTAGGGTTAGCAGGCTTTAGTGGCGTAGAGTCGTACTTTTTGTCTCCGATTCATGCGTCCCTTCACAACAATCTCCAGTCAAATGGCGTGTATCGCCAAACATCAGACAGTAGTTGTGCCCCAGCAGCACTCGCCACGCTCTTAAAATATTGGGGAATTTCTGCCTCAGAATCTGACGTGGCAGAATTGGCAGGAACTAGCCGCCTGGGTACAACAATGCCGCAACTGATTGTTGCAGCTCAGAAACTGGACATGGATGGGGTCGAGTTGCAGTCAACCTGGCAAGACATGCAGCAGATTAACCGCCCAGGCATATTAGCAGTCTGGCTCTTTGACGGAAATCGGAAGCTTCCTCACGCGGTTGCATTACTGGGTCTAACGAATCGCGTTGCGACGATCGCCGATCCGTCTAGAGGCGAAATTTTTCACTTAGATCGCTCGACGTTCAACTACATTTGGCGAGATCAGTATGTTCCTATTGTTCGCCCATCCGATATGTATTTAACGAATGTCGAAGCTGCGCAATATCTTCATCAGTTGGGATATCTGGATACTCCCCAAGCCTCAGCAAACCTAACTAAGGCGATTCGTCAATTCCAACGCGACCATCGCCTTACCATCAACGGTGTTCTCGACTCAGAAACTGTCCTTTTCTTGACGGGGGCATTTATCCACGACGCTCCTCGCCTTGATGAATACTCAAATCAAGCGTGATGTGATTCACACTAAACATCAGCACCATCAAATTCTAATGAGTTTTGATTTACAGGTCTTCTTTCGAACCAACTGCCATTTGTAAAACAAAGGGCTCACCAGAGGTTTGATGGTAACGATCAGCCCAAGCCCGAATGACTTCGTCGAGTTCTTCAAGCGCCTGATCAACCCGATCAACCGGAATATCCAACTCCTCTAAGATTCGTATGACCCTGGGTTGCCGCTCGGCCCAGTCTTTCATCATGCGAAAATATCGAGCCGTATCTTCCACCATGATGTAAGTGCGTTCTTCTTCGTCAGCAGGAGAATAAGACGCTCGCGTCAGGGCATAGAAAGGCATTCCCCAGGGAGAGTCAATACGAGTTACCGTTCCTGAATAGAGCAAACGCCGCTTAATGTGTTCTGCAAGAGCTTCGCTGAGAGGCATGCGCCGCTCCACAGGCAAGTCTTCTTGAGAACGAGTATGAAGAAACTCGATGATATCCATAAACTGGAACGAGTTGACGAGCTGGGCATCTGGGAGGTTGCTCGGAAGTTTTCCCTCGATTTGCCGCTTCTCGTCTGAGGTTAAACTCGTTCCTGGAATGCGCGATCGCCCTGGTTGCCACGGATATTGCTCTAACCACACATACGGCAACTGAATCAGGTAGCGGGGCTCTTGAGACCCCAACATCTTAAGCAGCTTACCTTCTGTGAGAGCTTGACGCACTTCTTCAACAATGACCTTGACCCGCTTTGGCTCAATATGATGAAGATGCCCAGTCATTCGCAGGTTCTGTCCCTGCTCAAGATAGGTCATGTAAATTGCACATTTTGCAGCAGTCGCCGCCGCATCAAGAAAGGCTCCATGACGATGACCACTCGTCCGCATCGCACTGAATGCCAAATAAAGCATGATCTGATCCATTGCGCTGGGACTAAGGCTTTTGATCAGATCGATATCGTTGCTCATTGGGAGAAAAATCTTGTAGCGTTACAAACAACAAAAAGTCGTAGTGATGTGCAGCACCCTATCTGAAGTTAGGCGATTGGAATTAAGACATTCTCAGCTTAAATCATTTTGATCCATACAGCATCGCCAATTCCTGAAAATCAGGAAAATCACTGAATTCTTTCGAATAAACGGACTTTCTCTATATGGATCGCGTCTCCTTGACCGCCTGTACCTATTTACGAAAATTTTGCCTCGTATCCGGAAGGTCCGATACAAACCTTTATTACGAATCACATCTCTTGATCAACCCGAGATTCGATGCTGTGGCTTTATGCTCTTGCGTTAGGACGCTAAACGTGTGTAGCCCGCGCGCCTGGGGTCTGATTGACTGACAAAAGATCAGAGGCTGGCGGTTTCGACTGTATAGCAGCAGTGACTCTGCAAGAAGCCGCTATGCGTCTACAACGGCCGCAAACCAAAGTTCTGTCAGTCAATCAGGGGGGCTACACACAAATCTGAGCCCATAGAGCTATAAATCCATTAAAGATTGATAATCTAAACCACGTCCCGTGTCCAAGAATCGGAGACAGTTGAATCTATGCTTTCCCAAGTCTATTATCTGATTCGCTCTCGTGCTGATGGTCAATATCTTGCGGCTCGTTCACGGCAACCGGCAGAATCGCCCCAGGCAGAGTCTGAGTCAGTCTCAAAGTTTCTGCTTTTATTCAAAGAGCATGCAGATGCACTGAGTTATCTCAACACGCACAGTTCAGGCGTTGCTAATCGCTTCGCCGTTGAATCTATTCCGAGTACTCAGGTTGGGAGTTTGTTAAGCCGATGGAATTTTACAGGCATTGGCGTTGTTGAAGACCCCCTCGTGCCTCGAATTGAGTTCTTGACTCGGAGTTAAAAAATCAGGACTTTTGTAAAACATCCATTAGTCATCCCCTAGTACAAGACGGCGGAAGTTTCATAACCATAGTGTGAGCGTCTCGCTCACGCCGCGGGCAAGATGACCGCTCTCAAATGGTCGGCTTATTGCTGCCAAACGGTACTAGTCATCCGCCAGTCATCCACCTCGGTAGAGTGTGCTGATTGAGATAAAATACTGACCCAAGGCTTGTTAGAAAACAACTTCGCATGTTCGGAGCAGCTACCGGCTATTGATATCGGCTATCAGCGGTTCCCTGGCTGCTCCAGAGCATGGACATCACTTTAAGCGGTTTTGCTGATTTTCATTGAACTGATCCAGGATTAAGTGGACTTTATATCAAGCAGGAGTTGATTCACACCGATGACCCAAAACTACCGCATCACTCTTCTTCCAGGCGACGGAATCGGTCCAGAAATTATAGCTGTTGCGGTGGATGTCTTGAAAACTGTAGGTCAGCAGTTTGCCGTTACATTCGATTTTCAAACGGGTTTGATTGGAGGGTCGGCGATCGACGCGACGGGTGATCCCTTGCCTGCTGATACGCTCGATCTCTGTCGGGATAGCGACGCAGTTTTGCTCGCTGCGATTGGGGGATACAAGTGGGATACTCTACCGGCCCACCAACGCCCCGAACGAGGGTTACTAGGCTTGCGCGCGGGGCTAAAGTTGTTTGCGAATTTGCGTCCTGCCAGAATTTTGCCTCAGCTCGTTGACGCTTCGACGCTAAAACGGGATGTGGTAGACGGAGTCGATTTGATGGTTGTCCGGGAATTGACCGGAGGGATCTATTTCGGGAAACCCAAAGGAATCTTCTCCACGGAAACGGGGGAAAGCCGTGGGGTTAATACGATGGCGTATACCGAGACTGAAGTGGATCGAATTGGGCGAGTCGCCTTCGAAACGGCTCAAAAACGGAGCGGTAGGCTCTGTTCGGTTGATAAAGCCAATGTGTTAGAAGTCTCTCAGCTATGGCGCGATCGCATGAGCCAGCTTGCCAGTGAATATCCCGATGTGGAACTTTCGCATTTATATGTCGACAATGCGGCGATGCAGCTTGTGCGATCGCCCAAACAGTTTGACACGATTGTGACGGGCAATCTCTTTGGTGATATTCTCTCTGATGCTGCCGCGATGCTCACAGGCAGTATTGGCATGTTGCCGTCTGCCAGTTTAGGCAGTTCTGGGCCGGGGGTGTTTGAGCCGGTGCATGGGTCTGCGCCTGATATCGCCGGACACGATAAAGCCAATCCGATGGCTCAAGTTTTGAGTGCAGCCATGATGATGCGCTATGGGCTCAATCAGCCTGTCATAGCTGATCAGATTGAGCAGGCGGTTCTTGATGTGTTAGATGCAGGCTATCGAACGGGCGATATTATGTCGCCCACTATGACGCAGGTTGGCTGTCGAGACATGGGAGCCGTTTTACTCGATGCGATCGCCAAGCGATCGCCATGATGACAGCATTCGTGATTTCTCTACAAACCTGCTAAACAATAGTCATTCGTTTTGTACCCGAGAATTTAGAAATCTTGATGTCCGTAGACAAATCGCCTAAAGTCTAGCTATCAGAGTAGAGATAAATTAGTCGTGTACGTGTCACAACACGATACCAGCCGTAGAGCTGGTCAAGCCAATCCTAGAGACGGTTTATTCTCCGACCCGGCAATTGTGCATGCTGCTCGGCATATTTATCATGACTTTTGCGAGGTTCATCCGAGTCAAGCTCAACGTCCGCTAGGCGTCGCAATTGACCGATTTACGTACCGAGGGCAAATTATTTTCACCGATCGCCCAGTTTTACTTCCTCAAGAGTGTTTTGTGCCGATCCAGCACATTCTCACGTCCTAACAGACGCACACCTGCTTTTTACCCCCTCATCAGACTGCAATTCACGGTATGGATGTAATTGTGTTGGGGCTCAAGACGCTGATTGTCTTTTTTCTAGGAGCCTCCATTGGCAGCTTTTTGAATGTGGTGATCTATCGGCTTCCCGCCAAAATATCACTGCTGTTTCCGCCCTCTCGCTGTCCTCATTGCCTTCATCGATTAAAGAGCTATGACAATGTTCCTGTCTTGGGGTGGCTGTGGTTGCGAGGTCGCTGCCGCTATTGCAATCACCCCATTTCGGCGCGATATCCGGTTGTCGAAGCTGCAACTGGCTTACTCTTTGTGGCGATCGCCTCCGCATTTGACAATCCGTGGATTATTGTCGGCTACTGGGCATTTACAAGCTGGTTGTTAGCTCTGTCGCTCATTGACCTCGACACCATGACCCTGCCCAATCCCCTAACGCAGTCTGGTTTAGTGATCGGCATCTTTTTTCAACTGGGGATCGGTTGGGCTAATATGCCTACCCTCTCTGGGACAGCCGAGCAGATGATGGTTGGCATCTTGGGGGCTGTCATTGGGCTTTGGCTCTTTGACGTCATCACTGTAGTCGGCTCAGTTGCGTTTGGGCAGACAGCAATGGGGGGAGGCGATGCAAAGTTAGCCGCGATGATGGGAGCCTGGTTGGGCTGGAAGGCGCTCTTGCTGTCTGGGTTCCTCGCATGTCTAATAGGTGCAGTGATTGGAGGAGGGGCGATCGCCCTTGGCATATTAAGTCGCCGACAACCCATTCCGTTTGGTCCATTTCTTGCGTTAGGCGCTATCTTGACGCTATTCTTTGGCGAGACGCTGCTAGAGGCTTATCTCCAGTTCTTTTTTCCAAGTCTTTAGATCTGCTAGCAAAATCCTGATGAAATGCAGCCCATCTGGTTTGATTCAAGTGCATATTTAATTTAAGTGCATAGAGCGATAGACATCTTTTATCGAAGCCTTGAGTAAGTCTTATACCCTTAGTGGTGTCTAACCGTATGCTCTCGTAGGACATCTAACGTCTGTAACCCCTGCGGCACGCGGGTCCTACAGACCAATCCAAGCCTGTAGGGCTATATCAGAACTATCTATGTCACCCGGCCTAACTCAGACATCTAATATTCCGTCCTCTGATAAGATCGTCCAGTGACTTGGATCACCCTAAAAACAACCGGAACCCGCTGGGAAGCTGAGCTAATGCAGCAAATGCTAGCTGCCCATGAAATTCCTGCACGGGTTGTCAGCCACGGAGTGGTTCCACACTTTGGCTGTGGTATGCCCGCCGCAGTGCAGGTTCGTCCTCAAGACCGCTGGACGGCGTTGCTTTTGCTTAGTCCAGTCGAAGATTATGCCGAAGATCTGGAAGAATAGAGACTGTTCAGTATTTAACAAAATTTCGATAGACCCCTTATTAAAGGAACCAAGTAAGTATTCATGTCTTTGTTTGATTGGTTTGCAAATCGAAGAAAATCAGAGCCGATCAGTAAAGAGCGGCAACAGCGAGAAATTGCAGATGGTTTATGGAGCAAGTGTGAGTCATGCGGCGTCTTGACGTACGCGAAAGATCTGCGCTCCAATTTGATGGTTTGCTTAGATTGCGGTCATCATCATCGGATTGACAGCGGAGAACGAATTCAGCAGTTGATTGATCCCCATACATGGCAGTCTCTCGATGAAGATATCCAGCCTGTTGATGCTCTCAAATTTCGCGATCGCAAAGCCTATAGCGACCGGATTCGAGAGTACCAATCTAAAACGGGGCTGACCGATGCCGTGCAGACGGGATTGGGGCAGCTTGACGGTCTGCCTATTGCGCTCGGCGTTATGGATTTCCGCTTTATGGGCGGCAGTATGGGATCGGTCGTCGGTGAAAAGCTAACTCGCCTGATTGAGCGAGCAACCTGGGAACGATTGCCCGTCTCCATCGTTTGTGCGTCGGGCGGAGCCCGCATGCAGGAGGGGATGCTCAGTTTGTGCCAAATGGCGAAAATTTCTGGTGCGCTTCAACGCCATCGTGAAGCACGCCTCTTATACGTGCCAATCTTGACCCATCCCACTACGGGCGGAGTGACGGCCAGCTTTGCGATGCTAGGCGATATTATTTTGGCAGAGCCCAAGGCAACAATTGGCTTTGCTGGAAGACGAGTGGTTGAGCAAACATTACGAGAAAAGCTGCCGGATGACTTCCAAACCTCAGAATATTTGCTCGCACATGGGTTTATTGACTCGATCATTCCGCGCACTCAGCTCAAGCGCACCCTCGCCCAACTGATTTGCCTGCACCAGCCCTATGTTCACACGGCTCATTTCGTAAATTTGCCAGAACCCTTATCACTGCATGTGTCGGAGTCTGACCACCAGCATATTTAGACGCATGTCATTACAAACGCATCATAGGCGGATTGGCTTACTATAGCGTTTTAGCTCTTTTTTGATCAGTCGAGACAGATCGGCTGGACAATCTGCGACTGGCACCCCTGCTTTTCTAAACGCTGCCACTTTACTCGCCGCGGTTCCCCGATCGCCACTTAAATTCGTTAGACGAGACATGGTGATTGCCTGAGCATGCCCGAGGGGCGGGTCGTGAGGCACGTTGTGCCCAGCAACATACGCCACGACGGGTTTTTGGATAACATCTGCAATATATTGGGCAGCGAGTTCTTCGCCGCTGTTTCCAGCTTTTCCAGCTACAAGAATAATGTCGGTCTGGTCGTCAGTATCAAACCAGTGGAGCCATTGCTGAAATGAAGACCCGACGACTGGGTCGCTGCCAATACTCACTGCTGCAGACTGTCCTAAGCCTGCGCGAGTTAAACCTAGAGCAATTTCATAGGTGAGGGTTCCGCTGCGACTCAGAAGACCAATCGAGCCTGGTCTGTAACAATGAGCTGGATGGGTGCCGACTAGCAAGTGCCCAGGGATGATGAGCCCCGGACTATTTGGCCCAATAATTGTGGTTTGTGTGGCGTCTGCTTTGCGGCTCAGTTTGACCATATCTAAAGGAGGCATACCAGCCGTAATGATGACGATTTGGCGAATTCCTGCGGCGATCGCCTCCAGTGCTGCATCCAGTGCGAGATAAGGCTGAACAAACAAAATAGCGATATCCACCTCACCAAGGGTGTGTATCGCTTCCTCAACCAGATCAAAGATTGGAATTCCCTGATGCTGTTCACCGCCATGCCCTGGGCTAATTCCACCCACAACTTGCGTGCCATAGGACTGCATCAAGGGCGTATGAATCAAACTTAATGGGTCAAGAATCCCTTGAACGAGCACCTTGCTGTCTGCTGTGAAGTTCATGACAGTTCCTCAATATGCTAAGAAGCCAGCATTCCCTCCTTCGTTTTGCGACATTAAGACATTGTGTCGATGCTGTTTGACTCT
Organism: Elainellaceae cyanobacterium; assembly: GCA_051117555.1. GTDB lineage: Bacteria > Cyanobacteriota > Cyanobacteriia > CAZCXK01 > CAZCXK01 > DBGGTD01. Next base: position 61,407 of record JBNPEG010000001.1, on the reverse strand, counting down.
TAAGCCGACGACTTTGCCCGCTCAGGATGGCTCATGGTGATAACTTGGTCAACAGCGGCATCGAGTTGATCCACTAAGGCCAAATCGGCTGCCGAGAGAATGTCTCTTGCCTGATCTAACGGCTGTCCTACCAGCCGCACTACCAATCTAGGAACCGGCTCTTGAGCATTTAGACGAATATGGCGAGCGATGGTTGCCGCAATTTGACTACACGGGACACCATTGCTGAAGATATTGACTAATATGACGCGGACATCTGGGAGCTGAGTCAACAGACTGAGCCCATGCTCGACGCGATCTAACAGCATCGCCGAAGACCAAGAATATCGGCACTCTCCGCCAATATTAAGCACATGAGCAGGGGTGCCGCCCGCTTGACACACCATATCTAGAGTAGTCATGGTTAGTCCGGCTCCATTGCATACGATGCCAATGTCTCCACCCAGAGAAACCGGTTCAAGGCTTGGTAGCGAGGGCGATCGCCGTAAGCTCTCTGATGACGGGGTCACGTGTGGTTTTAGCTGGGCTAAATCATCATGTCGTCCCAACGCGACCTCGTTAACTGTCACCTTACCATCTAATGCCATTACGTCTCCTGATGGGTTAATCGCCAGAGGATTAATCTCAATCAGATCCAGATCTTTATCGATAAACAGTCGGCACATTTGCTCGATTAGACGGCTTACCGACTGGAATACGCCACCGCTGAGTCCCATTTTGAGCGCCAGTTTGCGGGCATAGAATGACGTAAACTCTTGCTCAACAATTACTTTTTGAATATGGTCAATCGCTAAATCAATACCGACTCCACCCTGAACCGACCCTAACAATACGGGACGACGAGCTTGAGTATCGATCACAATCGCCAAATATAGCTCCTGCTCAGAATTGTATCTAGCTTCAGCTAAAAGCACTTGAGGGCAATCACCCGAAATCGGCAACTTAAACAATGCTTGGGCAGCGGCGATCGCATCAATCGTATTTTCGACAAACCGAATGCCTCCAGCTTTTGCTCGTCCTCCAACACGAACTTGAGACTTCAACACAATCGGATAGGGAATCTCGAGATTCTTAAGATCCTGGAGGTTTTGTATCCGTTGAGATGGCAAAATCGGAATACCATATTGACGGAATAACTCTTTAGCCTGATATTCAAGCAAATCCATACCTGTTTGGGCACCCCAAAAACGACAGTTTCGCCTATAGCCAACCCGCCAATTCCTATCCTACGGATTTAGGCGAGATGACGAAGTATACCAAGCATCGGAAACCAGTGGGTAGACCCGCCAACTTAACCCAGGTACTAAACCGAATTGAATCTATAGCAATCCCAGATGGGTTGTGAGCCTGTGGGGCGGGCGCCGTCCGCCCCACCGCTCATACACAATTCACACGCGATTTAGGATCGCTATATTCCACACGATTGGAAATGTAGCTGAAATACATGAAGTCTGTTGCGTCTTTACAGTAAACTTGGTAACGCCTCACAAATCATTGTGTCTGAGGCAACGATGCCCATTTGGTAGTTTTTAGCACATTTACAGAGTTTATTTGTTGCTAACTCTAGAAGCTCAATTAGATTTTTGTCTCAACAGCGTTGGTTGAATACATGACTGAAAACCCCCTATTTCAAAGCCCGGATTCTGAGTCACCGTCCCATACTCAAGCTCAACACGCATTAGAGAGAGAAGCCCATCTGCCCATGACAGGATGGCAGCAAGAGGTGTCTAGAGGTTTGGAGTACGGGCTAGAAGCGGCAGACAGCGTGCGCGATCGCTCAATTCCAACGTTTTCCCGAGGCGAATTGCCCCATTATGCGGGTATCAATACCTTCCTCAAAGCGCCTTATTTAGAAGATGTGCGTCAGGTCGGCACCTATGATGTGGCGATCGTGGGGGTCCCGCACGATAGCGGCACAACCTATCGTCCGGGCACGCGGTTTGGCCCCCAGGGCATCCGTCGCATCTCCGCTCTCTACACGCCCTACAATTTTGAATTGGGGATTGACCTGCGGGAGCAAATTACCCTATGTGATGTGGGGGATGTTTTTACCATTCCAGCCAACAATGAAAAATCATTTGACCAAATCTCGAAAGGGGTCGCCCATATTTTTAGTTCTGGGGCATTCCCAATCATTTTAGGGGGCGATCACTCGATTGGGTTTCCCACTGTGCGTGGAGTGTGTCGACATTTGGGCGACAAAAAGGTCGGAATCATTCACTTCGATCGCCATGTGGATACCCAAGAGACTGACCTAGACGAACGCATGCATACCTGCCCGTGGTTTCATGCGACCAATATGGAAAACGCTCCGGCGAAGAATCTCGTACAGCTTGGCATCGGCGGGTGGCAGGTGCCTCGTCAAGGCGTTAAGGTTTGCCGAGAGCGGGCAACCAATATTCTCACGGTCACCGATATCACGGAGATGGGGCTAGATGCGGCAGTTGACTTTGCCTTAGAAAAGGCGCTGGATGGCACCGACTGCGTTTATATCAGCTTTGATATTGACTGCATTGATGCCGGATTTGTCCCTGGGACAGGCTGGCCCGAACCGGGTGGGCTCTTACCCCGTGAAGCCCTTTATCTGCTAGGCAAAATTGTTCAAAATGCGCCAGTCTGCGGATTAGAAGTGGTTGAAGTATCGCCTCCCTATGACATCAGCGACATCACGTCACTGATGGCGACCCGCGTGATTTGCGACACGATGGCGCACCTGGTGCTGTCGGGTCAGCTTCCTCGCGCCCAGAACCCTGCCTATATTCACGCAGACGCGAATATGGCAGTCGATGCAGCATGGGCATAATGACGCCTATCCACCATCCTTGAAGGACTAGTTTCACTTCTCACACCGTTTTGGGTCTGCATGAATTGATATGCATGAAACAGACATGACCAAGGCGCTCATTCTCACCGTCAAAGATTGGTGGGACTCTCAGCCTGAGCAGCCGTCCATCACGACCATTCATCTAATCGTGGGGCAGTTTACCTGTGTCGAGCCCGCGAGTTTGCGGTTTGCATTTGATATCCAAACTCAAAACACGTTTTTGGAACATACAACGCTGAACATTCGAGAAACTCCCCTGATCGCGTTTTGTCACTCCTGCCAGCACGAGTATTATCCTGACATGGGCGATCGCTATGCGTGCCCAACGTGTAATGCTCCAATGGACGATATCCGCTCTGGACGAGAACTCAAGATCGATCGCATTGAACATCACCCCTCGACGTCTAACCATGCATCAACCCATTGACACCGCTCTCGGAATCAATCTCCTCCATGCCAATCAAGATGGCGCAGACCATAACCGATCGCACTTTGATACATGGGGTATCACCTGTCTCAATATCATGAGCAGCCCTGGCGCAGGCAAGACTGTTCTTTTAGAACGCACGTTGGCGGCGCTGTGCTCAGAGTTGAAGATTGCAGTGATTGAAGGCGACATGACAACCGAACTAGATGCCGATCGCCTGCGGCAGTATGGGGTTCCGGTAATTGCGATTAATACGGGGCGATCGTGCCATCTTGACTCAAGGATGGTGGCAGGAGGTATTCATCAGCTCGAACACAACTACACTCCTGCCGACTTTGACCTGGTGTTGGTTGAAAATGTTGGGAATTTGGTATGTCCGGCTGAGTTTGAAGTAGGCGAACATGCAAAAGTTGCACTGCTAAGCATTACAGAAGGCGAAGACAAGCCGCTCAAGTATCCGATTATGTTTCAAGAAGCCGACTGTTTGCTGATCACTAAAATGGATTTGGCGCCTCATCTTGACGTCAATGTCGAGACGATTGTGGCAAATGTGCGGCAGATGAATTCTCATGCAACGATTATCCCAGTTTCAGCCAAAACAGGCGATGGCCTTGATACATGGTTTAACTGGGTAAAGGCACAAGTCAGCGCGAGACACACGGATATGACCAGTAAGGTATATAGCAGTCCTAAATGATTCATAAGAAGGGGGTGGAGGGGACGTTGCCCCCTTCTTGGGGACGAGTATGTATTTAGCGTAACGCCCTAGAGATCCCCCTAAATCCCCCTTGAAAAAGGGGACTTCAACACCCTGTAAATAGCCCCCTTTTTCGGGCAGCGTCAGCGGGGGATCTCACACATGCGCTAAACGCATACGGGGACGAAGTCCCCAAACCCCTTTGGGTTTTCACACAACTGATTTGGGATTGCTATAGCAAAAGGCAGAAGGAAAAGGCAAAAGGCAAAGCCATTAAGGCGGCGTCAAGAATGAAACCCCCACTCCTCCGATGAGGTCTGCTAGAGCGGGAGGGTGAGCCTCGGACGGAGCAGCACTCTGGCCGCCAAATAGCCGCTCAATTCTGAATTGGTGATAGTTGAGAATAAGCTGCGACAGAGGAATGATCGCCTTTGACTGACTCCCATATAGCCGTCGATGAAGGTCTGGAAGCGCATACCAGGGGCAGCGCATGTCGTGGTGATGGGCATTATGGTAGCCAAAATTTAGGTAGAGCAGATTTAGCCACGGATGATTAATCGAGACGAGATTTGAAAATGTATTTGCATCTTCGTAGGCGCGATCGCGCGTTGGAATAGGTTCTCCAGTTACGACATAGTCATAGGTATGGTGAAAGGCATCCGCAAACCGCATCAGATTTACAAAACAAATATACGAAATTCCATATAGCAGTAGCCCGCTCCACGACACCCAACCTAATAGACCCAAGAGTGCACACCGATAGGTCAGGAGAAAGAGCGTGCGCCAGCGCAGACGCGATCGCCCTGAAGATTGCTCTAAAGATTGCCCTACACCTTGAAACGGGGCCAATATCAAGCGCGATCGCATCACAAATTCAAAGACTGGAAAGTAGACCCACTCCAGCGCCACGAATAGGCGTCGAATTGGGGACGGAAGCCTCTTGAAGTAGGTCGGACTATCAAAGGGCACCAAATCTACATGATAGATATGGTGGTTGAAATGATGCTGCACGATATCTTCGTAAGGCGCATAACACGCACCGTTGAGATGAGTCATCAGCCGCCCAAATCCTGCGTTGAGCGATCGCGCCTTAAAGATAGTTCCATGAATAAACTCATGGGTGAGTACTGCTGACCACACGAAACTGTGTGTTAGGAGAATCACGCCCACGAGTTTGAGAATCCAGAGGGGTTGAATGAGCAGGCTGATGCTAATCCCATATTCAAATAGGGTACTGGCGATCGCCAATCCATTCTTCCAACGGATACCCTCCCTCTCGGATGCGTCTTTCACCCTCCCTCCTTCGGCCCAAATGCCTACAAAACGCCGCGGTATAACGCGGTATAACAGCGCTGTTCTTCGTCAACTTTTAATAGTAATGAATTCATTAATCTAAAACTGTTTGAATTGTTACTGACGTAATTTTGTGTTAGAAAATTGAGGAATCATGATAAATATTGTGATGATTTAATTTATCAACGAAATGCAATATTAAGCAGTCTATCTATGTGACTATGCTCTTGAGTGACTCAAAATCAAATCCTAACAACACGCCTCTTGACCCCATCGATCAACATGTGATCGACTTGCTGCGCCTCGATGGTCGGATGGCATTTACCGAGATTGCAAAACGGCTCAATATCCCCGAAGCAACTGCCCGATATCGTGTCCAGCGGCTATTGCAATCGGGTGTGATTAAAGTTTTGGCGTGGCCTAATCCAGAAAAACTGGGGATGCCCCATTTCTTGATCGTCTCGCTGAATGCTGAAAGCGGAAAAGTCGATGAGGTTGCCGAGACCCTTGCTCAACTCGATGAAGTGAGATTTGTTGCGATTACGACCGGGCGATTCAATATTGTGGTTGACATTTATTTTGGGACGCACGAAGACTTGCTCGCCTTTTTTGACAAACTCCATCGCGTAGATGGCATCATCCACTACGAGTCTCAAATCACCTTAAAGCTGTTAAAAGCTGAGTATAAATACACGCTTGTGTAGGGCATTGGCTGCGACGCCTCTGGTGCAATGCCTGGGGTTGGAAAATGTAGAACCGTCCCGACGTCTTACCCTGAGAACGTACGATCCACCCAATCAACACCGCCCTGATTTTGATACTGCTTCGCCCACGTAACCTCAATGTAATCTCAATTATTTGCAATGTCGTTTACGACGGTAGTAGCTTAAGCCCACTCTAAAAATGTATGGAGCAGTTTCTACGTTTTTAGATTAATGATTTAGTAAAAAGACTCACAGAATGTATTGATCACAACAATCTTGGTGTTCTACAGCTTCTATCCTCGACAGGAAGTCTATATGTTTATTGAAATTGAACTGGATACATATAGCAATGTGCCATTGCGTCAAGTACACTACCGTACTTAACCCAAGCGCATACCGCTATATTTCTTCGTATGCAGGGCGTGAATACAGCCACGAAATGGTACGAACCGACAAAATGCTCAGTAAGCAAAATGCTCAGTAGGCAAAATGCTCAGTAAGCAAAATGCTAGTAATAGTCAAACGCTTCTAAGTCGTACGGTAGATAGTAGATGTTGTGAGAGGTGAGATGAATATCCGAAAGCTTTTACCGCTATGTGCAGCCTTTGTTTGCAGCCTTCTAGTTGTTGTCAGTTGCGCTCAGTCTCCCGAGCCGTCAGCAACCGATGACTCTACGACACCCGAAACTGCTGAAGTCAGCGGAGAGCCCATCAAGATGGGATACAGCAGTTGGGCAGGGTGGTGGCCTTGGGCGATCGCTGAAAAGGAAGGACTGTTCGAAGCAAACGGTGCCAATGTCGAGCTCATCTGGTTTGATGGCTATTTGTCATCGATGGAAGCCCTTGCCGCAGGGCAGCTCGATGCAAACTGCCAAACCCTCAATGACACCATCTCATTTGCTGGCGATGCCGTGAACGGTGAAGTTGCCGTACTGGTCAATGACAACTCGGCGGGCAACGATAAGATCATCGTCTCGGAGGAAATTGGCTCAGTCGAAGACCTACAAGGCAAGACCATCGCGCTCGAAGAAGGCGTAGTCGGAGACTTTCTATTAACCCTGTCCCTCGAAGAGGCAGGGCTATCTCGTGAAAATGTTCAAATCAAGAACCTAGAAACTGGAGCAGCCGCCGCCGCATTCGCTGCGGGCCAGGTTGATGCGTTCGCTGGATGGGTTCCTTTCTGGGAAACTGCATTAGAGCGAGACGGCAGCAAGGAATTAGTAAGTTCTAAAGAATTTCCAGGAGCAATTCCAGATTTACTTGTGGTGAGTCAAACCCTAATCGATGAGCAGCCTGATCAGGTTCAAGCCTTGGTAGATACCTGGTTTGATATTCTCGCGTTTATGGACGAAAATCCGGATCAAGCCAATGAAATCATGGCAGAGCGTGCCAGTATTAGCTCAGATGAGTTTAATAAATATCTGGAGGGAACTGAGATTTTTACGCTGGAAGAAAATTTAGAAGCGTTTTCCCCCGGCGATACTATGGAGCACATGCCCTATGCTGCTGAGGTCATGGCTGATTTCATGGTGCAGGTTGGGTTTATTCCAGAAGCACCCGATTTGGATGCTGTGCTAGACGATCAATTTGTCCAGGCCTATGCTGAGTCTCAGTAACGGCTCTTCAATTGACCCCAATTTAGCGTGAGCGTTAGAGTTCTTTATTGCGTTAGCCGTGACCCACCTATCTGCTGAATCTGCACAACCCACGTTAGAGCATCAGGCATCAAGACCCACCGTTTTTTGGCGGATTGCTGAAGATGTGCCGCGATCGCTCAGTTGGGTACTCACTGGGCTATCAGTAGCCGTTCCTTTCGGTCTCTGGTGGGTCGTGTCTAGCCTTGGAATCGTGAATCCAAAGTTTCTCCCTAGCCCGGTGCAAGTAGCGACTGCAATCGGAGAGCTTTGGCAGCAAGGGTTTCTGCTGAGTGACACGCTAGCAAGCTTTCTTCGGGTGGTCGGCGGGTTTATCTTAGCGGCGATTATCTCTGTCCCCATTGGGATTTCGATGGGAGCGTTTGCCAGTGTTCGTTCGATGCTAGAACCCATCATCGGCATTATGCGCTATATGCCTGCACCGGCGTTTATCCCCCTGCTGATTATCTATCTCGGCTTAGGTGAAGAGCCTAAGCTCGCGCTAATTTTCATCGGAGTCGTGTTTTATAACATTCTGATGATTATGGATGCGGTCAAGTTTGTCCCCAAAGATTTGATTGAAACCACCTATACGCTGGGTGGTTTAAGGCGTCAAATTCTGTTTCAGGTGATCACACCGTATGTAGTGCCCAATATCCTCGACACCTTCCGCATCAACATGGCGGCAGCCTGGAATTTAGTCGTCGTTGCTGAACTGGTTGCCGCCGAAAGCGGCTTAGGCAAACGCATCGAAATCGCTCAAAAGTTCTTTAGAACGGATGAAATCTTTGCCTGCCTAATCATTCTGGGGCTAATTGGATTTGTGCTCGATCTCTCATTACGCTGGCTGCTGCGCTCTACCTGTAAATGGGCATTTGATTAGTGCGAGTAGAGGGTGCCTTAGAGGTCGCCGAACTGGTCTCCCCCCCAAGCATTTCTTAGCAATTCTCTCTCCCCTACTCTCTGCCCTGCTGATCTCCTTAAATGTATGCACCTCGAAGTCTCTCATCTCTATAAGCAATTCGAAACGCGTCAAGGTCCTCTAGTTGCCTTGAAAGATATCAATTTGCATGTCAAAACGGGTGAATTCGTCTGTGTCGTGGGTGCATCGGGATCAGGTAAGTCAACTCTGCTGCGACTGATCGCAGGATTAGATCTGCCAACGGCAGGAAACATCGCTGTCGATGGAGTTCCTGTGATTGGGCCTGGAGCCGATCGAGGCATGGTGTTTCAACGCTATACGCTATATCCCTGGATGACGGTCGCAGATAATGTAGGGTTTGGCCTAAAGCTTAGAGGTGTTTCAAAATCAATTCGTCGGGAGCAAGTCTCGTATTATCTGGATGTGGTCGGGCTCGCGCAGTTTGCCACATCTCATCCTAAAGAGCTATCAGGCGGCATGAAACAACGGGTGGCGATCGCCCGTGCGCTAGCGTCGCAGCCGAAGGTGCTGCTGATGGATGAGCCGTTTGGAGCGCTAGACGTGCAGACCAAAGAAGCCATGCAACAATTTCTGCTTCAGATTTGGCGACGCACCCACACAACCATTTTGATGATTACCCACGATGTTGACGAAGCTGTATTCTTAGCTCAGCGAATCTACACGTTGTCAGCGCGTCCGGGGACAGTTCAGCGAGAAACATCCATTTGCTTACCGGTTGACCGCGACTATCACATTCGCCGCCAAGCTGATTTCCAAGACTATCGGGAAGAAATCACTGATTTGCTGAGAGGCCCCCCTCAAGAATCAGTCTTGGTCAATCATTAAGTTGCAGTCAATCATTCGTTAGCGTATCTGCGTTTACTGAGGTGAATGCGAGTGGGCTGATTTCCATCGACTCCGCAGCGTCAACCGGTATCGTAGAATTTGATTCCTGAGAAACTTTGGCTCTATCCAGCCTTTTGCGGTCATCTAAAACCGATATTCCGTCTTCATAAACCGATAAATCAAACCAAAAGGTCGTACCAACACCGACCTCACTGATTAGATGAACTGAGCTGTGATGTTTTTCAATAATATTGCGCACGATAGACAATCCAAGCCCCGTGCCTTCTAACGTGTGAACTCGATTCTCGACGCGGAAGAAGCGATCGAAAATTGCTTCTTGATCATCAGGGTCTATGCCAATTCCGGTATCTGAGATTTCGATGCGGACATGGCTGGGTAAATTGGTGCGATCGCCCGGTTGCTCTAGCTGATATGCCCGAATTGCTGCATATCCGCCCGGTTGTGTAAATTTGAGCGCATTCCCAATCAAATTGGCAAAGACCTGCAACAACAAATCGTAGTTGCCAAATACAGGAGGCAAATCTGGATCCAGATCTTGGATCAGTTCGATGCCTTTATCTCTAGCGTTGAGTTGGTAGGTGCGCAGCGTCTGCTCAACAGCTTGGGCGATTTCAACCGCTTCAAATCGATAGCGTCGGTTCGACTCGAGTCGAGACAAGTCCAGCACATCATTCACTAAGCGCGTCAAGCGATCCGTTTCCCGATTGGCGGTATCCAGAAATTCTCGTCGTTCGGTGTCCGTTAAATCTTCGCCGTAGTCGTGCAGGGTTTCAATGAATGACTTGATATTAAAAAGAGGGGTCCTAAGCTCGTGAGACACGTTGCTAATAAACTGACTTTTTGCTTCGTTAAGCTCAACCTCACGAGTAATATCTTGCACCGTAATGGCGATGCCTTTCAGATGCTCTTTTGCCTGATCGAGGACCGTCGTAAGTAAAATCCGAACGGTGCGACGAGTGGGTTCTGGAAACGTAATTCGAAATTCGGTGGCTTCTCGTTCACGCAGATGCTCGGTATGAAACCCACCCATGGCAATCTTATACAGCGGATGCCCTAGCTCTGCCTTGACGGGGGCCGGCAAGAAGTCGAGCACGTTTGATGACAGCACGTCGTCATAGCCCTCCCACCCAAACAGGCGACGGGCAGTCGGATTTGCCAGGACGACATGCATATCGGCATCAAGCAAGACCGCACCATCTGCAATGGTTGCAACCAGAGTTTCTAGTTTCGCCTTTTCTGCCGTGAGTTCTTCGATATTTTGCTCTTCGTAGCGCTCCAGGCGCTCTGCCATCTCGTTGAAATTGAGAATGAGCTCTCCGAGTTCGCCTCCGAGCGGCAGATCAATGCGCTGCTTAAAGTTTCCAGCCGCAATATTTTTGACGCCAACGAGCAATTCCTTGATCGGTTTGGTAATCGTTAAGGCATTGAACACTGCCCCTAAGATGACCATCACCCAAATTGAGACAAACACGGCAATCGTTACGTCTCGCGTCAGGTGAGACGAGGCAACAACCGTTGGATTGGGATTAATGCCGATCGCCAAAACGCCCAGATAGTTGCCGTTGTGGTTGAGCGGCACAAACACATCCGTTACCTGACCATCGGGAGTAAGATGCTGCCGCACCATCGGGGTATCGATATTCTCGGTGTAACTCTCTGGCAACTGCATTCGCCGCCGAATGGTCAAAGAATTTTGCACCTCAGACTCAGAAAATGGAATGCCGAAAAAGATATTGCCATCTTCGTCGGCGTAGAGCATGTAGCGGATGCTCGACGTACTGCTGTAAAATCGATGAGAAAATCGAGCGAGCTCGGTGCGATTGTCTTCACCGATCAGGGGCGCAACATTCGCGGCCAGCAGCAATCCCAAATCGCGCCCAAACCGAGTGTCGTTCAGACGCGCATCTTGCTGGATTGTGTTGACTGCCCAGAAGGTCAGACCGCTCATGATCAGCGAGACGACCAGCGTGGCAGCCGCCATTAGGCGGGTCTGGAGGGTGAATTCCGACCACCATCTAGCAAAGATTTCTCGAATTTGGTTGAGTAGAGCTAACAATTTATACTCGCAGGAATCAAACGTAACTCGCGACGTTTGCGCTAAATCAAAACACAATTGTATTCAATTGGTTTCGCTTTTATTGTTACACGCTAACGGTCATCCCGGCGATCGCACTTGTAAATCAGACTATATAAATGTGCATAATCTCAGGATCGCTGGAGTACTCGATACCCAATATCTCGGCGATAATAAGCTCCCTCAAATTGGATGCACTCAACTGCCCGATAGGCATGGGCGATCGCCCCTTCAAATGTCTCTCCCATTCCCGTTACGCCTAATACTCGCCCCCCGTCTGTAACAAGCTGGTTCTGATTGATTCGGGTTCCTGCGTGGAAAACCGTTGCCCCCGTTTCTTCCGCCTCGCTCAGTCCTGTGATCGTGCATCCCTTAGAATAAGCGTCTGGATATCCGCCCGATGCCATCACAACACAGGCAGCCGCGCCTGATTTCCAGGCGATCGGGGGAAGCTGTGCCAACCGTTGCTGAGCACAGGCGAGCATCACGTCTTCTAACGGTGTTTCTAAGAGCGGTAATACGACTTGTGTTTCAGGATCACCAAAGCGGCAGTTAAACTCAATCACCTTTGGATGTCCGTCTGGGGTGATCATCAAACCTGCATATAACACACCCCGGTAATCAATCCCCCGAGTTTGTAGGGTGGCGATCGCAGGTTCGAGAATATCTTGCTGAATGCGATCAATCAGCGCCGTGGTGACCAGGGGAGTCGGCGCATAGGCTCCCATGCCGCCCGTATTTGCGCCCGTGTCTCCTTCGCCAATGGGCTTATGGTCTTGAGCCGGCAGCAACGGGCGAATCGTCAGCCCATCGGTAACCGCTAAGACCGATACCTCCTGCCCCGTCAAATATTCCTCGATGACAATCTGCTTTCCTGCCTCGCCAAATCGTCCGCCAAACGACTCCTCGATTGCAGCTTCAGCAGATTCAACCGTAGGAGCAACCGTCACGCCTTTCCCAGATGCCAGCCCATCTGCTTTGACCACAATAGGCGCACCCTGAGCATTCACGTATGCTTTCGCCTTTTGAGGCTCCGTGAATAGGACGGCCTGTGCAGTTGGAATCCCTGCGTCTTGCATCAACGATTTTGCCCAAGACTTACTCGACTCAATCTGCGCTCCCGCTTGTGTGGGGCCAAAGACAATCACTCCCTGTGCGTTAAGGTAATCGGTAATGCCCGCTGCTAAGGGATCTTCGGGGCCGACAATAACAACAGCAACATTATGAACCAGAGAAAGTCGTCCGATTCCCTCAAAATCATGGACTCCAAGCGCTAGATTTCGACATTTCGGTAGTTTAGCCGTGCCGCCATTGCCGGGAACACAAAAAACTTCTCGAATCTTCTCTGATTGGGATAACTTCCAAGCAAGAGCGTGTTCTCGACCTCCGCTGCCAACAACTAGTACTCTCACAATGTCCCCTGCTGATAGACGTTAATACACAATCCAAAATGCATTTTATTATGCCATGTTCACGTCACCTTTGAATTTAGATCTGACGTGCCTTCAATCACCTGGTAGCTGCGTAGATAGATACCCCATTGCCAGGTTCTATGAATCTGAACCCATTTATAGCCGTATGCTCTCGCGTTAGGACGTTGACCCTGTAGTGAGCCCCCGCGCGGCGCGGGATCTCACTACACAAACCTATACAGGAAATTCGTTCAATTTGCCTGGAGACTGAGCAACGAGACAGTAAGTATAAACAGGTCGATTGGGAATCAATCCATCTATTATCGTTATGTAAGCTAGTAAGAGTTCAGACGAAATGCGGTTGCTTGCGGTTGAGACAACCTGGGCTCTACGTCTAAATTTATTACTAGATTCACGTCTTTCTTTGATCAAAGCAGGACCCATGATTTTACACTCAGTCTGTTGGCATTCCCTGTGGAAAGGAAGTTTGGTGGGCGCGATCGCCGCGAGCATATTGGCAGGATCTCCTCATGGGTTAGCTCAAGAACCTGTCCAAGACGCTCAGGAGCCGGCTCAAGACCTTCCTCAAGCACCTGCACAGGACGTTCCCCAGCCAGAACAACTTGAATCATTCCCGCCCAGTCCGCTCGATGTCGACGAATCTGATCCGTTACTGCCTCGTCTGGTCGTCGATCGCCCACTCAGCCCACAAGAGCGTCGAGTGTTGACCGCGGCTCTCGAAGAACTGCGGCTGCAAGCTCAGGCGCAATATGCCAGCGGCAATGCCGACGAGGCGTTTGACATCTGGATTCGTGAACTTCGGCTTAGACGGGTTTTGGGCGTTGAAGAAGAGGTGGCTGCTTTGAGCCGAGTCGGGAGTATCGCCTGGGAAGATAGCCAAACGACTGAAGTGCGAATTATCACCCAGCGCCTTAGAGAGATTGAGCAAGAACTCCAGGCTCAGACCCCACCCAACTATGATTTGCTGCTGCAAATTGCCCAGGCGTATCAATCGCTCCGGGCTCGTGATTTAGCTGTGAATCTGTATGACCAAATTTTGGTGCAGGCTCGTCAGCAGGGGAATGTGCCACTAGAACAGCAAACTCTCACAGCGTTGGGAGAACTCCATCTTGCCTGGTTTGATTATCCCCGCGCGGCTGTGGCATATCAGCAGCTACTCACGCTTGCCCGTGAACTAGGCGATCGCCAAGCCGAGATTCAACACCTAGAACAGCTTGCGTATATCTACGACCAAGACAGTCAACCTGAGCAGGCGATCGCCATACAGCAGGAATTGGCGATCATTTATGAAAATGCTCAGCAATATACTCAGATTCCCGCTCTCAAAATTGCGCTAGCCAACAACTATCTCGCCATCGATCGTCCTGATCTGGCTGCACCCACCTATCAAGAAGCATTTGCAGTCGCGCGATCGGTTCAATATTATGGCTATGCTAGCGATGCACTTCAACGACTTGCCGAGTTGTATCTTTCGCTCGATCGCCCCCAAGACGCCCTTGTGGTCTATCAATTGCTGATCGATGTTGAACAGCAGTCTTACAATACCTACGGCATAATGAATGCCTACGATTCGATTGGTCAAATCTATCGCATCCAGGGCGAAACAACCGAAGCTGTCAGTGCATTTCGTCAAGGATTGCAGCTCGCACGACAGCTTAATTACCGAATCGACTACTTTAATCAGCAGATTCAAGCCCTGAGTCAATAGGGCGAGGGAATGGGCAAGGAATCGCTCATCGTTGAGGCAAACGGTACGCTGTTCGATATGGTGTAAGAGGTCAGACTGCAAAATAATTCGCTCAATTTTCTCCGTCCCTACGCGTCTTCTGCCCCCACCATGTCGATCGAACTGCTGCGCCAAGTCCGAGTCTTAAATCCATTTATGGAGAGCGATCGCATCGCAGATGTGCTGATTGTCGAGGGACGTATCGAGTCGATGGGCGATCGCATCGAAACAGTACCCGATGATGCTCAGGTATATGATCGGCCTGGGTTGGTCCTAGCGCCGGGGCTCGTCGACCTATATAGCCACTCTGGCGAACCCGGATTTGAGAGTCGAGAAACGCTTGATTCTCTGAGTCAAGCTGCGCTAGCGGGTGGGTTTACCCGACTGACGATCCTACCTGATACCAATCCGCCGCTCGATACGCCTGCTAGCTTGAATTTAATGCGATCGCGCGTCAAGTCGATGTCGTCTGACGCCATTCAAATCGGGTTTTGGGGATCGCTGACCGTCGGGAGTAACGGCACCCACATGGCAGAACTGGGGGACTTGGCTGCCGCAGGCGTGGTTGGGTTGGCTGACAGTCTCCCGTTACAACAGTGGGGATTGATTCGCAGGCTATTAGAGTATGCTCAGCCTCTCAACATGCCGATTGCGCTTTGGGCATACCATCGAGAACTGGCAGGAAACGGTGCACTGAGAGAAGGTTCTGTCTCCATTCAACTTGGGCTGCCCGGCGATCCGGCTATATCTGAAACAGCCGCTCTGGCTGCCTTGCTAGAGTGCATTGCCGCGATTCAAACGCCCGTTCATCTAATGCGGATATCGACCCAACGGGGTGTCGAGTTGATTCAAGCCGCAAAAGAGAGGGGCATTCCCATCACGGCTAGCACAACCTGGATGCATCTGGTGTGCAGCAGTGAAGATGCTCAAAGCTATGATCCGAGTCTGCGACTCGCCCCGCCGCTCGGCAATTCTGACGATCGACAGGCCCTGATTCAAGGTCTTCAAAAAGGCGTCTTAGATGCGATCGCCATCGACCATAGCCCCTACACCTACGAAGAAAAAATGGTTTCGTTTGCAGAAACCCCACCCGGCGCGATCGGATTAGAGCTTGCTCTGCCACTACTTTGGCAAACTCTAGTCGTCCAGGAAGGCTGGTCAGCTCTCTCTCTGTGGAACTGCCTGAGCATCCGTCCGTGTCACTGTTTGGGGCAGCAGCCTCCCGTTCTTATGCCGATGAGCCCTGCTGAGTTGGTGCTGTTTGACCCAAACGAATCCTGGCAGGTGACTCCTAAGACGCTCAAATCTCGCTCCTCCAATACGCCCTGGCTCGGACAATCGATCACCGGCAAGGTGGTGAAAACCTGGGCAAGGTAAACCGGACATGCTGTGTGATGGAGACTCTCATGGTGGTGCGTTACGCTGACGCTAACATCACCCTACGGCTGCAATCCAAAATCTAAAATCTAAAATC
>JBNPEG010000001.1:0-45233 GCA_051117555.1 Elainellaceae cyanobacterium | reverse complement strand
GGCAAGGTGGTGAAAACCTGGGCAAGGTAAACCGGACATGCTGTGTGATGGAGACTCTCATGGTGGTGCGTTACGCTGACGCTAACATCACCCTACGGCTGCAATCCAAAATCTAAAATCTAAAATCTAAAATCTAACTCACTCCTCGCCGTTTCAATATCCCCACCTCCCATGACCTCAGAAGTTGTCGAAATTCTTTCACCGGATGAGCTTCGCCGCACGGTCACGCGCATTGCGTCTGAAATCATCGAGCAGGCGGGCGATTTGTCAAAACTTGCGCTGATTGGCATCTATACGCGAGGTGCGCCGCTCGCAGAGTTACTAGCACGGCAAATCGAAATGCTGGAATCAATAAAAGTGGCGGTGGGTGCGTTAGATATCACCTTCTATCGAGATGATTTAGATCAGGTTCGATTACGAACTCCTGCTAAAACCAAAATTCCAATCGATTTGTCGGGGAAAACGGTGGTCTTGGTTGATGATGTGATTTTCAAAGGGCGCACCATTCGAGCTGCGCTGAATGCAGTCAATGACTATGGACGACCTGAAGTGATTCGGTTGGCAGTCTTGGTCGATCGGGGACATCGAGAGGTGCCGATTCATCCTGATTTCACTGGAAAGCAGCTTCCAACCGCAAAAGAGGAACAGATTCGAGTATGTCTCCACGATGTGGATGGGCGAGATGCCGTCGAGCTGATTACTCGTCCACGAACCGATTCAACATCCTAGCGTGACGAACTAGAGTGACGAATGATTCGGGATTGCTATGGGGACGAAAGATTTGATATTACTTTGGCGTTCCCTGTTTTTACCTGTCATTCATTTCTACGCAATATCGCATGACTTCTATCAATAGAAAAACGACGTTAGAAGACGCAACGGTGACTCAAAATCGGAAGGCAGATCACTTACGAATTTGTCTTGATGAAGATGTTCAGTTTCGTCAGACTACGAACGGCTTTGAACAATATCGATTTACCCACTCCTGCTTACCAGAGCTTGATCAGAATGATATTCGGCTAGAGACATCTTTCTTAGGTAAGTCGCTGAGTGCGCCGCTACTGATCTCGTCGATGACGGGTGGCACCGAGCAAGCCAAATTGATCAATCATCGGCTTGCCGAGGTTGCTCAGCATTATCGGATTGCAATGGGCGTCGGTTCTCAACGAGTCGCGGTTGAAAATCCAACAGTTGCGTCTACCTTCTCAGTGCGATCGCACGCTCCTGATATCTTGCTCTTTGCCAACTTAGGAGCCGTGCAGTTGAATTATGACTACGGGCTCGATGAATGTTTGCGCGTTGTTGACTGGCTGGAAGCCGATGCGTTGATATTACACCTCAACCCTATGCAGGAGTGTGTGCAAACAAAAGGAGACACCAACTTTCGAGGGCTATCGTCAAAAATTGAACGGCTCTGCAATGCGCTGCCGGTTCCAGTCGTGGCGAAAGAAGTGGGAAACGGCATTTCTGCTCCCATGGCACAGCGATTACTGGAGGTGGGGGTAAGCGCCATTGATGTTGCAGGAGCGGGCGGTACGTCGTGGGCAAAAGTTGAAAGTGAACGGGCGCAAGATGCGAAGCAGCGACGATTAGGAGCAACCTTTGCAAATTGGGGAATTCCAACAGCGGAATGCGTGCAGTCGGTGCGGGCGATCGCCCCTGATATTCCTCTCATTGCGTCGGGTGGGCTGCGCGACGGGTTAGAAGCATCAAAGGCGATCGCCCTTGGCGCCGACCTCGTTGGCATGGCATTCCCATTTTTGCAGGCTGCATCGGAATCACCCGCTGCGCTCCATGACTTGGTCGATGCCCTCATGGCCGAGATTAGGACAGTGCTGTTCTGCACAGGCAGCCAAACCCTAAATGATTTACGAAAGCCAGGTATCTTGACCCCAATTCGATAGTTCTCATCAAAAAATCCTTGCAAAATTGTGTGCTGATATACGGGCTTTTTTCTCAAAATATCAGACCAATAGAATGAAGCTGAATAGCGCCGTACCTGACTCATACCAATTCTCGATTTTGGATTTTCGATTTTGGATAGACGGGCACAAGACCTGATTAGATTCCAGCCTGTTTATCTGGAGCACTACTTGGGAGAATTAGTATCACTTACCGCTAGATAATGAAACAGATAAAAACCCTATTCAGCAATTTCTCAGGTTCCAATCATTTAGCTCTCCGCATTAAGCTTTTACACTATCTACAGACATCGCTCACATGTTCTAGAAATCGACGACGTTGAGTCGCGCCCTGCTCTACCGTTCCATTAATCGTCTAAATTGCCGTTCCCTCGGAGACACTGCATGGATCTCAAAGACTTCGCCGCCATTATCCACCCTGCTCTGGCTGTTGCCATCGTATTTCCACTCATCGGAAGCGTCGTTCGTTTGTCGTATCAAACTCGTCAGCGTCGGTTACAAACCGCCAATAAAGAAAAAAGTAAAATTCCGCCTACGGTTGGGCCTACCCATCTCCAACTTGGACGATGGTTGTCCGGTTCGGTAGTAGTGCTGGCTCTGCTAGGCATTGGCTATCCCATTTTCTCGAAGATGATTGCAAACCAAACCTGGGCGAGCGAGACAGGACGCTTTACGTTTGTCATCATCATGTTCGTGCTAACGCTTGCATCACTCGCCTTGCTGTATCAAGCAAAGCAAAAGGTTTGGCGAGGCGTCTTTGCTACTTTGACAGGAATGGGGCTCATTCTGCTAGGCAGCCAGCCCGAAGTATTTCGTCGAGGATATGAGTGGTTTGTATCCCACTATTACTATGGAATTGCAGCCGCTCTGTTGATGATTTTTTCTCTGGCGATTGTTCCGGATATCTATAAAGATCGGCAACTTCGCTGGCGACGTGCTCATGCCTTTTTGAATGTGATTGCTGTGTTGCTGTTTATTGGGCAAGGGTTCACTGGAACACGCGACTTATTAGAGATTCCGCTGAGCTGGCAAGAACCCTATGTTAATCAGCTCTACGGAAACCAATGTCAGACGCAAGAGTGTGTTGTGCTTCCTCAAGATGAGGCTCCGCAAGACTCTGGTGAATAAATTGGCGGGGCTGATTGGCGGTGCTGATTTGCAATGCTGATTTGCTGAAATTCATGCGGGCGGTTCTCTACAAGATGCTGTTAGGCGTAGCCGTAACGCACCGCTCAGCAAGGGTTTGATGCGTTATGCTATCTTACCAGAACCCAGACCATTCAAAGGGTCAGATAACCTGACCCCTACATTGTCCAAAATTCCGTAGGGGCGAGGTTTCCTCGCCTAATGCAGAATCTTTTGTCAGTCAATCAGGTTGAGTCGACTAACCTGAGTTCCACATGAGAATGAAGGCGGCAACGCCGACAATGACCATCAGCCCAGCCGGCATAAATTTGCGTGTTTTGGTTAAGCGCACGACAAAGACAATCACCAGGATTGCCGTCACAATCATAGACAGCACCATGCCCCAATTTGCACCCAAGCTGGCGATAGTGCCTCCTAGGATTAACAAAGCCCCGCTAATCACTCCAGAGATTAAGGAGGGTAAGCTCTTTGCTTTGGTGTAGCCGATGATTCCGCCCACTAAAGCAAGGACTCCGTAGGCGATCGCCGCAATTATTCCAACTATCATGAGTATCGTGGTGAATTACACCAGGGGTTAGGTCTGCATGGATCCATTATTTCATCCTGAGCGGTAGTATGAAGAACTGAATGCAGGTTGTCATGACGCATGAGTATCGAGACGCAGACCATTCAACACCAAGCGAGGCAGCTACAGCGCCATGCCGCTTCCCTACTAGTTTATCGAGCCGTTTTAGATGATCCGATTGGGCACGCGTTTCTAAATCTGCTGGCGTGTTTGCAGCAGGAGAACCATCAACCGCTCGACTGCCTACAGGCGTATGGGCAATGGTTTAGCAGTTTGGCTGAGCATCGGCAAAGCTGGCAATATTATGTGATCTCTCAAATCTTGCGCGCTGACACTCCCTTTTCTCGACAGGTGCAGCACGACGAGCTAGACGAATTACCTTCTGCACTGACGGCGGCGGCTGTCCACGATCTCCGTGCACTACAAGCCTTATACTCATGCGCGAGCCAGCAGGTGAGTCGCTGGACTCAACACATCGCGCAACTCGATGAGCCGCTCATTGCCTGGGATGACCCCACCCCCTCTGTCAACGGCCTTCAAAGCTATCCCATCTGGCAGAAGCTAGAGCAGCGCGAAGATTGGGGCGATGCGGTTTATGAATTAGCCGCTTATCATCGCCAAGTCGGCGCTGGTTTATATGCTCAATATCGAGCGCTGCGATGGCAGGCAGGGCAGTTGGTTGGCATTGCCTATCCTGATCCCATTCGTCTTCAGGAGCTTGCGGGCTATTCTCATCAGCATGAGACGCTCCTGCAAAACACACAGGCACTATTAGCCGGTTATCCAGCCCTTCATGTGCTGCTCTATGGCAGTCGGGGATCGGGCAAGTCGTCGTTGGTAAAATCGTTGGTCAACGCATTTGGCGATCGCGGGTTGCGACTCGTCGAAGTTGCTAAGTCAGACCTAAGTGATTTGCCGATCATCGTGGATCGTCTGCGACCTGTGCCGCAGAAATTCATTCTCTTTGTCGATGATCTGTCATTTGAGGAAGACGACGATGCCTACAAAGCCTTGAAGGTGGTCTTAGAAGGAAGCCTGACAGCCCGCCCTCAAAATGTAGTGGTCTATGCTACCTCCAACCGCCGCCACTTAATTCGAGAATTTTTTGGCGATCGCCCCCGTCCCCGCGATTCCGATGAAATTCACGCCTGGGATACGGTGCAGGAAAAGCTTTCATTCAGCGATCGCTTTGGCTTGACGCTCACCTTCGAACCCGCTGACCAACCTACGTATCTCACGATTGTCCACCATTTAGCTCAGCAATTTGAACTCTCTCTCAGCGAAGACGAACTCACCGATCGAGCGTTACAGTGGGCAACCCGACACAATGGGCGATCGGGTAGAACAGCTCGGCAATTTATAGATTTTCTTCGCTCAGAATTGGCCCTCTCGACTCCCGAATGACATCATCGAGCCTGGGCAAGGTCGCGAATCAAGGTAATTCTTGAACGGATATAGGCACTGAACATATCCGCTTCGCGAGAATCAACGGGTCGCTCAGCGCGCAGCTCAGAGATCAGCCATGACGACAAGCTGGCATCATCCATACCGATAAGCCTATTGGTTTGGGTTTGCTCAATCACAGACCAAAGCTGACGTAACATCGGAGGAGTCATACGATCTCCAGGTATTTTCAGATATCTATCCTTACGACTATGACTATACTCATTCTTTACCGCTATCAAAGTCGACACCATACAAGACGAAACAAGAGTTACAAAACGCTTAATAGTGCGATAAATAGCTTAGTCATTTTTAGATTTAGATATGCGATCGCCCATGAACCCTTCTCAAATCGGTAAGCTCTACGGCATCAGCGTCGGCCCCGGCGATCCAGAACTGATCACATTGAAAGGGGTGCGAATTCTCAAGAGTGCTCCGGTGGTGGCATTTCCAGCAGGGATAGGGGGCAAGCCGGGGATTGCCCAACAGATTGTTTCCCAATTGATTCATCCGCATCAGACCCAAGTTGCGCTTAATTTTCCCTATGTGCGAGATCCTGAGGTGCTCACCCACGCATGGAACGAGTCTGCCGAAAAACTTTGGCACTATCTTGCCCGTGGTGAAGACATTGCCTTTGTAACCGAAGGCGATGTGAGTTTTTATAGCACGTTTACCTATTTAGCTCAGACCCTCCAGCGATCGCACCCCACCGTTGAGATCGAAGCCATTCCAGGCGTGTGTTCGCCTATGGCAGCGACTGCCGCACTGGGGCTACCCCTCACGGTTCGGGAGCAGCGATTACTGGTGTTGCCTGCTTTATATGCCGTTTCAGATTTGGAAACCGCCCTTGATGCAGCCGATGTGATTGTTTTAATGAAAATTAAGTCGGTATATCCGGAGGTTTGGCAGATTCTTCAGCGTCATCATTTGCTGTCATCGAGTGTTGTCGTCGAATGGGTCAGTCATCCTCACCAAAAAATCTATGCGGATTTGGGCGATCGCCCCATGCTTGAACTGTCCTATTTTTCATTGCTCATTATTCATGTCAACCCAACCGCTATAGCCCTACGGGCTTAAGGTTGTGTGTAAGCCCCCGCGCCGCGGGGTATGTATTTAGCGTAACGCCCTAGAGATCCCCCTAAATCCCCCTTAAAAAGGGGGACTTCAGCAACCTGATAGATAGCCCCCTTTTCAAGGGGGCAGCGACAGCGGGGGATCTCACACATGCGCTAAACGCATACGGCGCAGGGGCTCACACACATTCAACGTCCTAACACGGGAGCGTACGGCTATATCACGCATTGAAATTCTGTATTAGTGGCAACATCCGAAATGACACGCAGGTCAACAGAACAAGATCTAGAATCGTATTGGCAGTTTTTGAGTCGCAATCGTTAGAATTGCTGAAATCGAGTGGGTCGGCAATCCAAACCCGCTCAATTTGGAGCAGCACTGAATCTTAGAGCAGCACCCCCTCCCGGCTATGTCTTACCCATCTCTCCTTCAATCCCTTCCGTCTAACGTTCGTCAACTCACACAGCAGCCCTATTGGTGGCCCGCTGTCGCGTCTCTTGGGTTTCACGCACTGTTCCTAGCCGCACTGCCGTTTATTCCCCTCTCCTTTTCGGATGCCAGTGAGCCTGACATTCGGCGCTCTGTTCCCATGGTGGAGCTTACGCCCGAAGAGCTAGGCCGGCTCCCCAGTGCGTCAACCTCCGAACCTGAGCTGCCCCCGATTCCTGACGACGATTTTTACTCGTTTAACAACGATTTTGATTCGTTTAGCAATCCAGAGTTAGACTCTCCTGCCAAGCCTAATTATCAGTCTCCCTTCTTGCCTCCTATTCCCTATATTCCGCCTCCACCAATTTTCAATATTCCGCTGCCGTCGACTCCGCCAGCGACCGCTCCGCCAGCGACCCCAACGCCGCCCCCGCAAGCTCAGCCAACGCCACCCTCCCAACAACCCCAACAGAGTCAGCCTCCCACTCAAAATCAGCAACCCGACTCAGAAACCTACGCGCGTCGCTCAGCAGACGACCTACAGGAGCTGGACGAATTGGGGGAAACAGCACCAAGACCTGACTTGGATGCTCAGCGAGATGCAGCCCGACAGCAGCAAATGCAGGAGTTGTTGGCGCAGCAACAAGAGATGAGAAATTTGTTTGCGTACAATCCTCCGGATGGCAATCAGATTAACGAATCGATTGGAGAATGGCGCGATCGCGCCCAAGCAGGCGGATATCAGGAAGGAGAGCCCATTTCAATTGCCCGAAACTATCCTGCGGCGATCGCCTGCATGATTAAAGATGGCGAGTCAGAGCGAGAATCAGCCTCTGATGAGCCAATCACCGCCATTTATGGGGTGTTCATTAATCCACAAAATCAGTTTGTTGAAGAGCCTAAACTGCTGCTCAGTTCGGGGTACGAATATTTCAACCGGCAAGCTCTAGAGGCGATCGCCAATCATAGTTTTGAGAACGAGTCCGGCGCAGTCAGAACCTACACGGTCACAGTCGAGTTTCAAGCTGAAAGCGGAGACTGTCCCGAAAACGACGCCCCCAGCCAATCTGGCCAATCTGTAGGATCTGATGAAGCTAGCGGCAATGAGGTCGATGCATCGGCTCCCACCGCCCCAGCCACCAGACGCGAAACATCTCAGAATCCTCAGCCCTCATCTGAGGGATAATTCAGCCGACATCAAACTTTCCGTCAAATCGATGCCTCATTGAGCGAGAATATGGGGGTTGATTTCGGCGGTAGTTTCGCTGCTCATGGGTCTAGACTCTGCTTTCAATACTCGACTTCACGCATCCAAAACTCGATTGGTGGCCCTCCTCGATCGCTTTTCAGAGGCTCGCATCTTGGTTATTGGAGATTTAACTCTCGATGAATTTCTAACGGGTCAGGTTGAGCGGCTATCGCGGGAAGCACCGGTTCTAATTTTGCGCCACGAAACCACTCAGCAAGTTCCGGGAGGAGGCGCAAATGCGGTTTACAACCTAGCCACGCTGGGCGCACGGGTGAAAGCCGTTGGGCTAGTCGGCAAGGATGATCAAGGACACGCTCTGCGGCGAATTTTTGAAGCCTCCAGTATCGATACGCGTGGTATTCTGCTCGATCCCGATCGCCCGACCGTGACCAAAACCCGCATCTCTGGGCACGCGCGTCAGTCTGTCACTCAGCAGATTGTCCGAGTTGATCGCAAGTCTGATAACGTACCAAGCTTAGAGTTACAACATCAGCTTGCCAACTACATTCATCAGCACGCGGTAGACGTCGATAGCATCGTCTGTTCTGACTATGGAGACGGCGTGCTGACACCCCCGGTGATTAAAGCCGCGCTGTCGCAGTCTAACGTGATTGTTGATGCTCAAAAAAACTTGCAGCGCTATACCGGGGCAACCCTCTTTACGCCCAATCTTCCTGAGGCAGAGGAGGCAGTCGGATATGCGATCGCCACTGCTGACGACCTTCACCGCGCCGGACAAGACCTCTTGAACCTGACTCAGGCAGACTACATCCTCATCACTCGGGGTGAAGACGGCATGAGCCTCTTCGAGCAATCGGGCGCGGTGTCTCATATTCCTGCCTTCAATCGCACCGATGTTTTTGACGTAACAGGTGCAGGAGACACGGTTGTAGCCGCGTTGACATTGGCATTAGTCGTGGGCGCAACGCCTTGGGAAGCAGCCGTGTTAGGAAATTTGGCAGCCAGCATTGTTGTGCGTCAGTTTGGCACTGCCACCACCACCACCGATGAAATCAGTGCCGCGCTGAATGCCCTCCTCGAAGACGATGACTGCTAAACGAACGGATATACAGATTCTCTTCGTTAAAAGTAATTGCATCACTCTCAAGATGTCTCCAAACCGTGGTAATTAATTCGGATGGCATGATTGCCGGTCACCCACTAGCAGGATGTTGTATTTCCAGCGTCCGTTCATATTACGGGTCATAGTGAATAGCTGTACGCTCTCACGTTAGGACGTTGAACGTGTGGTGAGCCCCCGCAGCGCGGGGGCTCACCACACAACCCTAAGCCCGTAGGGCTATAGTTTCTGTTCTTCAATTTAGTGCACATCACCTATGAATTTGCCCTTTATTTTCGACATCGTCATTGGCATTATTTTTATCTATCTCACCTTGAGCCTCCTGGCATCCGAGATTCAAGAATTGATCACGACACTGTTGCAATGGAGAGCAGTTCACTTCAAAGAATCCATCGAAGGCATTTTGGCCGGAGACAGTCGTGATAGTAAAGAATTAGCCCAAATTCGAGACTTGGCCAATGCCTTATATGCCCATCCCCTAATTGAGGTTCTCAATCAAGAGGCAAAAGGCAATTTGGCTCGCATACCCCGTTATTTCAACCGATTCTTTGGGAGTTTATACCGACAAAGTATTCGAATTCTGCATAAAATTTCGGGCAAATCCGAGCCTCAATTTTTATTTGGAAAAGATAAGTTTAGCGGCCCCTCTTATATTGACTTCAAAACTCTTTCCACAAGTTTTCTAGAAACGATCGGAATTTCTCAATTCGCCCTGCGAATCACTGCCTTGAAGCTGCAACTGTTTGTTCAACGAGAACTTCTGCAGGCGATCGCAGTTATTATTCAAGATAAAATTGCCGATGTTTCAGGCATAGCATCTTCGGAAGATTCAGAGACGTCGGAGAATCCAAATGAACCGCAGTCTTCTCACAATGCTAGTTTTGATCAACTCAATGAACTAACTAATTTAAATGAGGATGATGATGTAATTGGCTATCCTCTGCCGGAAGATAATTTATCAGTGATGCGGGATTTTAATCGCCTGAAGCGTAATCTCCGCCAAATTATTCAAGATTATAAAAACAACGAAATTCCGCTCGCAGTTGCAGTCGATAGAATCAGCGATAGTGTCAATAACTATGTGGCTCGTACATCAAGAGGTAATTCAGAACTTAGCGACAAAATTGGTGATTTGACCGCGTTGAGAGATGATTTATTTGGCGAAAGTCCGTCCGACAGCCCAAATTCGAATCAGCAAAATCAAACTCTTGATACTACTGAAAAGACATTTTTAAAGCGTCGTCTCCAAATCAGCATTTCAGAGACAATTGGCATCATCAAAACATGTTATCTGATTAACAAAATTTGGCAGCATCCCAGCTATCAGCGTTTCATCCAAATAGCAGACCAGCCGGGTTCTGAGGCTTGGGAAACGGCATTCTACAACCAGCTCCAAGACGATTTTAGTACTCGTGGCAAATTTGAAGAGCTTGCCGGACTTACCGAAACCACGGATGAAGACCCTCAACGAAATGATGAAGACCCTCAAAAAATTGATAAAATCACCAGACAAAATATTCGGAAAGGATTGACGTTTTTAGCAGCCTCTAAAGCAATCCAAAATTCTGAAGAATTTGAGTTGCTAGAGACTAAAGTCATGCAGGTATCTGAAATTGTAAAAAATAACCTGCCTGAGTCGTTAGAGCAAAACCTTACCTCTCTTGCTCAACAAGCTCAAAACAAACTTGAAGATGTTAAAGACGAACTAGAGCGGCTTCAAGATGAAACGGCAAAGTGGTTTAACCGCTCGATGGATCGCGCCTCCGGGGTCTATAAACGAAATGCCCGTCTCGTTGCGCTTTTAATCGGAATTATTGTTGCGGTGATGATCAATGCCGATACACTGCACATCGTCCAACGGCTCGCCAATGATCAGCCGCTCAGAGATGCCATTTCTCAATCTGCCAGTTCGTTTGCAGAGCGGGAAGAAAATTTAAGTGCGCTGACGACTGAGATCGAACAGGCAAGTTCACAGATTCCTTTACCGATTGGGTGGGGAGAGTCTAACCGCAATAATCAACGCACTGCGATTCAGCCCTGGGAAACACGATTTGGAGTCTGGGGCAGTCGATTTCGATATGCCTTGGGATGGTTAATTAGCGGGATTGCGATTTCGATGGGAGCATCCTTCTGGTATGGCATTTTGGGCAAAGTGATTGACATTCGTAGCACAGGCAAGAAAACCGACTCACAGGTTGGCCCGGGAACGGCTGTTCCGCTTCCTCCTGCCGACTCTAAGCGATGAGCCCCCCTCATGCTTCAATTCGGGAGTCAGCTCGTGAGTCAGCACAATAGCGGTTTAGCGTATCATCGAGTTTATCTGCAATGCCCGCCACCCAGTTTTCATCTTGTTTGGTGTAGCTGCGGGGTGCGTTTGCCCCCAGGATAAGCGCGCCGCGATCGCCAATTGGCTGACAAATCAGACCCTGAGTATTTTCGGGGAGATAGTCAAACTCGACCCGTCCGGGATAGAGGCTGAGATTGACTAAATAAACGGGCTTTTGCATTTCGATCGCCCGCTTCAAAATTGCGCCGGGCTGCACGTCTGATTTTGGGCTGAGAATGCCTCGACGCAACAGCACTCGCCCTTGATACCAAACAATGAGCGATCGCGTCACCGTATTCGTCAGCAACAGATGCGATGACCATGCGAGTTCAGTTTGCACCGGGTCAGGTAAATCATCTGCGAGTTCGAACCCGGCATCCCCAATGAGGTCAACCGTATCGGGAGCCTTAGGCTGAATTCGCTCCCACAAGAGCCCCGTTAAAATCAGCACCGCGCTAATAATAACGCCAACGGCATCGGAACGAGCTTGAGACTCAGTTAAATTAGGAGTGAGCAGGCGGTTGACCATCAACAACACCCCTGCCAAACCACCCACTACAATAGGTAATCGCCGTAAAACATTATTTTGATCCGGTTTAGCCACAACGTTTCGCGCAGATAGAGAATACAAATAAACTCAGCATAATTTCTGTCTGTCACTATTCTAATTGTTGAACATCATGAACCATCTTGGAGGACATTGAATCGTGCTAGAGCTTCTTAGCTCGTGGTTGCTTTCGCTATGGGTTGAACAGCCATCTCACGCAGAAACCTTGCGGACGACTGAGCTATCGAAATGGGTTGACTCGACAAGCCCAGATGCTCTGTTACAGCCCCAATTTGTGTCTGACCCGGTGGCGATCGCCGCCATTCAAAACCATCTAGACAATTTGACGAATGCAGGGCTCGGAGAGGCTCAGCAAAGCATCTGGATTCAGTCCGGGCGCAACGTTTTAGGTGCTCACGAGGGCACGACTCCACTGCCAGCAGCATCACTCACCAAAATCGCCACAACACTCGTTGCGCTGTCCACATGGGGCGCTGATCATCAATTTGAGACGCAGGTTGATATCACCGGATCAATCGAAAATGGCGTTTTATCAGGCGACCTGGTGATTCGAGGCGGAGGAGATCCGTTTTTTGTTTGGGAAGAGGCGATCGCCTTGGGGAATGCCCTGAACCACGCGGGAATCGAAGTCGTGAATGGCGATCTCGTGATCACGGGCAATTTTGCCATGAACTTTGAATCGGACCCACGGACGGCAGGACGCTTGTTGCGACAAGCCCTCAACTCGGAGATGTGGTCATCGGAAGCACTGACGCAATATGAGACGATGCCTGCCGGAACGCCCCAGCCCAGGATTGTGATTACCGGGGCAGTGCGGGCGATCGCCGCTGAAGACGGCAGTTCTGAAACAACGCCCCAAACAGCGCCCCTGATTCGCCATCAATCGCTGCCTCTAGCGCAAATCCTCAAACGCATGAATGTCTACAGCAATAATGCCATGGCTGAAATGCTTGCCGATGCCGTGGGTGGCGCGGCTGAACTATCTCGACACGCAGCAGAACTCTCTGGCGTGCCCGCAGCAGAGATTCAGCTCGTCAACGGATCGGGGCTCGGAGAAGACAATCAACTATCGGCTCGTGCGGTATGCGCCATGCTCATGACCATTCAGGGATATTTGCAGTCTAGCGACTTAGACGTGGCTGATTTATTTCCGGTGGTGGGCCGAGATATTGGCACCCTCAAAGGACGAAATCTGCCCGCACATTCGGCAGTCAAAACCGGGACGCTGGCTGTTGTTAGCTCCTTAGCGGGGGTGATCCCAACGGGCGATCGCGACCTGGTGTGGTTTGCCATTCTCAATCGCGGCCCCGATCTTGACCAGTTGCGAGGCGAACAAGACAGTCTCCTCAATGCTCTATCTGCCGGATGGAGCATTCCCACGGCATTGTCTGAGGCCATTACTCCGAATATTGCATCGGGTGAGCAGACTCAGCTAGGAAACCCCAGTCGCAATCACGTTCTAACTCCATGAATGGTTGGGCTGTGAGCGAGAGCATGATGTTTTTTGTGTCTCCAACTCCTGCAAACTAGGGCGAGGGCGATACACTTGGAGCAGGCTCACAGCAAAGGCATATGGACAAACGAGATTTAAGAGCGTTTTTGATTCTAGCGGTATTCTTCAGTGCTCTTGTTGCCATCTTAGGAATGGCAATCTCTAGTCAGGCTGCCAAGTCTGAGCGAGTCAATCGTCTGCTACAAACAGGCGCTTGCGCTCGGTGTGACCTAGACGGGATCAACTTAAAGAATGCCGATCTAGAAGACGCCAACCTTCAAAATGTCAGCTTGAGAAACGCCGACCTAAGCGGTTCAGATTTGGGAGGTGTAAATTTTAGCGACGCTGTCCTAAGCGGCACCTCTCTGTCAGAGGTGAATCTCAGTGGCGCCAATCTAACCCAGGCAGTTCTCAGCGGCGCTTCTCTAAATAAAGCAAAACTTAATCAAGCTGATCTGCGTCGAGCTTACATCGGAGATGCCTCACTTACAAAGGCAGTTCTCAATCGCGCCAGTCTCGATGACGCAGTTCTCAATCGGTCTGATTTGCAAGATGCAAATTTGAGAGATACTGACCTCCGCCGAGTTGATTTTGCAGAATCAAATTTGAGAGGGGCTGATTTAAGAAATTCAAAACTTACTCGCGCCAATCTGGTCGATACAGATCTCAGCTATGCAAATCTTAAAGGGGCAGATTTGCGCCGGGCAGATTTGCGCCGGGCAACCCTTCGCTCTGCCAATCTCAGACGCACTAATTTGGCGGATACGACCCTCAACGATGTTGATTTATCTGAGGTTGATCTGTTTAAGGCCAGCCTGTTTCGAGCCTATCTGCGAGATGCCAACCTCAGCAATTCGAGTTTAGTCCAGGTTGATCTGCGGGGAGCCACGTTACCCCGTGCTGTCTTAAGAAACGCGAATCTTCGGGGTGCCAATCTTGAAGGCGCAAATCTCCGCAAAGCGGATTTGACCGGGGCAAATCTGAATGGTGTCGATCTGACGTTTACAATCCTTTGTAATACCACTATGCCAAATGGCGCGGTGGAAGACCGGGACTGTGATGCCTAACGTCAACGATTTAAACAGGGTATGCTGAGAATTCGCTTGAGGTGATCCCCAAACCAAGGTAGGATATCCGCTTAATTAACGATATTCGCAACAGTACGGGGAGAACGGCATGGTAAGAGCCACAGAACACTTCATTGATGTGGGATCATTCCAGTGGTTTTACCGGAAAGCTGAGCCAATTAATCCGTCTGATAAACCTCCCGTGATCTGTCTGCACGGGCTGCCATCCCAGAGTTACAGTTGGCGACATGTGCTCTCAGCCTTATCCGATCAAGGATTTGTGGCGATCGCCCCCGACTGGCTAGGGTTAGGGTTTTCCGATAAGCCTGATAAACGAAAATTTGCATACACGCCCGATGCGTATCGTCAGGCTCTGGCTGACTTTTTAGAAGCCCTCGAAATTTCACGCTTTTCGCTGGTTGTGCAGGGTTTTCTAGGCTCGGTTGGATTACAGTATGCAAGTCGTCATGCTGACCAGATTGAACGACTGGTGATCATTAACACCCCCATATCGACTGATGCCAAGCTGCCGTGGAAAATTAAACAGCTTGGAATTCCTCTGGTGGGCGAAATGCTGACCCAAGATCCGTTATTGGTTGACCGCACCTTGGAAGGCGGTGGGCCCTATCAAATCGATGATGACGATTTAGATGTCTATCGCCGCCCGTTTCTCAAAAGTTCTGATGCAGGGCGTGCTTTGTTTGTGTTGGTGAGGCGGTTACAGCTCCAGCAGACGATGGCAGATATTCAGAACGGGTTTACGGACTGGAAGCAGCCCACTCTCCTTGTCTGGGGAATTGCCGACCCGTGGCTGCCGCTGAGCATGGCGGAAGACTTCGCCAAAGCGCTCCCAGATTCAGAGTTGGTTCGCCTAGAAGAGGTCGGTCACTATGCGCAAGAGGACTGGCATGAGAAGGTATCTGCCACCCTAACGACCTTCTTGCGCCGCAAGATGCTGTAATAGCCTGACCCCAAAACCGACACCCATGCAAAGAAAAGACCCGATGCAAGCACCGGGTCGTCCTATCGCGGCTCAAGGCTGCTCAGAGCCTTGTCGCAACTGACTCCCACGAAACTGATTCAATCTGCACAGACCTGCATCGCTGCAGGAAGTGCCTGACGAAATACAAATGTTAGCGTCTGCTAGTGGCTATCATCCCTGGCTCTCATTATCAGGTGCAGCCAGGTGATAGAGATTTCATTTGAGGTGCCCTATTTGAAGTGCTTTCATGCCAATTTATGGCAAATCGAGACTGACGGTACACCTCTGTAACGAACTCTATTTGTATTATAGAATACAGTTTTTTACGATGTCTGCTCGCGTTTAAATAGCTTAATGGGCGATCGCACTCTTAGAAAAGGATTGGGTGGCTGGCTGATCACAGCACGCCGATCCTGTCAAGAAGATTTTAGTCGCCAAGGCCACACAGAACAACAACCATCCTCGTACCCTCAGCCGATTGTCGCAGTCTTGACATTCATCCTTTCCAAAGACAATAAGATGTTAAGATATGTGTGTATTACATCGAGACAGTGCAGTCTGCCGGGTGCTTGTTTAGTCTACCTCCATCGAGATTCGTCATCCGCCGCTCGCCCCAGAATTATGATCTCTGCCGAAGAAATTGATTTACGTTTACAGCGACTCCAAGCCGAGCAGGCGCTGATTCTAGATCAGGTTGATAATGCGATCGCTCTGTTTGATCGCGACGGTCGCTTAATCTTGTTTAATCAAAAACTCACCCAAATGTGGGGCTTAATTCCGAGTTGGCTGGTTCAACAACCGCGCTACGGTGATGTGTTTTCTGAGATTGCTTGCCAAGGATGCTGGACGAGCGACCAGCAACACACGGTTGAACAAGCGTTTGCACAAACCCGTCAAATTGGAACGTCCTTTTCATTAACGCAGCCCAATGGGATGTGTCTAGAGGTCTATGCCAGCGCCACTTCAGAGGGAGGGCGACTCTTTAACTTTCGGGATGTGACCATCCAACGAAAGGCTCAGGCTGATCTCAATGCCGAGGTGCGTCGGCTCACCTTTTTATTGGGGCTCACCGAACGACTCCAAACTTCCGAGGGCATGCGAGAAATTGGCAAATTTGCACTCTCGTATCTCGTGCAAGCGATGGATGCGGCTTTTGGTGATGTTAAGGTAATTCGAGGCACCGGATACGATCGCCATGCAGCACCCATTACCAACCAAATTGCCAGCGAATTTATTGCCACCTATGGAGAACCTGCTGTCCAAGAAATGGAAGGCTACTTATGGAAGGGCATTCCATACGGGCAGGGTCTGCTCTGGGATGTCGTTGAAACGGGCAAGCCAATCTTTGTTGAAGATTATGCCAATCATCCCAGAGCATTTCAGGGCTTTAGATATCCTGGAATTGGGCAACTTGGTATTTTCCCAATCCCTGCCGCCGATGGCACGATTATCGGCGTTTTAACATTAGAATCTCGAAATCTTCGCAAGCTTCAAGATGCTCCCCAGCAGGATATGCTGCTGGCGGCTTGTCGCACGCTGGGGGCGGCGATCGAGCGGGCCCGATCGGAAGCTCGGCTTTGGAGCATTAATAAAGATTTGGAGCAGGCATCCCGACTCAAGTCAGAATTCTTGGCATCGATGTCCCACGAACTCAGAACGCCGCTCAACAGCATTCTTGGATTCGCAGATTTGCTCCAGCGGCAAGTCTCCCATCAACTGGGCGATCGCCAGATTCGACATGTGCAAGCCATCGAACGCAGTGGTCATCATCTCCTACAACTGATTAATGAGATTCTCGATCTGTCTAAAGTTGAAGCGGGTAAAGTCGAGCTTGACCTGAGGCAGGTTTGTATCACGAGCCTTTGCCGCGATTGCCTGCGCATGATTCAGCCAACCGCCGATAAAAAGCGCCTCGATCTTACCTTAGAGCTAGATTATCCTCTCGAACAGGTCATCTTGGACGAACGTCGGGTTCGACAAATGATCGTCAATTTACTGTCAAACGCGGTGAAATTCACCCCTGAGAGAGGTGTGATTAAACTTTCCGGCAAGTTAGCGTATGGAGAACAGTTGTTACACGACATCCGCCCTGACCAAAGTCCGGTTAATTCGAGTACACCCTATTTACTTTTAGAGGTTGCTGATTCAGGAATTGGAGTCTCTCAAAATAAACAGCATCTTTTGTTTCAGCCATTTCAGCAGATTGATGCATCATTAAATCGCCGTCACGACGGAACAGGTTTAGGATTAGCACTAACCAAGCGATTGGCAGAGTTGCACGGGGGGACGGTGTCGTTTCAATCGACTGAAGGGCAGGGTAGTAAGTTTCGTATCTGGCTACCCTTGACTGAGCTTAAGCAGGAGTTGTCAGAGCGTGTAGAGCCTCAATCCGACTTTGAAGACTTTGCCGCGTCACGACGCCCTGACTATGTTTCCAGACCCGGAGTTCAGCGCATTTTAGTCGTTGAAGATCAGCCTTATAACCAGGTATTGATTTCGGAGTTTTTAGAATCTGAAGGATATCATGTCGAAATCATCATTGAGGGAGCAACGATGTCTGAGACGATTCACTCGGAGTTCGTTACTCAACAGACGTTGCCGGATTTGATTTTGATGGATATTCAATTGCCGGGTGTTGATGGCTTTCAGCTCTTGAAACAACTAAAAGCCCATAAACTTTGGCAGGATGTTCCGGTGATTGCGCTCACTGCGATGGCGATGGCAGGCGATCGCCATCGCTGTCTTGAAGCCGGGGCTGATGCTTACTTTAGTAAGCCATTAGATCTGGATAAGGTGCTGGATGAAATTCGGTTCCTTTTCGATACTCGACAGGCTCGATTATCAGAATAATAGTTGCCATAGGCTGCTAATGGCTTGTCCAATCAGGGATGCATCATCGTTTATTAGGAATCGTCAGTCGTTTTTTGGGGTTTAATTCAGAAGAGTGACATTCTCTATCATGCTTAGTTTCATGCAGCACGAAGACGCGCTGAACTTAGAGCTAGTTTCTTTTCCAGACTGACCACAGATAAATCTATTATATTCCCGTTGATTGCTTATTCATTCCCATGCAGTCTAAGTTGCCTTACATATTGCTAGTCGATGATGATGAGAATAATTTATTTCTTTTAGAGGAACTTCTAGCCGCTGAAGGATATGAAACTCAGTCTGCATCATCTGGGCAGCAAGCACTCGATATTGCTTACAGCGCTCAGCCCGATTTAATTTTGCTTGATGTCATGATGCCAGGAATGGATGGCTTTGAGGTATGCCATCAGCTCAGAAGTAATGCATCGTTAAGTGTGACTCCTATTATCTTTCTGACTGCTCTCGATGATGAAGAATCGCGGCTGAAAGGATTGGAAGTTACAGGGGATGACTATCTAACAAAGCCGATTCGGAGTCGTCTATTACTTGCGAAGGTTGCTAATGTTCTGAAGCTACATCATCTACGATCGCAACAGTCAGAAACCCAGGCAAATGACCGATTTCAGCAGCAAGTGGCGATCGCATGGAAAGCCAATGAATCGTTGTCTGAAAAGTTTCGTCTCTTTGTACCCGATCAGTTTTTAGAAAGAATTGCGCCGGGTGGAGTCGATTCAATCCAGGTCGGCAATTCAATTGAAGCAGAGATGTCAGTCTTATTCTGTGATATCCGCGAATTTACAGCGATCGCAGAATCTCAACACGCAGCTGAAACCTTTAAGTGGCTGAATGTATTCTTTCAGCGCATGAACGATGTGATTATCACTCACCACGGATGTATCGATAAATATTTGGGTGATGCAGTTTTAGCAGTGTTTGATCGCCCGACGGTTCATGCCCAAGATGCCCTCAATGCTGCGATCGCCATGCGTCAAACCCTGATCAAATTTAACTGCAATCGAGATCAATTTGGGTTGACGAGTCCGCTCAATATCGGAATCGGCGTTCATAGCGGAATTGGGCTGATTGGCACAGTTGGCTCAAATCATCGAATGGATTCAACGGTGATTGGAGATGTCGTCAATACAGCATCTCGTTTAGAAGAACTCACTAAGATTTATGGCTGCCAGGTTTTAACGAGCAATGCGGTGATAGCCCGATTGACTCGACCCAACCATTTTCATCTACGCTGGATTGACTCTGTATTACCGCGCGGTAAACGCAAACTCGTTGAGCTCTATGAAGTAATGGGCTCCTGCACTCAGCCAATTGATACGCTAAAAATCAAAGCACAATCCCTATACACACAGGGTATCAGCGCTTGGAATGCCAAAGAATTTGATAGAGCTTTAGCCTACTTTCAGCAAATTATAGACACTAATCCGACCGATTCGGTTGCCGAAATTTATATGGAACGATGTCAGCAGACATTGCAATCCGCCAATATTTATTGAATTGCCTGTACTAAATTGCCTGCACTAAATTGCCTGATAGAATCAATTCGGGGAGGAATGTAGTATTCTATACATATTGAGCGATCGCCGCTCCTAACTACTATTAATATTACGAAATACGTCTCATGTCTGAGCAAAAATCTCAAACATGTCCGGTTTGCGGGGTTAAAATCGTGCCTATGATAGGCGGTGATAGAGTGATATTTTCTGCGGGCCCTCCCGGAACTCGCGCAAGTCTTTGGGCAAAAGTGTGTCAATACGCGAAAAAACCAGGATGCATTAATCAACGATAAGCATCTTGTCGAGTCAGATCTGAGCAGCTATCGAGGGTTTTTTTTGCCCATCCACGAGGGTCAGAGCTTAGACTAGAAGTGGGCTGTCGATGCCGTATCTTTAGCCAATGCTTAGCAAAATAACTCGCTAAGTATGTCAACTGTTACACCCAAAGCGGATGCGATCGCACTAGAATGCTGAGTTATCTCTGAATTAAAGCTCAAAGGGTAACTCTCCGTACTCGTTCAAGTAGGCGATCGCGTCATAATTGTTATATGCAAGATCTCATTCCTACCAAACAATCCTCCATTACACAAACCAATGTCAAAGGTCGGGCAATCTTCATTGGAGAGGAGCTTAAGCTTCGCTCGATGGAGCACACCAATAGTCTCGCGACGGGTCCTTTAGTCGTTAATGCAGGAAATGACGGCTATGCCGTCTTGTTTCCGTATGGCGTTGTTGTTTTATTTGGACTAGAACCCGTCGAGGAAGCATCGTTTCTCAATCAGCTCGAATCGCTCATCGCCGATTCATTTTCTTCACCTGAGACTGAAGAGGTGACGCTTCAACTTGATAGTGCCGGAGCAGGGCGAGTTGAAAATGGCATCATATGGCTGGTCAAATCGGGGATCGAACAGTTGCAAATCGTCGCTGATGTCTTGGCCAAGAGCGTTGTCCTCGCCCACTACGAGTCGCGTACCGCTCAAATCTTTAAGCAAGTCGAGCCATTTGCTGAGGGGCTGCAACGCAGTACCAAAAATGAACGCTGGGGCAAAGAATTGCTCAGGCAATTGGGAAGGGCTCTCTCAATTCAGCATAAGATTGTAGGTCGCGTCGAAATTATTGATAAGCCTGAACTACTATGGGACGCGCCGGAGCTTGAGCGGCTTTACCTCCGACTAGAAGACGAATACGAAATTCGGGAGCGCCATCTCGCCCTCGAACGAAAACTTGATCTCATTTCTCGCACCGCTGAAACTGTATTGGGGCTCATGCAGCACAACAGCGCATTGCGGGTTGAATGGTACATCGTGCTACTGATCGTCGGTGAGATCTTGCTCTCGCTTTACGACTTATTTGTAAGAGCTCACTAGCGGTCTAGGTCACGCAGATTACATCAAGCTATCATCAGGCCGGCATCAGGAACCCTAGCATCATCTGGGATCATAGTAGAGGAGGCATCGAAGCGACTCTTACTATCCCTGGATGGTAAGAGGTTCATGGATTTTCTTGTAACGATCTTACGACACCTGAGCAACTGCCGGACGATAATCAGATGGTTTGATCTGATATTTCACCAGATTCGCAAGCTCTTGAAGTTGGCTAATTGCCTCAGCTCCTTCTAATTTCATGAGCTCTCGGTCGTCTCGCATCTCCGTCCAGGTGATGCCATAATCGGATACCAAGAACCGAATCAGATGATCATCGCCAAGGCTAGCCATAAACGACGCACTATTCATCCGCCCTCCACAGGTATAGCACGATGCGAGATATCCTCTATTTTCTAGAACAATCGCTAAAGCCTGAAGATTGGTTACCAGGTCTTGGACGAACTGGCGATGCTGCTCTGCAAGTCTAAGAAACATGCTTACCTCCTGTCACCACACTTGATTCTAAACGCCTTAAATAATTTCTTAACATTTAATCCTATGAGCTGTAGGCTTGATTCACTCAAACGCATTGCAAGAAGAAGCATCTTCTCTACTTACTGACGGTCGGCGCCAACCCGATACAATACGGCTATTTTCAATACACCCTATCGACTTCTACCCAGGTTAGCTAACGGTTTACGCCAACAAAGTATTAAGTGTGACAGTCTAAAAAGTATATCCTTAAGCAAACGATAAGTCTTGTTTCGACAAATCTCTTCCTAGACTAACCCGTTTTATAAGAGCTTGACTACTGATATAAGCAGAACTAACAAATCCAGTTAAATCATAGGCACAAGACTATTCGGGGGATGCATTAGACAAACTCATGACATTAATCAAAGATGCTCATCTAACTATAGCGATCCTAAATCGCTTGTGAATTGTGTGTGAGTGGTGGAGCGGACGCCGCCCGCCCTACCACTCACAACCCATCTAGGACTGATATATAAGCAATGTGAGCTTGATTTAAGCACGGCAATATGGGGCGCGGCATACACCACACCATCATTTCGGTATTTAACACGATTGAAAATTGCTACATTTCTCCCTAGAAAAATTTAGAGATAAATCATTGCCAATCATAGCTGGAATGATTCATCTCTAAATCTAACGGTGGGAATAGCTATAAACAATCTCAGGACAGATGACCGATTATCAATGATCTGAATGAGATGAGGTTTCGTTACTGCTGAATCTGCCACCAGCCCAAGCTAGGCCCAATAAAACGAACCACTACCCAATAAAACACCAGAGCACCAATCCCGACCCAGGCTCCACGAGTTGTTAGTTTGACAAACTGCTGAGCGAGCCTCTTTTTGATTGGCAACCAGGGAAAAATATTCGGCTCTTGCCCATATTTTTCTCCCATATTCTCTTTACGGCGTTTTGCGTCACCCATTACTGACCTCCGTCGTTTGAAATGTTGAGCTCCTGCTCGGTGAAAACACTGCAAGTTCATTATCTATTTTCAGCTTGAATTTGAGATTCGGAGTAGAAGACAGATAAATAGATACGTTCCTTAATCAAGCACAGGGTAGTCTGCGGCAGTAAAGATGCTGGCATCCAAATAATTAATTCGCGCTAGCGGGCTCAATGCAGCCAAGACTTGATGTCCATAGCTACGATGGTTGACCCGGTTGTCTAACAAGGCGACAACGCCTTGGGTTTCGCGCATCGGGGCGATCGCCCGCTGAAGTTCGCTGAGTGCTTCTGGCAAGAGATATAGCCGGAACCAATCCTGCCGCTTGCGCTTATAGTGGGAGACACGCCCTGCAACTCGCGGATCTTCAAGAGATGGAATGGGGAGTGTCGCAATTACGAGTAAGTTTGGCGTTGGCAAGACCGCTTGATGGTGTCGCCAAAATGCCCATCCTGTCACCAAAATGCCATTTTCATCAAAACACGTTTTTTCAACTTGAACGCGTGATCCAAATTCTGATGCCATGACGGCGCCCACCTGAGCCTTGAGCGGCATATCACCCACGAGCAGCACCGTCAGCCCTTCCCGATCAGCACTTGCCGCTAGCAGCATGCGCATCTTTTGGAGCAAGGCAGGCTGGAATTGAGGCGTATTGGGCATTGGCAGACGATCGGGCAAATATAGTTGAATCAGCTCATTCTGGCGATCGAGAGAAAACTTGAGATAGGTTAATTCGCCCAATCCAATCTGCTGTCTATAAATGGATGCATCGGGTTCGAGATCGACAGCCCCCCCAATCAGGACGATCGGCTGCTCCAGCCAAATAGGTTTGAGAGCGGTGGCAACATCAGCAGGCCCACAATAGAGCGAAAATTGTCCCTGGCGGCGCGCAATTTCAGCCCAGATTACCTGATCCTGTGCATGGACATTCCCCAAAAACCGCTCCCAGTTGTTGGGCAGATATCGAGACGACGAATGATGTTGAGTTTGAGAGGCCGGATTGGGAGAAAACTGAAGCCGCTGAGCCAGCTCTCGCAACAGATCTTGCTCAAATGAATCAACGAGATAGCAGTTGTAGGGGTTGTTAGGATGCTGAAAAATATGACGAGTTAGCTGCACTCGGATATCCCGAATGATGGTAGTTTGATCGGGACATGCCAGCATCAAACTGTCCCAATCTTGAGGATGAATCGTCGCTGTAAGCTGTTCATGCGCCCAGTGAGCCAAATCGTCTGCTCCATCAAGAATGGTTGGCACTCCTAGAGGCAAATGCCGTGTTTCTAGGCGATCGCGCAACCAAGCTTGGGGCGACATCATCAGGATACCGTCGAACGATTCAGCGGGAATGCGATCGCCCGTTTGAATGGGTTTATGGTTTGAAATCCACTGGCGCAACCGAGGTATTTCAACCCTCAGCAAACGCGTCTGAATAGGCTCTGGTGCCACGATAATCACTGGGCCTGACCAGATGAGCGCCGCCATCAGATAGCTTAGGCGATAGCGCCCGTGATACCCCGACGGAGCCCCAGCCTGAATTAATGCACTCCGCTCTAGGCGTAGAGCACGCGCAACCAATCGAGCCATTGTCAGATGGTGAGGCCAGTATGGCTCTCCCTGCTGACGCAGAAACGCACGAAGCTGTTGATGAACTTCTACCTCAATCACGAGCGCCGCATTTATATCCTTAACGCAATGAATTTCATTGTGACATAAACCCTCAGACTCCTCAGGTCAGTCTCAAGCGAGTCTGCGCTACAGCTAGCGGGGCGATCGCGAGAATAAGCCCAATCAGCCACTAATCTAAGGGGATCGCGTAGATTGCACTACAAATTTAGAAATTCCTTGAAATTTCAGGCGATCGCCCGAAATTCAGCACAATTTTTAATGTTCGGGGGCTACCATTTATGCGTTTGGTCAACCAGAAGGCGGAAGGCAAAAGGCGGAAATAGGGTGTCAGCGTAACGCACCGCTGTCTCATAAAAATAAGGCACCCTTACCAGATGCCTTGTAGTTCCTATGTATGGGCAATCCCAAATCCTACATGAAGTAATGCCTGGAATTGCTGCTCGCCGTTGGATGCGATCCTATGACTGCTTCTTAGTTTTCTGCACCGACTCCGTTACAGATTTTTGGACACTATGCCCATGGAATCGAATCCCTAAGACAATGTCGTAGAGAAAGCTTAGAAAGTCTCTGCCTCGAAGTAAGCCTAGAGATTGATGGCATCCCTTTTCATCTAGAAGCGGTCGAGTTGCTTGATAGGCTGCTTGATAGTTATACCAAGGAATTGAAGGCCACAAATGATGAATCAGATGATAGTTTTGCCCCATGATCAATAGATTCAAAATCGGACTAGGATACACCCTGGCATTTTTCCAGCGATCGCGCTCTTTGAAGGGACGATGGGGCAAATAATCAAAAAACAACCCTAGAGCTAAGCCGACAACCAAGGCTGGAGAAAACCAGAAGTTGAAAATGTAGCCCAAAAAGTTATATTGAATCGCCAAAAAGACCATGGTTGCGACTGCTAGACGACTCAAAAACCACTCAAACAGCTCAAACTTGCGCCAGAGCTGGCGGCGAAAGAAATACACTTCGTGGTAGAAGAAACGTGCAGCAATTAGCCAAAGTGGCCCGCCTGTCGATACAAAATGGTCAGGATCATTGTCAGGATCATTAACATGGGCATGATGCTGCATATGAACACGAGTAAACACCGGAAAAGAAAACCCCAACATCAAGGCGCTGCCATGCCCTAAGGCAGCATTCACAATTCGATTGTGGTGTGCCACGTTATGAGACGCATCGTGAATTACAGTCCCGACCAGGTGAAGCGCAATCACGTTTGTAATAAAACAGCACCACCCAGGCCAACTCCACTGCCAATATCCAAGCACTGATGCCGTAACCATCAGCACGGCAGACAGAAACATCAGCAGATTTGGACTCATTGCACCATGAGAACCGAGTAGTTCTTTGGGTACCGTAATTTTTGTCTCAGTCAGGGGCCGCTCTGCCTCCGACATCTATATTCACTCCTTTTTGTCACCCTCATGAGTATAAGCTACGAATGCGACGGAATAAAGTTTTGTGAAATTAGCTCCTTTAATCTAACGGGCAATCAAAGCGCCAATTTGCCTATTGCTTGCCTATTGCAGGTCATGATCTGCTTCCTTGCCATTTGCTGAATCGCACTTTAACTCGACTCTATAGCAGCGTGGGGAGTATTGTCCCCAAATTATTAGTTTGTTAATCGTCCTAAGTATCGTTCGATTAATAAAATTGCCACGATATCGTCGATGGGACACGGAATGCGACGCAATGATTGAGGAAGCAGACGGTAAATGCCATGAGGTGGATTCATATCCCAGTAGCGATCGCGGGCTTCTAAGGTGGTATAGCGTTCGTCAACCATCACAATCGAGGGAGAATCTGTCAAATTTTCTGTCAATCGTTCTTTCCAATCCTTCGCAGAGGTTTGATCCCCAATTACCACTATTGAAATGGGAAATTGCTTGCGGAGATCTTGAACGGTGGCGATCGCCCTCTCTGCCGAAACAACCTGATGATAATAGAGCACTCGGTCGAGCCCCATAATGGCTAGACCACATTTCTGTCGTCCCGGATCAAATCCCAGGATCACAGGTTGTTTAGGGTGCTCAAAATCAGAGGTGACCATGAACGAACGATGACCCAAATTCGACGAACCAATCAGGTTTCACAAACTATATCCCTGCGGGCTTGGATTTGTGCATAGACCCCCAGCGCCGCAGAGAGCCTACATTCGTCTGATATCCGAACGCGAGAGCGTAAGGCGATCCAAACTGTGATTAAACCAGGACTAGAACCTTAGGATAATCGCATCAATTCGCTTGAACTTCTATTCTCTGATTAGATATCTTCATCGGTATCTTCCGTGCTAAATAAAACCTGATCGTCTAGAACAGCAGCCAGATGGACAATAACCGGCCCTGCTGTATAGATTGGTTCTGCGGAAACGGTTTGAACCTCCACTGGATTATCAGAATCTTGCAACGTCTGGAAAAATTCGCTGACGCGCTGCTCCCGACCGTAGGCAATTTGGACAATATTAGAGAGTATTCCAGCCCGCTGGGCTCGAAATTGAGTTGCGGCGATGAGCAGTTCAATACGGTCGATCAGGCTTTCGGTCGTCATTTCAGACGGATCGAGGGTAGTCGCAGCCAACACTTCATCCTCCTCAAAGACAACCTCATTAATCACTGCATCAGCCGCCACCTGAATGCAGGTTTGCCCTGCCAAGACACAGGGTTCTCCGACCAGATAATTTCCTTGTGAAAAGATTCGGACTAGGTAATCTTCACCGCCTCGAATTTCGTTGATGAGCTGTTCTACCTCAGCATTGGTGATCTGAATCACCTGAACCGCTTGAGCATCCGATCCCGGTAAAATCGCTTGAATTGCCGACCGATTGGCTTCTCGGAGCAGTTGGTCAACGGCTTGCGGAGCTGCGTCTGGATCAATGACCCGTATGACTCCTGATGCAAGAGTTTGGTTGCGTAACAATACAACGCTGCCCTCTCGCAGTGCTTTAATTTCTTGCTCTAGATTTTGCAGTTCTCGATTGAGAGAGGCTCGCTGGTTTTCTAATTCTCTCAGGCGGGCTTCTCGTTCCGCGATCGCCTCATTGCGCTCCGCGATTTCTCGATCCCGCTGGGCAATCTGTGCCTCTCGCTCAGCTTCAAGCTCTTGAATCTCCGAACGCAGTGCGTCGGCTTGCTGAGAGACTTCTATCAATTGCGATTGTGCCTGCTGAAAATTCGCCTCGATCCGGTTGAGCTCTTCGCGAGTGGTGGCGAGTTGAGATTCAGTGCGCGCTTGTCGGGCGATGGCGTCTTCAAGTGACTGATTAATCGATCGGAGTCGCTGCTGGGCGTCACGTCGCTCAGCACGAGCCTCTTCAAGCTCAGTTTGCACTCGGTTTCGCTGACTCCTGGCTTGACTTAACTCAGTCCGGGCAGCACCTAAATTAGTGCGCGCTGCCTCTAAATCATCTTGGATTTCTCTGAGTTCAAAGACTCCCGTTCTCAACTGGTCGCTAACGGCGAATAACAGGGCGAAAGTCGTCGCTGAAATAATCACCCCAGTCAAAATCGTGACTAATGTTGCAGTCTGGCGAGGACGCAGATTAAACAAACTGAGCCGAGCTTTGCCAACACGCATACCGATGCGATCGCCCAATGTCGCAATCACACCTCCCAGAATTAAAACTGCCGCAATCAGGACCAGCCCAGTTGTCATTATCCGCGAAACATAGTCCAGCTACAGCCTACTGTATTCTGGACACCGACGGTTGATTGACGTGAACGAACATTCTCAGCAGTATCAGAGCTCACTCAGAGACGACACGAATAAAGCCCGGCTATAGACTATCTAATCTTCTAAGTAAACTGCTGGCTCAGCGTCACCGGATTGTGAACCGTAATCTTTTTTTTATGAATAGAAATCATCTGCTCTTGACGCAGGTCACCCAGCAATCGAGTGACAGTTACGCGCGTTGAGCCAATTGCTTCGGCGATCGCCTGGTGAGAAAGCTTTAAATCAATGGTGATGCCATCCTGACTGGGCATTCCAAAATCTCGACACAGAATCAGCAAAAAACTGACCAACCGGGACCCCATATCTCGATGAGCCAGGGTTTCGATCATCATCTCAGTCTGCAAAATTCGAGATGAAAGCCCCTGCAGCATCAGCATCGATAAATCAGGATTTTCTTTTAAGGCTTTCTCAACTTGTTCGATCGGCACAGAAAGAAGCTCAACCGGCGTAAACGCAACGGCATGATAAAACCGATCAGACCGATGCCCTGTGATTAGAGACAATACCCCAAACACACTATTTTCTCTTAGCAGCGCAACTGTAATTTCTTCTCCAGCCTCATAGACGCGCGATAGCTTGACCGCACCCTTGAGTAAGAAATAGACTCGCTCTGCTGGATCTCCTGGAAAAAAGATGGTCTTGCTACGCTCAAAGGTTTCAACGACGGGCGGAAACGCACCCCCGCTAATTTGGCGGAACACATCTGCCAGCGGCCTATCTTGCGTCACTACCATGCCTCTTGCCCTTCTCGATACTCACGAGATTTCACCACATCCGGTCAATAATGTCAGAGAAAGTCAAGCTCATTGGGAATTCTGCCCCACTGTGAGAAACTTATGACTTTAAAACACTTAAACTTAAGTTAGAACCTATTTTTTGTATAAAAAATTACAAAACTTCGGCTTGCCCCCCTATTTTTTCGCGCT
This sequence comes from Elainellaceae cyanobacterium, assembly GCA_051117555.1. Lineage (GTDB taxonomy): Bacteria > Cyanobacteriota > Cyanobacteriia > CAZCXK01 > CAZCXK01 > DBGGTD01. The sequence goes on along the minus strand of JBNPEG010000001.1, from coordinate 16,382 downwards.
CAACGTTCTTTCGAGTCAAAGAAAGCCCCTTAAATTAATGAATCAGCAGCGTCTTCGCTCCAAGTATTCGATAGTCTGAACTGCTTGATTTAATTGAATTATAGAACGCTTGGTAAACTCTTGGCGACGTCTGACTTGATATCACCGAGATCATGCACCCTATCGCTATGCTCAATTTTTCAGTATTCTCCTAATTGCGCTTTAAGTAGATCACTATGTTGGATTTAACTGGAAAAACTGCTCTTGTGACCGGCATCGCCAACAATCGCTCGATTGCATGGGGGATTGCTCAACAGCTTCATAAGGCTGGTGCGAGCTTAGCCATCACCTATCTGCCAGATGATCGCGGTCGCCATGAGAAAAAGGTGAGAGAGCTGGTCGAACCTCTAGACCCCGCTCTGTTTTTGCCGTGCGATGTTCAAAATGACGCTCAAGTTGATGAAACGTTTGCCTCCATTCGTGATAAGTGGGGGAAGCTCGATATTTTAATTCACTGTTTAGCATTTGCTCGTAAAGATGACCTCAGCAGTGACTTTAGCAATGTTTCCCGAGATGGATTTAACCTGGCGCTTGAGGTGAGCGCATTTTCTCTAGTCCAGCTTTGTAGGGGCGCCAAACCTCTGATGACAGAGGGTGGCAGCGTAGTCACGATGACGTATTTAGGTGGAGTGCGGGTGGTGCCCAACTACAACGTCATGGGCATTGCCAAGTCTGCCCTTGAAATGAATGTGCGATATCTGGCAGCGGAGCTGGGTCCAAATAATGTTCGAGTCAACGGGATTTCGGCAGGTCCGATTCGAACACTAGCCTCGTCAGCCGTCGGCGGGATCTTAGATATGATTCACCATGTAGAAGAGGTTGCTCCGCTTCGTCGCACAGTCACTCAGATTGAAGTCGGCAATGCAGCCGCATTTTTGTGCAGCGATCTGGCAAGCGGCATTACGGGGCAAATTCTCTATGTCGATGCGGGCTACGAAATCATGGGAATGTAGCGATCGCCCCCTTATGCGCCCCCTCGTGCGCTCCCTCATGCGTTGAATCATGCGCGGATAGTATTGCAAGCGTCTAATTCAATATCTAATTCTAGTCAGATCGTCACGGCACGCCATAATGGAGTCATTACGCGATTTATTATACTGACGTCATTCAATCTGCTAGCTCTATGCAAACCCGTGATTCATACGCTGCATCTTTGAGTCAACCATCGACTTCATCTGGTTTTGTGTTGCCAAATCGCAGCGCATCGGTGAGTCGCAAGACCCAGGAAACAGACGTGCAGGTGAGTCTCAATCTAGACGGTCAGGGACGTTGCCATGCGACAACCGGCATTCCGTTTCTCGATCATATGCTGCATCAGATTTCGTCTCACGGGCTGATTGATCTGGATGTGCGAGCGACCGGAGATTTAGAAATTGATGACCACCATACCAATGAAGATGTCGGGATCACAGTAGGGCAGGCATTGCATCAGGCATTGGGCGATCGCAAGGGCATTCATCGGTTTGGGCATTTCTTTGCGCCCCTCGACGAAGCCCTGGTTCACGTCACGCTAGATTTTTCGGGTCGTCCTCACCTTAGCTATGGGCTAGAGATTCCGACAGAGCGCGTCGGCACCTATGACACCCAACTAGTGCGGGAGTTTTTTGTGGCGATTGTGAATCATGCTCAATTTACTCTTCACATTCGCCAACTCGACGGCATCAACTCTCATCACATCATCGAGGCCACGTTCAAAGCCTTTGCGCGGGCAACCAGAATGGCGATCGAGATTGATCCGCGTCGGGCGCAGATGATTCCAAGTTCGAAGGGAGTTCTGTAGCAGCGTATTAGGCATACGCCAAGCTGCATCGAATCATTCAGAAAATCATCTTGGCAGCTACCGTTGCGGCTGAACATTATGCGCGTCGTTTCCGGACACCGATGCGGCCTAGGGGATTTGCATTTTACATTTCGCACGAGATGTGGAAAACATACGATGCCTGATGGAGTAAATACTACAGTGTTGTAGCACTCAATCATGGAATCAAATCCCGCTCGCCCATGACGCTTTAATGCCTTTATCCACCGCTCACAGGAGGAATAAGCACCACTTCGTCCCCCTCCTTAAGCAAGGTGTCGGGTTTGACAAACTGAAGGTTGATGCCAAATCGAGTTAAATCGCGCCATTGATTAAGTTCGGGATGGTCTGCAATTAGGCGATCGCGCACCGCAACAACCGGCGTTTGGGGAGGCAATTGCATGGCTAATTCTGACGCCCCATACGCTTCTTGATAAGCTGCAAAAAGCTTAACCGTCACCGTGATCGTCGAGTCATCTATTTTCGAGTTATCTATTTTCGAGTCATCTATTTTCGAGTCAGCCATTTCAAGAATTTTGACTCATGCTTAATTTCTTCAGGGGTGATTGTAGCAAAATAATCAAGACTTTATCATAGGGGGCACTTCTGAATGAAGGGATGAATTAGCAACGCCTGATTTTGAGGGGTCCGCTGTGGAAAACGTCAAACCTATCTGGATTGAGGTAAGCTAACCCGTTTGACAAGCGTCCTCAAAAGATTTGTTGTGAATCAACTGGATAATTTAACATCGCTTCGTTCTCAAAAAATCAACCGATTCTAAAAGTGTTACTCCTAAAGGCATATTGACCAAACTGGCTCGTTATGATGAAGCCATCAAAGCAGCTCGTTTGCTCCGTGAAATCAGTCCCCAAAAAACGGAGAACCAACTATGATTCGGTGGCATATTTTCTTACTTAAAATTAGTGTTTGGCTCGTTGCGGAAGTCGTCTTGAGCATAATGGGGCTTGACCATCTTGCAGACTACGGTGAGTTTTTAGCACACCATAAACACACCGCTTCTATCTATCCCACAGATATTCTGACCAGTACCGTTTGGCAGAAATAAGCCAACTGTTTGCGAGCATCTTGCCAGCGACGTGAGCGAGACGCTCACACTATGGTTATGAAACTTCTGTCATCTTGGACTAGTAGCGTGTCCAGGTTAATTCTTGGAGTATCGATGGAAGCTAAAACACCTGACCAGCATGGGTTACGCTGCGCCAATCCATCCTGCGATAGTCCACCATCCTACGATAGCCCAGCATTTTGATCTGGATGCGATACTAATCCATTTCTAGCCAATCAAAGATGCGATCTAGCTGATCAAGAGTGATCAATCCATACTGCCAAAGCACCATGGGGAGCAGGCTCGGATGTTCTTGATGACGGAGCCCTATTGCCACCGATGTCGATGGAATAGCAAGCTCATCTTCTAAGAAGCGGACAAGACGATGCTGACCAGTATTTGAATTCATATCGACGGAGCCTCCTGGGAGTACGAGTGTGCCTAGGTATGGCCTAGTGGTCAGAGTATAGACAAGAGAAATGAAGGATTGATGAAATCTCCATGGCATTCGCATGACCATCCATGGACGGAGATTGGGCATCGTTCAAGAAGAGTATCATATTACAGTACAAAAATACTAGTTGCGGTTAATCTTTGGTTCCCTGATTAAACGAGCCAGCCTTTCAAGGGATATTCCCTTCAGTTAGTGGCAGGCTAATATTCTTCGCGTTGGCGACTCCGCAGATGATGCAGATGCTCTAAAACCTCATCTCGTTGATCATTCAATAGTTGTAAGGCGATCGCATGCTTGGGTGGATCAAACCATGTCAACAACGCGATCACAGACAAACCCGCAAGACATATGCGTTGCATAACATTCAACTCCGGTTTCGTGCGTTCTATGTGAATGCTTCAAATTTAGGGAGCAATCGAGAAGAAGTAGGGAAAATGAGCAGTAAACGGAATTTAAAGTAGTGCTCACGATTTGGACTGCATCGAGCCACGGGAGCGTAGGGCTATAAAATTCATTCTTCAAATCAAATAATTCCACCCGTGATCTTCTCGATTGAGGCATAACGTCGAAGCAAACCAACACGGTTTCAACTCACACGACAACTGCTTTATAGAGTTCAATTCATCAGGAGATCAGCTATGGCTCGCATTATTGGTGATAACGACAATAACCAACTATTGGGCACCGGAGAAAGCGATCGCATTCTCGGATTAGGAGGCGATGATTTTATCCAGGGTAAAAATGGAGACGACATTATCATTGCCGGTGCTGGAGAGGATAGAGCCCAGGGACGACGCGGTAACGACACGATTCGAGGACAGGCTGGAAACGATAACCTCCGTGGGGGTGGAGGGGATGACAAACTGCGTGGTGGCGATGACAACGATATACTCGGAGGCGGAAGTGGAGACGACATCCTCATCGGTGATGCAGGAGATGACACCATGCGGGGGGGTGGAGGCAATGACCGAATGATTTGGAATCCGGGTGATGGCGACGACATCATGCGGGGTGGCGCGGGCAATGACACGGCAGTAGCGAATGGAGGGGGCGCAGGTGAAATCTTTACGCTCGTGCAAAATGGTAGACGCGCCATCTTTGATCGCGTCGATCCGTTTCCCTTCAATCTCAATATTGATGGAACTGAAATCGTTGCGTTGAATGCAGGAGGGGGGGATGATTCCTTTACTGTGGGAGATTTGTCAAATACCGATGTCGACTTGGTGGTCTTTAACGGTGGCGATGGCAATGACAGCCTTGACGCCAGTGAGACAACAACTCCGATCAGCGCGAATGGCGATGCGGGGGATGACACCTTGATTGGGGGCGATGCAGACGACTTTCTGCAAGGCGGCGACGGCAATGATGTAATTGATGGCGATCGCGGCGATGACATCATGCTAGGCGGCGCGGGCGACGATCGCATGATTTGGAATCCTGGTGGTGGCAGCGACGTGATGGTTGGTGGTGAGGGCATCGATACTGCTGCCGTAAATGGTGGAAGTAGAGATGAACAGTTTACGCTCCGACAGGAAAACGGCGTAGCAATCTTTGACCGAGTGAATCCCGGTCCGTTTACGCTCAATATCACCGAGGCTGAAATCATGGAGCTGAACGGAAATGATGGTAACGACTCATTTGAAGTCAGTGATGTTTCAAACACCGATCTTAGATTGGTGTTTTTTAACGGAGGATTGGGCAACGACGTTCTCAATGCGGCTGCCGCTGGCGTTGAAATCAATGCAGACGGTGGAGACGGTGATGACACCCTCATTGGAGGTAGTTCTGACGATATGCTCACAGGTGGAGCGGGGGTGGATGCTCTGACTGGCGGCTCAGGGCGCGATCGCTTTGTCTACGGTAGCAATGCCCTAGGTACGACCGATCGCATCTCCGACTATGAGATTGCAAATGATCAGTATGTGCTCAACGGGAATGAACTCGGCATTGATGCGATCGCATTTCAGAATGCCCTATCCGATGATCTTGCAGGCAACACGACTGTCGTGATTCTGCAAGACGGCTTTGCCAATGCAGGAGCAGCAGCTCAGGCGATCGCCGATAACAACCAAGTTACGTCGCAAGAAGGGGTATTTGTCTACTTCAACGAGACATTCGGAATTGGTCGACTTGTCCATTCTCAAAATCTTAGCGAGGGGGGTGAATTTAACGTGCTTGCCAACATGGAAAGCATCACAGATGTTGCTGACCTAGCCAACTTTACCGCCGACAACTTTGCTCTAGCATAATCGCCTTGGCATAACGGCTAGCCATATCAATCTCGTAATCCCAAAGACAAGGGTGGGTTAGGCAATGCCGTAACCCACCAAAATTCTAATCTGTTTACAAAAAATAATGGAGAGAATAAGCCATGACTGCAAATCAGACGGCCAATCACTAGAGACGGTCATTCAGGCGGTCATTCAGACGGTCAGAGAGTTGAGTCAGGAAATCATGCCCCTGATTCACGAAAAAGATAGAAACGCCATTCACCATATGCGATCGCTCTTTGACTCAGCATTGACTGCGTTTCCGGTTGCAGATGATGTTATTGCGTTAGCCAGATAGCTTAGGACATGACTCCTGCTTGAAACCAAAGCGCGGACATGTGTTTTCATCAGCACGCAACTACTGCGATCTAGTATATATAGCCGATCCTAAATCGCTTGTGAACTCTGTGTGAGCAGTGGAGGGCTCGAATCAGGCGGGTAGAGAAAGTCCACTTGCACCAATTGAGTTGGGTGGCGATCGCGGCTAGCACGTCTCTTACTCTATGCGGCTATTGGCGTATTGGTGCGGCGGTAATGTATAGGATTGACCCATTAAGGCACTGTTAGTATGGGCACGTTGATGGAGTGATGTAACAGTGTTGATGTTGGGTTTTCTCCGCTGGAGACGCTACGCGAACACGCTGTTTAACCGAACCTACTAGCTACATCGGTTTCATCATCGTTGTCTATTTGCGCTTCATCCCTTGCCAGCCCTTGCCCTCATGGAACTGCTTAATTTTCGATACCTCGACCAAAAAGAGGGCAGCGTGGCAGACTTCATAGTTGCTCATAGTCCATTGGCACCGATTGCCCCGCTGCAGTTTCCTGCTTCGCTTTCCGGGCTGCCGCGACTAGATTACTCTGTGTCCGTTGGAATAAGGTATCCCAACGCTTCTCATCTTCTAAATCCGCAATGTAGTCTCGGATGTGTTCTACGACTTTTTCCTGCAACTCATCGGGCAAGGATTCAACCATCTTCACAATCGTGGCAATAGCAGCAGAGGACATGGATTTCTCAAAAATAGTAGTTTGCCACCTCTATTTCACAATCTGGCATTCACCAGTCATGACAAAGCTAGACAACGATCCCTTTCTCTAGTTCCGATTCAATACTTGATGTCTAACAACCGGAACTCAAAGGCTACCAGACCTCTTGGATGAATCAGTAGAACGGCTAAGTTGAGCGGCGGCAGATAACCTCGAACTCCCACCGATAACCTCTATACCGTCCGCACCAAGGAGGTGTTAGGCGGCTTTAGCGACTATAGGGTTGCTCCAGACTCAAGCCTGAGATGACTTGGTAGTGCTTCACGTTGAAAGTACAGAGGGTTGCGCTACGCCCAACAGCACAGGCCGCAATCAAGGCATCAATCAAACCAACCTTGTGAGCCAGATGATAAGCGGTGAAATCAGACAAAGCCCGAGCACAGTCAGTTTCGGTAGGCCAAACGATGGTCAAAGGCGCTACAAGCTGTAGGACTTTCCGCACCTGCTGCTTGTTCTGAGCGTCCTGAATTAATTCCATCACCACAAAGCCTGGGATGCTCGGCAGTTCTCGGACAGAGGCAAACCAAGCCAGTGCTGGCGCATACCCTCGCTGAATATCGATCATGACATCGGTATCGACAAGGTACATTCGCTACCTAAGCCCGCTCACGGTGTTCAGCTTGGTCGCGCAACTGGCGGGCGTGCTCCTGGCTGTCAGCAATATCGGGTCGAGAGTTAATTACCCCAACGCTCTCCCAGTAGGCAACCAGCTCCACCCCTGTTGTGGGAGGATTTTGTAGAAAAGGGCGAAAGGAGAGAACGCGAAGAATATACTCTGCTAGAGGCAATTTAAGCTGGGAAGCCTCAGCAGAAAGCTCATTCTCTAGCTCTAATGGTAAATCCAAAGAGATAGTCATAACACTCGGCTCCCGTATAGCTTGCGTTTAGTAGACAACGCCATGATTCTTCTCGGCACAACTCTGGCAGATGCCATCATTATGCATCCAACCACGAGGATTCCGCTCCCCACACTCCTGGCAAACTTGAAAATATTGCTTGTTTTGCAGAATTGCTTGAATTTTGAAATCTACTTCCTGAGGTGAGGAGGTTTGTGGGAGTACAGAGGCTACTGTCCAACTAGATACGGGTTCATGAGGATGTGGCCAGGATATACCACGAACAAGGAGCTGAATTCCATTACTTTCTTGTTTGACTTGTATGAATTCAGAAATAACTTCTTTATCGCTCATGATTTAGACTGCGATTATTAATGCTTAGATCAAACTCATCAGATACTTTTAGGTAGCACCTTTGAGATCTCGGAACTCCAGTATACCAGCTTATTTTCATAGGGAGGAGATTGATTCATCAACTTTTTCCAAGTTCCATTGGCAGCGCCACTAGGGTGGGGAAAATTCAAGTGCTGAATATTGAGATCTAATTCCTTAACACTATTCGCTGACTCTTTCCCCCAGGTAACTAGAGCAACGAGACTCATAGCCAGATTTTCTAATTTCAAAGTACTTATAAATTTTTCTTGATCCGCTCTCGGTAGTTTTACACCGTAGTAAAGAGACTTGGCAAGTCTATAGCAATTGAAGGGGATGTTTCATATATTTTTTGAAAATCTTGATGCTGACTCCTGAAGAAATTTCGCCGAACAAAATGAGGCGGCCACCCATCTTTACCGAAATCGTTAATTACTTCTTTGTAGAGCAATTCTAGCTCTGGCCTTGTTGTATCGAAAATATTGCACAGCAGTCCAGATATCGGATCAAATTCTTGAGCCTTAAATTTTGAGAAAGTCAGATTTTCAGTCATTTTGAATCACTACTCAGCGCAAAAACTCACCTCGCCACCCTGCCTTTAACCGTAATTTTCTACTCCGAGGTATCTGCCGCCTAACAATGATTAGACGGAATCTTTCGGCATAAGATCTGGGACTTTGATTTTTGGCTAATAATGGAGATGCCGATCCAACTTGCGTTGCTCAACAACTCAACCAGTCGATAATCTCCCCGCAACAGCGCAACAATGTAATTATCACAAAACACACTGAGCGATCGCCCCTTAACAGACTTCGCCTAATCGCTCCTAATCCTGTCCACTCTCCACAGAGACTTACCATCAGGAGTTGTAGTACTCTCTCTTAGAGCGATAAGGGGCGATCGCCTCCACCAATAACTTGAGGCAACATGACGTTCCCGACCAGCGGCAGCAGCTCACCTCAAACTTAGCACCAGCGGCTCTCGTCTGTCCCCTGCGTTGGGGTTGTTGGGATGCTGGCGGCAACCCAGGATCAAACTAACGCCCAGTCACTTCGCCTAGTGCCTCTTGAATCACTTCATCACTGACACCGTGACGCTTGAGGCTTGCAATCAATGCAGGTACTGTATCACCTTCTAAACGCTCCAAGTCAGCTCGCAACCCTTGTCCAATATAAGCGCGCACTAGAGGTTGATACCCAGAAAAACCAAGCAGGGGTGCAACTTGCTTCAAATCTTCAATCACATCTTCAGGCATACGAATGGTGATTGTTGTCATGGGACGATTCCTATCCAACCGCTTTTTCAACGCCTCAGGTTTCATAAAATTCCCGTTCCTTCCGTGTTGCTTTACGAGCCGAAATGATCCGAATGATGTCGTTTTCCCGCTCAACAAAGACAACGTACAGCAAGTTCCAACGCCTATCTAAACCAATAATGGCATCTCGCGCTTCATCATTACGACTAGCATCAACAACCACAAGTAGTGGATCGAAGAAGGCTTCTGTGGCTTGCTGAAACGTAACACCATCATGGCTGATCGAGTTGATCTTGGCTTTTTCGTCATTCCAGACGAAAGTAATGCCGTTGAGTACGAAATACACATCCATGTCTGTAGTGTAGGCAAGCTGTATTTACATTGTCAATACAATTTTCGGTGTGACATGGGGTATTAATGCGATCGCTTTCGGTACTCAACAGAAGCGATTTGAGTCCTGTCCCAAGCGAGGATTGAAGCAGGCCAACAATGATTAGACGGAATCTTTCGGTATAAAATCTGGGACTTTGATTTTTGGCCAATAATGGAGATGCCGATCCAACTTGCGTTGCTCAACAACTCAACCAGTCGATAATCTCCCCGCAATAGCGTAACAATGTAATTATCACAAAACACACTGAGCGATCGCCCTTAACAGACTTCACCTAATCGCTCCTAATCCTATCCACTCTCCACAAAAACTTACCGTCAGGGAGTTTTTGTAGTACTACCTTTTAGAACGACAAGGGGCGATCGCCCCAAAAAGGTCACGGGCGATCGCTACCACTGAGTAATTGATAGGATTAGCACCTTGATAAATTCCTTATTAGCCGTTACTAAAGAGGCGGCATCGGGTGACAACTTTAAAGAAGTAGATAGATCCCGGTGTGTTGGCTCGGCGATAGGGTTGGGATTACCCGCTGGAGAATTTTTAGGATGGGTAATTAATGAGGTGATATAACGGGGTTTGATGTTGAATGCTCTCAATACACCTCATCATGGCTACCGATATCTACAAACACAGCCTTTCCGTCTTCCATAAAGTAGAACAACACTCTTTCATCGTAATCTACGCTAAAACTCCAAAACTCTTTGAGCTTGCCCGATAGTTTATGCGTTTTCAAACTTGGGTCAAACGGATCTGTGGTGAATTGTTCCAACTTTTGCCAAAATCTTGCCTCTAGATCTGCATTGCCTTTGATGCGCTTCTTGAAAGCCCGTTTAAATGGAGAACTGAAACTGACCTCCACAATTATTCCTCTATCAACTGTTTCAGTTCTTCAATGTTGGAGGAAAACTTCAGTTCACCTTTTTGCTGCTCAACTTGCGCTAACTCGAAGTTGTTATGTATTTCGTCCCGGCGCTCTTCACGGAGGTACTGCTGCAACAACAGATGAATTTCGCGCTTCTCATCTGTGGAAAGACTTTTGATCACTTCAACCACATCACTAAAAGTCATTAGCTCAAGCCCTCATTGTGCTGATTCAAGCCGCTACCATACTGCTTACCTTCTAGAGTTGAAAACTGTAGCCAGTATGACTCTGCCTCGATTTTATCTCATTAACACTTGCTCAACCAAACCTCAAACCCAGATTTGGATGCATTAAGCATTTGCAACTTACAGGCTTTAACTTATATCCTAACCGAGAACTCAGGCAGTACAACAATGATTAGACGGGATTTTTCGGCATAAGATCTGGGACTTTAATTTGTCTAAAGCCTTACCGTTTAGTAGCTTCAATGAAATCAGATCCCATTTTTAGCAGAATGTTATGCGGAATTGTGTTGAACAATCCCATAATAAGAGACTCAGTGAAAGAGGGTAAATCGATCGCCCATCAACTACTTCACCTAATCGCCCCTAATCCTGTCCACTCTCCACAAAAACTTACCGTCAGGAGTTTTTGTGGTGCTACCTTTTAGAGCGATAAGGGGCGATCGCCCCCTAAAAAGTCACGTGCGATCGCTACCATTGAGTCATTGATAGAATTGGCACCTTGGTAAATTCCTTATCAGCCGTTACCAAAGAGGCTGTGTTTTGGATTGCGATCGCTGCAATTATCGCATCTGGTAGTTTTAACCGATACTGCTGACGAATTTCAACGATTTTCTCAACTAATACTTCATCGCCGACTGTTAATCCAACAACGTCGATTCGCTGTAGAAACTGTCGGAACAGATTGCGGTCATCCTGGCTGAGGTCGGAAAACGCTAAAAACTCGATTTGGCTAATAATGGAGATGCCGATCCAGCTTGCGTTGCTCAACAACTCAACCAGTCGATAATCTCCCCGCAATAGCGTAACAATAGCATTTGTGTCTAGCACATAGCGATCATTACCATTCATCTCGTAATGACCTCTGTGCGGTCACCGCGTCGCCTTGCCAGGCCAGTCGGCCAGCTAGATCAGAAAAGTCGTATTTGGAATGCAAGTGCTCAGATGGTGAAACCGGATTTAGAATGACCACCACGTTAACGTCAACCGAGGCTAACTCTGTCGGAATTCTGACGTTGAGATATCCAGATTCATCGATTGTTGCTGTTAGTTTTAGAACTTCCATGTGTTGAGGTGTCTATGAAGACACGCGACATTCCTAATCACATCATATGTGCAAACTTCAGCGTAATTGTCACAAAACACACTGAGCGATCGCCCCTTAACAAACTTCGCCTAATTGCCCCTCATCCTATCCACTTTCCACAAAAACTTACCGTCAGGAGTTTTTGTAGTACTACCTTTTAGAGCGACAAGGGGCGATCGCCCCCTAAAAAGTCACGGGCGATTGCTACCATTGAGTCATTGATAGGATTAGCACTCTGGTAAATTCCTCAATTGTTTAGCATGGGGAATTAATGAGGTGATCTAACGGGTTTGATGTTGGGTTTCCTTATGTCAACTGAATTCGCAGAGGGAGCAATCGCACTAAAAAAGTAGACTCCTAAGCCAATAGAGAATGAATCCACAATAGGGAACCGCGAGAATAAAAGGGATAAATTGCTCAATCTTTGTTTGTCTTAAATACTTCTCTCGGCTTCCATCTTGTTTTAGAATTTCCCATTCTCTGCTATAGCAAGGGAAGGGTAAATTCTGTTCCATTTCATGAATTACTTTAAACTTGAGCGAATTAATCTGTTTGAATGAGCGAATATTAAAGAGCCACGTAGCACATAATGTCAGTCCAATTACGCCGACAACAAGAAAAAAAATATTATTTTGAGTATGAACTTCTTGATCTTTATCTACATTCAGAAATGAGAGAAGCGTTAGCAGACCGGAAAGAAGTGTGATATAAAAACCGTTGGTCTGTAATCTTCTAGCGCTAATTCGATCTGCCATTTCTACATAAAGCTTATATTGCTCCAGAAGATGAAGTTGATACTGGTCTCCATATTTTTCCTTTGTCATTCTTCCCATGAGAGATATTGCTTAAGATAAAAGGGTATACCTGCCCTGGAGGATGTCATTAAAAATTTGTTGACGTTTTTTATTTAACGCCTGAATGAGTTTTCCACACTGGCTTGTATAGTTATTTCTATTAAACGTAATATACTCCTCATCTCCTAATACACAAGAATAACTATCTCTATTGATACCTTGTTCAACCATCAGAATGACTTGTCGATTCAGTGCGCGAGCAGCCGATGCTTCTGCAATTAACCAATTACTTGTTGAGAAAGTTTCGTCGAGCTGTTGCTGCTTTTGAGTCAGAATTGCAATTAGAAAAAAGGAATTAGAAATTCTTTTTCTCACTTTTTGAGGAACGCTACCAACTTCAAACTCTTTTCCTGTAACAGGGCTAAAATTTTGAGATTTCAAATACAATTCTAATCCCTCTGCTAATACTTGATCCAAAGGATTGAAACCGTATGAAATAAATACTCGACTAAGTGTGTGCTCAATCCATGATTTGAGCTGTTCATTATTTCGATTCCATCTGACTGAGACACTCCACTCGAACAACGCTTCTGGCAATCTTCCTAAATACAAAAGTACCCATCCCCTTGTGAAGCGAGTGACACAATCGTCGCGCAACATAACTGCTGTATTAGCAGCATCTAAAACGTCATCAGCAAGAGAAATTTGATTACTGTAACTTTGCATACACCTTGTGTAAGCATAGTCATTCCAATAAGTGGCTTCACTATGGTTTGTGTGAATTGCTTGAATGAATAGCTCGATTGCTGCTGGTAAATTATTTTGGTCTCGATATTGTACTCCTTGTTGGTACAGGTAGGCTGCTTGTTGCGTCGACGCTTTTTGCTGTCTCCAATAGTCTAATGCTTGCTTTTCATCATCTCCCAGAAAATAATCATCAAAGAATCCCATCCTTAGCAGTCATACCTCCATCAACTCTTCCAGAATACCGACTTCTTTAACACACTTATCGCACAGTTACTCTATTGCTGCAAGGATTTGTTTCAGCACTCCACCCTGTTGTATGCTGCATCCAAACTTTGTTTTGTCAGGTGCTTATGAAAATCGGAATTGCGATAGTGATCATCTATATCAATCGCCTGCCGAAATACCTGTTTTGAAATAGCTCTCATAAATTAGATTGACACAGGGAATCCAATATTCCTAAGAGATAGATTGCTCATATATTAGACTTAATCGGAAATAAAAAAGTGCTCAATTCTCGACACAGAATCGTCAATTTCTATAGCTTTGTCATCGATTCTCGGACTGAGCAACTTATTACCGATAATGTCTATTCCTAAGAGATAGATTGCTCATATCCTCATCTTGCTCAGTTCCATGGGAGAACCTCAGTGGACGGATAAACAACGGCAGAGTAAAAGCGACCTAGTCGCCCCTCATCCTATCCACTCTCCACCAAAACGTGCCATTAAGAAATTCTGAAGCGCGAGTGCATCATTCACAACAGTTGCACTGTGCTCATCCGATCATCTCATCCAAAATTAGTATCAAATTTGACTTGACTTGGTTCGTCAAATTCGGTAGCGTTTTGAGCTATAGCTGTTTTGTCCGCAGCTTGTTTTCCCAAGAACTTGGTCAGGCGGTACCGGGAATTGCAGCCAACAAAACCCGATACCTAACCCCCACGACTGAAGCAGCCAGTCGCGAAGGCTAGATTTATTCTAGGCCGTCTCGCACTGTACACCGTCTGGGACGGCCAAGTTGTTGGGATTCCTTACCCTACTCACTCTCGGAGGAATCCCAGTGACATACTTACCTAATACTTCATCGCCTGCCCTTGAGGGTGAGGCGAACAGTCCGCTATTGCTCGTCTCTCCTACTGCTCAACCTGAGCGAGAACCCTTGCGGCATATTCTGCTCGGTTCTACCAACGGTGTGCAAAGTACTATTCATCATCTACATGTGCTGGGCTATGTGGAGCAGCGATTGTGGAGTCCGCTACTTCACGTACCTGAAACGGGCATCATTATCACACCCGAACAAGGTGATGTGATGAGTTATCTGATTCGCTGGCGATCGCCCGTTTAGAAGTAAGGGAGTAAGGGAGTAAGGGAGTAAGGGAGTGATGGAGATGACTTGATCACTCCACCACTCCATCATCCCATTACCCCATCACGCCTCCGTCCGTACCTGCGGCTTCCGAGGCTTACGGGTAAAGCGTTGTCCAAGTTCTTCAACCACTGCATCAATCCCGATGCCACGACCATTGGCTTTGGCTGATTGATAAACCGTGCGTGCTGACGCATAGGCTTCATCACCGGCGATCATATAGGTATCTTCAACTAATTCATGCAGTTGAGACAGCGATAGTAGAACCGGATAAAGCTTTTCAAACAGATCGACTTCTCGACGCATTTCGTCTACGTCAAATGAGCGGGGTAGAAAGTCAGAGTGGCGATTGGCGACATCCATCGCTTTTTGGATAAAGATGCGAGTTTTATCTCCCATTTTGGCTGACGATCGGCGTTCATCGACCGTTAGGTTGACTAAGAAGTCCAGCTTTGCTCGAATGGTGGCGATCGCCACCATCACGTCGTTGTGGTCGCTATCGGAGAGCACAACCTGATCTAAATTTGGAGCCATATCATATTCCTAGATGATTAGAGTGGATTGAACTGGACATTGCCAGCCCATTTTAGAAGTGCCCTCCATTTAGAATCGGCTAACCCGTATTTCTACAGAACTTTCAGAACATTGTGCATTCGCCCCTCGACTCACATCCCCAAATTAGGAAAACTGATATGAGCTGTTTCGATTTCATAGGTAGTGGTCTCGATTTGCCAAACCAACCGCAATTTTTGACTGGCAATATAGAATTTTCTAATCTCGTTGGTCTCGATTTCATATCCGACCGACTTCACTTGATATCGAGTGGTGAAAATTTGATATTGGATAGTGATCAATCCATGCGAAGTATAAGATTTTCTTAATCGAGTATGAAATGATGACCATCAGATAGTGAATGATCACTATCAGACAGTGAACGTTCATTATCAGGCATTAAATGATGACCATCGGATAGTGAACATTTACCATCTGCCATTAAATGATGACCATCGGATAGTGAACAATCACCATCGGATAGTAAATGATGATTATCCGATAGTGAATGATTGCCATCGGATAGTAAATGATGATTATCTGATTGTGAATGATTGCCATCGGATATAAAACGCTTGATATCCGACAGTGAATGCTGCCTATCCGACACTAAATGATTGATATCAGATACAGAACGCTTGATATCAGATATAGAAAGCTTAATATCAGACCGCGACTCGTCTTACGGACTCGCTTGTCAATAACCTACCATTGGCAATGGTTCTGCACGGTCAAATGGCCGTTTGCCCTACCCAACTGCCCGTTTACCTAAATGCGTTACACAAATTGTGTATATCCCCTATTAGGGACGTGTGGTGTGAATCGTCAAGACCTGTGGAGGAGTTGAATCAGGCGGATAGAGAAAGTCCACTTGCACCAGTCGAGTTTGGGGGCGATCGCCCTCAGAAGTCAGTCCCGGTAAGGTGAGGGATACGAGGGGTTCTCCTTCTTGACCGCGACGCTGGACGAGATGCACGTAACGAGTTCGGGGAAGCCCAGCATCATCCGTATAGCGGACCCTCACCGTGCCCCGAAAAAACACCTGCGGCGGCAGCGGGTCGAAGAACTGTAAGCCGTCTTCAGAAAGATTATCTTCTTTAATGGGGGTTTCGAGTGCCACTGTCACCCGCTGGTCTTGACGAGTGGGGTTGACGAGCGGCAGCGTCAAGCGATATTCCACCGCATAGTTGCCGTGGGCTTGATAG
>JBNPEG010000024.1:0-17391 GCA_051117555.1 Elainellaceae cyanobacterium | reverse complement strand
GTTCTCGGGGCTTCGGGTTGCTCTCAATAAACTGTTCAAGGGTCTCCATCAGTTTGTCTAAAATGCTCTTTAACGACTCCTCCTCATTCTAATGTTTGTTCACAACCTATTTTAGGTTGCTATAACCTGCCCCCTACATTGTTCGAAATTCCGTAGGGGCGAGATTTCCTCGCCCAATGCAGAATCTTTTGTCAGTCAATCAGGCGAGCGTCTCGCTTGCACTGGAAATTTTTACAAATCATTGGGATTGCTATATGAAGGGCGATCGCTAATTTGACACCTGTTTGACGAGCTGCTCTAGAAGTTTCAACATCTGATTCAGATCTCCTCGCATCATTTGGATATCCCGCTCAATCCCTCCGAGGCGTTGAACAACCGCATCTTGAGTGCCGTTGCTTGGGGGGTTGAGTGTTGATTGCGGAGTCTTTGCCGCAGGCGACTTTGTTGTCTGAGGGGGGTGGGATTGCTCGTTGAGCTTATCGACTAGAGATGCCCAGCTTCTTGCTGTGAGATTGAAATGGGCTTTGGCATCATTGAAGTTTTTGAACTGCTGCTGGAGTTGTTCAACGGTGTAAGGTTCGGTTGAACTGAACTGAGCGGCTTGATCAAGATCGTCCTCCACCATCTCTACAACTTCGTCAATCAGGCGATCGTGGTTTTCGGCAAGTTTAGCTGCGGCTCCTAAAATGCGAGACGTAGCTTTGATTTGCACCTCATCTTCTTGCCGCAGTTGATTGGCAATCGTGCGAATGCGATCGCCCAGTGGTGAGTTTTGAGACGGTGGAATACTAGACGCTGAACTGTTTCTAATTACATCATTCATGTGAATTCAGCTCTATTCTGCCAGAATATCTTGAATAGCGTGCCAAATGCGCTTGAACTTTTGCAGTAAACCGATGGGATTATCTGTAGAATCGTTTTCTACAGAGTTAACTAGGCTGTGAATACGATCCATGCGAGTTGCCAGCTCTTCTAGGTTGGTGATCGCTGCATCTCGGCGGGTCAGTGAATCGCGCAGCAGAACAGTCATTTCGCTAATCTCTTGTTTCAGCCGTTCATTCTCGCGCTTACGGCGTGTTTCCCACCCTTTAATGCCTGCTTTTGAGCGACGCTCATATTTAAGCTGAGACTGAGCTTCATTATAGAGAGTAATGTATTGATCTCGTTCCATTTGAACGGTTTCAAATTTCACCAACAGCTCACCGCTGCGAGCTTTTTCTTGATCGTAAAGAGCCAGATAAGACTGAGCTTGAGTCTCTGCTTCTCGATAGAGCGTCAGGGTGGATTGATATCGCTGTTGCTCTTCTAAATACAGATGATGATTTTGTTCTGCCTGCTGTTCAGTTTGTTGAACCTGTTGCTGCAACTCGGTCTTTTGTGCTCGCAGAGTCATGATGAGTTGTTTTGACTCATGAGCAGAGACGGGTTCTACCTGTCGCCCATGTGGATTTCTAACCGAGTTGTCGTAATTGTCATTGCGCCGATCGCCTCTTTTCATAGCAAAACACCAAACTTAAGCAGCCTCATTTTTTAAGTATAGATTTTCCGGTTTAGACCAATTTGAAACACCAAATCAGCTTTAAGCAATCTTCAGTATTGATTTAAAGTCTCATTACAGTGTGCAAAGGATTCGAAAGCTGTAAATTCCGCTCTGTACGGGCATGGCATTGTGTTATACGACATAAGGGTATCCCCCTTGAGTGCGACACAGGGCTATGCCCCTCCAACTATCATTCCTTAAATCAGCGTCGCCCATTAACACATTGCATTAACACATTGACATAAGCTGTGGATTGACAGGGTGCTGCAAGTAGACTCACAGCACCATTCTCTTGCGTGTGACAGAACTCGTTTCCTCGTTATGCGGCAGGACGACGACGAGGGCGCTTATGCTCAGACTTCTTCTTGTAGCCTACTGCTTGCGCTTCATCACTATCTGGACCAAAGTGTCCCCGCACAGATTCTTTCATCGCCAAAACGCGATTGTGAAATTCCCATTCAGCCAGTCGTGCAGCATCGCTTGCCGCCTTCTGGAGCATGAGCATTTCAGTTTCTTTTTGCTGCTTTTCCTGCATGACAGCATAGGCTTCTTGCAACGATTTGGGTGTTGCTTCGGCTCGACCAATCGTAAATTCAGGAATGGTATGAAGCCCGTGCATTGAGTCAATATCTTGAAGAATGAGCCGAGTTTGGAGCCGTCGACTCGTGTCAGGCTGTGGCATGACAAGATTCCTTTAGTAATCGAAGGGTATAGGTTTGAAGCGGATGTGTGTCTTACCCTTTGGAGGCACGGGTAGTTTTTAGAGAAGTGATTCAGTCTTGCAAGGGAGTTGAAAGACTACAGGCTAGTTCATCGTGCAATGGGGCATCGTCCCTAACACAGCGCCTATGCTTTGAGGTTAAGCAATGCGGCCTGCATTAGACTTATATGCAATATGCCCATTTGAAGGGGAGAGATAACAGGCAACGTCTAACCCTGATTGACTTGCAAAACTTACCCGAACCCAGACCATTCAAAGGGTCAGGTAACTACATTGTCCGAAATTCTGCATTGGGCGAGATTTCCTCGCCCAATGCAGAATCTTTGTCAGTCAGTCTAACCTAATACGTCTCGATCTGCGACTTCAATATGTCGATCTGCGGCTTCAATATGTCGATCTGCGACTTCAATATGTCGATCTGCGACTTCAATATGTCGATCTGCGACCTTAGATCGACATGTTGTCGTCTCAGTTTAACGATCTAAGGCTTCAATATGTCGATCTGCGACCTCGATAGCTTAATAACAATAACCGACCATAGATTAATTAGGTCTTTAAGATAAGGTTCTTTGTTGCCTTGGCGACTAGCGTTCTTTTTATAGAGATGCTTTCCTTTGGAACGCTACGCGAACGCGTTACATGTCGCTTGCGAAACGCAGGCTACCCGGACAAAAACCGTCGAAGCCACAGAGCATCTATAATCGCCAGAAATTTTCAAACATCCTCTCATATCTTTCGAGTTTCAGCGTGTTCTCGGTTTTACCGCATGCTGTTATCGATCAATTAATCGTTTAATTATAGAAAAATTTGATTTTAATTTACCCTGCCAGAAGTATTATTTAGGAAAAATCCCATATTGGATGCTGAAAACTGACAGATGGCTTTTAGCAATGTCTTTTGCGTAAGCTATTGAGGTTAATCTCCAGCATTCAAGTCATTACCTGAAATAAAAGCTAAATAATTTACTATGTCAGACCAGAACCCCTCAATCCAAATCGTTCTGAAAAATGCAGAAGGTGAAGAAATTAAATCTGGATCAGTCTCTATACCTGGATGGAAAAAGTTTTTCGATTTACCATCTGGCAGATATACAATCAAGTTTATTTTTCCTGAAAGCATCTCTCTTGAATTTATTCGTGAAACTTTTGTTTATATCATGCCCTCTAAGGGATTTATAGGCTGGCTCAACAGAGATTCTTTGTCCATCACAGTCGAGCAAAAATTCCTTGAAGTATGTTTTTGCTTGAAGGCTGAAAATACAAACATCGAGATTATAGTTAAGCTGGTTGAGCCTAATGGAATCCGGATTTATGTAATCACTAAATTACCGGATAAAATCCCCTTCTTACAAGCGATGTTGGTGATTACAGGAATTATTTTGCTAGGACATCAATTTTTTGTTTCGGATTCACTTATTCCTCTATCATCTGATCAGTTCGAGCAAAACTTACGCTATGCGAATCAATCTCGAAGGTTAAATACCAATATTAAGGATGGCGACGAACTTCCAGAAGATGTGAAAGATCGTCTTAAACAATGTATAGACGATAATTTGCAAGCCGCATTGGAGATTCCTAGCATCATAGATGCAGTCTATACCCTAGCTCCAGAAGAGGCTTATTCAGATGAATTTCTTATTTTGGTTGTAGAGTTATACGAAATCGATCAATCAGTTCGTGCATTTATTGAAGAATGTGACCTTACCTCAATATTTGAGGATGATGAAAATGACTCAAATGGGAGTGATACAATCACCTCGACTCATTTAATAGATGCGGCACCATTCCAGTCCTCTGTAATGATCGTAGGAGAAGCAGTCAATATACGGACAGATCCCAATCTAGACGGCGAAGTAATTGGTCAAGTTTCAAACGAAGTAGTGCGAGTAGATATTCAAACTTTGAATCATTTCTCGGAGCAACAGCGATTAGCAATACTCGAAGGGAATGGATGGCTACCTATCATTCTTTCAAATGGTCAGCGAGGCTATATCTACAGCCTTTTTATGGAACGGGAGCAATCTTTCAATTAATCAGTCTAAAACTCGTGTAGCAATCGCTTGTGTCATTGATTAGAGAGTGATCATATTTCATACTGAAACAGCCTTATCTGCTTCAAGTCAGCCTTTCACGTCCGCATTCACGTCCGCAACTTAGACCCCCCAAACTGCCATGACACAGATTCTGTTTCTGGGAGATGACATCAACACAGACGATATTATTCCAGCAAAACGCGGAACCAACGCCGACCTCAAGCATTTGGCACACTATGCATTTGAACATCTGATTGGAGCGGGAAAACTTTCAGAGTATGATGTCATCGAAGCAGGGCACAACTTTGGATGTGGCTCGAGCCGGGAGTTTGCACCGATCGCCATTAAAGCGGCAGGCATTCAGAAAGTCCGTGCTCAATCGTTTGCCGAGATCTTTTGTCGCAACAGCATCAACATCGGTTTGCCCCTAGATATTATTGGGCAAGACCAGCATAATCCAGTCATCGAGGCGATCGCCCACGCAGGCGGGCTGATTCCGTTTAATCATCATCGTCTGCGGGGCGAGTTAACCATTCCTAACCATCAAACGTCTCCTCGTCCCATGACACGGGTTGAAAAGCTCCTCGCAGCCGCGTCCGGAAATGCGTATGTGCAGCCGGGAGAGGTGGTGTTTGCCGCCGTTGATTTGGCGATGTCTCATGATGCGATCGCCGGCCCTGTGGGGCGACTGTTTCATCAGCATTTCGGCCAGGAGGCAACAGTTTGGGATGCTAGCAAGATCGTACTTGTGGCTGACCATTTCATTCAGGTTAATGATATTCGCCATGATCCTCACGCAACTGTGATGTATGAGCAGATGGTCGAGTTTGCTCATGAGCAAGGCTGTCACCTGTTTGACATCATTTCTCCGGGCGAAGCAGCGGGGATTTGTCATGTACTTCTTCCTGAACATGGCTTCATTCGTCCCGGTATGGTCATTGCAGGAACAGATTCCCATAGTTGCACCTATGGAGCCTTTGGTTGCTTTTCGACGGGTGTTGGTACGACCGACATGGCAAACATCTTTGCCACAGGTGATATGTGGATTCGAGTACCACCAACGCTGCTCATCGAGCTATCAGGCACCTTGCCCCCTCCTATCAGCGCCAAAGATATCATGCTGTTCATAGTGGGGCAGATTGGCTGTGATGGCGCAACAGGTCGGGTTATCGAGTTTCGCGGTGGCATCATCGAGCAATTACCGATGGATGAGCGGATGACTCTATCAAACATGGCGATCGAATGCGGCGCTATGTGTGGCGTGATGCCCGTTGATGATACGACTCGCAACTATCTTCAATGCCATACCACAGACGGCATCAAAAGCATGATTGAAGAGACTATTGAAGATATGATCGGAGATGAGAATGCAGTGTATGAACAAATCTATTCCTTTGATTTGAGTCAGTTAGAACCGCAGATTGCCTGCCCTCCCAAACCGGATCAGGTTGTAGGAATTAGCGAATTAGGAGACGTGCCGATCACGCGAGCCTTTATCGGCTCATGTACAGGAGGAAAACTATTTGACCTAGCCCAAGCTGCTGAGGTGCTCAAAGGGCGCAGGGTTGCTCCAACGGTAAATTTATTCGTTGTTCCAGCCTCTCAAGCGATTCGGCAACAGGCTGAAGCATTGGGCTATTTAGACACGTTAGAAAGAGCGGGCGCGCAGATTCTCAAGTCAGGCTGCGGAGCATGCATTAATTCTGGATTGGGCGTTTTAGGTCAAAATGAAGTAGGCATTTACGCGACGAATCGAAACTTTAAGGGGCGCAGTGGTGATCCAACCGCGCACAACTATTTAGCCTCTCCTCGAATCGTCGCAATTTCTGCTGTGAATGGAAAGATCAGCGCGCAAACACCGTTGTGATGGCGATCGCCGCCTTCAGACCAGCCGGGGTTGCACGAGCCTTACACGAGATTTCATATTGCTTTCCTGATTCGTCTCCAGGTTTGACAGGAAACTGAGAGCTTCTGACGTATAACCGCCCCGACTTTTCCCGAATCCGCACCCTATCCAAATGACTGTTTGCCTCTTTAATCCGCTCTGAAAAGTCCTTGGGCATACCTGGCGCTCACCAATTTCCCTACAATTTCCCTAATTTATCACTCAATTGCACCGTAAATAATGACAAAATACGACGGTGAAACAGGCAAAATTAAGCCAGCTTCGCATAGAGCAAGGCTGGCCAAAACGTCTATTGCCAGGTGCATTGAACGGAGAGAGAGGGATTCGAACCCTCGGATGGACCTAAACCCATCAACAGATTAGCAATCTGCCGCTTTCGACCACTCAGCCACCTCTCCAGAAGTCATGGACTACGATCTTAGCAGATTCTATCTTAAGAACTTACACAAATCTAGAATCTCTAAATTCGAATCAAAAATCGCCAGTCTAGGGATGGAATGGGCGATGGAATAGGGGATGGAATGGGGCGATCGCCCTGATTAATATAGCTGCCCAAGCCTCGTTTCATGTTAATTTTGTATGGGAGATAACAAAAGGGGCAAAGAGGGTATTAACCCTGTCGGCACGCATGTTAAAAAATCATTACTGCTTCCTTCCTCCAGCGATCCAAATGGCGTTTAGCGGAAATTATCACCATCAGCCAAGTTTTTCAGCGCACTGACATCCCATAGACCTTCATAATTTGCTGATATCAGCCTGTCTAGGATGTATTTGCTTACATGAGCGTTTGGAGCTTAGCGGATGTTTGAAAAGGGTCTGGCGATCTCTCTAAGGTTTTAACGGATTCCCATACACCGATGGCGTCATAATCTCATCTGAATCGATTTTCACTTTCTGGCATGATTGGCTAGAATCCGTTCAGCTTGGACTCAAGATTTTCCTCAAACGATTGAGAGATCCCTAAATATAGACACGGTTTAATTTAAGCTAGCAGGCTCCTGGATAGAAAAACTATGGTTTTTCAACACCAAAAGACTATTGCCCTTATCTCGGTGCATGGAGATCCCGCGATCGACATCGGTAAGGAAGAGGCAGGCGGACAAAACGTTTATGTTCGTCATGTGGGGGAAGCGCTGGCTCGTTTAGGTTGGCAGGTCGATATGTTTACTCGGCGCACGAGTGTGAGTCAATCTGGCGAAGTCGAACATGTGCCTGGATGTCGAACGATTCGGTTGAATGCGGGGCCGGCAGATTTTGTTACCCGTGATGAGATATTTTCGTACCTTCCCAATTTTGTCGAAGAATGTCTTAAGTTCCAAGCCGATTCTCACCGTCATCATTCAATTGTTCATACAAATTATTGGCTGTCTGCCTGGGTCGGTATGGAGTTGAAAAAGCGCCAGCCCAATATTCACCATATCCATACCCATCATTCGTTGGGCGCGGTGAAATATAAAAACGTGACTCCTATGCCGCCCATTGCTGAGACTCGCTTAGCCGTCGAGAAAACCTGCATTGAAACAGCCGATCGAATTATTGCGACTAGTCCTCAAGAACTCGAAGACATGCGATCGCTCGTCACGTCTGAGGGCGCAAGCACGATTATTCCCTGCGGCACAGATATCGAGCGATTTGGCTCTATATCTCGCACTGAGGCTCGATCTCGCCTCAATATTCCTAACCCTGCCAAGGTCGTATTCTATGTAGGTCGATTTGACCCGCGTAAGGGTATCGAAACCCTTGTGCGTGCCGTCGGGCAGTCTAAATTTAGCCGGGATGCTGATTTTAGATTGATCATCGGGGGAGGCAGTCGTCCAGGACACAGTGATGGGTTAGAGCGCGATCGCATCGAAGATCTGGTCGCTGAGCTTGGTCTCGATGCCTGTACTACATTTCCAGGACGCCTTGATGACGCAGACTTGCCCGCATATTTTGCAGCTGCTGATGTGTGTGTGGTTCCGAGTCACTACGAACCCTTTGGCTTAGTGGCGATCGAGGCAATGGCAAGTGGCACGCCCGTAGTCGCCAGTGATGTGGGAGGGCTACGGTTTACTGTCGCGTCTGAAGACACTGGATTATTAGCGCCTCCCAGAGATCCAGCAGCATTTGCTGATGCTATTGACCGCATCATTGGAAATGCGGAATGGCAGGCCCAGTTAGGGCAAGCCGCTAGACACCGTGTCAAAACTTACTTCAGTTGGAATGGAGTGGCAACCCAGCTCGATCGGCTCTATCAAGGCTTGTCAGAAAATAATACGTCTTCGACGCTTGATCCGGCTGCCGTCTAATCGTCGAATGTATCCAAATTTGAAGGGTATATAGCGATCCTAAATCGCTCGTGAATTGTGTGTGAGTGGTGGGGCGGGCGCCGACCGTCCCACCACTCACAACTCATCTGGGATTGCTATAGATTTAACACAGTAGTGCCTTTATTCTTTAAAGAGTGCCCCTGTACATGTTTCATGTGCTACTATCTGAAAAAATCTTTTACCTGATTAACGTCAATGGGCAAGGTTTTGGTGCTCAATGCCTCGTACGAGCCTCTCAACATTACGAGTTGGCGGCGGGCAGTAGTCTTGTTGATTAAGGATAAAGCGGAGCAGGTTGAGCATAATGGTAAGTTCGTTTATCCTGAATTTCCGCTGCCAACCGTTATTCGGCTTAGACACTATGTCCGCGTCCCGTATAAAGAGATTCCTTTGACTCGTCGAAATATTCTTAGCCGAGACGCTCATTCTTGCCAATATTGCAGCTACACCGGTGATGATTTAACACTTGACCACGTCGTCCCGCGATCGCGAGGTGGTATTGACTCGTGGGAAAATATGGTAACGGCTTGCGTGCGCTGCAATGTCAGAAAGGGGAATCGAACTCCAAGAGAAGCCAATATGTTGCTGCGTCATCCGCCGCGAAAACCCCATAGCAGTCTTTATTTTGAGGTCACCAAGCATATCAAGAGCGGTGTGCATCGAGAATGGCGTAAATATGTTATTGGTAGCTAAATTGGGTAATCAATCATTCGATTTTAGAAACCATTCAATTTTAGAAACATAATAGTTAGATTTTTATTGCCGGCGTTAGGTGCATGACTCACCGATGCATTTTGGATGGTGGGCTTAAGGTCTGACGTTGGAGTAAATTTTGAGATAAATGAGATAAATCCGCCAATTGACGGGGGGAGTTTCTCTCTGTTTCTGTAACTATAGAAGAATACTCACCGATTCTTACCTCCGACTTGGTCTAAGTTATTTCTGCTGATATAGCCTGATGAATTCGCTAAAAATCCAGAAAGTTAAGTTAGACACATAGAGCATCTGAATTTACGAGTTCGATGCTCAGCCCTTAAACGTTATAGTTAGTGTATGCCTATTCAATCTCGATCACAGACATCTGTCGAGAAACAGCATCCCCTTCATTCACCAGAGGACGTGACGGATTCGGTTACGACAAGTTCCTCGTCTAGGCAATCGCGAGACAAAACTCAAAAGCCAGACCATGTCACCTCTCGTTCTGAGAATGGATTTCAGCCACCGCCGGGTCATCGTCTAACGGAGCAGAAGATCAAAGAGCTCCGTCAGGTTTTAGAACGTCACCGGGGCGATCGCCAGATGGTCGTTTTGCAAGATTTTCCTGATCCAGATGCCCTGTCGTGTGCGTGGGCATACAGGCTCATCGCTCAGCAGTTCGATATTCGCTGCGACATTGTATATGCTGGGACGCTCAGCCATCAAGAGAATATCGCCTTGGTGAAGCTGACAGGGCTACCCGTTAAACGATGGGCTCCTCAATCCTTCAAAGAGCGTGATCTATCGGTTTATCAAGGGAGCGTTTTCATCGACAATCAGGGAACAACCACTCAACTGCTTTCCGCAGTTCAGCGAGCCAAAGTTCCCATTACGGTTGTCATTGATCACCATACTGCCCAAGGTGATTTAGAGGCTGAGTTTACAGACATTCGCTCCCAGACCCGTGCAACCACCACAATTTTCACCCAATATTTGCAGGCGGGCTTACTCAAGTTAGACAGCAGCGATGGTGAGCATGTTAAGTGTGCCACCGCCATGATGCATGGTCTTCGGTCTGACACCAATCGGTTGATGCAGGCGCAAGAAGAAGATTTTGTTGCAGCAGGATATTTGAGCCGATTTTATGACGCTCAGCTATTGAGTGCTGTCCTGCAAGCGTCTCGCTCAAAGCGAGTTATGGACGTCATTGAGCGATCGCTCCGTAATCGCATTCTGCAAAACAATTTTTCAATCGCTGGTGTCGGTTACCTTCGCTATGACGATCGTGACGCAATTCCTCAAGCGGCTGATTTTCTCGTCACCGAAGAAAACGTCCATACCGCTGTTGTGTATGGCATTGTGCACGACGAAGACGAAGAACTTGAGTTTGTGATCGGGTCACTGCGAACCAATAAGTTAACCCTCGACCCAGACGAATTTATCAAAGAAGCATTTGGGCAAGATACCCAAGGGCGTTTCTTCGGTGGAGGGCGAGCGATGGCGGGTGGTTTTGAAATTCCGATGGGGTTCCTATCTGGCTTCAACGAAAATGCTGAATACACCAAAACCAAATGGGAAGTTTTTGACGCCCAGATTAAGCAAAAGCTGCTCAGGCTGGTTGATCCCGAAGACAGTCTGATTCGCACAGCGTAGGTACTAACCCAGGAATCGAGTGTGAAAACAGACGTTTATTTAATTCGTCATGGCATTGCGGCTGAGCGGGGAACCTATGCTCATGATGATGAACGTCCACTCACCGAAACGGGCGATCGCAAAACCCGTAAAGTCGCCCAACGACTCCATGAGCTTCAAATTCGATTTGACCTAATTTTGACGAGCCCGTTAGTTCGTGCCCAACAAACTGCCGCCATTCTCAAAGAGGCGAATCTCGCAACAAACATTGAGATATCGGACGATCTTTCACCCAATGGCGACTTCAAAAGTTGGTTGGCGTGGCTGGCACAGTGGCGATCGTCTGATACAACGTGCCTTGCCCTGGTTGGGCATCAGCCTGATTTATCAAACTGGGCAGAGATTTTAACCTGGGGTAGTGCTCGTAACCA
The DNA here is from genome assembly GCA_051117555.1 of Elainellaceae cyanobacterium. GTDB lineage: Bacteria > Cyanobacteriota > Cyanobacteriia > CAZCXK01 > CAZCXK01 > DBGGTD01. The sequence goes on along the minus strand of JBNPEG010000024.1, from coordinate 6,124 downwards.
GATAGTTTTAAAGAAGGCTGGAATCATCGGCATGGCTCTCCCTGCCAGTGGTTCACCCATTGGGCGAAGTGATTTGTTTTGGCTAACTCGGCCTCGGTTTTTGCTGTGAGTTAATGGTGTTTTACCCTATCAGCAAAATCCTCTCAAGAAATTACGTCATATATCTCACAGAATCAACTCAGAAACGTCATGGTAAAGTGCTAGTACAGTATTTAGAAGGAATTTCTGGGGCAGATTATAACCTCGGAATGAAAGCGAATCTAAAGACTGTTTTTGCGATTGACGCACGTTTCAACAGGAGACTGTTGGTCGTCGGCATTTACGCACAAGTATCCAATGTGGGCTAATGGTGAAGCCATGACAGTTTGTGAATATCGTCCAGGTCTAGAAAATATTCCCGCTAAGGAGTCCAGCATTAGCTATGTTGATGGACAGCAAGGGATTTTAGAATATCGGGGCATCCGAATTGAAGAACTGGCGAACCACAGTAGTTTTTTGGAAACTGCTTATTTATTGATATGGGGGCACTTGCCCACTAAAGAAGAACTCACGTCATTCGAACACGAAATTCGCTATCATCGACGGCTAAAGTTTCGCATTCGGGACATGATGAAATGCTTCCCGGAAAGTGGTCATCCAATGGATGCATTACAAGCATCAGCCGCGGCATTAGGGTTGTTTTATTCTCGTCGTGCTCTCGATGATCCGGCCTATATTCGAGCTGCCGTTGTACGGCTTTTGGCGAAGATTCCGACAATGGTGGCAGCGTTTCAACTCATTCGCAAAGGAAACGACCCCATTCAACCTCGTGATGACTTAAATTATTCGGCCAACTTCCTGTATATGCTGACCGAGCGTGAACCGGATCCGCTTGCCGCTCATATTTTTGACGTCTGCTTAAACCTTCATGCTGAACACACGATCAATGCATCAACATTTTCAGCAATGGTTACAGCCTCTACGCTTACCGATCCCTATGCCGTCGTTGCCTCAGCAGTTGGGACATTGGCCGGGCCTCTTCACGGAGGAGCTAATGAAGAAGTTTTGACGATGCTCGAAGAAATTGGTTCGGTTGAAAATGTTCGCCCCTTTGTGAAAGATTGCCTTCAACGGAAGTCTAAAATTATGGGCTTTGGACATAGAGTTTACAAAGTCAAAGATCCTCGCGCCACCATTTTGCAGGATCTTGCGGAGCAACTATTTGAAAAGTTTGGGCGTGATGATTATTACGATATCGCAGTCGAGCTGGAACAGGTGATTGCTGAAAATCTTTCTCAAAAAGGAATTTATCCAAACGTTGATTTTTATTCGGGTCTGGTATATCGCAAGCTTGGTATTCCAAGTGATCTCTTCACGCCCGTATTTGCGATCGCCCGTGTTGCTGGTTGGCTAGCCCATTGGAAGGAACAACTAGCTGAAAATCGCATCTTCAGACCGACTCAAATTTATACCGGAGTGCACAATGCTCCCTATATTCCCATTGAAGAACGTCATCACCAAAAAGAGCCTTTAGTCGCAATTTAATAGATTCACACCCAAAAAATAGGGGGTTACACCCCCCTTGTGATTTCGAGTGTTACTTGACACTATTTGTACAGTGACGATTTTCAGGAACTCCAGCCCTCAGGCCCCCCAGTTTGAGGGTTTTTATTATGCAATGTTTTGATAGGGTATTGATGCCAATTCCAATTCCTAGGCGCGGAACCTGTGACCAAAATCGTTTGTGAATTGTGTGTGAGTGGGGGCGGGCGCCGCCCGCCCCCACTCACACACAATTCACTTGGGATTGCTATATGAACAGATTTATGATATGTAGAGCGCAAGACTTAACTGCTGACCGATTTTGTGATGACGATTGAACATTCGGAAATTCGTCAAACCCTATTGGAAAAAGTCCGAGCGAGAGGTTCTGAAAAAAGCATTTGCCCATCAGAGGTAGCACGAGCTTTGGGCGGTGAACACTGGCGATCGCTCATGGATGCCGTTCGACACGTCGGTGCAGAATTGCGAGATGAAGGGCTGATTGTCGCATTGCAAAAGGGACACCCAGTGAATCCGTTACAGGCGAAAGGTCCTATTCGATTTAAGCTGGTAAACCAGCGATCGCCAAAATCAGATACAAGTCTCACCCGTTAGATATCTCTCGCTAAAATGCGTATAGGAGTCGAAACATTTGAAGTCATATGAGGTGATCGCTAACCATGGTTGTTCGACGATCTCAATATGAAGAATTATTGGCTGATTATAGCGATCAGCGAGGTCTGATTACTCTACTTAAGCAGTTTCGACCCTATTTAGAAATGATTCCGAGTATGCGTCGCCCGGATGAGAGCTTGATTTCCATTCCATTACCCCTCATTCGCCTTCGTAACGCCTCTCCAGCGTTAGGCCCCAACAGCCCAAGTCTCGCTCCGGGGGATGTGGTTCGTCTCCCTTGCGAGGTGGCCGTCTTAATGTGTGATCCAGAATGGAAGATTAAAGCTGGAGTGGAAATCTTTATCTTGATCCATCGACCTAACGAAGATTTTTCCGATTTTCTAGGACGTTGGCGACAAACTCAGATTTGGTTGGATAAGGCATATGAGTGGCTGATGCCTCCCCGCTATCAGCATATTTTCAGTGAAGGAACCGACGAAACGTTTGCCCTCTTTGTTATTTTTCCAGAAACGCCAGAGCGGATTCGGCGCGGTCTAAAGGGAGCGTCACTGCCCTACGTCATCCAAAATGTACCCATCGTCGAAGATGAACTGGATGACGGTGCTGCGGTGGCGGATTCTCAGCCTTCGGAGCTAATCCAGAGTGATGATTGTCTCTAAGGGGCCGTAAATAAACAACGTCACGGTTTGATTAAGCCGTAGGGTGCTGTATAGCCTTTCAGGCATGGCTACGCTAAAGCGCCAGCTGACGCTGTTGGCGAAGTATTTAGACCATCAACCTGTCGGTTTCAAAGCGGCAAAAGGAGAAATGCGAGTGGTCGCCAACGGGTTTCCCTGCACCCAAGCAAACAGCCGCTTAAGGTTAATGGCGGTCGCGGTCATGACATGCTGAAAATGCGTTTTGGCGAGTCCTCGATACCGACTCTGTCGCAGCCCAAAACCGACGACTGCTTGTGAAATCGTGCCCTCAATGCCTGCTCGGCATCGGTAACGTGACCACCATGAGGAGGAGGCTTGTTGTTCTCAGGCCTGTTGTAAGGCTTGTTGAGATGCCTGCGGTTGTAGCGTGAGGGTTCGCGGTGCGGTGGGCGAGCGGGTACACAAATGCCGTGCCGGACAAACCCGACAGTCGGCGTTAGCAAACTCGACGGTGATGATCTCAGTGCGGCGACGAGCATCATTACGGACTCGCCAGCGGCGACTGCGATGCCCTTGAGGACAGCTGACGTGTTGCCGCTGCCAATCAATGACGAATTGCGATAAGTCATAGGCATCCGTTTGTTGAGCCTGCCAACTAGAATCAGGACGTACCGGACCAATCAGTTAATTCATCCCATTGAGCCGATAACTGGTTTCGTCCACACACCGCACTCCCGGTTGTGGAATGATCTCCCACCACTGCTTATAGCTGGGATATAGACTTTCACAGGACCACCGATGCATCTTGGCCAAACTCCCCTGAGAGAGCGGCAGATTCAGAATCGTTTCCACCACAAATCGCTGTTTGACCCAACTCAAATGACCGCCATAGCCCAACCACCCCACCAAGCTACTCAGGTGAGCACCATAGCTAAAATCCTCCCGACAGGCCAGCGGCAGCGATGCACGACCCTGCCAGCCACATTCGACACACTCATACCAGGGACGTTCATACTCCCAGACCTCGACTAACGTCGGCACCAATTCCGCGACTTGATGCCAGGAGGCTGGTTTTGCTTCGACTGGATTGAGTTCCCCTCCACACGCTGGACACTGCTCTAGGGTCAATTCCCTTGATGGTCCACCGATTCAAAGCTATTGCGTGTGGTGCCGGGATGTCCATATTTCGGTTCCCGCTTTTTCCCTTGGCCGGGGCATCAAATCCTTTCGGTTTACTCTTTTTCTTCATCCCATCATGGGTCGAAGTCAGGGCGGCGCATCAGTTCATCAATTTCGGCAGGTAAGTCACTCATGGTTCCCTACAATACAGCCACATCAAGCGCTTTGGCGATTCCCATTTAATGTTTCTTATTGCAGTGACTAATTACGTTATTTTTTAACAAGCCCTAAGCTGATACGTCATGTCAGTTGTATCACGTTCGTAAAGGAGGAGTAAACGGCTCACTCGGCAATAGATCAGGTCTCCGAACCGCTAATTTCCTCCATGCATTCTCCACTAGCACTCCGGACAGTTTTAGGAGGTTATAGCGCCGTAATCAAGCAGCTTTCGGTAGTTGGCATGGGATTTTATTAAAGTTGGCTCCAACTCAAGCAAGTCGATAAATAAGTCTAAAAGATGCTCATTGAGAGCCAGTTGCTTAAAGGAGGCGATCGAAAAGCTCAGAGATTTCGTTTCCGTTTGAGTCTCCTGCCAGGTGGCCTGGGCCAAGTTCAGTGCCATCAAACTAGCGTTGACATGGGTATCGATAGCCTCGGGGGAGCGGGCCTGACAATCGGTCAGACCGGTAAATTGGCGGGCATCGCGAAAGACAAATTCAATCTGGAACCGAGCGCTGTAGCAGCGATAGAGAAACACCGGGTCAATCTCAAGGTCAGTGGAAAACAGCACCACATAACTGCGACGACCCTTGTCCTCTTTCAGGAGATAAGCCAAGCGCACTTTGCGTTTGAGGCTTGCCGACCAGACGACAGCGGTGTAGAGGTAAACCCCGTCCTCCAAACGTTGAACCCCCTGAAATCGACGGTGGTCTTTCAGATTGACCTTCTCATCATATTTGCGTCGTGCACCTCGCCCCTTATAGGGGCCGTCATAGCGGTGTAGAGGTAAACCCCGTCCTCCAAACGTTGAACCCCCTGAAATCGACGGTGGTCTTTCAGATTGACCTTCTCATCATATTTGCGTCGTGCACCTCGCCCCTTATAGGGGCCGTCATAGAGAAACTTCAGATCGGCATCACAGCGGAGTTTGCCAATGGCATGAAAACCGAGTTGCACCACTCCAGTGACCCACTTGTATTTGCTGTAGAAACCATCGGCGACGACATAACGAATCCAGGCTGGGAAGTACATCATGCAGGAAGCCAAATGTCCCAGATAGAACTCAAGGCGGTTACCCTTGGCGGAGTCCGTATCAACGGTCGTTTCTGCTGGGCGACTCAAGCCGGCTGCCGTTTGTTGGGCCGAGAGCGTGTAACCAGTGTTTTGCTCCATATCCACAATCGCGACGACCGAGAGTTCCAGGCCCTTCTCCGCCCGCTGTGTTTTGCCGTTGTAGAACCAGTCCAAACCGTAGGTATGACGACCACCTTTCTCTAAAAAAGTGCAATCGACCACCGCAATTTGAGCGCTTTGGTCGTGTCGCACCTGCTCAATCAGGGGCAGTATAGGCTGCTTTAGGGTCTTAGAGTGAGTCTCATGGCGGCTGAGAACGCTGGCCTAAATCTGGATTGAATTGGCCATGAGACAGGTACCCTAAAGGCCGTAAACTCGTAAGTCTCATCATCTGCACGTTTGAGCCTATTAGCCACTTCCGATGCAGACCTAGCAAGACTCTGAAAGGATGCTGAAAACCTAGAATAGTTGCCACCGTGCAGCTAGCTAGCCAGAATCCTAATGGTTAGATCGCTCTCTGAAAAAGGCTTTCGAGCCATTGGCAGTTGATACGAGTCGAATTCACCGTTTGCGAGCATGAGGCTTCCCGTTTGCGAGCCTCTACAGCTAGGTTTCTAAGGCTAAAACTGTAGTGTAGCGGGGGGAGTTCTTGCATGGTAAAAGCGTATGATCCTCTCCCAAAATGCTGTTCACTCCAACCCAGTTGCCCCAGTTACCTAGTTGAGCAATAACGTGATTTTTACGCGATGGTAGCTTTTGCCAATGGTTGCGGGATACCGCCTTTCGTACCGTAGTGGCGCATCTAGGTTTAAAATGTGGGTAGATGAATGACTCAAACAGACTATGAGGAACTCCAACGAGAAATATCAAGTGCATCTGAGTGAGGAACAACGAAAGCGCCTGAGTGACATCGCCCG
>JBNPEG010000009.1:0-17393 GCA_051117555.1 Elainellaceae cyanobacterium | reverse complement strand
GCAATTCCGCGATGCGTTGGCGGCATTGCAGCAGTTCTTGCCGTTCCTCTGGCGTCATGGTTGCCCCCTCAAAATATCGCTACAGCCTTACTCTAATTTTTCTCTCAAGAATGTGACGTGCTCCCTTTCACCGACACGTTGGGGACCTGTCTCACGGATTCTGATGAAATGCTTCACCCCTACAACGATGTTTGATTTTTCCATGCAGAAGGGTTGGTTTGAATGTAATGACGAATATGGTGCATCGATTTGTCATTACGAATGACATGGTCATAAAAACTACGTTGCCAAACGGGTATCCCTGGTGTGTGTCGAATCTGATTAATTCGCCTAGTAGAAACAGATTTGAAATTTTGAATAATTGCCCCTATCGACCCTGATTGGGTTCCTATCGGGCGATCGCCACGATTCCCAACCGCATTCGCATCCGTCGGGCGTAGGGGCGAAGCATTTGACTGGTACCTATCGGTTTTGACCGGCACGTTATCTTCAAATGCGTCGCCCCTACATGGTTTTTCGGGCAACACCAAAATTCCGTGAAAATGATCCGGCATCACCACGTATTCGTCTAAACGCAATCGAGAAAATTGACGCGGCAAACTCAACCAACATGCCTGAACTCGTTCTCCTAATGGGTTTAATTGCATGGTGCCGTTGGTGATTTCGCCAAACAGACGTTCTCGATGATGGGTGCAAATTGTGATGAAATAGGCTCCGGGAGACGTGTAGTCGTACCCGCTTAACCGAATCGATCGCCTGTGATGCCTATCAGGGTTATATTTCATGGACAGATTGTGGTGGCAGATCTGTCGTTAGAATTCCCGGTTATGTGCGATCGCCCCCAACAGCATTGGGTGTGTGCCGTCACCCGTAGGGGTGAAGCATTTCATCGATACATTTGGGCCATGTCTCACAGATTCTGATGAAATGCGTCACCCTTACGTACCCACCCATGCGGATCTCGTCATAGTCGAGCGATCGCCCCAATCCGAGTGGTTATCTCCGCTAATCGTGTTGTCTCTTCTGCATAAGCTGTGGTTACGACAGAACACGTTGTCGTGACTTCCACACAAAGTATCGTCACTAATTGTGAAGCTGAGGTCACTTATCGTAGTAGTAGTTCGCGAATGCACGCTTTGTTTGTGCAGGCTTTAGTCGCCCCAACGTTCAAGACCAAAGAAAATTTAGCAGTTTGACCGGATTGCGAGGTCTAATATTGCCGTTAGCTGCTAGGATTCAATTGCTTTGATTAATTCGTATAGCGGTGCTTGGGTTAAGTACGGTGGTGTGAGGCGCGCCGCGCTCCACACCACCGTTTCTGTACTTGACGCAATTGCACATTGCTATAATCGCTAGCGCGGATACTCAAGCTTTACCATCCCAGGAGTGTGATAGTGGTCAAAAACGTTATTTTTATTGGATTGCTTATTTTTGTGCCAATGTCGTTCTTGGCCCATTTCCTGGAATGGGGATCGCTTGCCATCTTTATATTGGCGGGTATCGGGATTATTCCTCTAGCCGCATGGATGGGAACTGCAACCGAGGAAATTGCAGTGGTTTCGGGACCGACCTTGGGAGGCTTGCTCAATGCAACATTTGGCAATGCAACCGAGTTAATTATTGCGCTGATTGCGCTGCAGGCAGGTCTTGTGAACGTCGTGAAAGCGAGTATCACCGGGTCAATCATGGGCAATCTTCTGCTCGTGCTGGGGCTCTCTATGTTTTTGGGCGGCATTCGCTTTAAAGAACAGCAGTTTCAGCCAGTCGTGGCTCGCGTCAATGCCTCTTCAATGAATCTAGCTGTGATCGCGATTTTACTGCCAACGGCTGTAAACTATACCTCTGAGGGCATTAGCGAAGACACGATTCAAGGATTGTCTGTTGCTGTTGCGGTGGTGCTGATCCTGGTGTATGGTCTGACGTTACTGTTTTCTATGAAGACCCATAGCTATCTCTGTGAGGTTGGAACGGCAGAGCATGAAATAGATGATTCTGGCGAATCAGAAATGCACAAAGACCACAAGCCCTATGAGCCTAATCTTCCTTTGTGGATCGGTGTGCTACTGGGTGCGACGGTGCTAGTCGCAATTGAATCTGAATTGCTTGTAGAAACCCTGGAAGAAGCAACCGAGATGCTGGGGTTAACGCGACTCTTTACGGGAGTAATTTTGTTGCCGATCATCGGCAATGCGGCTGAGCACGCGACTGCTGTTACGGTGGCGATGAAAAATAAGATGGATTTGTCGTTTAGTGTTGCAGTCGGCTCGACCCTACAAATCGCGTTGTTCGTTGCGCCAATACTCGTCTTAGTGGGATGGGCGATTGGTCAACCGATGGACTTAGACTTTAACCCGTTTGAGTTGGTTGGCGTTGTTGTTGCTGTGTTTATTGCCAATTCGGTTAGCTATGATGGGCGCTCAAATTGGCTGGAAGGGATCTTGCTGCTGGCGACTTACATCATCATTGGCTTGGCGTTTTATTTCCATCCTGCGATCGCCGGAATTGGCTAGACGACGCGATTTTGATGGATGCATTCGGCATACCAACGAGCGCTTGCCTTGGGAATTCGGTGCTGGGTGGGGTAATCGATATAGGTGATGCCGAATCGGCGATCGTAGCCCCATGCCCATTCAAAGTTGTCTAGAAAGCTCCAAACAAAGTATCCCGTCAGAGGATAGCCTTCGCTGACTGCCCGATGCGCGGCTCGCAGATATTCTCGAAGATAAAGAATGCGATCGCTGTCAATGACGTCTCCCTGCTCATTCACCTCATCTTGAGCCGCACATCCATTCTCACTGATGAAAATCGGTAATTCGGGCTGCCCCAGCGTCTCGCTGATGTGACGAATGCCCCAATAGAGCGCATCAGGCGTGATGTGCAACCAGGGCATGTGCAATCGTGGATAGCCCTTTGCAAACGGAACGATGTCATACCCCTGTTCATTTGCCGCAGCGCGCACGTACGTACCAACATAGATGTTAAATCCTAGACTATCTAGCGGTTGGTGGATGATATCAAGGTCTTCAGCATGAATATCGGGTGCTTCTGCACCGAGCTGGTCGAGCAGGCGGGGGCTGTAATGACCCGTTAGCGCCGGAACAATAATGCCACCATTAGAACCTAGTGTGTGAAACGCTTGCTGGGCAGCGTGAATGGTGTCTGGTGTTTCCTCGATCGGAATCGGCACCGCAAAGTTGTCCACTAGCGATACTGAACAGGGTTGAGGCGATGCGGCGCGAATCGCCTGACAGGCGAGCCCGTGAGCTAATAGGGCATGGTGAGAAGTTTGCCAAACCTCTTTGAGCCGCTTGACCGACGTGCCTGGGGCATGGGGTGGAACTTGGTTAACCGCATACCCAACATGGGTGAAACAAACAATTTCATTAATGGTCATCCAGTGCGAGATGCGATCGCCCAATCGGTTGACCACTGCCGTCACATACTCGGCAAAGTCATAGGCCATCTGGCGATTTTGCCACGACCCGTATTGGTCTTCGAGCGCTTGGGGGCTGTCCCAATGAAATAGGGTGGCATGAGGCGTAATGCCGTGCTGGTGCAAGCAATCGACTAGGCGCTTATAGAAATCGATGCCTGCCTCATTGACCGCACCACGACCATCGGGAATAATTCGCGACCACGAGAGACTAAAGCGGTAGTGGCGAATGCCAAGGGAGGCCATGAGGGCACTATCTTCTGCGTAGCGATGATAGTGGTCACAGGCGATCGCTCCCGTATCACCATTTAGCACTCGTCCAGGCATTGCGCTAAATCGATCCCACACGCTAGGCTTACGACCATCTTCGGCGATCGCCCCTTCAATTTGGTAGGCAGCCGTTGCCGCACCCCAAGTAAATCCGTCGGGAAACTGATAGCTCACCATTCAAACTTCACCATTCAAACTTCACCCTCAAAATCCCTATTCATTCCGCAAGCACTCTGGAAGAGTCTCAGGCACGACCCAATAATAAAGCGTCAATTCATCTTCAAGCTGCATTTTGATCAGCCGATCAGGTGCCCAATTTTCCATATCAAAATCATGAGACACGATGCGGCTTCCTGGTTTGAGCTGACGCAACAGTCGGGGCCGCAATCTCAAATTTAAGTGGGGCAGCAGATAAAGAATTACGACGTTGGCGGCACTCACGTCCGATTCAAATAAGTCAGCACATCGAAACTCCAGGCGATCGCCTATGCCTGCCCGTCTTGCCTGGTCTTCCGCTTCTCTCACCCGTTGCGGATCGATGTCGATACCCACGCCGCGAATACCAAATTGTCGTGCCGCTCTGATTAGAATGCGCCCATCCCCGCAACCTAGATCGTAAATAATGTCATGATCGGTCACATTCGCTAATGCAAGCATCGCATCAATTGCGGCAAAGGGAGTCGGAATAAAGCCTATATCTGGCTTACGCGGCTGCATGTGAATTTTTTATGAACCTTATGGGTTAATTTGCGTGGCTGCGATCAGGCTAGACCAGATGGAATTCTTTCATCGCAGGCAAGAAATTACTGTTTTCGTGGCTAGAACGGCTGAGTTTAATCAGGGCAAATCGCTGGAGAGGATCTAATGCCGCCCATTGAGATGGGGTCAATGAGACTCCTAACTCGTCGACCTTGGCGCGAATGCTTTCTGGTATTTGAGTGTCATCCTGCCACGGAGGCGTGGGGTCAATCGTAAGCTCTTTGGCGGCTTCGCCTGTTCTTTCGTGGATTATTTGCGTCAAATACGCCCGATACGCGAGAATTTCGGCCTCGGTCTTGCAGGGAGATTCAACAAGACGCTGGCGCTCATCCTGGGTAAACTGATTCCACTGGTGGAGCTTAAGCTTAATGCCACAGGTGTCAAGCTTGAGCCGAACCTGCATCGGAATGCAGCGCAGAGAGTCGACAAAGTCGGCCTCAAACTGAAAAAACTGGTTTGCCTGAGTGGGGTGATGAGTCATGATCAGAATCTCGAACAGGACACTATGGGGTCAATTTAGCATCAAGAATGGCAACAGACTCGCCAGCACGAGAATCGGGACTGCTAATGCCGATCGCCCTTCTGAAAGATTTGAAATCTGGCTGCAGCCACTATATAGCGTGAGGATCATATAGCATGCTGCAAATACGGATAACGCAATAAATATCGGGATGGGTAACAGTCCGTTAAGCAATACAACGAGGCTTAACGGCAATAACGACGTGCCCGCAATAAAGCAATCTCCAGCAATGCCTCCTCGACCCCGCAGAATTACGCGCAACATCAAGCTAGCGATCGCCAAGTTTATAAATGACAATGTGCCTAACGCCGCTAGTTTGATAATGGGAGATTGTCCCAAATCGTCGTAGGTTTGCCAGGTGATCGAAATACCAATAACGAAGCAGATGTCGAAGAATACGGCAAAGCATACCCCGACTGCGATCGCCTGGGATGGCCTGAGCCGCGCAAATGTAGGCAGTAGCTCGCCCATGGGATTTGGGGCAATAGCTCGAATAGTATGAATGGCATCGAGAAGAGTCGCAACTGTAGAGCGAGCAAACCCTAATGAGAGTAGCGATCCACGAGCCCCTCGAATCTCCCAAATGTCTCGCCGAATGGCTTGATAGCCAGGATGATCTCCCCGTTCTGAGAGATGATGAGCTGCCTGTTCTAAGTCTGCGATCGCCGCATGAATCTCCTTGAGGTCAGCATATGCTAATCCACGCTGGTGATAGGCTTGGGCATGATTTGGATCATGGTGAATGGCTTGGGTATAATCCTCGATGGCAGTCTGAGAATATCCCAGCGCAAAACGCGTTAAACCTCGGTGATAATAAACGGATGCTAACTTGGGATTGATATGTAGTGCCTGGGAATAGTCGGCAAACGCAGCAGAATAATCCTTTAGACGATAATAAACAAACCCACGCTGGTCATAGACCTCTGCCAAATTTGGGTTAAGCTTGATCGCTTGAGTATAGTCAGCCAGCGCTCGTTGATAGTCGCCTGCTCGCGTTTTTTCTATCCCTTGCTGATAAAACTCTACCGCAGTTGTTGCCCGAGGAGATTCTTCGACCCCCCCGCCATTGATAGATTGGTCATACCGGGCGCGACGAACCGGATCGGATAAGACTTCATAAATTTGATTAAGCCGCTGAAATTTTTCAACGGCAGTGCGGCTGCTAGGGTTTACATCTGGATGATATTGCCGAGCTAGCCGCCGATATGCCTTCTTAATCTCCGCTAAGCTGGCACTTCGAGGAACGCCCAAAATTTGGTAATAGTCTTGAGATTGCTTTGCCAAGCTCAAAACCCTATAGACACATCAATCGCTAATATTATAGAGGTCTTAGCATTCTGCCAGTGAAAATAGGGCAGATTCAAGGCGGTCAATCGCCCTTTCAACATCATCATTGACGACTTGCACATCAAATTCATTTACGGCCTCAATTTCCGCATATGCCCGCTGCAGTCGGCGGCTAATCGCTTCTTCGCTATCATGACCCCGGCGACGAAGTCGGTGTTCAAGCGCTTCAATGGAAGGGGGCAAAATAAAAATTTGAAACGCATCGGGAAAATTCTTTCGAATTTGACGTGCGCCTTGGAGTTCGATTTCCAGCACAACCCATTTTCCCTGTGAAATCTCTTCCTCTACAGGCTGGCGAGGTGTTCCATAGAGGTTACCTGCAAACTCCGCCCATTCTAAGAGTTCGTCACTCTCAATCATCTGACAAAACTGGCTACGGCTCAAAAAATAGTAATCTTGTCCATTAATCTCCCCAGGACGAGGAGAGCGAGTCGTAGCAGAGACGGAAAGAGATAACTCAGGATGTCGCCGCAGCAGCGATCGCAGTAATGTTCCTTTTCCTACTCCACTGGGTCCAGTAAAGACAATGAGTTTTCCTACAGCCATATCTTGCTCTGCCGCGCGTGACGAATGAACGTATATTCATTATTGTCGATCGATCGCCTATCGTCAGCAGTCTGTTAGTAACACTGGCATTTGTCTACATAGAGCGTACACAAGTTTTCTCTGCTGGCTTTGGATGGCGGTAACTACTGAAGGGCTTGTGTAAGTCCTATTACAGCTATCTAAGGGCCATATCAGTCATTTAGATAAATGAGAGCAGCTACTCATCACTTTGCCCGTCTTTGCTAACGACAAAGCGGTTTGCAACTGTTTCCGGCTGAATAGCAGATAACACCACATGACCAGAATCTGTAATGATGACCGCACGAGTTCGGCGACCGTAGGTTGCGTCAATCAGATCACCTCTCTCACGCGCATCAGTAATGATACGCTTAATAGGAGCAGACTCTGGGCTGACGATAGCAACGACTCGGTTTGCCGAAACGATGTTACCAAAACCGATGTTTATCAGCTTAATATCCATAATAAATAAAGCGGCTCCACGGGACACGGAGCCTTGGAAGTCTTATATTCCATGGTATCCGCAAAAATTTTGACCAACAAGGCAGGAATTTACGGAAATTCCCTAGATTAGATTCCGCTCACGCCCCTTTTTCCCGGTTTGATTCCTAATTTCCTAGTAGAATCCCTGAAACGGATGAACATTTGTCTTGCAAACTGTTGACTTTACAACTTTAGTTGCGGTGTGTGCCGAGCTTCGTGCCCAATGGCTTCCAGCTCGGCTCGAACTCGTCTATCAGCGCGATCGCCATACGATTGCGATTGCCCTACGCACGTTAGAGCGTCGAGGCTGGTTGACCATTTCGTGGCATCCCCAGGGGGCACGAATGTGTATTGACCATCCTCCTCCCCGAATCCCCGACACATTTACCTTTAGCCAGCAGTTGCGTCATCAGTTGGGGGGGCTTGCGTTAACTGCAATTGAGCCGATTGCCCCCTGGGAGCGAGCCTTTGATCTTCAGTTTGCTCGTCGCCCCGGAGATCAGGTGCTCTGGCATCTGTATGTCGAAATCATGGGCAAATATAGCAATGTGATTTTGACTCACCATGACGGCATCATTGTCACCGCAGCGCATCAGGTAGGTGCTCAGCAATCTAGCGTGCGTTCCATTCAAACTGGGCAACCCTATGAGCCTCCGCCTTCGTTAACCGATCCAGTTCCCAGCTTGGAAGAACCTCAGGCTCGCTGGCAAGAGCGTGTCAGCCTTGTTCCAGGACATCTGAGACGCAATCTCCTCAAAACGTATCGGGGACTAAGCCCGTCGCTGGTTGTTTCAATGATTGAAGCAGCAGATCTAGACCCGTACCAGATGACTGATTCTCTGAGCGCGTCCGACTGGCAACGATTATTTGAGCGTTGGCACGACTGGTTAGACGCTCTCGAAACTCAGCAGTTTAAACCAGGTTGGCGCTCGGATGGATATACGGTCATGGGATGGGGAGTAGTAGAACCCGTCGAAACAGTGCAAGAAATTCTGAGCCAGTACTACACCTATCAGCTTAATCAGCAAGAGTTTGGCCAACTTCGTCATCAGTTAGAGCAAAAGCTGACCAGCCTATTGAAAAAGCTTCAGCAAAAAGCCGATGATTTTGAATCGCGTCTGCGACAGTCGGATCAAGCAGATCAGTATAAAGACCACGCCGATTTATTGATGGCGTATTCGTACGAGTGGCAGCCGGGAATGAAAAGTATTGATCTTCCGGACTTTGCGACAGGTGATCCGGTTGAAATTCCATTAGATCAAAAGAAAACGGCGATTCAAAACGCCCAGGCTTTCTATAAAAAACATCAAAAACTTCGGCGATCGCGCCAGTCGATCGTGCCGTTGCTTGAGGAGGTCAATGAGGAAATTGACTATCTGCGACAGGTTGAAGCGGCGATCGCCCAAATTGATGACTATCAAGATGTAGAGGATCTAAATGCCCTCGTTGAAATTCGAGACGAACTTGTTCAACAAGGCTATTTAAAGCCATCCGATCAACGTCGGAGTTCATCAACGGACGACACTATTCGCGTTTACAAATATCACAGCCCCAGTGGGTTTGATGTTTGGGTCGGGCGCAACAATCGCCAGAATGATCGACTCACCTTTCGGTTGGCGACCGACTATGACCTGTGGTTTCACACGCAAGAAATTCCAGGTAGCCACGTCTTGCTACGGCTTGAACCAGGAATGGTTCCAGACGAGAAGGACTTACAGTTTACGGCAGATGTTGCTGCATTCTATAGTCGAGCCCGGCAGAGCGACCAAGCTCCGGTTGTGTATACCGAACCCAAACATGTCTATAAACCCAAAGGGGCTAAGCCAGGGATGGCAATTTATAAAAAAGAAACCGTGTTATGGGGAAAGCCGCAGCGGGTAAGCCATTATTCTCGTCAGTCTTAGATTTAGAGAATAACTCCCCCCGTAAACTCTATTGACCCAGGGTAGGGCAATGCTTGCGCAGTTTCTCCCTACCCTCGACTGATGACGTTAATTAGGGCCACCCAATGAGTCTTGAGATGGCTGAAATGCTGCTAAATTTGTCATTGCCGGCAAAAATGAAGCAGCCCGTTCGGCTGAAAATTCGGTTAAAGCCCCAAGCGCCGCATTGAATATGCGTTCGGGGTGCAAGTCTCCTTTAATCAAGTTCCACAACCGCTGGACTTCTTCCGTATGAATGCGGTCATCTTCGACGAGTGCTAGCACAAGCTGCCGTCTCAAAGAGCGTGCCTCATCAGAGAGAAGGTATTGTATGCCAATTTGAGCAGTCGGAAAGATGTCAAAGCTCTCATTGGTACGGGCGATCGCAATTAGATTTTCTAAGCGATGCCACTGAAACTTGCCGTCCTTAAACAGCACCTCAATTAATCGTCGCCGGAATTCTGGTGATTCTTCCGTTAATAATCGGCGTGCAACATACGGATAAGCCACCTCGACGATTCTGAAATTAGAATTTAGGCTTAGTGCTAATCCTTCTTGAGTAACCAGTGAGCGAATAATCAGCGCAAATTTAGCTGGAATTCGAAACGGATACTCGTACATGAGTTCCGAAAACTGGTCGGTAATTGTTTTGAAATTAAAGTCTCTGACACTCTCACCAATGGCTTTATCAAACACAGCTTCCAGGGCTGGAATAATGGGATAGATGTCGGTATCAGGGGTCAAAAAACCAAGTTTCACAAAATCGTGCGCGAGTTCTTCATAGTCTTTATTAATCAGATGAACAACCGAATCAACTAAGGTTTCTTTCATCTCTTGCCCTAGCTGATCCATCATGCCGAAATCGATATAAGCCATCCGACCATCCGGCATCGCGAACAAGTTGCCTGGATGTGGATCTGCATGAAAGAAGCCGTGCTCAAGGAGTTGCTGAAGCCCTGCAGTAACGCCGATTTCGATGAGAGCATCTGAGTCGAGTTCAGACGATTCAATATCTGCGAGCTTTGTTAGCTTGAACCCATTGATCCACTCCAGCGTCAAGACATGAATGCTGCTATACCGCCAATAAATGGACGGAACCTTGACTTGCAAATCATCTTGAAAATTAGCAGCAAACCTCTCTGCGTTCCGCCCCTCGTTGATATAATCGACCTCCTCAAACAGCTTGGTGCCAAATTCATCCACGATCAGCTTTAGATCGTGCCCAAGGTTGAGAGGGAGCCAAGGAGAAATCCACCCGGATGCCCATCGCATCAAAAACAAGTCAAGCGTGATAACAGGCAAAAGATTTGGGCGTTGCACCTTCACGGCAACCTCTTGCCCGGTATGTAACCATGCTCGATACACTTGTCCCAGACTCGCCGCTGCAACGGGATGAGGAGAAATCTGTCGAAATGTTTCGTCAATGCTGCGATCTAGCTCTGACTCGATAATCGCAAACGCCTCAGCATTCGGAAACGGGGGAAGCTGGTCTTGTAGCTTCACCAACTCTTCTAGGAAATCTTTCCGAATCAGATCAGGACGAGTAGAGAGAGCCTGACCCACTTTAATGTAGGTTGGCCCCAGTCGCGTCAAAATGTGACGGAGCTGAGTTGCTCGCTTAAGCTTACGTATTTCTGACTGATCGTGTAGCTCGTCCCACTTTAAGCCTAGAAAAAACTTTGCGAAGTTCCAGACAATCGTTAAAGCTCTCCAGACAACTCTCCAAGGTCGAAGCCGATAGTATTGGCCAATCACCTTGAGGTCGTAGTGCCTTAACCGGTTTAATTTAAATTGACTCACGCCTTAAATGCCTCTGTAAGCAGAGATCGACATCCCGAACCATTAAAAAAGCGTCTTAGCTGGATTACAACCCACTCGGCTGCTAAACCAAACGCTTTCTAAATGACTCATGGGGAATCGTTCCGCGAAGTCGGCTAGAGTATCTTTACGAAGGCAGAGGCAGCGCGTCTGATCCCCCTTCATCTGCTCCAGTATACGCGACTACTAAACATAATTTAATAAGTTTTAACCAAACTTGGTGTTCTTTTTTTATGGTTTGTATCAAATTTTTTGTGTCGAATTTTAGCGAATCCAAGAAATTATGGTCCCAGCTTGAGTGGGGATAAACAAACTTATAAGGTAGACCCTCTGCCTTTTTGAACAGGGTCAGACAATTAGAGGAAAATGATTGGGTCTTGGAGCGATCGCCCTAAGAACGGGCAAGGCCGCTTGGTTTAAAGAAAATATATCTCTTCTTTTGTCATTCAATCGGGAATAACTCCTTAGATGGAGGCTGAAACACTGCTAATGATAGAGTTTGGACTCTGACAGTCTCAGTATATTAAAAAAAGTTAATTAGAGAGCAGAGGGAGAGACGTTGCTATGTCTACCCAAAATGAACAAGAGAATGTTGTTAGAGAAGCACGTCCTGGAAAGGGGGCTGCTGGTGATCAGTGGGGCGTTCAGATGGCTCAGCCTGTCGGTGAAGCGGTTGATCCAGAAGTGCCTGCTGTGTCAAAAGAAGGATTTAAGCAAGGCAAAGCAGATATAAAAGCTGCTGAGCAAAGCGAAGAAGGCACTGATTTGAAAACGACGGGTGGATACACCGTTAGTGAATCAGGTCGATTAAATAATACGCCCATTCAGCCGCCGGTATATCGTCAAGATGAGACTCGGTTTGGGTTTACTCGACAGGCAGAAATATTGAACGGTCGGGCTGCGATGGTTGGTTTTGCAATCATTGTTGCGATTGAGCTAATCACAGGGCAAGGCGTACTCAGTTTCTTTAATATTGTCTAGGTAAACCGCCTAGGTTACGGGTATTTAGCACTCGTTGAAGTGTGAAGGGTAGGCGATCGCCTGCCTTTTTGCATGGGTTATGGCTGTGTCGGAATAGGAGGACTGTATCAGCGCGATCGCCCATTGAGGTTGAATGTGACCTAGTGCGTTACAGTTGGAGAGCGGTGCCCATTTTTAATCAAATTGAGAACGTTAGATTGACAACGTTGCATGACCAGCGCATCACCTCCAACAGAGCTTACGCAGAGAGAGCGATCGCCTCAAACAGATTGGCGATTGTTTCAGATCCTTTTTCCTTATGCGTTACGGCATAAACGACTGCTTGCAATTGCGGTGACCCTGCTAATTCCGCTGTCTCTGGCAGAAGCGGTTCAGCCTATTTTAATTGGTCAAGCCGTATCCTTGATTCGCAATGAGCCCGTGGTCTGGTTTCTAGAGGAGCGATCGCTCTCGAGCGGCTTAAATATTTTGATTGGGTTATTGGCAGTAACCATCGTCATCAAGCTGTTGTTAGATGGGGTGCAGGGCTACCAAATTCTCAAGGTTGGGCAACAAATCACGGCTGACATTCGCAATGATTTGTTTGATCATGTGACATCGCTTGCAACTCGGTTTTTTGATCGAACCCCGGTGGGGCGATTGATTACTCGTCTAACTAGCGACGTTGAGGCACTGGGAGATGTCTTTGCTACCGGAGCCGTTGGTATTCTGGGTGATTTGTTTTCGATGTTGGTCATTGCTGTCGTAATGTTTTGGCAGCAGTGGCAGCTTGCATTAATGCTGATTTTGATGCTCATACCGGTTACGGCGATCGTGGTTTATCTTCAGCAGCGCTATCGACAGGCAAATTATCGCGCTCGGGAAGAACTATCGGCGCTCAACTCTAACTTGCAGGAAAACATTGTCGGCGTTGAAGTGGTGCAACTGTTTCGTCGAGAACGATTCAACAGCCAGCTCTATCACAAGATTAATACTCGATACATTACCGAGGTTGACCGCACGATTCGGTACGATTCAGCGGTTTCTGCAACGCTAGAGTGGATTGGCTTTGTAGCGATTGGTGGAGTGCTCTGGCTGGGTGGTTTTTTAGTGATGCGAGAGCGAATTGAACTCGGAACGCTCACGACATTTATCTTGTTTGCACAACGATTATTTAATCCGCTGCGGCAATTTGCTGAAAAATTTACCATCATTCAAGCAGGGCTGACGGCGTTAGAGCGGGTCAATGATCTAATGTCAGAACCTATTGAAATTCGGGATCCAGAGCAGCCCATCACTCAGGCACAAGTACCCGCGATCGCCAAGCCGTCGTCTCCATCGGGCGAAATCCGATTTGAGCACGTTTGGTTTGGCTATAAACCCGATGAATACGTGCTGCATGATTTAGACTTTACGATTCATCCGGGTGAAAAAGTAGCATTGGTTGGGCCAACCGGGGCTGGAAAAAGCTCCGTGATTCGCTTGCTTTGTCGCCTGTATGAAATTAATGAAGGACGCATTTTACTAGACGGCATCGATATCCGCGATTTGCCTCAAGCCGAATTGAGGCAGCGCATGGCAGTCATTCTCCAGGATGGATTTCTATTTGCGGGCGATGTCAAAAGTAATATTGCCCTAGGTGAACCCTACACCTTCGATGAAATTCGCCAAGCTGCCGAACAGACCAATGTTGCGCAATATATTGAGCAGCTTCCCAACGGGTATGATACTGAGCTTCGACAACGGGGCAATAACTTATCGGGCGGACAAAAACAGCTTTTAGCCTTTGCTCGCGCAGCGGTGCGAGATCCTTCCATTCTCGTGTTAGACGAAGCGACTGCCAATCTGGATGTGGGCACCGAGGCGATCATTCAGGAGGCGCTTGAAGACTTGCTTAAGGGCAGAACCGCAATCATTATCGCGCACCGTCTATCCACGATTCGCAACGTCGATCGAATCTTTGTCTTAAAGCAAGGGCGACTGATTGAAGCCGGAAGCCACGACGAATTGCTTCAGCAGGAAGGGCTCTATGCCAGCCTGTATAAGCTGCAAATGTTGGAAAACTAATCTCCCCCCTACCAGAAAGAAGAACGCACCTTACCTCAACCACGAAACAGTGAGTCTGGCACTACCCAAACTCACCGTCCGAATCGCCTTAAGGCGTTGAGCTATCTCATCAGATCTAGATCAGATCTAGCTCAACGGCTCTCCGTCGGTGCGGCGAACTGCAATCACACCCGGTCGAGGAAAATCGCTTGCCGTCTTACCGGGCCAGTTTGATCCGAGAGGAACCTCTCGATTTTGCATAAACTTTTGTCCATCGGTGGTTTTCATCGCATACTGACGCATTTCAGCCGCCATTTCCTGCCGGATGCCATTGGTTTCGCCAGGATGCTGAGCGGCAAGGAACAAGGTTTGCTGGTCAGGCGTTAAAAATGGACCGCAGACCTCGCATTCCATAGGGCCATAGCCAAACAAATATGCCTTGCCAGCCTGTTCCCCCGAGGTGGGAATAAACCAAATCGAGTTGTTGCCAAACAGCCCCCTCACATCGTCAACTGGGTTGCCCTCAGCATCAATTCGGCTGGGTAGCGCTTTATTGTGAGAGCTGGTTGACATGTCTGTCACCATCCACAAATGACCGTTACGGTCGATTTCGAAGTTATCTGGGTTGGCAAATCCTAGACCCCCGGCGGCGGGCTCGCCACCAAGCGCCATCATCTCCCATGTGAAGGTCATTGACGCCGGATCGCTGCCATCTTCAACCAGCTTCATGATGAACCCATACTCATACTCGGTTTCGCCATTCGGACCGACAAAAATCCGAGTATCAGGACCTCCATCACCGCCAGGGCTCCCAGAGGTATAGGCAATATACAGCGTGCCATCTGCTGAAACGTCCGTATCTTCAGGGCGAGCGGTTGGCGTTGCCCCAGCCGCATTTGCTGCAAAGTGGGCGTCGATTAAAATTGCCCCCTGAATTTCTGAGTCGGTTCCGGTGTAGAGATTGGCGAGCGTGCTGTACTGCTCCTTAAAGGCTTGAATCTCGTCATCCGACGTGGCTTCAAAAATGCCACCCTCTGGGCGGAGGGGTAAGGTAATCATCCCACCCGCGATGGTGCTGGGCATGACAGGGTTAACGGCTGTGTCTGCTTTTAGAGGAATCCATGTGCCGGTGCCATCCGGATTAAACTGAGCCGCATACAGCATTCCGTCTTCCATGAGCGCCGAATTGGATTTATCAGTGGGCTCAATGACCGTGCCCGTGCTGACAAACTTATATAGATGCCCGCCTCGGCGATCGCACCCTGAGTACATGGCTACAGGTGCCCCGGCGATCGCCCGAACTGCCACTGCCTCGTGGCGGAACCGTCCTAGCCAGGTATGCTTGGTGCCATAGTCGTCTGGATTCGCAGGATCAACTTCGACCATCCAGCCATACTTGTTGCCAGCCATACCAAAGGTGTTACCCCGTCCATCCACATCGGATTCGGTCATCACAAACGGCGTATTGGATGGATCAAACGACGAACCATCTGCCATAACTGGCTCATGGACTTGATCTTGGAAGTTTTCTTCTGCGCTGAGCACTGTTCCCCAAGGCGTGGTACCCCCCGCGCAGTTTTGGATAGTGCCGATGATTTGGCTACCCAGTCCATCGTCGTAGCCCATTTTCTCAGGCTTATTAAATACCGCAACGGCTGGTCCAGTGGCACCCAAATAGCGTCCATCGTCTAGTCCAGAAATGCCGGTAATGCGGCGATCGGCATCGGAAAATGTTCTCACCCACTGCCCATTCTCAAGGCGGAGCGAAATTACCCCGATGCCCTGGTCGATCAGTCCTTCTTTTGAGATTTCGATAATCTTTGCCTTCAGCGGATCATCGTCTGGCAAGGCAAACGCATTAATCGTGCCCTCCGTTTCTGCTGCCGCTGCAATCACGTCTTCAAATGGCAGAGACTGACCGATGACTGCGGGATAGGCTTGCATCCAAGCCATGCCGCTGATGTACTCAAAATTGATGGTCAGGTATCCTTCGTTGGGTGCGGTTTCAACAAACGAAAGATAGTCGTTGTTGTAGCCAAATCTGGAATCACCAATCGGATCGCCCCATGCACCAATTAGGTCATAGGTGAACCCATCTGGAACGATAAAATCGTCGGCGACACTAAATTCGCTGTATTCAACGATTTGATTGGTAATATCAATGCCATCCGTTTCAATTGGCATTGCGCTTTTAATTGGATTGAAGCTCAATCCATCTGGCGTGCTTGCAGCAGCACTTGTCTGAAATGGCATTAAAAACTGACCATTTTTGGCAAGCGGTGTAAGCACCATCGAACCAGCGCTTGCGCCCAAGAACATTAGAAAATGTCTGCGCTTAAGATTCATATGACAATACTCTTCAGTAAGTTCTCCAGGTGAGATCGGCGATGATCTATAAAATGTCGCGTTAGACATCCAGTCGTTTCTGAAAATTAACGCACGGATTGTTAATTTACTTTGCGATGTTTAAGAATAGATAATCGGAGCGTTAATTCCTGGAGTCGATTGTCATCGATCTATATTTCTACAACGAATGAATTGTTAGCGATCGCGGGCTACCACCCAATTCGATTTCGATAACCCCGATTGAAACAAGGCATTCCTGAACGGGCGATCGCTCCTCGCAAAATCACGAGACTTTTGAGAGACGCGATCGGTCAAATCGAGTCTCTTGCCCAGGATCTACCGAGTAATCACGGATCTTGAGCTGAGAAAACCTGTTTTTGCAACTTTAAATCCTGCTTTTGTACTTGCAAAACCTACTTTTGCAAGTTTTGAAATATATTTTCCGAATTGCAAAAGCTGCTTTTGCAACTTTAAATCCTGCTTTTGTACTTTTAAGGTCTACTTTTACAACGGCTGAAGCAACATTTCTAATTCGCAAAATGTATTTTCGAAACGTCTAAAGCAGCATTTGTATCTGCAAAACCTGGTTGTGTCAGCTCTCGACCTCCACTCCAGATCAGGAAAATCGGATCGCTGCATTCCGGAAGAGTTGGAAAACAGGTAAAGAGAGGGGCGATCGCATATTTAGAAGGTAAGAAGGGGCGATCGCACTTGCAATCCCAAATCCCAAATCTAAAATCTAAAATCCAAAATGGTATGGCGATCGCTTTAACCCAATTTTCGGTGCATGTTTGGTTAATACCAATTTAATATGAAGGTCCATATAATATGAGCTGTAAAGTCTAGGAGGCAAGCAAGCGATGGGTCGCCCGTTCATCATCGAGATTACGGAGAGTGAAGCCGACCTGAAGCAACGACTCCAACA
>JBNPEG010000060.1:0-2018 GCA_051117555.1 Elainellaceae cyanobacterium | reverse complement strand
ATCTCTTAAGAAGCTCAGTCCACTCAGTCAGCGGATAGCTGATGTGAGCAATCTGCTCATAGACGAATTTCTACAAATACTTGACAATAGATTGCATCTAAGATTCTATTCATTATTGATAACGTATCTGAACAGCAATTCTCTACAAGGGATTGCAATATGCCAACTGGTGGCTCTACTCACTATGCAATCGTCGATTGATATTTTGGTTACAGGTGGGATCGTGATGGTTCCACTGCTCATTTTTTCACTGCTGGCGATCGCCTTGATCATCGAGCGGTCTGTATTTTGGTATCGAATTAACCATCGCCAACGCAAGGTGGTGCGCGATATTCTCTCAACCTATCAATATGATCCTGATACCACGGTTCCTAAACTCAAACAGAATGCCGATTTGCCCATTGCGCGAATCTTTTTAGAGGCGCTAGAGATGTCCCAGCTTTCTCCCAATGGCTTTCGGTTGGCATTAGAAAGCGCTACCCAAGCTGAGCTACCGTTGCTAAGGCGCTTCAATACGGCATTTGATATCATCATTAGCGCTGCGCCCTTGTTGGGCTTACTGGGCACCATTTTGGGACTGATTCGCTCCTTCTCTTCATTAGAACTGGGAGATTTGAATGCCAGCAACGCCGCCGCCGTTACAGGGGGTATTAGTGAAGCTTTAGTATCAACTGCCGCAGGCATGGCGATCGCCATCTTTACTCTCATCTTTGCCAACCTGTTTCGGGGATTATATCGACGGCAGGTGGCATTAATTCAGGAATATGGTGGACAGATGGAGCTGCTGTATTTGTGTCGCTACGAGCAGGAGTATGGGAAAGCACTGGTGGGAGGTAGACAACCATGAACATTCCAGAAGATCCTGACATGCCTGCCCAAATTAACATCGTGCCGATGATTGATGTCATCTTTGCAATTTTGACATTTTTCATCATTTCGACCCTGTTTTTGACACGTTCAGAAGGATTGCCAGTAAATTTGCCGCAGTCAGAAACAGCGGAGTCACAGCAGCAGACCAAGATTGTGGTCACAGTTGATGAATCAGGTGAGATTTCTTTGAATCAGGAGCCGATTCAAATTGAGGCGTTAGCGTCTGAGGTAGAAAAATTGAAGGGCGATCGCGCTGAGGCACTTGTCACAATCAACGCCGATGAGAAAGTCTATCACGGTATTGTAGTTGCCGTGATGGACGAACTCCGCACCGTTGAAGGAGCCCGATTAGGCATTGCAACACAGCGCCCGCAAACTCAAGCTACACAGTAAGCAAACGCGTATTGAATTCTCGAACGCCTAAACGCAATTTGCTAGAC
The DNA here is from genome assembly GCA_051117555.1 of Elainellaceae cyanobacterium. Lineage (GTDB taxonomy): Bacteria > Cyanobacteriota > Cyanobacteriia > CAZCXK01 > CAZCXK01 > DBGGTD01. The sequence goes on along the minus strand of JBNPEG010000060.1, from coordinate 708 downwards.
TGAACGATACACAATCATTTTGAGGATTGGCATATGGTGAGAGAGTCCTTGTCTCAATCACAATCTAATCCTGCCTCAAACAGTCCTCCCCTGCAAAGTGGCGATCGCCTGACGCGCCCCGAATTTGAGCGACGATATGCGGCGGCTCCGCACATCAAAAAAGCAGAACTCATCGAAGGCATTGTTTACGTGGCATCTCCCCTACGCCATGAACAGCATGGTAAACCTCACAGTCGCATCGTGACTTGGTTAGGGGTTTATCAGGCTATGACTCCGGGTGTGGATTTGAGCGATGCGCCAACCGTCAGACTTGATCTGGATAATGAACCGCAACCCGATGCAGTCTTGTTTATCGAATCGAATGCAGGTGGGCAAACCCGATTGAGCAATGATGGTTATATTGAAGGCTCACCAGAATTGATTGTTGAAATTGCAGCCAGTAGTGCCGCGATTGATACAGGCAGTAAAAAGCAGGTCTATCGCCGCAATGGTGTATTGGAGTATGTAATTTGGCACTCTTATGAGAATCAACTGGAGTGGTTTGGTTTGACGGATGGGGAGTATCGGTTGCTGTCTCCCGGTTCTGATGGCATCATTCGCAGTCGGGTGTTTCCGGGTTTATGGTTGGAAGGAGAGGCGTTGCTGGGTAATCAGATGGCGAAAGTATTAGAAGTGCTGCAAGCAGGGGTTAAGTCAGCAGAGCATAGG
>JBNPEG010000139.1:6643-17955 GCA_051117555.1 Elainellaceae cyanobacterium | reverse complement strand
AGTAGGCGCAGGGGAACAGCAATAACCCTGACCAGCCGATGAATACAAATCTATCGCGCTTCAGCCAATCATCGAGGACGTCGAACCATCCTCGACTGGCTTGCGCACGTCCCATTGCTATGGTCATTTCATATCCTCTTAATAATCCGTCAGGTTCTCTATCCCTCAGTAGCGATCTAATCTGCCATCTAGGTCAAGGCAATCATCAGAATATTACATCGCGTATCCTCTGACTCATGAGCATGCTCCCACTAAAGGAACATTTCTCATTTGGCCTAGCAAGACAACATAACAAACCTCGAACAAGATTTTAAGGCGAGATCTATCTTTTATTGAGGGTGGATTTAACGTCTCTATATGATACACGCTTCAGCAAATCGTTACAATTTGCAACCCAATATTCAGGAACAATCGAATAGCTCAGTATGCTTAGCAGACCTATTCCGATCCCCTAGAAAAAATTCCTAAACACCAACAGACATATCACGATTGCTTCGCGTCTCGCATGGCATTAACAAATTTCTCAAAGAGATAATCAGCATCATGAGGCCCAGGGCTGGCCTCAGGGTGATACTGCACTGAAAAAATGGGGAGTGATGCGTGACGCAGCCCTGCTACAGTGCGATCGTTGAGATTGAGGTGAGTAATTTCGATACCGGCTTGAGACAGAGAATCTGCGTCAACGGCAAAGCCGTGATTTTGGCTGGTAATTTCGACCTTCTGACGAAGACCTGCGGGTTGATTTAAGCCTCGGTGCCCAAATTTAAGTTTGAAGGTTTCTGCCCCCATTGATAAACCCAACAGTTGATGCCCTAAGCAGATGCCAAACATGGGCTTTTGAGCCTCAAGCAATCGCTTTGCGGTTTCAATACCTTCGGTGACAGCCGCTGGATCACCCGGTCCATTCGATAGGAAAATTCCATCTGGATCGTATTTGAGAATATCTTCTACAGACGTGTCAGCCGGAACCACAATCACGCGGCAACCATAACTGGCAAGACGGCGAAGAATATTCCGCTTAATGCCAAAATCGATGGCGACCACGGTGAGCTGCTCACTGGATTCAGAAGACTGCGTCGGTTTGAACTCCCAACCCGTTTCGGTGGCATCAGACCATTCGTAGATATTTTTAGTTGTGACCTCTTTAACAAGATTCAGCCCTACCATGCTAGGAGCATCTTGTACATTCATTAATAGCTCAGCGGGATCTAAGATTTCGGTTGAAATCGCACCGTTCATGGCTCCAACCGTGCGAATTTTGCGCGTGAGTGCCCGCGTATCAATACCATAAATACCCGGAATTTTATGCTGCTTTAGATAGGTAGGCAACGACTGAGTGGCGCGCCAATTGCTGGGACTGTAGCAAACATTACGGGCGATCGCCCCTTTCACTTGAGGACGACTGGACTCTTCATCATCGGGATTAACGCCCGTATTGCCCAACTCAGGATAGGTAAATGTGACAATCTGACCGCGATAGCTTGGGTCAGTTAATACTTCTTGATAGCCTGTCATTCCCGTGTTGAATACCACTTCACCAATCGCGGTACCTTGGGCACCAAATGACCACCCGCGATAGGTAGTGCCATCAGCTAAGACCAAAAGGGCAGGTTGAGCGTTAGAAAACAGCATAGATGAGGAAATGAGAGAAGGTTTAAAGAAAATCGACGGGTCAGCGATGCAATCCTACGACTGAATTATACGACTGGATTCGGGAATGATAATAATTAAGGGGAGGTCTGACCGATATCCACCCAATCCGGAACCGTGTCGGTGTCTAGAGTCCTGGTGTCTAGAATCCTAATGTCTGCTACAAGGAGACGTCTCCTATAAAGCGCTTTAATCTTAAACAAGACGCGCTTTAACTGAAATTCGAAATCTTTGAATGCTCTTCATAGAGAGTACTATTGAATTCGGCTAAACTCCAGATATGCCTACTCTTTCGTCTCTAACAACCTCTTTGCTGCTGTCCAGCGCGTTGGTGTGGTTTGGCACGGCATGCGGGGCTGGCATCCTTAAATCCAGCTCTGAATCTGACCCGCGTGTGACTCCTGACCAGTCGCATGCTGTAGACTCCATATCCCCTGCCGACCAAGATGCTGCTCCTGGAGCCAGTGAAGCAGCATCTACCGAACAGGCTCCGTCATCATCGAATTCAGATCCATATCCAGAGGCAATCAATCGGGCTTCTAGCGCATTTAACTTAAGTCAATCGGCCCAGTCACAAGACGATTGGCGTTTAGTTGCTAGCCGCTGGCAGCAAGCAATTGATTTAATGGCCTCGGTTCCGGTATCAAGTACGAACCATGCAACCGCGCAAAGCAAGGTGTCTGAGTATCGCCGCAATCTCTCCTTTGCTCAGCAACAGGCATCTCAATCCGTGCCTAGCTCTGTGCCAGCTCAAGGGCGCGTTATTGCTGTCGCGCCAGATGGTTCCACGTCTCCGCTCACGCCACTTGCTCAGTCGTCTGCCAGTCGTTCTAGCAACACTAATAATTCTCAGAGCGCTCGTAGTCCAGCGAGTGGACGAGTTTTTCAGGCTCCTATTACACGTCGAGCAGGCGGGACTCCGATCATTCAGGTGACCTTTAATGGCAATCAAACGTTTGAGATGATTGTCGACACTGGGGCAAGCGGCACCGTAATTACTCAACCGATGGCGGCAGCGCTGGGGGTGGTTCCGGTCGGTCAAACTCGGGTAGCAACGGCAAGCACGAGTGGCGTAACGTTTTTATTGGGGCGAGTCAACTCGGTTGAAGTTGACGGAGCAGTGTCTCGGAATGTAGTGGTCGCGATCGCCGGTCCAGAGCTTTCAACCGGGTTGCTGGGACATGATTTCTTCGGTAATTATGATGTGACAGTGCGTCGAGATGTCGTAGAGTTTCGAGAGCGATAAGCTTTATTCACCCATAAGCGTGCTCCGCGATTTATAGAATTCGATTCATGAAATTCGATATGATGAACGCGCCATCGGCGCACTAATCAGCGATTGTATTGATGGCGATCGCGCTAACGTTCATCATGGGATGTGTTCATGAAACCAATGATTTCAGCCGTTCACCCGATCGTATCTCGTGTGACCAAATTAGTAATGCTTGTCCTAGTCATTTCGCTGGTTTTAGGACAGTCTAGTAGCGACGCCGCAACACAGTCAGCGAGGATATCGCAGCGCATGGATCATCCAGCAATTGAATGGCTTAAGTTTCAAGTTCCTCCAGACAAGCAGGCAGATTTTATTCAAAAAGATGCAGAAATCTGGAACCCAGTGTTATCGAGTTCTCCAGCGTACGCGGGCAAAGAAGTTTGGACCAATCCAAATCATGCAGATGATGTAATTTTCGTGATTTATTGGACCAGTCGAACCCAGTGGAAAGCCATTCCTGAAGACCTGTTAGAACGAACCACGCAACGCTTCAACGAGGCAGTCGGCGGAGATTATCCGCTGACTGAAGCGAAAGAATTTCAACCCGTTTCAGAGTTTTCCGAGTCAACAGGTGCATAATGCGTGATTTTCAGCGTCCAGGGCGATCGCCCGTTTATGGCATGCACGGCGTTGCCGCAACCTCGCATCCACTGGCGACGCTGACTGCAATCGATACGCTGCGGACTGGCGGTAATGCTGTTGATGCAGCGATCGCGGCAGCAGCAGTACTCTGCGTAGTTGAGCCTCAATCGACAGGGATCGGGGGAGATTGTTTTGCGCTCTATGCTCCGGCAAACCAGCGTGACGTCATTGCGTTAAATGGATCGGGGCGATCGCCAGCGGGGCTTACAGCAGACTGGCTGCTTTCTCAAGGCATCTCCCAAATCGATCGCCACAGCCCTCATGCTGTAACAATTCCTGGGGCCGTGGATGCTTGGAGCCAGCTTGTGGCTGATTATGGGCGAAAAGACTTCGATGCTCTGTTGCAGCCTGCGATTCGGCTGGCAGAAGGTGGGTATCTCGTGTATCCGCGAGTTGCCTATGATTGGCACCGCGCCACTAAAGCACTCCGAATGAGTGAGGCAGCTACCCGAATTTTTCTGCCAAACGGGCGCAGCCCTCAGTCTGGAGAACGGCATTTTCAACCTGAACTGGCAAACACTCTGCGGGCGATCGCCCAAATGGGCCGAGATGGGTTTTATCAAGGGGAGGTAGCCGATGATATCGTCACCTTTCTTCAGAGTCGTGGCGGCTGTCATACGCTGGATGATTTTGCCACAGCTCAGGGTGAGTATGTTACGCCCATCTCCACTTCCTATCACGGCCTGGATGTCTATGAGTGCCCGCCCAACGGTCAAGGGGTGGTCACCCTATTGATGCTAAATATTTTAGAGGGCTTTTCATTAAGCACCTATGATGCGCTGAGCGTCGAACGTCTGCATTTAGAACTTGAAGCGGCTCGCCTGGCATACCGCGATCGCGACATATATGTCGCAGATCCCGATCAGGCTTCTATTCCTATTGATGAATTGCTGTCATTCCCCTATGCGGCTGAGCTGAGAAGCCTGATTTCACCCGAACGCGCCATGCCAGATTTACCGCCTCCCAAATTTCCGACGCATCCCGATACGGTCTATCTCTGCGTTGTGGATGATGACGGCAACGCCATTAGCTTTATTCAATCCGTGTTTCATTCGTTTGGCAGTGGATTAGTCAGTCCGCGTACGGGAGTCGTGTTACACAGCCGGGGATCAGGGTTCCGGGTTGATCCCCAGCATTTCAACTGCGTTGCACCCGGCAAGCGTCCGTTGCACACGATCATTCCTGCGATGGTGATTGACGGGGGACGAGCAAGAATGCCGTTTGGTGTGATGGGAGCCGACTACCAACCCACTGGGCAGACCCATGTGCTCACGAATATCCTCGATTATCAGATGGATGTGCAAACCGCGCTCGATTGTCCGCGAGTGTTTTCCTACAGCGGTATATGTCAACTTGAGCGAGGCATTGCATCCGATATTGCTCAAGGTCTGTCAGCTCTCGGACATCGCATCCAGCCTGCGATCGAACCATTGGGTGGAGGGCAAGCCATCTGGATTGACTGGGAGCACGGATCGCTAATTGGTGGCTCTGATCCCCGTAAAGATGGCTGTGCGCTGGCTTACTGACGCAGAAATGCAGCCAGTTCCTCAACTTTTGCCCAGGCAGCCCCGCTCTTAAGAATTTCACGAGCCTGTTCGATGCCGTTTTGAAATGTCTGGTTGGGGGTATCACCTTGGGCGATCGCCCCACCCACCTGTAGCGCCAGCGCCGCATTGAGTGCCACCACATCTTGCTGGGCTTGAGTCCCTCCTCCCTGCAACACAGACCGCAAAATCTCCACGTTTTCAGACACTTCACCGCCCCGAATTGCTGATGTGGGTGCAGGAGCAAGCCCAAGCTCGGACGGGTCTAGCGTCATCGAGTGAACCTGCCCATCGGATACGATCGCCAGATGGGTCACATCTGCCAGTCCTGCTTCGTCGAGCTTTTCTTGCCCATACAGCACAATAGCGTGCGATCGCCCCAACTCGTTGAGCGCATCGGCGACAGTGTTGACCAAACCCGCATCATAAACGCCTAAAACCTGTCCTGTAATTTGCATCGGGTTTACAAGAGGCCCCAGTAAATTGAAGACCGTCCGCACTTTAAGCGTCTTTCGCAACGGTACGACGGATTTCATTGCAGGATGCCACCCCGGCGCAAACAGAAACGTAATCCCCACCTGATGAAGGGCTGCCTGGATTGCTTCAGGTGGTGCCGTAATGGTAATGCCCAGTGCCTCTAATACATCCGCAGAGCCTACCTTACTCGATGCAGCTCGATTACCGTGCTTAGCGACCGTAATTCCAGCAGCGGCGGCCACAAACGCAACGGTAGTCGAGATATTAAACGTTGAAGCGCCGTCCCCCCCCGTGCCGCAGGTGTCGATCAGCGGGGATGGCAGGTCAGTTTGATCAAAGGTGCCTCCTAGAGATTGTCCTTGAAGAACCCGCGCCATGCCTGCCAGTTCGTCGGCAGCGACACCTTTAGCTTGAATGGCGGCTAAAATCGCCCCGGACAAAATCGGGGAAATACTCTCGGTGAGCCATCCTTGCATCAAATCAGCAGATTGAGTCACCGAAAGAGATTGACCATCCAAGAGCTGCTGCAAGAGTGCAGACCAGTCATGAGACGGCGCAGCAGGTGAGGGTGAAGATGGAGACGTACTCATATTAAATTTCAGCCATTCAAATGTCAGGGCATGACGATAATTAGGTGCAATCAGGCAGAGATAACCCGCAATGTTACCGGCTCTGTTGTTGGGACATTCAGCGCGGCGTACCGTGCAGCCGCTATCCTGACAAGTCTGATCGCACGCCATTTATGATTGGGGCGATCGCTGCAGAAACGTGCCTCAACATAAAAAGTTATCACTGAGTTGGAGCAATGTGAATTTTGTCATGAATTCATTTTTGATCAGCGCGACTCCTTCTATAATCAGGTCAATTCATTATCGAGAGGTAAATTCAATATTGCGGGCCAATATTGCGGGCCAATATTGCGGAATGAAATAGTTTGATTGCGTAGATCAACTCAGCGATTTATCGCGCGAATACCTCTGGTTTCGCCCCCTTAACCCACTTTCTAAAGAGGTGCTTCATGGATAAGCTCACGCTGAAAGGAACAATCCGCGACTTTGTAACGATAGACGAGACTGCTAGAACCTTAGGTATTAAAACGCATCCTGACTTTGAATACGTCATCGAATCTGAGAAAGGAATCGTTGGCACTGATTTAGGTGCGGATGGGAAGCCTCGCTATGTGGGGGGTCGAGGTCGAACAACCCACGGAGCCTCAGAATTTCATAGCTGGTATCACAACGATCCGCAATTCAACCGGTCAAAACCCTTCACCATCGAACTCAGTGGACCTGACGCGAATGGTGTATTTACCTACCAAAACAACCGCTTTTTTCCCGTCGACGAAGGAGCCACAGACAATCCACTATTTGGGAATGAAGGACGGCCTCACAACTATCATTTCACCTTAGAAGTGACCGGACATTCCTTTACCTATAAAGGCACCGAGTCATTTACATTTAATGGAGACGATGACCTTTGGGTCTTCATTGATGGAAAACTCGTCATCGATTTGGGCGGAGTTCACCCTGTTGAAACAGGCACCATTGATCTTAAGCTCGGCGACGGTGAAACTGTCTTTGACAAAGTATTATCGACGGGAGCTCATCTCGTTTTAGAAAAAGGTGGAACCTATTCCTTTGATTTGTTCTTTGCGGAACGCCACACAACCGAATCGAACTTTCGTATTGACACCTCGTTAGAAATTGTCCCCCCGCCTACGGCAACTCTGATCACCACTGATCCCTCTGCTGCTGAGAAGCCCGTCGATCCGGGTGAGTTTCTCGTCTCCATCGATAAACCAGCCGAAGAAGATTTAACCATCAACTACGTCGTATCGGGTACGGCAACAGAAGGTGGAGACTATCAGGCAATTGGCTCATCCGTGATGATTCCAGCCGGGCTAACCGAAGCGAGGATAGCTGTTAAGCCGATTTTTGACCGATTACTAGAAGGAAATGAAACCGTTGTCGCTACGTTGGATGACGGGCAAGGATATCAACTGGGCGATCGCATCCAAGGGACAGTCACGATTGCTGATTATGTGCCCCGTCCGTTTGTTGGCGTCACTGCGAGCAAGCCAATGGCGAAAGAGCCCGGTAACGGACAGCCTGGAATAGATGGCGAATTCACCATCTTCCTTGACGAAGCCGCATTAACTGACCTGACAATCACCTATGCCGTCGGCGGGAATGCCACCGCTGGAAATGACTATGCCCCCCTTCCTACATCCGTTGTCATTCCAGCCGGCCAGATTGAGGCAAAGCTGCCCGTAATCCCTAAACAAGATGCCGTCCAAGAAGGAAACGAAACCGTCATTTTGACGCTCCAGCGTGGAGCCAGCTATCGCTTAGATGCGAATGTCGCGCCAACATCCGCCACCGTCGTCATCACCGACGTGCCGCCGCCCCCGCCGCCGCCTGCGAATCCCGTGGCGACCATTGCTGCGACTGTTCCGTATGCTCAGGAGCCAGGACATGGAAATCCTGGAGCCAATGGTGAGTTTACGATTTTCTTAGACAAACCTGCATTGGGGCACATCTCGATCAGCTATGCGATCGCAGGCAATGCGGTTCAAGGAATTGACTACAACGCTTTACCCCCAGCGGTTGTAATTGCGCCCGGTCAATCTTTTGCCAAGATACCTGTGGTTCCTAGAGAAGACAGCACTATCGAATTTGATGAAACTGTGACGCTGACTCTTCTCGATGGTCATGGATATGACCTGCATCCTAATCCTGCCCAGATTACAGCAACCGTCATCATTCGAGATACGCCCGTACCGCCAACTCCAGTGGCGATGATTCGCGCGGCGAAACCCAAGGCGGAAGAGCCGATTCGCGGCGAAGCAGCCCGCAATCAGCAGGGCAAATTTGTGATTAGCCTAGATATTCCAGCTCCCGAACAGCTCACAATCGAGTACGGCATTTCTGGAAGTGCTGATCCTGGACGGGGCAAAGACTATGTTCTGCGGAATGAAAAGGATCGAGATGTTGGGCATCGCCCCCGAAACAACACCATCGTGATTCCCAAGGGACAAAAATCGGTGGATATCTACGTTGTGCCCTTAGCCGATCGAGACTTTCGGAATAAAGATAAGCGAGAAACCGTAATTGCATCTCTGCAACCTAATACGGGATATGTCTTGCCGCAAAATCCAAACAAAATATCGGCAACCGTCAGAATTGTAGCACCCGGTAACGCCAACAAGCCTGTTGGGTCGGAGGGTGGAAACTGATTATCGAATGGAGCAAGGGGTTTTAAACGAACGCCCTTGCTCTTGATTTGTTGTGCATCAGGTGTGAGGAGGAACATTATGGTATTTCGATATGGATTTGCAATGCTGGTGTCTGGATCAGCGCTTGCAGGAGTTTTTTGCTTAGCTGCAATTCCCACATCGGCCACGGAAACAGTGCCGCGTGCCATCGAGGATGAGATAGCCAATGTGGCTCTGGCTCAGCGAGACGTACTGGTCGATCAACCCGAAGCAAATCGGGGAGCATTAGATCATCCACAATTGGACCATTCGGCAGTGGATACCCCTGCACTGGATCAGGCAGCAGGTATTTACTCTGGGCGATCGCCCCAGTCAACTGAAACCCTGCTGGCTGAGGTTCCCCGATCTTCAGCAATGGACAGCGTTCCATCCGTTCGAGATATCGCTGCCGAAACTCGGGATTCAAACCACTCAATGGCGCAAGTCACATCTGTCACACAACTGTCTGACGTGCAGCCTACGGATTGGGCATTTCAGGCGTTGCAATCGTTGGTCGAACGCTACGGATGCATTGTCGGCTATCCAGACATGACCTATCGGGGCAATCGTGCGCTCACGCGGTATGAGTTTGCTGCCGGGGTGAATGCATGTCTCGATCGAATTAATGATCTCATTGCGGCGGGTTTGGCGGACACGGTCAGTCGTGATGATTTGGAAGTGCTGCAACGACTGCAAGAAGAGTTTGCGGCAGAGCTAGCAACCTTGAGAGGACGGGTTGATGCGCTAGAAGCACGAGTGGCTGAAGTAGAAGCCAATCAATTCTCAACCACAACGAAACTCAACGGTGAAGCTATTTTCCGAGTCACCGATCGATTTGGCGACGATGACGATAACCAAACGGTCTTTCAAAATCGAGTCCGCCTAGATTTAGTGACGAGCTTCACGGGGGAAGACGCGCTGCATACTCGCCTAGCAGTGGGCAACGTTGAGCCATTTTCAGGCCCCGGAACTTATCCAAGCGTCAATGCGGCAACAGCAGAAGGCATCTTATCACCCCGAATTAGCGGCAATACAGAAGGAGACGTCGTTCTTGACTGGTTGGGCTACTATTTCCCCATTCAAGACCGCATCCAGGTGTATCTGGCAGCAGCCGGGGGGATTCACAGTGACTATGTTTACAGCACTGCGAGTCCGTTTTTTCAAGACTTTGATGGGGGGCGAGGCGGTCTATCAGCATTCAGCCAAGAAAGTCCTATTTATCGAATTGGCGGAGGTGCAGGCATGGGCGTAAATTTCTCCTTTGATGACGAATCAACCTTTGTCTTAACGGGCGGTTATTTCGCAGAAGAAGCGGCTGATCCATCTCCTGGAAGTGGCTTGTTTAATGGTGACTATGCTGCCCTGGGTCAATTTACTTTCTCACCGGGGGATAAATTCCAGCTTGCGCTGACCTACGTGCATGGTTATCACACAGCAAACAACATCGACGGTCAAGATACAAACTTTATCTTCGACCAAGGATTCACCGATGAATTCTTCACTGGAACGGTGCCAGCAAATGCCACCCATATTGAATTAGAAACACCAGCCGTTACTAACTCATACGGGGTACAAGCCTCGTTTCAAGTGAGCTCCAACTTTGTGATTAATGCCTTTGGCGGCTTTACTAATATCAGATTTATCGAAACAGGAGATGGAGAAATTTGGTATTACGGGTTGGGACTGGGTTTCCCCGATTTGCTTCAAGAGGGTAACTTTGGTGGGCTGATGGTCGGTGTGGAGCCGTATCTGGGCGGTGTTGATGGTGATTTCATCTTCGTCGAAAATGATACGTCTTTGCATGTAGAGGCTTTCTATCGCTATCAAATCACTGACAATATCTCAATAACCCCCGGTGTTGTTTGGTTGACCGCGCCTGACCAAAATAATGACAATAGCGATATTGTCGTCGGTACCCTGAGAACGACCTTTAGTTTCTAAGTCAGCGCCCTGGTCGACTGACAAAACTCTGAACGCGGCGATTATAAATGCTCTGCGGCTTCTTGGAGAGTAAAAGTACTTATCGGCAAAGTCAGCCTACGCCGCCTCGGGGAACCCGCAAGAGGGTTTTGCCTCGGTAGAATCGGCTTACTGCAAGAAGCCGCAACGCGTCTACCCAACGGAGACGATGTCATCGTTGGGGTGTCTTATTTTTAAGGAGCTAAAGCGAACACAGCGTTCAACCCATCTCGCATGAAGAGATTCGTCAGCCGACGACCTCGGTGACTCAAGTTGCGGCGATACAATCAAAACCCGCGTAGGAGCAGAAGCGTAACCAGTGGATTGAAACGTGAGAGCATCTCGAGTGTATAATCCAGAGATTGCTTCGCTTTGTTCGCAATGACTGTGTTACAAGACGGCGGAAGTTTCATAACCATAGTGTGAGCGTCCGCTCACGTCGCGGGCAAGATGCCTGCACTCTTAAATGGTTGGCTTATTTCTGCCAGACAGTACTGTATTTGCAATGACTACA
>JBNPEG010000139.1:4361-6543 GCA_051117555.1 Elainellaceae cyanobacterium | reverse complement strand
GTGTTACAAGACGGCGGAAGTTTCATAACCATAGTGTGAGCGTCCGCTCACGTCGCGGGCAAGATGCCTGCACTCTTAAATGGTTGGCTTATTTCTGCCAGACAGTACTGTATTTGCAATGACTACATTTGCAATGACTACATTTGCAATGACTACATTTGCAATGACTACATTTGCAATGACTACATTTGCAATGACTACATTTGCAATGACTACAGCAGAGTTCTGCAAGCGCTAGAAAAATAGTCTTAGCACCAGGTCAAGCCTATATTTGCAAAATCGGGATGCGCCCTTCACGCTTACGTATCAATGTCGAACATCGTTAATATCGAGATTCTTAATACCACGCTGCGACTATTACCCGAAAAAGCAATTTACATTGAGCCGATAAAAAGTCTTTTAGTTTCTGATGTGCATTTGGGAAAATCAGAAACATTTCAATCCTTTGGTATACCTATCTCTAATCGAGTCAATCACACGATTCTTCGTCGATTGAGGCAGTTGTGTTTGACCATCCAGCCAGATCATTTATTCATCTTAGGTGACTTATTTCACTCAAAATTTGCCTTATCTGATGAGGGTATAGACGGTTGGTTGCGATTTCTAAATGACGCTAATGTTGAGGCACATTTGATTCTTGGTAACCACGATCGCCATTTATCCGATACTCTCAAACAGCTTTCGATTGAATGTTTACCCACTGCTATTCAAATTGACAACTTGATTCTCAGCCACGAACCCCAAAGTTCGCCTGGCTGTCTCAACATTTGCGGCCACACGCATCCGTGTCTTCGAATCAAAACAACGCTCGATGACCTACGATTGCCATGCTTTTATTTTGAGAAAACCGAACCTCGCCTCACGTTACCATCGTTTGGCGATTTTACTGGCGGATATGAGATTCGCCTGACGCGCCATTCGTCTGCTTACGTAGTCGTCGATGATCAGATCGTTCCATTCGGTGATTAGGGCGATCGCCAGATTATGCAGGGATGACGCGAATGGTACCTCGACAAAACAGACGATCGGGATGCACCGCCAACTCGTGCAAACACACCTCTGAGCCTAGGTCTAGGGAAATATCATCTACGGTTGTAAACGGGCGATCGCTCTGAGAGGTAGGTGTGACCGACATTTGGATGTCTTCGAGACTGAGCGTGCGTACGTCTAAGAGACGCAATCTGCTGTGTAGTGTGAGATAAAGCCGTCGAGAAGACAGTTGCATCCATCCGGAGAGAGTCAGTCGATCAGGTGCAGCATTGACCCGCAGGTTTTCTAAGTCGATACGTTGAGCGGCACTCATAAATCTCCCAAACGACGAATCAACGAGACGATGAAGATTGATATGAATGAGCTTACTGATAATTTCTTCGATCGCTTGAGCCAATAGAGGAGTCTGAATCGAGGCATTGAGATCGCTCAGCGATATAGAGATTTCGCCATGCACTGGAATCTCATTCAAGAGGCGAAACGGTTTCCCACGCACTATTTGTCCCATATTTACCCGAATCTCAGAGCCTTTTAGCTCCACGCAGCTGAGATGAATGCCTTGATACACAGCGCGTTGTGCTGAGATCGACACCGCTGGAATATAGCCACTCAACACCTGGCGATCGCCCCCTTCCAGCTTGACATGGAGGGTTTCAACTCTATCGGTCTGCGATCGCAACCACACCGATAGAGCGGGCGACAGGATTGTGCTAATCAAGCGACTCTGGCGCAGCCGAGAGGATTGGGGCAATTGGGTCACCGCTTTGGATTGAGCAGTATTTACCGGATCATGCTTCATGAATGGCGATAGGTCAACTCAGCATATTTCAGATTACTCTCATTCCGTCTTGGAGGGAGGTTTGGAAACTATAGCCTTAGCCAGACAGTTTAGGGCATCACTCTTAACCAGGGGAACACGCTGGGAAAGCTGGTGTGCGATCGCCCCAGTTCTTTGGGCGATCGCACGCGCTTGTAAAACTGCCCATCAAATTGTCAAAATTTCCTGACAATTTGATCCCGACACTTGATCCCCGTCTGATTTAATGTCATTGTTTTATGACATTGTGATCCCCGTCTTGCCGATTATTGGGTGGAAATCTGATAAATCAGGGGATCAGGGGGCTTGATCTCTAACTTGGTTTTCTGCAAGATATGGTCAGACAGTGATCCCCGTGATCCCAAAATCATTGTT
>JBNPEG010000139.1:0-4261 GCA_051117555.1 Elainellaceae cyanobacterium | reverse complement strand
TGATCCCCGTCTTGCCGATTATTGGGTGGAAATCTGATAAATCAGGGGATCAGGGGGCTTGATCTCTAACTTGGTTTTCTGCAAGATATGGTCAGACAGTGATCCCCGTGATCCCAAAATCATTGTTTCGCTCCAAATTCGCTGACTTGCATTTACGGTTGATCCCTAATCACGCCACCCACCCTTGAAGCTACCGGAGGTTATTTATGTCACCCGAGCGTCCCCCCTTAGAAGAAATGACATTGAGGCAACTTCGCCGAGTTGCCAGCGAATGTAGTGTGTCTCGCTATAGCCGCATGCGCAAAGAGCAGTTGATTGCGTCTATTCGGGAAGCAGAGAAAAGTCGGTCATTATCGACAACGGCTCAGTCATTTGCCCCATCAATCTCACAGCCCATGGAGGCTCAAGAAGAAGTGGAAGCAGCAAAATTTGATGTGGGTCAAACTGATCGCACAGGCGGTTCTCTGGCGACCGTTGATGAGGGGCTCCAAGATTTGCCCGATGGCTATGGCGAAAGCCGCATTGTTATGATGCCCCGTGATCCCCAATGGGCATATATCTATTGGGACATTCCAAATAACAACAAAGAAGCCCTACGCAGCCAAGGCGGCACTCGCTTAGCTCTACGGTTGTACGATGTGACTGATATCGATCTTGATTATCAGCGTCCTCACAGCCTTCAGCAATATGAATGCGATGAGCTAGCGCGGGAGTGGTATTTACCTATTCCTGTGAGCGATCGCGACTATGCGGTGGAAATTGGTTATTTGGCATCGGATGGGCGCTGGCTGGTTCTCGCGCGGTCAGCATCGGTCAGAATTCCGCCCGTTTACCCGTCTGATTGGGTCGACGATCAGTTCATTACGGTGTCTTGGGATGAGGAGCTTCAGGGCAAGACCTTCTTGCAACTGGTTCCCCCTGCTCAGCGCGTGACTATGGCTGGCAATCCTATCTACGATGAGGTCTTTGGCATGGCTCAATCTGCCGAAGCTCAACGTGTAGCAGGCTCGCTGTTTGGTTCCATGCACCAGGTTCCTGAGCAAGCCGTCAGCTCTTATGTCTTCCCTTCAGGTGTGGGCATGTGGGCAGTCCCAACCATGTCCGGTGTCGGCATGAGCATGTCTGGTGTCGGCATGGGCATGTCAGGCGTGGGGATGAGCATGTCCGGTGTTGGCATGTCAGGCGTTGGCTTCTCTGCGTCTGCGCCTCCCATCCGTCCTCGGAAATTCTGGCTGATTGCAGATGCCGAACTCATTGTTTATGGAGCAACTGAGCCAGATGCGACGGTTTATATCGGTGGACAGCCGATTAAACTCAACCCAGATGGAACATTCCGTTTCCAGATGTCGTTCCAAGATGGGCTGATTGATTATCCCATCATGGCGGTTGCGGCAGATGGCGAACAAACGCGTTCAATCCATATGAAGTTTAATCGCGAAACTCCCGATCGGAGAACCAACACCAAAGAAGAAGCGGTTCTTGAATGGCTGCCTAACTAGCTCCAACGTTGATGAATTGTTGATGAATTGTTGATAAGTTAGCAAGAATCCCCGGCAATGCTGGGGATTTTTTTATATAATTGCAACGCGCTATCGGCTGCTCGACCCCTTCCATTAAAGCCATTGGGGCTATCTTCTCATTGGGTGGCAACAAGGCTGACAATCAACATCCAGTTGGGTGAATTGGAATAGATTAATCACCACATAGGATGATGAATTAAATACCGTTAGGCCGTTACGCGTGCGGTCATCGTCATGTCATAGGGATAGGGATAGAGATTGATGGTCTTGTCTGAATTTCGGCGGATTTGGGCGATCGCCAAGTTGCCAGTCATTAGCTTTCTCACAGTAATCCTGGTTGTCAGCGGCTCGACGGCTGCCCTGGGGCAGTTTTCGCTCCAGTCTTCATCTAATGACGATCCGAGTCGTCCGCCCGATGACGTTACCCGATACGGATTTGTAGAAGTTGCACCCGTTAAGTTTGAGCGCAAGATCTTGTTTGAGGTGACGTCACCCACCGTACGCGATCGCAGCAACCCAGACGATATCATTCCGGTCGAACAACGGGTCGAGCAAATCCAGGTTAATCTTCAACGGGTGATTGAGATTGACGACGATCGGCTGAGCACTAGTCTGAATCTCGTTCCGCCTATGCAGGATACGCTGTATTTCACTCAATTCGACCCCGAAACATTTCGAGTCATTATTTCTGAGCTAAATGGAGCGACGATTTTGCAGGCGACAGATCGCTATCGCTCTCGTCCTCAACAGTTATTGACCGTAACCGATTTAGATGCTCAGTTTCATGGATTGACCATTGAAGAGCTAGCTAAACGTTGGCAATATCGAACCTATCAAGCCCTTCATCACGCATTGGGAGAGCGCTTGCCTGGCGCAATAGTCCGGCAGTTTCGAGAATCGTTCATGATTGCATTGGGCACGGCAGGGCTGAGCATTGGCATCTGGCTCTTACAGCGTTTAATTAAAGCGCATCGTCGCGCCCTCAAAATGCAGCAAGCTACCGAATTAGCTGCATCCACGCCCTCATCAGAGAGTATGCCAGATGACACATTTGCAATCAATCGGTTGGCCTTTCTTACGGTGGTGCAAGATCAGTTTAATTTACAATCACAGCTCAAACTCAATGCGTCATTACGATGGCTTTTGCGGTGGGTGCAAGTCGTTATTTGGACGGCAGGGATCTTCTGGATTCTCTATCGATTTCCTCAGACAAGAGAGGTTGCGCTCACAATTCTGGAGATCCCGGTTACGCTGTCACTTGCCTTTTTTCTAGCAGGCTTGGCCGATCGCCTCGTTGATACGTTTCTAGACCGTCTCTTTCGAGCATGGGCAGATAATCAGATTAGTCTATTCGGTTTAGAAGATGTCCAGCGAAAATCATTGCGGGCTTCGACTGTGACAGCGGCGCTCCGAGGTTTAACGACGTTTATTTTTTATGGAGCTGCGATTCTTTGGTCGATGGGGCAGCTCAGAATTCCGACCAGTTCTGTATTAACTGGCGGAGCGATTGTAGGTCTTGCTATTTCATTTGGCTCTCAAAACTTGGTGCGAGATCTAGTCACAGGATGCCTGATTCTCTGGGAAGATCAATATGCCGTAGGAGATGTCATCGCTATCGGGACAACGGTCGGCCTGGTTGAAAACATGAACCTACGAATTACTCAAATCCGCAATGCGGAAGGTCGTTTAATTACGATTCCCAACGGGGCTATCAGTCAGGTAGAAAACTTGACTCGAAGCTGGTCGCGGGTTGACTTCGCGATTGAGGTTGCCTATGACACCGATATAAAACGGGCGATCGCCATTTTGACAGACGTTGCTCAGGAGATGTATAACTCTCCAGACTGGCATGATCGAATCCTAGAAATGCCAGACGTTTTAGGCGTCGACCAGATGACCCACGCCGGGATTTTGATTCGTGTATGGATCAAGACTCAACCGCTTCAACAATGGAGCGTCGGACGAGAATTTCGACTGCGCGTCAGGCTTGCGTTTGAACGAGAAGGCATTGAAATCGGCATCCCTCAGCAGGCGTTTGTTTCTCGAAACCCAGAGATATCCTCGCAGAATGGGGCATCACACACCGCTGAAACCACGAACGACGCAAACGCAACTAGTGAATATGATTCAAGCTCGGCTCATCCAGCGTCAGCATCGGGCGATCGCCTCATCTGAGCAAGCTCCAATACTGATTGACTGAAAAAACTAACATACTAGCGGCTGTTCGCACGTTGAGCGATCGCGGTGCTGCTGTGAAGCGTGCAGAGACATGTTGGGCGATCGCAATGCTTCTGTAGGGTAAATCACCGTCATATGAGTCATCGCAATTCAATGATCATCGATGACATTCATATGTTGAGCCTTGATCATTCGATGTTGCTCTATGACAATGGCATGTTTGTCGATAACAATCCTTCTGTAACGGCTGCAATCCTATGTTGACCGATGACATTCATATGTCGAGCCCTGATCATTCGATGTTGCTCTATGACAATGGTATGTTTGTCGATGACAATCCTTCTGTAGCCGCTACAATCCTATGTTGACCGATGACAATCCTTCTGTAACGGCTGCAATCTTAATGTTGACCGATGACGATTATTGATCACTAATACCAATGCTCGAAAAATTATTACCAAAAAACATGACAGCCATCTAGATGTCAGTTTTGAACGGGAGCAAGGAACTGAATTTACAATCGCTATCCCTGTAAACAAGCCCTGCTAGACTATCACTCAGCT
>JBNPEG010000168.1:0-18070 GCA_051117555.1 Elainellaceae cyanobacterium | reverse complement strand
TCTTGACGGGTTGCTGCTTCTACTCGGCAGTTTGCTAATTCAGCAATTGATGCAATTATCCGCCCTGTTTCAGTTTTCTCCAACAAAACATGGAAATTGAAAGCTGACATAGAGGAAATCATAATGCCCTATCTCCTAAAAGAGTTTCTCCAAACCATTGATAGTAGGTAGGATAACCATAAATCACTTCAATTGCGATCGTCTATCACTTCAATCGATTCGCTCTCTCCACTGCTTTAGATTGCGCTTTGCGTGGAAACAGGCCAAAACGATGACTATATCTTGCTCAATCAGATAAAAAATATTGTAGGGAAACCGACGCACTAGCGCTCGACGCACGTCTTTGTATACAACTGAATATGCTTAAGAATTTCGGGCGATCGCCGATAAACAGGCATCGACTGCTCGAATAAACTCAGACCCTAATCCCTTACTGCGAACCTCGTACTAATCTATTAAATCTAGAAATAGTAAGGATTAAATCACAGTAGATTTATAAATACTCACTAAAAGCTGTTTCTTTATGCTTATTCCCAATGCAGAGAAAGCAGTTGTTGATATTCGTAAACATAGAAGTGCAACTTTGCGGAGTGCGTGGATCATTGAGCATGGTTCTGAGATTCCAAAACTAACAACCTGCTATCCCCTTTAACTGATAAGAGTGATGAGCATGACAGCCAATCCAGTCAAATTACTCGATGTAGTTGCCTTAACCGTTAACCTCCCTCAATACAACCTATGGCGAGGCCAAGTCGGAACAGTCGTTGAGACATTAGCCAATGGCAAAGCATTCGAAGTTGAATTTAGCGATCGCAACGGACGTACGTATGAATCATTAGGGCTGCGCCCCGATCAGATGATGGTGTTGCATTTTGAGCCAACCTCACCCGATACACCACCTGAGATGGTTACAGCTTAGCTAGGGGATTATGCACGTGATGAGAAGGGGCAGTACTTGATGACGATTACCATATTCTGTATAAACGCGATCGCCCCATCATAACCACTCAACTCCAAAAGTTCCATTAAAGTTCTCAAACGCTTGATAGTTGAGATTAGGCAGAGCCTACACTGGGCGATTAGTCAGAACCTACGCTGCGCGATCGCTCTAAAGGTTATTCAGGGATAAAAACTCGTTTAAATGGCTGGTTCCGATAACGGCGATAGATATCAAAGTCTTTATCTAAAGTGGCGATCGCAAATGTTTAGCCGTTCTGAAATGACCACGAGAGACAAATCTGAAAAATCTGCTGGCAAATCTGCGTACTGAGCATTTAGTTCAGCAACCCGGGCAAAATCTTGAGACAAGAGTGAAGCACATTCATAAATCTGATTGGTTAAGTGATACAAAAACTCATTCCGTACTCGCCAATCAGTAGCTAATAACCACATAAACTCTGTAGCACAGCTTTCAGTGGTTATAAGTCGGCTAGTACATTCAGCAAAAATTTTGACGACTTGATCATGATATCGATCTGCTGAATCATAAAAGGCAACTAATAACCCCGTGTCTACCAAAATGATAGGAGGATCAGTCATTGCCTCTGTTGATGATGGTCTTGTAAACGTGATGCAATCACTGCTCGACGAGTATCTCGGTCTGATAAATTCCCATCAGAAATCAAATGAGGTGGAACTCCTCCCATGCGGTCTAAGACACTGTTCTGATGTGGCTGATTAGTGACGCGACTAACCATGAGAGTTTTTTGTTGCTGCTTATTCTTTAAAAACAGCAGAAAATCTAAGACTTCCTCTACCAGAGAATCAGGGACTTGTTCAATTTCACGAATAAGCTGTTCTCTAGATGTCATAGAGGATTACTCCACGCTAAGTTACTTTTTACCTTAACAGTCTTCTTAATCAATTTCATAGTTATGATCAGGTTTTGGCTATGACACGATTAGACAAGAGCCTACGCTGCGCGAACGCCAATCGCCCCTACGATAATTCGGCAAAATGCTCTCTCAGCAAATCATGAATAAACCGATATCGCCCCCCTACCCGCTGAATGAAGCGTAGTTCTGACGCAAATTCTAGAAATTGAGCATAGTTCCAGGGGCTACAGCCCGATTGCCATAAGACAAAGCGCAAGGCAAGATGCTGAACGCAGGCTATTCCTCCACCAACACCAAAGCCGAACATCAAAGTGTAGGCGATCGCTTCCAACAAAACGTCTGGTATCGTAAATGGTTGCCCCATAGCATACTTCAGGAGGGTCGCGAGAGTCAGACAAGCAGGATAGCTGATCGCGGAAATTATCCACACGTTTCTAGCAGAATCCCAAATGCCCTGATTGGGCGTTGTGCGAATCTGAACTTCTGCTTTCAGCCCACCAATCAGCCCACCAATCAGCCCACCAATGGAATAATGGCTCGTGGCTGCCGACGTCCTACTTCGCTGCGGCGATCGCCCCACTCCAGCGGGATGATGTAATTTTGATGCAGCGCATCTTCTAGGCGAATGGCAACCTTAGTTTGAAAGGCGGCAATTAGCTTCTTTCTCGTCTCCGCAAACTCTTGAGCGGGTGCAGTGGATGAAGCGCTTCCGCCTATCCGCGTCCAGACGCTTTGGAGGTTGGCAATAGTTTTATCCAGCGCTTCAGTTTGGGTTTTGAGATAGGTAAGCACGATGCCCACGATGACAAAGAGCGCGATGCTCCACTGCATCAGTGGGCGATTGATAAATTCTTTCAGCGATTCAGGGGCATTCTCCAGAGGAGCACTCGCAAGGAAGGCAAGGCTTTCTTCAACACTGATCATCAGCACAACGCCTGGGCATCGGGTTCATCGAGTTGCCGCTATTCTATCCGAAGAGGATTCTGATCTAGTAGAAATTCTACACGTGCCTGTCTCTGGAATGGGTTTGCTGGTCTCTGGGAGAGGCACGCCTGTCTCTGGAATAGGCACGCCTGTCTCCGGAATAGGCACACCTGTCTCTGGAATAGGCACGCCTGTCTCTGGAAGAGGCACGCCTGTAAAAATCATAGGCCAGCCTGTCTCTGGAATAGGCACGCCTGTCTTTGTCATAGGCTCGCCTGGCCATGCCCATAGGGCTATTGCCCCTCCGAAAATCATTCGTCGATGAGCAATGCCCTAATGCCAATTCTTCAAAGTAAGGCCACATATGAACAGGCTAGAACTGCAAGGCTGGTGGCTGTCAATCCAAAATCGCAAATCCAAAATCGAGAATTGGTATACCTGGTGGGGCGATCGCCTAAGGCAATGATTCTACCTTTACGGAATGCCCCCATAAGGTTGAGATGACCTGTTGAGCGGGAGGCACCTCGCCGCTCGTCCAAAAGCGTTCAGTCCCTCTCTGAGACTCAATATTCAGCAAGTTGCGTTCGGCAAGCACGCGCGATAGCTGACGAGACACCGCTTCTCCCGTGTCGATAATCGAGACGTCTGTTCCAACAACCTGATTAATCGTGGGGCGAAGGAACGGGTAATGGGTGCAGCCCAGCACGAGCGTATCTGCACCGGCTGCCAAGAGCGGTTCTGTGTAGTGTTTGACTAGGGTATAGGTGGTAGAACTGGTGAGATCCCCAGCTTCGACTTGCTGAACAAGTAGCGGACACGCTTGCGTTAGAATCGTCACCTTGGCTGCAAAGCGATCGCGCAGCAAGGAAAACTGGGCGCTAGCAAATGTGGCCTCGGTCGCCAAGATGCCCACAACACCTGATTTGGTAATCGTGACCGCAGGCTTCACAGCAGGCTCAACGGCCACGATGGGAACTGATACTGTTGCGCGAAGATGGGCGACGGCTGCAACGGTGGCCGTATTACACGCGATCACGAGTGCCTTAGCATTCTGCTCTAGTAGAAAATGACTCAACGCCATGGCGCGCTGCCGAAGATAGTCAGCAGTCCGGATGCCATAGGGAACATGCCCCGAATCCGCAACATAATACAAGTGTTCCTTGGGAAGCGCTGTCCGAATGGCGCGTAATACGGACAACCCACCGACCCCAGAATCAAAAACGCCAATGGGTGCAGAATTCATATATCAGGTGCGACGGGTTAATAGCTCCGAATGGGGATTATAGTCTAAATTGCGCAGCCGTCGATCAGAGACGACCTTTCATAGAATAAACTGGCTGGCGCTCAAGCGATTTGCATCAACGTTTTCGAGCATTACCAAGGTTTGAAACGCATTCGGCATCCCGCCGTTGGCGTCAACTTGAACGTGGGTGTGGCTTCCTCGTTGTACAAGCCGCACGTAGTCATCAAATGGATTGCTGCTGCTGTAGGCGGGGCGATTAAAAATCGGGCTGATATCGATGACATCCTGATTGGGGTTAAAGTCAGTCATTGTGTCACGGCGATCGCCCAGTTGCCGATAGACAATGCGATCGCTCCCTCGCCCGCCCGTGAGCGTATCGCGCCCGAGTCCACCTATCAACACATCATCGCCGCCGTTGCCAATTAGGGTGTCTGCCCCACCGTTGCCGTGCAGCTCATCTGCGCCAATGCCACCCCGGAGCGTATCGGCACCGATGCCGCCAAACAGCACATCTCCGCCACCATTGCCGTTGAGACTATCTGCTCCGAGATTGCCGTAGAGCCTGTCTGCCCCTCCCTTGCCGCGCAGGATATCGTCTCCATTTTCTCCCCTGAGCGTATCTGCGCCGTTTGTTCCTATGAGAACATTGTCTCCATCTAATGGATTGACTGGAGGGGAGGCGCTGATGAGCTGATTGCCAAAGTCAATGCCTGATCGTGTTTGCCCTGGGGCGATCGCCACGGTGTATGCGGTGCTGCCAACTCCTTCCACAACCACATCATCGACATACCAGCCTTCTAGCGAATTCAGCAGATGATCGACCGTATCAAAATCAAACTGAATCTGAATGGTGCTGCCGACATACGGCGTCAGGTCAACCGTCGCCGATCGCCACGCCGCCGCACTGGTTGCAGATATGCTCAAGCCATTGCCCTTCTCTAGAACGGGCTGAAAGGCACCTCCATTTTGAGCAATGAGAACCTGAGCGCGATCGCTCTCTGCCGATGGTTCAACATTCAGAAAATAGTTGAATGATAATTCTGCGGCTGACAACGGTGCCAAGTCGATCACCGGAGAAGTGATTTGCCCTGCCGTGCGATCGCCCACATTGGGCGTCACATTGTACGTCCCGCCGCCTGTGCTCCCTTCACCTGTTCCAAAATAGAGGCTGTCATCTGCCGAGTGCCCCGCCTGGATGCCGCGCCCCGTTGACAGATGCCACAGCCCTTCGATCGAATCATTCGCGTTATCGATCGTAAATCCGTCTAAGTTAGGCGTCCCCGCCTCGTCGCTAAAGTCGGCATTCAGCAGCACAAGGTGGCCCATCGCTGGAAACGTCTGCGTCCACTCCGGGGGGATACCTTGAGCAACGGTGTAGGTTCCAGGAGCCAAGTCTTGGAATCCATAGTTACCTTGGACATCCGTGATGGTGCTCGACTCTCCTAAATCCAGCACTCCGTTCTGGTTGTCATCCAAATACACTGTCCAGTTGGCAAGTCCGGGTTCAGTCGTATCGCGCACTCCGTTGCCATTGAGGTCGTTCCATAGACTGCCTGAAATTTGCCCCAATGCATCGGGCGGAACAGTGCCAATAATGCTGTCAATCCACGCCAGCTTTTCAGGATCAGAAAGAATCACGCCACCGCCACCGCTGCCAAACGTACCTTGAATCACCGCATCCTCTGGAGGCGCAAAGGCATCAGGAAACGCAAAGGCAAACGTATTAACACCCGCCAAAAGCAGCTCACCACCCACTTGAATGAAACTTGGCCCCCCCGAATCGCCCGGACCCACTGTTGCTTCAACCGTATTGCCCAGCGTTAACCCTGACCCTAAAACTGCTAGAGAATTCGTTGACGCATCGGGGCCATCAAAATCAAACAGGAAATTTTCACTAATATCTGGGACAAACTGCGTTAACAGGGTCGTATCTTCGATTTGATTTTGCCCGACTCGTTTAATGGCTGGGTTGGCCGTGCCTTCTACAAACCCGACTAGACCAGTGCCTGTTGTGCCATACCCGACCAAGGTGAGAATCGTGTCGGGTTGCAACGGGTCGCGAAAGAGCGAATAAATCGGCACATTGCTAGGTAAATCGTCGCTCAGCGTCACGATCGCCAGGTCATTATTGAGGCCATTTGAAAAGCCTGCATACTCGGGGAAAAGATCGAGAGCGCTGGCTGTGATGCGGTTTGACAAATCACTGCCAACATTCAGGTTGACCGTTACATCCCCAGGCTGCACGTCGATGATGCCGTCTTCCCCCTCCACATCTAGGCAGTGAGCCGCCGTGAGAATATGCCGGGGACTAATCGCCGCACCGCTACACAAAAATGATTCGGTTGGGGAAGGGGTGATAGTGAGGCTTCCGACTCCGGCAAACGGTGAATTCGCGGTATTGGGGTCGACGCGATTGGCTGGAAAATCAGGAGGGCTTCCGGTCGGATCTCCGGCAATAATCAGCGGTTGTACCTGGAGTTGAGAACCATCTAGTTGAATCGAAGGGGCGATCGCCTCGTCTTCCCAGTGGCGATTCGCGAGGGCAAAGTCCCGCATAACCATACGATATGACCTTGATAACATTCATTGACAAATACTTGGCGAACAATCCACGATTGGATGCATCCCGATGGTGATATCGAGTCCATCGTTGAATCTAGAGTTTTTTTGCAAAACTCCAGGTCTAGACGTTGAGGAGGGGTGGAAACTTGCCTGCTGTTCAGCGTAACAGGTCAAGATTCGCAAAGCCTGCTATTGGTAACACATCTTTGGATTGGGAAGAGGTGACGAAAACAAGGCGAAACTCACTATCCCATGGTTAGACCTTGCTCGAAAGATTAAACTGCACAATGCTTGATTAAGTCTATCTTGTTGAGTATTCTGCAAGCAGAGCTTAGCTCAGGGGTAGTCGTATGACTGCCGCACTAGACCGCACCAGCACTGAGGTAGCGGTTTTTGGTGTTTTAAACCGAATTGTCAAAACAGTAATATTTTATTCCCATATTTTCAAGATTATCGGGCGTTAAAACTGTATCAACTAACTTCTCGTGCTGGATCAGCTCCTGAAATGCCCGATTGTGAGGCTGGTCCTTGGATTTTGCCACGGGATACAAGCACAGATCAGTAGATTCTTTCGTGAAAATCTCCTTAATTACCGCTTACCAAACTGATACAAGCAAAGAAGGAGAGTCTATATGGCACAGATAAAAGTCTTCTACGAACCAGAAACAGAACTGCTAACGGTATTCTGGCAACCTCCCCGAAAAGAGCAAATCGGCACTGAGCTAAGGGACGGGGTCATCCTAATCAAAGACTCAACAACGGGTGAGCCGATTGGCTTAGAAATCCTCTCTTATCATCCTGGCGATAATCGTTTTGACACAGTTAGTGTTGAGCTAGGACAGTTGAGTCCAGCTCAATAGAAACACAACATAACTTCACCGTTATCATGCAACCTCCTTACTCCTTGGCGCGCCCTAGTGCTTGCTGGGCAGTCTGAGCTAAGTGTTGAATATCATTCAGCGTCGGCGTGGGATTTGCGTTGTCCATCGTCATCCAGAGCAAATATTCGATGTTTCCGGCTGGACCTAGTAGCGGTGACCACGTTAATCCGGCGAAGTTCCATCCCAATTCACGGGCTGAGTTCAAGACGTGGGCGATCGCCCCTGCCTGAATGGTCGCATCCCGCACGACCCCTTTCTTGCCTACTTTGTCTCGCCCCACTTCAAACTGGGGTTTGACCAGTAGCACGACTTCGCGAGGGGGGTGTAACAGCGTCCATAGGGCAGGCAACACTTTGGCTAGAGAGATAAATGAAACATCGACGACCCCAAAATCGGCATCAGGCTGACCCGACTCATAGAGCTGGTCTGGGGTAAGATGGCGCAAATTGGTGCGTTCTTTGATGATGACTCGCGGATCTTGGCGCAGACTCCAGGCCACTTGCCCATAGCCCACATCTATGCCGTAAACTTTTGAGGCGCCAGCTTGCAGCAAACAGTCGGTAAATCCTCCCGTTGAGATCCCTCCATCCAGGCAGATGCGCCCATTAACCTGGATTGGAAACTCAGACAGTGCTTTTGATAGTTTCTCGCCCCCTCGCGATACAAAGGGCGATCGCGCTTTAACGTGAATCTCTGCTGCCTCATCTACTTCCGTTCCCGGCTTATCAATCACCTGCTGATTGATCATCACCTCTCCCGCCCGAATCAGCCGCTGTGCCTGCTGCCGAGAGTCGCAAAGATGGCGATCTACTAACAAAATATCGATTCGTTGCTTTGGCATACACAGAAGCTAATTTAGGAGCGATTGGGATCATTCCGCTGCACGTACTTCACTCAACACAGTGACAGGCAAGTCTCTGATTCGGCGAAATGCGTCATCATTGGTTAAAAATAGCGTACAGCTTTGCATCAATGCTGTTGCTGCGTGAATAGCATCCGGTGTCTTTAAAGAAGTAGATGCACGCAAGCGGGCTGCCTCTCGAAGAACAGGCTGATTAACTGACATCAGATGCATTAAGGATCCAAGCAACAACTGTTCGTAAGTTTCAACCAGAGTGTCGTCAGAGTTCCTTAACGGAACCACCAGAGTTTCCATGAGAGTCAGCTCACTACTCATGATAGTGATCTCATTAGCCTGGAACATTTCCCATAAAGGGCGAAGCAAGGAATAATAGCTCGGATTCTCTTCGATCGTGTAGATAACAACTGAAGTGTCCACATAAACTAGAGCTGATGAAAGAATTTCTAGTCGTCCCATGACTCTCGTTCAACTCGAATTTGTTGATCAATTTCTTCTGCTGTCCGAGTTGCATGTCGCTTTCGCGCATTTTCGATGATTTCTAAAATAGTTTGTTCTTTCTTAGGCGTCTGCTGGGTAGAGGCGTCCGGCAAAATGACCAGCACCTCCACTTCTTGCCCTTCTGAGCCCGGGGGCAGTTCAAGTTCGAGTCTATTATCCGATGAGACGATGGCACGAATTCGAAGAGCCGATTGCAGCGTCGCTGGATGGTTTAGATTCGTTGGCATAGCACAAGTTCTTCTAACCTCTGTAGCTCTAGCGTAAAGTATTCAACGCTGATTGACTCTTAGGAAACCAGCATATCCCAAATCTCTGGGCGATCGCCCCACATTTCGTAGTCAATCGCACCACTGAGCCTATCAGTCTTGTGACAGGATGATAAGTTAGTCAGTGAATCACTGAATCAGGGGCGTGCACCTCGATCAGGGCAATACCATCATTGATCAGTCTCATCTACCAAACGATAAAGCGTTGGCGTGTTGAATACCCGGTGAATCTACCCTGCAAAACGAGTCAGTGAGACGCGAATGCTGTTTGTGAGTTAATTTAGCTTGGTCTAGCTTTGCATTGGGAATAATCTACATCGCTGCGTCAGCGTGAAGCCTGTTCAATGTGAAGCATCTGTGTTAATGCATCTATCTCAAACCATATCTCTGGAACCCTGTTAATTCTGGAATCATATTCCTTTACTACAGCGAGTGAATATCCCATCTTTGCGCGAATTCCCCCGCGTTAGCTCGATACCCACTAGTCATCTTCCCAGAAGTCTTAGCTCATTAGAAACCTGGGGCTTTGGTCTAACGGGGCTATTGCTTTGGCTGGGTGCCGCACCCGGCATGCAGGCAGAATTAGGGGCACAGGCCATTTGGGTATGGCTTCCAGGAGTCGTTATTGGAGTGATCA
Organism: Elainellaceae cyanobacterium; assembly: GCA_051117555.1. Classification (GTDB taxonomy): domain Bacteria; phylum Cyanobacteriota; class Cyanobacteriia; order CAZCXK01; family CAZCXK01; genus DBGGTD01. Next base: position 8,362 of record JBNPEG010000168.1, on the reverse strand, counting down.
TCAACCTCCAAGTTAAGCATCTAGGAAGTCTATGGCCCGACCTATCAGGTGGAACACCCAACTATATTACGCGCCTCTTGCCTGATGCGCCGTTTCTCAGTACCTATGTTGCACTGGGATATTTTATTAGCTGGGTAGCTGTCTTACCCGTCAATGCCATCATCTTGACCGCTCTAATTGAGTCAAATTTAGCCCCGCTCGGTTTATATTGCCCCCGGGTGATCTTAGAAATTGGATTTACAGTTATTGCTTTCTTTGTTGCCTTTAGTGGAACTCGTGCCCTCGGCATTCTTCACTTGGTTTTTGTGGTGCCTGCGGTTGCGCTATTGCTTTGGTTTTGCGTTCAGGGAGGCGGCTGGCTGTTGATTTCACCGGCTAGCCCTGGCGTGATGCCGTCAGATTGGTCGACCTTCGACGGGATGAAATGGGCGAAGTGGTACATTATTGCGGCGTATGCTGTCTATGCCTGCGAAACGTCATCTGCATTTGTTGCAGATAGTCGTCAACCTAAAAAAACACTCCGCATTCTCCCGATCGCAGCGGGATTAATTCCAGTCGTATATCTAGTTGGATCGTGGGTGTTGATGAGACTTGCTCCGTTATCGTCATTGACACCGAATAAATTTACAACTAACCCATTTGAGCAGCTCCTGATTGCCACACCGTTTTGGGGGCAGTTTGCTCCATTCTTGGTGACATTTTTGATTGCATCGGGGGCATTATTGTCATGTGCGACTGCCGTTTCTAACTGCCCTCGAATTCTGTATCAGCTTTCTTTGGATGGATATTTACCTTCCATCTTCTCGGTGACGTCTCGGTCTGGCGTGTTGGGTCCGAGTCTCGTGCTAACCCTATTCCTCAGCTTGCTGTGCTTAGGGTGGGGCGATGTCCATCGAATCGTCATGGTGACGGGCGTGGGGTGGCTGCTGTCATTTGTGGTCTTTCATTGGGGATTGTGGCAGCAGCGCGAGGAATCGGACGTGTTATATCCCTGGTGGTCATTAGGATTTGCCATCTTAGAAGCGATCGCCCTAGTTGTGGGCGGCATTGCCTGGGGGTGGCACGATTTACTCATTGGTCTAGCGCTCCCTGTTTTGATTGGCATTGGCTGCTATCTCATTCCTCAAATTCCGCTGGCCCCGTTTCAGGCAGAGTCGTGGCGATCGCATGCCAAGATGTCGGTCAAAGAGGGGCGTGATTTTGTCGCGATTCAGGTGAGCGGGCTGATTACTCTGATTTGTGGAGCGATCGCCATCAGTTGGGGCATTCGATCTATGATTGACGGTGCGCCCGATGTGATCAGCGGCAATCTGCTGGTTGTTGTGATTCTTAGCGTCGCGTTCGTCGGCGTGGCGATCGCCTGCTGGACAACCCTTCCTCAAGTGAGCGCCATGGCAGAAGCCCGCGAGCGTGCCGAGGGTTTCTTTAACTTGGCGGTAGACAGCATTCTCGTCTTAGACGAATACGGTGCCATTCGTCGGGCAAATGCTGCTACGGAGTCGCTGTTTGGTTTGCCCATGAGTGATGTCATTGGGCATCCGTTATCGAGATTTTTGGTAGGGCTGTCTGACATTCCAGAAGAATGGTCCCAGCGCAGCGAACGAGCGGTTCATCAGCCCACGGCCTCGCCTAGAGTAGTAGAAGTGACGATCTCATCTCGGTTAGCCTCATCGATTTCGCTGGTGTCACCGGAGGCAGGCAAATATGTGGCCGTGCTGAGAGATATCACAGAGCGCAAAATCGCCGAGGAAGACCTCCAAAAATCAGAGCAGCAGCTCCGAGATAAAGCCAGCGAGCTTGAGCATTTACTGGGCGAATTAACGCATACTCAGGGGCAACTGATTCAAGCAGAAAAAATGTCGAGCCTGGGGCAACTGGTCGCAGGGGTTGCTCATGAAATCAATAACCCAGTCAATTTTATCAACGGCAATCTGCATCATGCCCATCGCTACATCGAAGATTTATTGATTCTCATCGAACTCTACCAGGCAAGTTATCCAGATACTCCCACTGTGATTGAGGACAAAGCCCAAGAAATTGACCTAGAGTTTATGCAGGCGGATTTGCCAAAGCTGTTGCGTTCAATGCAGGTTGGAGCCGATCGCATTCTTGACATTATTCGTTCGCTCCGCTCCTTTTCTCGTCATGATGAGGCAGATGTAAAAGAAACCGATATTCATGCGGGGCTAGACAGCACGCTGATGATTCTGCGAAACCGACTCAAAGCGAAGCCTAAATGCCCTGATATTCAGGTCATTCGAGACTATGGGGAAATTCCCATGATTGAATGCTATCCGGGGCAACTCAATCAGGTTTTTATGAATTTGCTCAGCAATGCAATCGATGCGGTTGAAGACCGGGTCATGCAAGAGCCGGTGAGCGATCGCCCGAATAGTGCTGATCAGGGTGTCACCAACGACCCGCCGACTATTTGGATTCAAACTCAAGTTACTCTGACCGATCGCCTCATCATTCGAATTACGGACAACGGTCTAGGAATCCCTGAATCATCGCGATCGCGGTTGTTTGATCCCTTCTTCACGACTAAACCCGTCGGCAAAGGGACTGGCTTAGGACTGGCGATCAGCTATCAAATCATTGTCGAGAGGCATCACGGAATGCTGACCTGCCATTCGACCATTGGACGCGGCACCGAATTTGTGGTTGAACTACCCACACGACAGACCTTGTCCCAGCTCCATTCTGTGAATGCGTCAGCCCTGTGAATTCTTTGAATTTGTATTTCTAATGGGTCTTACAGCCCCTTGAACATTTGATTCTAGAGAATTGTCGCGCAGTTTAATTGCCCATTTCAAGCGCATCGTGGTTTCCATTCTGACCCAGTTTGGAGGAAGATAAAGAAAAGTGAAGTATTCTTCATCTCTTTAGAGGAGGTTGTTATGGTCGCGATCGCCAGTCCTGTTGAAAAGCGGTTCACGATGCAAACCGCAGAGATTGCGCCCGATACGACTGTGATTCGATCGCTGGATTGGGATCGCGATCGCTTTGACATCGAATTTGGGTTACAAAACGGCACGACCTACAACTCGTATATTATCCGGGGGGAGAAGGTCGTTGTTGTTGACACCTCCCACGAAAAATTTCGACAGCTCTATCTCGACACCCTTACAGGGCTAATCGACCCTAAAACCATCGATTACCTGATTATTAGCCACACTGAGCCTGACCATAGCGGTTTGGTAAAAGATGTATTGGAGCTTGCTCCCCAAGCGATCGTAGTGGGAGCAAAGGTGGCGATCGCCTTTTTAGAAGATTTAGTGCATACGCCGTTCGAGCGCAAGGTCGTCAAGAATGGGGACACGCTTGATTTGGGCAACGGGCATCAGCTCGAATTTGTAAATGCGCCCAATCTCCACTGGCCCGACACGATTTTTACCTACGATGCCAAAACCCATGTGCTGTTTACGTGCGATGCGTTTGGCATGCACTACTGCAATGACCCGACTTTTGACGAAGACTTGGCGGCAATCGAAGCTGATTTTCGCTTCTACTATGAGTGTTTGATGGCTCCGAATGCGCGCTCAGTTCTCAGCGCCATGAAGCGAATGGATAAGCTGGGTGCCATCGAAACAGTTGCAACAGGTCATGGCCCGCTCCTGCGCCACAACCTCATCGAGCTTACCGGACGCTATCGGCAGTGGAGCCAAGCCAAAGCCAAGGCAGATACCACGGCAGCCGTATTTTATGTCTCCGATTATGGCTATAGCGATCGCCTCTCCCAAGCGATCGCCCACGGCATCACTAAAACGGGCGTGGCTGTCGAAATGATGGATTTGAAAACGGCTGACCCGCAAGAAGTTCATGAACTGGTGAGCCATGCATCTGCACTCGTGATTGCAACGCCTCCTGCCTCCGGCTCATTCGCCAAAAATGCTCAAGCGGCTGTGAGCACCATCTTAGCTGCCGCTCATGGCAAACAGGTGATTTGCATGTTTGAATCCTACGGCGGAGATGATGACCCCATCGACCCGCTCGTCAGCCGTTTCCGAGATTTGGGCTTAAAAGAAGTTGTGTCGGCGATTCGGGTGAAAGAAACCCCGTCTGAGACGACCTATCAAATCTGTGAAGAATCGGGGACTGACTTGGGACAGTGGCTCACCCAGCGCGATCGCACGAAGAAAATCAAAGCCATTGATGCCGATCTTGAAAAAGCACTAGGGCGCATCAGCAGCGGGCTGTATATCATCACGGCTCAAAAGGGAGACTTGAATGGGGCGATGGTGGCGTCTTGGGTATCCCAAGCCAGCTTTGAACCCCTCGGCTTTACGGTGGCAGTTGCCAAAGATCGAGCCATCGAATCCCTGATGCAGGTGGGCGATCGCTTCGTTTTGAACGTGCTCGAAGAAGGCAATTATCAGCACCTGATGAAGCATTTCTTAAAGCGCTTTCCACCGGGGGGCGATCGCTTTGCAGGCATCAAGACACGCACGGCAGATAATGGTTCTCCGGTGCTCGTTGGAGCACTTGCCTACCTTGAGTGTGAGGTTGCCAGCCGGATGGAATGCAGTGACCACTGGATCGTTTACAGCACCGTTCAGACTGGCAAGGTGTCAAAACCCGAAGCAACTACGGCGGTGCATCATCGGAAGGTTGGAAACTACTACTAAACGTAACTAGAGGATAAGAAGTAACTATGTCTAGCCAAAATTCTACTCTTTCCTCGCGTCCTGTCCTCCAAAAGCCGCGTGATGTTCAAGTAGTACCCATCGCCCAAGACACGACGATTTATCGGTCACGCAGTTGGAGTCGGTTGCGTTTTGAGATTGAGTATGCGCGTGAAAAAGGAACAACTGCGAACTCGTTTTTGATTCAGGGCGATCGCTCGGCGCTGATTGATCCGCCCGGAGAATCGTTCACACATTTGTTTCTAACCGCGCTCCAGTCTGACTTAGATGCCGATGGCAACGGAGCGCCGCACCTGCCGCTCTGGAGCAATCTGTGGGCACAACTCCGCTGGGTGACGCAGCAACACGAACCGCTCTTGACTGAGGCGTTTGACCTCAAAACTCTCGATTACGTGATTGTGGGGCATGTCAACCCCAATCGAGCGGTCACGCTCAAAGCGCTGTTAGACTTTGCTCCGCAAGTGACCTTCGTGTGCTCAAATCCAGCGGCGATCGCCCTGAAAGACTTGTTTCCGGATACACCGCTCAATATCAGCGTCATCAAGGGCGAGGAAATTCTCGATTTGGGGCAGGGGCATCGCTTAGAGTTTGTGTTGACGCCCACTCCTCGCTACCCAGACGGGCTTTGCACTTACGATCCGAAGACGGAGATTCTCTATACCGACAAATTTTTTGGGGCGCATGTTTGTGGGGAGCAGGTGTTTGATGAGGGATGGACGCTGCTCAACGACGATCGCCGCTACTATTTCGACTGCCTCATGGCACCCCATGCGCGTCAGGTGGAAACTGCGCTCGACAAGCTATCCACTATTTCCCCTGTACATTTCTATGCGCCTGGGCACGGACCCCTTGTACGATACGGCTTAACCGAACTCACCCACCACTATCGGCAGTGGAGCGCGCAGCAAAAAGGGCAAGATCTGATGGTGGCATTGCTCTACGCCTCGGCGTACGGAAACACCGCAACGCTGGCTCAGGCGATCGCCCGTGGCATTACTAAAGCAGGCGTCCGGGTCGAGTCGATCAACTGCGAAGCGGCTGACCCCAATGACATCGAAACCGTCATTGAAAAATGTTCTGGATTTATCATTGGGTCTCCCACCCTCGGTGGACATGCGCCCACCCAAATCCAGACTGCATTGGGCATCATTCTGTCCAATGCATCAACCGACAAGCTCGTTGGCGTCTTTGGCTCCTTTGGCTGGAGTGGAGAAGCCATTGACTTACTCGAAAATAAGCTACGCGATGCCAGCTACAGTTTTGTGTTTGACCCCATTCGCGTGAAGTTCAAACCAACTCAGGCAACGCTTCAAGCCTGTGAAGAAGCAGGCACCGATTTTGCTCAAGCCTTGAAAAAGGCGAAAAAGCGTCGTCAACCTCGCCAGCTTAGCGGCAAACCCGGTGTTTCTACCCTCTCCCCAACCGAACAAGCCGTCGGACGAATCGTTGGCTCACTCTGCGTCGTTACCGTCAAAAAAGAGGATGTCTCAAGCGCCATGCTGGCATCGTGGGTGTCTCAAGCCACGTTTACCCCGCCAGGGTTTACAGTCGCAGTAGCGAAAGATCGGGCAATTGAATCATTGCTTTATCCTGGCAGTCCGTTCGTGCTGAATATTCTTTCAGACGACAACCACCTCGCTATGATGAAGCACTTCCTAAAGCCCTTCTCCCCCGGAGAAGACCGATTTTCGGGCCTTGAAACTCAACCTGCCGAGAATGGGTCGCCGATTTTGGTGGACGCCTCTGCGTGTCTAGAATGTCGGGTGGATAGCCGTATGGAGTGCGGCGACCATTGGGTCGTCTACGCAGTGGTTGAAAGTGGTCAGGTGTTTAAGCCAGATGCAAAGACAGCCGTGCATCAGCGCAAGTCAGGTTCCCATTATTAAGGCGAATCGCCGGACCCTTTTTCAATATTTTCTAAAGTTTGTAGCCAATTTGCCGCAAGAACGACTGACGCGCCTGCACATCCTCCGAGTTTTCAACGCCCTTGGGAGAAAATCCATCGATGACTCCCAAAATTCCTGCGCCTTGCTCTGTCTTCGCAACAATCACCTCAACCGGATTCGCCGTCGCGCAGTAGATGTTGCACACTTCAGGGCATTGCTGAATGGCATTGAGAAAATTGATGGGAAATGCATCTTTCATTAACAGGATGAAGCTGTGTCCTGTGGTGATCGCCCGAGCATTTTGCACGGCAATATCTTGCAATGACGGATCATTACCTGCAACGCGAATCAAACAGGGACCAGACGCTTCGCCAACGCGTTGCAACATTCCGGTACAGCGCGGTCATTAGACTGATTTATCGCAACTCTACCCTTAATGACTATGATTAGTAAGGAGAATCTTAGGGCCTGACGCATGGATGATCAAGAGTTGACAGCACTTCTAGGCGATCTTGAATCTGATAGAGTTGAGCGTAAAGCGTCAATTTCAGACGGGAAAAAACTTAGACAGGCAATTTGTGCTTTCGCTAACGATCTACCAAATCACAAAAAGCCTGGAGTTCTTTTTGTAGGAGTTAACGATGATCGAACTTGCGCCAACTTGCGTATTACAGACGAGCTTCTTCTCAGCCTTTCCAATATACGCTCGGAAGGAAAGATTTTGCCGTTTCCGGTACTACAAGTTAATAAACGTGTTCTAGGTAACTGTGAATTAGCCGTTGTTATTGTGGAACCATCAGATGCTCCCCCAGTGAGATTCGATATCTGGCGGAAGCAATGAAGAACTTAGGATACGTCCAACGGTTTGGCATCGGCATCCCGACTGCGTGGTCTGATTGTCTTGATCCCAAAGAACGAGCATTCAGAGTTATCTCGGCTTTCTGGCGAGTATTAAGTCAAGCAGCATCCAGTAATAGTGCTGATGTTGTTTTAGTTGATTTAGGACCTAACTTAGGAGCCATTAACCGAGCGGCTCTTATCGCCTCGGACTACGTTGTAGTTCTTCTCTCACCCGATCTCTTCTCATTACAGGGACTCAAAAACCTTGGTCCAACGATAAGACACTGGAGAGAAGAATGGCAGGAACGTATCCCAAAAAACCCAGTCTCAGACCTTGCCTTACCAAAAGGGAAAATGCAACCTGTTGGTTATATTATTCTCCAGCACGGTGTTCGATTTGACCGTCCTGTAAAAGCATTTCAAAGATGGATTGAACGAATTCCACACATTTACAGTACTGAAGTTCTTCGAGAGCCAAATGCAACCCTCTTGACGCCATCAACCGATCCAAATCGTTTAGCGTCACTTAAGCACTATCAAAGCTTAATGCCAATGGCCCAAGAGTCCCGTAAACCCATTTTTCATCGTAAACCTGCTGATGGAGCGATCGGTGCTCACATTACTGCTGTAAAGCTAGTGTACTGGGATTTCAAGGATCTAGCCCAAAAAATTGCTGATCGAACTGAGCTATTATTGCCCAACTCTCAACTAACTCTGGAACCAGAATTAAAGTAGCTTAAATATACTGAAGGTTTGAGGTATCGGTCTAACTAATTGATATAGAGCGATCCTAAATCGTTTGTAAATGGTGTTTGAGCAGTGGGGCGGACACAGTCCGCCCCACTGCTCAAACACCATTTAGGATTGCTATAGGAAAATTCAGAGTTGGTTTATGAGCGAAATATCGTTTAGGATAAAAGACTAGTACATGGAAACTACATTATCCTGCTATGCGAGCTAGAATCGAGAACGGCGTTATTCTGCTGCACC
>JBNPEG010000191.1:0-2039 GCA_051117555.1 Elainellaceae cyanobacterium | reverse complement strand
AAGCGATTCTCGAAACGCAAGAAGCACTCTCAAGCATCTGCTTGAATGCGCAACACTTCATTCTTCCCGCCTTGCCCAGCCTTCAAATTCGGGCCAGGCTTATTTCTGTTTAGTCTAAACTCCAGTTCATCACAGGGACGCCCATTTCGCATCCGTGCTACTTCTTTGGTCGCCAGAGAGTGCTCAAACGTCTGTTCAACTTGCTCAAGTCTCACCCCTTACAAAACGCGGCCATCATCGGCCAGCGGCGATCGGGCAAAACCTCACTGCTCAATTATTTGCGCACGATTACGACCACATCGCCCGATCGGCTCCGCCCTGGACAGAAGTCTGACTGGCTGCCGTATCCCGAAGCCTATCGCTGGATTTTTATAGATTTTCAGGACGCTCGCATGGCTCACCGCGAGCAGTTGCTGCGCTACCTGCTGGAATCGATGCAGTTGTCGATCCCCGACCCCTGCGACCTAGAGCGCTTTATGGATCGAGTCAGCGGCCAGGTACACAACCCCACAGTGATCTTGATGGATGAGATTGGCGTCGGGCTACAGCGCTGCCCTGAACTGGATGATGGCTTTTGGGAGAGCCTGCGGGCACTGGCGACGAATCAAACCGATGGTAATCTGGCCTTTGTGCTATCGACTCCAGAAAGCCCCATCGACCTGGCGCATCATACGGTGCATAGCTCCCCTTTCTTTAACATCTTTGGCTATACCGCTATATTAGGATCACTGAAAGAACCGGAAGCACGGGAGTTAATTGCCAATTCTCCTATTCCTTTTTCAGATAAGGATACGAGTTGGATTTTAGAGCAGAGTAAAGGCTGGCCGATTCTGTTACAAATTTTGTGTCGAGAACGCTTGTTTAGCCTGGAGGAGGGAAATATAGGCGATGATTGGCAAGAGGAAGGACTGCAACAAATGAGACCGTTTAAACATCTTTTTGAAAATTAAATGATGCCACCCCATTTACCCTTGCTAAATCATTTACCCGATAGTCTTTCAGCCGAAGGTTCTGTGCAGATTGAGCTGGTAGAGGGCGTTCCGATTTTTCGGGCATCTACGCAGGTGCAATCTCGCATCGAAATCCTGCTCGAACAGCACAAACAGTGTGGCCTCAAAACAGAGGAAGAAGTCGAATTAAATCATTACGAAGAACTCGATGACTATTTGAGTTTGGTGAATCGAACGATTCGTAATCTATATCTCAATCAGCGCTAGCGACGGGGAGTTGATTTGTCAGTTAACCGTTATCTCACTGAGGCTATTCGTCATCAGGTTGGTCAACGGGCTCAAGGCTTGTGTGAATATTGCCACTGCTCTGAAGCATGGCAATATGTAGCCTTCACGGTAGATCACATCATTCCCCTCGATGAGGGTGGTTCTAATGAATTGAATAACCTAGCGTTGGCCTGTTTTCACTGCAATCGGCGTAAGTCAAACCAGGTCTCAGCAAGAGATGAGCAGTCAGGTCAGGAAGTTTCCTTGTTTAACCCCCGTCTGAGTCTCTGGAAAGATCACTTTATTGGGTCAGCAGATAGGCTTTCGATTGTCGGTCTCACTGCTATTGGACGCGCTACGGTCTCAGCTCTAGCGTTGAACAGAGATAGAATTCTCAACATTCGTCTGGCTGATATCGACGTTGGACGACACCCACCTTCAGACGATTCCATCGCCTCATCATGACAGCTCACCTTCCTAAAAATGCTTATACAGATGTACCAGAGCAGCATCCCAATTTAATTTTGGGTAGCTTGCAACTCCTGTTTTGGCTCGTGTTTCGCCCGTCTGCTTGGGAAAATCATATTCACCGACTTGATTCCTCTCTCGACACGAACTTTTCCCTCTGGCAATTGTTTACCCATCAGCGCTGGCGATATGCACGAATCTGGCGACAGGTGCGAATCTGGCGATTTGTGCTTCAAGGCTTCGTTTTATTGCCAATTTGGGCAAGTCTGCTCACTGGCGTAATTTCCTTCAGCTTGGGAATGTCGTTTGAAGACGCGGCGTTCGGCGTGGCGTTCGGCGTGGCGTTCGGCGTGG
>JBNPEG010000020.1:0-18350 GCA_051117555.1 Elainellaceae cyanobacterium | reverse complement strand
GACAGCCCCGAAGCCCAAGAGCGCGATCGCGCCCGACAAACACGCCTGGAGTCCTTGGGGGTTAGATTTCTGCGGTTTCGAGAAGAAGAAGTACAACATCAGTGCGATCGCATTTTAGACGTAATACAGAACTGGATAGAACACCCCCCCAACCCCTCTCTACACCCCCCCAACCCCTCTCTACACCCCCCCAACCCCTCTCTACACACCCCCAACCCCTCTCTACACACCCCCAACCCCTCTCAAGAGGGGAGCCGGAGCCAGAGCCGGAGCCAGATCTCCTCTTGTCCCCCTCCTTGGAGGGGCTAGGGGTGGGTCACTCCCTGAAGGGGCTAGGAGTGGGTCTCCCCTATTGGCAACATACGAACCCTCAAACGAGCTTGGTCAATCGTCATCAACGCACCCGCCTCAAGCTGCAATTCACGAGGTCAGAGGCACCTCAATCTCCTCAGCCCTCCACGCAGCATAGGCCAGCGCCTCATAAATATCGGGCAGCTCCAGATACGGATACGCCTCCAAAATTTTGTCTGGAGTATGTCCAGAGGCCATCAACCCAACAATCGTTCCAACCGTCACCCTCAGGCCACGAATACAGGGCTTTCCCCCCATCACTTCAGAGTTAAACGTAATTCGAGTCAGTTGATTGATCATCATTTCGCCTCATTCCCCCTCCTAAAAGGGGCTAAGTGTAAATCCCTCCAATTCCCCTCCTGGAAGGGACTAGGGGTGGGTCATCCCAGCAATGCCTCCAGCTCATCCAAATCGCTGCGAATTTCATCCTCCAGAGCGCGGAGCTTTTTGAGAATCACTTTAGGAGGTTCATACTCCACCTCCTCATACTCAATCTCCTTATAGCGGTTGATCGAGAGGTCATAGGCATTGGCTTTGATTTCGTCTTTCGGTACGAAAAAGGATTTGGTCGTGCGATACGAGCTGCGCTCAGGCAAGCCAACGCTCTCCTTCTCTGAATCGCGCTCTTTCCACCGCTTGAGAATGTCGGGGATGTCATTTTCTTCGACGGGTTGCCGCTTATCATCCAGCGACAGCCCATCCGCTTCCATATCGTAAAACCAAACCGAGTCCGTACCCCCAGCGCCCGTCTTGGTAAAGAGCAGAATCGCGGTAGACACCCCGGCATAGGGTTTAAACACCCCAGAGGGCATCGCAATCACCCCATCCAGCTTTTGGTTTTCCACCAGCTCCTGCCGCAGCGCCTTATGGGCCTTCGATGAGCCAAACAGCACCCCGTCCGGCACAATCACGGCACCCCGCCCGCCCTTCTTCAGCAGCCGCAAAAACAGCGCTCCAAAAAGCAGCTCGGTCTTTGTAGTAGAGACAATCTTGGTCAGGTCTTTGGCAATGGTGGACTGCTCCACCGATCCCTTAAACGGTGGATTAGCCAGCACCATTGTGAAGGCTTCCTCCACCCCAGCATGGTCTTCTGACAGCGAATCTCTCGCTTCAATCTTGGGCTGCTCAATGCCGTGCAGCATCATGTTCATGCTGCCAATCCGCAGCATCGTGGCATCGAAGTCAAACCCGTGAAACATCTTATTGTTGAAGTGCTCTCGGTTTTCCTGCGCGTTCAAGACTTTGTTGCCGTCGCTGTCTTCCAGACCTCGCAGATATTCAGCCACCGCTACCAAAAAGCCCCCCGTGCCACAGGCCGGATCACAGACAATTTCCTGTGGCCCTGGATTCATCAGCTCCACCATCATCTTGATAATGTGACGTGGCGTGCGAAACTGTCTGTTCTGTCCAGCAGTACTCAGCTTCGACAGCATATATTCATACAGGTCGCCCATCAAATCTATATAGGACTGATCCTGCGAGCTAGCGGCCTGCTTCTCCAGCAAGGTGAGAATCTTGTCAATCTGCTCAACCACAGAGGCCAACAGCGCCGGACTCGCAATCAGAAACACCGCATCCTTCATGTGCTGGGCATAGGTGCTGCCCTCTGCCGTGCCCCCCATCGTCTTGATAAAGGGAAACGCCTCATCGCGGACAATCCGCAACTTTTCTTCGGGGTCATCTAGGTTTTTGAAGTTCGACCAGCGCGAAAGCTGCCGATTAGTTGGAAAGATCGGCTCTTCAACGTCTCGCCCCAGGCGCTTGGCCTTCTTCTCCTTAGCGAGCTGCAAATCATCCAGCCGCTTAATAAACAGCAGATAGGAGATCTGCTCAATTACTGAAATGGGATTGCTAATGCCGTTGCTCCAAAACGTCTCCCAGAGCTTGTCAACCTTCGACTTCAACTCACCTGTGACCACTCGTTGCACTCCTTACCAATATGCGACCAATATGCGTCATGCGCTCTATTGCGTCGTCTCAACAAAATATTTCTCTAGTAAATCAGAGCCGCGATCGCCCATCTGTGTTAAGCAATTTATTTGCTATCTCATTCTTCAGTCACCATAAACCCATTCAGGTTCAATCGAAACGGCACTTGACAAACCTCACCAATCTGATTGAGCGACCTGACTGCATCTTCAGCCGGTTCTGCAAGTGAGTATCTCTTGCTCACTCCCCCATCTGCTTAACAGGTTTCGTTGAGTTAGTCCTAATCCTTTCCCTTGCATGACGGGCGATCGCGTCTGTCGAGTTTGCGAATTTAAAATTAACAAATGCCCGAATTATAGCGTTAGCCAGCTTAGGACATGACTCCTGCCTGAAACCAAAGCTGGGGAAGCTGGCGTGCAACCGCACCAAGAACTATGGCGGTTGCTATAGCAAGCCCTTCCACAACACTCCAACGAAATTTCTACGGTTATGCATCAGTGTCTGGAGCATTTCTTCAAGAAATGAGTCGCTGAGATGGTTTCCCGAATAAATTAGATGCGCTGTTGACATTCCTCTTGACTGGAGAGTTTAAGCTGATATGTGGATCTGGATCATTTCAACGTCCCACTCTGATGGATGCGTATTTTTGCAAGGTTTCTTTAGATTGCCAGGAGTGATATGCGAAGGCTGTTTAGTCAGAAAAAATGGGGAATGGTTGTCGTCGTCGGAATCATTGCCAGCACTGGGGCGATCGCCCTCTATACCGCTAAACATGGATTTGGGCATTCATCGACGTCGCACTCCATGCCCACCGAACAGGAGACGGCTGCTTCGATCGTCTCAATCGCTAAAACTTCGACCATCACCGTGTATCGCAGTCCAAGCTGTGGCTGTTGTGGTGGGTGGATAGACCACATGGAAGCCCAAGGTTTTCGGGTCGATGACCAGCTTACTGACGATTTAGACTCAATCAAGCGTAACCAGGGGGTGCCCGAACAGTTGGCATCCTGTCATACGTCGGTCGTCAACGGATATGTGATTGAAGGGCACGTGCCCGTAGCAGATGTGCAGCGTTTGCTTATTGAGCAGCCAAATATCGCAGGAATTGCAGTTCCTGGAATGCCGCTCGGGACTCCAGGTATGGAAGCTGGAGACATCCAGGAGCCGTTTTCTGTGTTTTCGTTCAAATCAGACGGCGCATTTGAGGTATTTCAAGATTATTCGTCATAGGTTAAATGCGATGCGACACTTAACTCGCAGACAATTTTTGACTCTTAGTGCTGGCAGCTTGGGAGCTACAGTGCTGACTCGATGCGTAAGCTATCCATCTCAGGGGCGATCGCCCCGTTCGTCAACCGATATCGCACAGTGGACGAGCACTGACGGTCTGCTTGAGGCCGAATTGGAGGCTCGTTTGGGAACGGTCACCATTGGGGAGCAAACGGCTAATTTGATGAGCTACAACGGGCAAATTCCAGGGCCACGATTGGAGGCTCGTCCGGGCGATCGGGTGAACATTCGTTTCACTAATGCTCTGCCCGATCCCACTAATATTCACTACCACGGCTTACATGTTCCTCCCACAGGACATGCCGATAATGTGTTTCTCGAAGTGTCTCCTAACGAGACATTGACCTACGAATTCACGATTCCAGACGATCATCCGGCGGGCGTCTTTTACTACCATCCCCATTTGCATGGATATGTTGCCGATCAAGTGTTTGGAGGACTCGGCGGGATTTTTGTGGTGCGGGGAGACCTGGATGATATTCCAGAACTTCAAGCAGCCGATGAGGCGTTTTTGTTTCTCAAAGATGTGGCGATCGCCGATTCTAACCAGCCTCGAATGGGGCGCATGATCGGGCGAGAAGGAAACGTCATTACTATCAATGGTCAGGTGAATCCTTCCTTCTCGATTTCGTCAGGAGGCTTACTGCGTTTGCGCCTCGTAAATGCCTCAAATGCTCGGTTCTATCGTCTATCTCTCGAAGATCATCGGCTCTATCTGGTCGCAACGGATGCAGGGGCGATCGCCCAACCTGTCGAGCTTCAAGAATTACTGCTGGCTCCTGGCGAACGAGCGGAAGTCCTTGTCCGAGGAGAACATGACTCTGGGCACTATCGATTGCTCAACCTCCCGTACGATCGAGGCCGTATGGGAATGATGGGAGGCCCGATGATGGGAGGTCCCATGATGGATGGTAGTAGACGACGACCTAGACAAATGGGCCCCAGCATGATGGATGGATATGGCGATGCGTCTACTCAACCGCTTGCCACCTTATCCTACTCAGGACACGTAGACCCGCTTCCTCTGCCTCAGCGCTTGATTCCCGTTAATGCGCTTTCTGAGCCGCAAGAGATCCGGTCATTTACCCTGAATCACGGAATGGCTCCCGGTCGAGGAATGGTGTTTCTCATCAATGGTAGGCCGTTTGATAGCGACCGAATTGACACTCAAGTCAATCTAGGAGCTATTGAGGAGTGGGACATTCTCAATACAGGCGTAATGGATCATCCCTTTCATTTGCATACGAATCGGTTTCAAGTAGTCAGCAGAAACGGGCAGCCAGAACCGTATCCCGCCTGGAAAGATACAATCCTAGTGCCAGCCGGTGAATCTGCGCGTATCCGAGTGTCGTTCAATGATTTTGCAGGAAAGACGGTTTATCATTGCCACATTCTTGACCACGAGGACTTGGGCATGATGGGAACGATTGAGATGCAAACGTAATCGGTTATAGATTCGTCGGTTTAAGATTCACACGATTTATGGCACTAAAGACAGATTTCTATCGGAATGCTTTGGCTTAACGTCTGAGAGGTAAGACAATCCATGCTTGCCGTTTTGCCGTGTGACGTATGCAGACGACTTCAGACACATCCATACATCAAAAGCCGTACCGTTTAGAGGACTGGGAAGGGGGCAACCAAGCCCTCAAGCAGGAATATGACTATCCCATTACAGATATTGACGGAGACATTCCTCCTGAATTGGAAGGCACGTTGTTTCGCAATGTTCCGGCGATGCTGGATATCAACGGGCAGGAAGTCCACCATCCTTTTGATGCGGATGGCATGATTTGTAAAATTACATTCTCCAATGGAACTGCCCGGTTCCAGAATCGCTACGTCCGCACGAAGGGCTTTTGTGAAGAACGAGAGCACGGTCGTATTTGCTATCGAGGCGTGTTTGGGACCGAGAAACCGGGCGGATGGTTTGCCAACGCATTCGACTTTCGGTTGAAAAACGTCGCCAATACTCAAATTATCTACTGGGGCGGCAAACTAATGGCGCTCTGGGAAGCGTCTCATCCGCATCGCATCGATCCAAAGACATTGGAAACAGTAGGCATCGAAACCCTGGGAGATGTCTTGCAGGAAGGGAGTCCGTTTGCTGCGCACCCCATGATTGACAAGGGAGATGAGAATCATGAGCCGCGCTATGTCAGCTTTGGCTTGGAAGCAGGCTTATCAACGAAGCTCAATATTTATGAACTCAATTCTGCGGCAGATGTAGTAGTCCAGCATCATCATTATTTACCTGGGTTTGCGTTCATTCATGACTTTGCCATTACCCCTAATTACTGTCTATTCTTTCAAAATCCACTTTCCTTTAATCCTCTTCCGTATGTCTTTGGCTTGCGAGGTCCGGCAGAATGCATCAATTTTCGCAACGATGATTTAACGAAAGTGTGGGTCATCTCTCGTCATGCCCCCTATGAGGTTCGCACGTTAGAAACGCAATCTGGATTTGTGTTTCACCATGCGAATGCGTTTGAAGATGGCGATGAAATCGTAGTAGATTCGGTGTCGTATCAAGATTTTCCGTCCCTGGATCACAAACTCAGCTTTCACGAGGTTGACTTCGATAAAGTCCCCTCTGGTCAGCTTTGGCGATATCGATTCAATCTCAAAACAGGAAACACCCAGCGGCAGCAACTAGAAGAGCGCTCGTGTGATTTTCCGTATGTGCATCCCGATCGCATCGCGCAACGGCATCAATGGATTTACCTCGGAGCAGCACATCAACCCCACGGAAATGCGCCCAATCAGGCAATTCTCAAGATTAATCCAGACACGGGGGAACAAGATTTTTGGAGTGCTGCCCCCCATGGATTTGTCGGAGAACCCGTGTTTGTGCCGCGTCCGGGGAGTGAGCAGGAAGATGATGGGTGGGTGTTGGTGCTGGTGTATGATGCTAGCCACGACCGCAGCGATGTGGTGATTCTCGATGGAAAATCTCTCGGCCAAGGGGCGATCGCCCGCTTGCATTTAAACCATCATATCCCCTACGGATTACATGGGTGCTTTACGCCAGAAATCTGGGACTAGGAAAGAGAGCTGGGAATTAAGGGCTTGTTAAAAAATAACCTCATGGTGGTGCGTTACGCGGACGCAACAGCACCCTACGTCTCTAGGATCGAGATCTAGGATCTAAGGACGGAACGTGCCTTTAACTAACTTTGGTGAGCATTTTGAGAAACTCTGCTTCGGATAGTTGCGGAATACTCAATTCCTGAGCGTGTTTGGCCTTAGTGCCGGGCGATCGCCCAACCAGCAAGTAGTCAACTTTGTCGGTCAAGGAACTGCTCACACGCCCGCCCGACTCCAAAATCAGGGCAGTTGCTTCATCCTTGTTCATGGTTGCGAGACTGCCTGCAATTACAAACGTTTTGTTCGCTAAAGGTTTGTGATGGGTGCGCTGAAGCTCTTGAGTTACCCAGTCTTTTTCGCGATTCAGCTCATCGATTTTTTGTTGAAGAAAGAGGACTCCTTCCTTTTCTTGCATCAACTCTTCTTGCAATTTTTCAAGCTGACGCTCTTGCACCAACTCATTGAAGTGGTTTTCTAGCGAGGATACGTCAGCCTGCTCCGTGTCTAGCTCACCTTCGATATGCTGCTGCTTCTGCTTGAGTTCATCGATGTGATAGTAGGCGGAGGCGATCGCCTTTTTCTCGTGGTTGATATCCTGTTCTACTTGCGCGATATGCTCAGATAAAACACTAATGCGCTGTTCGAGCCGGGTCAACTGTTCTCGTTCTTGCTGCAGGTCGTTTTCAAGCTGCTGCTTTTGCCAGGTTAGCTCCTCTAGTTGCTGCTGCAATCGCATATTGTCGGCTTTTTCTTGGTCAAGCTCCCATTCGAGCCGATCTTTTTGCTGCGTCAGGTTGCTAAATTGAATCTGAAACCCTTGAATACTTTCCCTCTGTTGCTGAATGTCATTGCGAATCAAGTCACGCTGCTGAGAGAATTCGTAGAACTTTTGCTGAAAGAAAGAGAGTTCTGCCTTTTCGTATCGAAGTTGCTCATCGACCTGATCCTTTTGCTGAGCGAGTTGGTGAATTTGCTGAAGCAAGGATGAAATTTCGAGTTCTTCGTCGCTGAGCGATCGCTCCATATGCTCTCGAAGCTGACTTAGCTCTTGGAGTTGAAATTCTAAAACCAGGATATGCTCCCGCTCCTGCTGCAACTCATCGTCTACTTGCTGCTTTTGTGATTCAAAATCGCTAAGCTGCTGGCGCAACGACGCCGTCTGTACCTTTTCGAGCTGCAAGGTTTCCTGGAGCTGTTCGCGCTGAAACTCAAGCTGGTTGAGCTGATCGTGGAGAGACGCGGCACGAGTTTTCTCCTGCTGCAACTCGTCATCAATCTGGGCTTTCTGCGTCGTCAGCAGATTGACATGCTGCTGGAGCTTACGAGTCTGCCGCTGCTCTTTGCGTAACTCTCGGCTGAGCGAGTCGAGGCGTCGCCGCAGTCGCCGTACTTTTTCCTGTTCGACGCGGGCGCTTTCTTCAAGGGCTGCTTTCTGATCGCTGAGGGTGTCGTAGTCGTGCTGGAGTAAACTCAGGCGATCGCGCTCCTGATTCAGCTCACGTTCAAGCTGAGACTTTTGCTCTGAAGCATCTTCTAATTCGTGCTGGAGGTCATGGAGGCGATCGCGTTCCTGCTGGAGTGCCTCTTGAACCGTTTCTTTCTCGTGAGTCACCGCATGAAGCTGCTGATGGAGCCCATCGCTATTTTCACACTCATAGCTCAGATCGGCTTCTAACTTGATTTTCCGTTGCTCTAACTCATCAAGCTGGTGGTGTAGCGATTCGACGAGATTTGTCTGTTGGTTGAGATCTCGCTCTAGCTGGTTGTTTCGATGAGTGATCTGCTCGACCTGCTGCTCTAGCGATAGCCCCGCGATGCGCTCATCCTTCAATTGGCCTTCGATCTGGTCGATGTGTTGCGAAAGCCCATCAATCTGATGCTGAAGCGACTCGATATGCTGTTCACCCTGACGTAATGACTCATCAACCTGCTGTTTTTCGTGGGTCAGGTGATGTACGTGGTCTTCCAGAGATGACTGACTGACTTTGGCATTTCGTAGGTCATTTTCGAGTTGGTGTTTAGTTTGTTCTAACACCGAGGCAGACTGTTTGACCTGCTCAAGATGAGTCTCAAGCGAGGTTTTGTGGGTCAAAAGCTGCTGGTTTTCGTCTTTGGCTTGTTCTAACGTTTCGGCCAACCCATTTCGCTCAAGCTCCAACTGCTGCTGTTTTTCAAGCTGCTCTTTAAGCTGGCGATGGGTATGTCTGCGAAGTCGAATATACGCAATGAACGTTGAAAGTAGAATGGCTGACCCGACGAGCTCACCAATCAGTTCATACGTCATGAGCAAAGTCCTAACGGTTTGGGTCTGGGGTGTCGAGGCTAATATCGAAGCCGATATTATTGGCTATTTTCCGAGCAATTGTTTGAAAACAGCGCAATTCATTACAAAACTTTTCGTTGAACTCGTTTTACCTGAAATCGGTCGTATTAAATCGTTTGCTATGAACAAATTGACGATCCCTTGATGGGATGTCCCTGGGTGTTGATCAGTACTTTTTATTAGCACCGTTGGGGAGTTGCAACCGGGGGAGGATGCGATCGCACGCAAACAGCGTCCCGCCCGCTACGCAAAGTGGAATCGCCAGTAGGTTAATAAGCGGAATGCTAATCAGCCCCAAACACATCAGTCCAAAGGTTGCGCTGGCAGGTAAACTCTTCCAAATGATGCCAAGTTTTTGACGAAATCTCAGCCGTCGTCGTTCTAATGGAGAATCGATGAAATCCATACAGGCCAGGGTGGCTGTGATGGTGATACCACCGATCGTGCCTACCAGCGTGCCAACGCCCGGAAAGAACCCCAGCAGCAGCAGTGGAATCCCCAAGCCAATGACGATCACCAGTTTTTTGAGTTCGTAGGCGATCGCCCGCCCAATATCGCGCACCAGCCCCACTTCAATAATGACCGCCTGCCCGGTTTTTAGGGTTTCAATGTCTTCAGAGAGTTTGCCATACCACGGAGACCCGAGCAGTACGCCAAACTGGAGCAGAATGAAGCCTGTCACGAACAGCAGCACAATCGTCAGCAAAACGCGCACTATCCAAATTAAAACCAACGCGCCCCAGGACGGTAATGCCTGAAACCAATCAGGGAGTCGGATATCCCAGTCGGGGAGACGAATAGTCCAATCGGGTAGGGAAAGATGCCAGTCCGGTAGGGAGGGCAGGGCATTGCCGAGACTAGAAAACCCATTCGATATCGCGTGCCCTATATGGGCGATCGCATTGGAGAGCCAGGGAATCTGCACGCGCCAGTCAGGAAGGCTGACAGCCGGAAGACTAACAGCCGGAAGGCTGGCAGACAAATCGTGGGGCTGCATGACCCAATTTGAAATGCTGTTGGCGATCGCATCAATCAGCCGAAATCCCAGATAGAGCGACCCGGCATAGAGAGTGATCCCCAACAGAATATTAATCAGAATAGGAATCAGCACATATCCTCGGTATTTGGGATACTTCGCAAATAGCCCCAGCGCCCGAAACGGATAGGTTGCCCCGGCAATTAAGCTGCTAGGGCCTTGACGAATAGGCTTTGGCGAATTTGGCGATGGCTCTTGAGTCATACAGAATTAGAGTAGACATTGAGTGAGTTACGTGAAAGGTTGAGACGAATCGAGTTGCTAACCAAACAGACAATCTAGCGATTTAGATCCCTGGCTTCTGGAATAAGATTCTAATTGATCAAGAAAAGCCCCGAAAAGAATCCAGGAATCTGTCCAAACTCATTCCTCATTCGCAGGCGCGATGGCTGCATCCATCACAGTTAAGAATCTGACAAGCTGATTGATATCCACATAGATTTCATCGCTAGGATAGTGCCGCAATAGCTCAAGCAGAGAGAGCCGTCCATCATGTTGAACAGACGATACAATCGCAGCGCGCAATGCTTGAACATTGGCTTGGCGGGACGGCGTATGAACAATTTGGCCGAGGTATGACAACATGCGCTCTCCCAAAGACGAATTCAGCATGTGATCAACTACGCTTAGATTAACAGCAACCTCTTGGGTTAATAGCGTTTGCAATTCTTCTGGAGCAATCTGAGCCAGCGAAAAGTAAAACTGCCACCCATCAGGCACGTCACCCGTGTAGGCAAACCGTTCTAGATCGTCCATGCTGAATGACGGTTGCAGCAATCCGTAGGAAAAAAGAATCTGCTCTACGCCCCCGCTGTCTAAGCCGATTTGCTCAGAGGGCTGCCGGGGTACGGTGCGCGACGGAGGATGAGACGGGCTAAAGGCAGATTTGGCATAGGCATTCAGCGCATTTTGCCCCACGGTGACGAGGGGAATTCGCCCAACCGAGACGAGCGTGTCTAGAGTGCTGGTTTCGCGCCAATCTCCGATGCGGAGATGGTCGTCTTCGTAGTCAAAACCGACTGCCAACTCAGACATGCCGATGCGCCCCATCTGAGGGTTTTGCAGGACTAGCTCTCCGTCTACTGAAGGGTCTGCCAGGTCGCCTGTCCAGAGGGCGCGTCCGTGAAATTCACCATTGATTGCCAAGGGGCTGTCCATCAGTTGACCTGCGATCGCCAATGGAATATGAGCCATTTGCAGCGATCCCCTCTGCTGTTGACCATCCAAGGAGATAGAAACAGTGGTGTCGGGCGATCGCCACCCCGTTTTTCCCCTGCCATACCGCAGTCCTGCGAGCCGAAGTTGAGGCAAATCTAAAATCTCGCCATTCCAAGTCGCATTTCTGAGGGCAATCCGCCGAATGGCGTAGTCTCCCCATTGCCAGTTGCTGCCGTTGACGCTGAGGCGAGCATTGAGCCCTGATTCTGGGCTTGACTGAACGGCAAGATTCCCGGTAAACGAGCCTTCAACGCCTTGTTGTAAATCCAGCAACAGCGACTCTTCAACAGCAGGGGAATTCACAACTGCGTCCATCAGCGACGGCGCAATCCACGGGATTTCTTGGGGAGTTTCAACCCACTGAACCGCAGTCAGAATATCGTCTACTGTTCCGTGATCGACCGCGAGTTGTCCGGTCAGGTGAGACGTGTTAGATGTGAATTGCCCGTCGAGGCGAATTCGGCTATCTCCAAAAAGCAGATGCCCGTCTGTGAGAGAGGCGACTCCATTCTGATAGTGCAGATTGCCCGTTAGGCGATCGCCCTGATGGTGGGCTTGACGCTCAGACGGCAATTCTTTCATCGTAAGATTGGCGATCGCGATTTGTGCCGTGAGCGTCGGGTTTGTCGCATCTGTCCAGTCCAGATCAATCTGACTCGATGCCGTTCCATCTAGAGTCTCCAAATTCACAGCGTGACCCAGCTTTGAGCTTAAATCCGAGGTCTGCGATGAAATATCGGCGATTAAGCTCAGCGGAACCTGCTCCACCGCTGCCTGCAGGCGATCGCCCACCACGTGCCCAACGGCAGTTGCCTGGCGGTGCTGCACATCAAACCTGAGCTGGTTTTGAGATGTGAATGCCGCTGCAATGCGATCCCTTTCCCCCAACAGATTGACCGCTATATCTCGATCGGCACCAACCTGTACGGAACCAGAAAGACTCGGTTCAAAGGCGATCGCCCCGAGTGCAAAATCTCGAAGGGTTAAATGACCATCGAGATGGGGACGATCAGGCGTTCCGGTAATCTGCCCTGCAAAGCGAGTACGTCCGGCAACGGGCATGCTGTCGGGCACGGGTGCGGGCAGCGTCGCTAGATCATAGTCGTCTACTCGGACATTGAGATTTAGCGCGGATGAATTCAATGCTGAAATGCTCGGGACGGCTCCTTCAAATCGGGGCGTGAGCCAGCCGCTGAGCGCAAATCCGGGGGATGTCGCCTGCTGAATGTGCAGGCGATCGCCATCCCACTGGAGAGTTGCCGCAATCGGTTCAGGCAGAAAGTCGACGGCGTTTGCCACCTCAACGTCACCCTCTGCCTGAATATCTTGGAGGCGACTGGTATCTAACCCGCCTGCGAGGCGCACCTGCCCCGTCACCACACCCGGCAAATCGGGCGATAGACGGTGGAGCGCTAGGTCTGATGCGGATAGAGTCGCGTGCCAATTACCGTCTGCTATGGAGCCTTCAGCTTTGATGGGGCTGCCTGCCACTTGAATCGTGGCATCCTCCAGATGAATAGCATCATTGACAACCCGAAGGCTGCCTTGAGCCGGGTAGTCTCCCCCAGATGCGCGCCACTGCAAGTTTGTGAGTAAATCATCGCCGCTGAGTCTGACCTGCCCTGACGCATCGACGCTGCCCAGGGCGATCGCCGGAGTGATGCCGAGAGTTTCAGCCAGTGCATCCGCAGGCACCTCGTCAACGGTTAAGGCGATGTCCGCATCATTGACGTCGGTATCAATCTGGATGCTGGCATTCCCGGCGATCGCCCCACCCACCGCAGGAATGAATTCGGTGTCGATCAGGTGGAGTCTATCGGTGCGTTTGTCGAGGGTGAAATCGGTGCGGGCAGTTGCTAGCTCAACGTCGCCCAGCCAAATCGGTTTGGAATTATAGACTGTGCCTGCAAACACCATGTGATCGAATGATCCGGAAACGGTGACGTTTTCGGCATGAAACGCGCCTTCAGCCGGAACCGGCAGCGACAAATCAAACGTTTCCATAAAATCGGGTACGCTCACCGAATCGACCTCTGCGGCAAGGTTTAACCCATCCTGCAAATGAATAGAGCCATGCAATTGAAACGGAATTTTGCCGTAGCGAGTTACGCCATCAGTCACTAAAATTTCTTGACCTTGGAAGCGTAGGTGCCCTCCCGTTTCAGTAAATGGATTAGGTTCACCCTCAACCCATGCTGCAACATTCTTGATATTGGCCGTTCCAGTGAGCGCTAGGGGAGAATTGGGTCGGGTCTGAGCTTGCACCTGTCCGCTGAGAGTGCCTGCATCAAATGCGATCCCCGGTGGCATCATCGAGTCAAACGGGGCGATCGCCACATTTTTTAGAGTGACTGCAATATCCGCCGATTGATCATCGACTTTCCACGTCCCCTTGGCATGCAGTCGACCTCCCTGATTGGCTCGTGCCCCAATGCGAAAGTCAAGCCGTTCTGCTGCGTCATTCCACCGGACGCTGGAGCGCACCTGGTGAAGTGTGACCGAGTTCCCCAGTGATTGTGAGGACTGATCATGCGGTGCTAGGGTCAGGGTTGCACCCCGGAGGCGCACTTCTTCGACATCGAGGCGATCGCCCCCTTGAAAGCTCAAATCAGTCTCCAGCCAGTCGTTAGACTCATTCTGATCGAGATAAATATCGGGGTTGATGAGGGTCACGGTGAGCCCGATGTTGCCATCTAGGGCATCGAGAGGAGAAAAGCTAATATCAACCGCCTCAATCATGACCTCGTCGCGATCGCCCTCAGTCGCGGGAATAGCCGATGCGCCCAATCGCACGCGAGTTGCAGAAATATATTTGACATTCCCTAACAAGACGGGGCGTTGCAGGGAACGGCTGATTTCCTTGGAAAGAGGGGGCAAAACCCGTTGATTAACGTAGTGCAGTCCGCTCAGGACACCCGCTCCTCCGGCGATCGCAGCGAAGCTGCCTAGCCATGTTCCGATATGAAAAAACCGACGAATTCCACACGAGAGCTTGTAACGCGTAGGCTGACCGATGATGAAATTGTGGTGCTTCATTCTATACATTCCCAAGTTCCATCGGGATGATTAAGACTGCCCAGTCTATGTAGCTAACAGAACGGCTAATGGTATACGAATCATAACGAGCCACGGCAACGTTAGCACTGAATCGGGGGCGATCGCATCTCTGTCGAGTACCATCTGCCACGCCGCACTCAATCTTGCAGGCTCAAACATGGTTAAGTATGTCAATGATTACGAATCAGCATCAGATTGCCATCTACTTCAAGGGGGATAGCCTTTTGCCCGTGTAAAATTGAGATTCATCGTAACAGAGCCTTCCCCGTCAGGGCTACCGTGTTATAGCGTTTTTCGCGTTAATTTCAGTGCGCCGACAGAGTACGCCTCGCGCCCAACGTCACCGCCTCTGAATTTAATTTTTGAACTTAATATAAACCCTACGGGCTTAGATTTGTGTGTAGAACCCCCGGCGCGGGATTCTACACACGTTCGACCCAGGGATTCACCACCGTTCGAGACGACAAGTCTTGATTGCTCCCAATCAGCGTAGATAATAATCTCCATCTAGAAAGCCGTTATCCAAATCGTCTGGATAACCAACTATTCCGGGTCTGAGTAAATTTCGAGTCAGTTCATCGTAGGTCGCCTCACTGATCTTTGGCGACCGATTCATGCAGTCTGAAAGAAGCTTTGTTGCATAATAGTACCCTGTCAACATCGTCTCTTCTTCAGCGCTAAAATTCCAGTCGCATTTCAGATTAAATTGCCACGCCATAAATTTCTGCACGCGATCTTGCCAATACGGACGATATGCCTGCCACCAATCGAGAACGTGCCGATGGTGTTGCTGCTGCGATTGAATCGTATCTTGCCAGGCATGGATTCGCGTCTCAAGCAAGATGTCATCCGATGCACTCATGCGAGCATAGATATCATCGACAGCCGTCAAAAAGGCTCGGTAGTCTTCTTTGCTCGCATGAAAGGCTTTATAAAATCGGGAATGAAAGTCTAATGTTTGGCTAGAGATAGCGCTAGTTGCAAACTGGTCATCGGGAAATACAAACCGATTGTGCGAAACCCTGCCAATGTTTGACACGATGCCCACGTCATTAAAGGTATAGACGAAATACCATGCTCGCAGCAAAACTTGCTTATATGCCTGTCTGGTGTGAATCGTCACTGACATGGTTGCTGCAATGCTATCCACCCAATTTAAAAATTCTTGAATCTTATCGTTCGCCTCGACGAGTTTGTCTACTGCTCGTTTAAACCCGATAAAAAACTCATCTGCTACTGACTGATGCAGTTGTTCAGAAATCAGCTCAATTACAAATCGCCAGCGGGGCTCAAGAATGTGTTTGTAGATCAGCGCATGCTGCCCCGTTTCGACCAGCCCGCTCGCTGTGAAATACTCTTGAAACGTCAGATGAGAGAATGAGCAATAGTTCGACGCTCGTCTAACGATTAAACCATGTTGTAACTCGATGGCTTGTAAGATTTCACTGGCAGGTACTAAAGACGGAGCAATTCCGTGAATATCTTGGAAATAGTCTTCAATGACAATCTCTACATCGCGCTTCCAGAATAGGGTTTGTTGTTCTAGAAAAAACTTCGTCGCAACCTTCTTAAGGAGCGCTTTTTTCTCTTCTGTGCTTAAACTGCGATAGAGTCTATCTTCCGTGCTGACCACTCGATGCACTCGATTACGCTGCACGCCCCGAAATTCATCCCATTTGCCCAAGAGAATCGTTAATCCCTCGTCGTATACATCGGAACGATACCGAGGAAACGTATTTTCTTCGTTAAAGACAATGCAAAGCAACGTCAACAGCAACGGCGTTTTTGCAAGCTCAGCGATTTCAATATGCCGCGTCAGCCGATCGATAAACGTCTGGCTTCGCTCATTTCCTTTGACTTTAGAAAACCACTTATTTGCAAAGGCCGCCACTTGATGGCGATCGAACTCAGAGACGATGACATTGGTAAACCCAGAAAACTCGTACCATAGCGGGCTTCGGCAACTAAACACAAACCGACAGTTGCGGAATCGAGATGCAATTCCTTCGGCTTGGCTGCGAACTCGTGATCGATCAGCATCTTGAACTTCATCTAAGCCATCTAAAATCAAAAAAATGCGACCGTGTTGAAGCAGTAATCCTAGCGTGGATGCGACGTTGGGAACGTGGCATGCCACCAAATATCGTTCGATATATGCTTGTAAACTCGGTCTGTTTTCTGCCTCAGCATAGTCTTTGAAATACACGAAGATGGGAACTAGGTTGGGAGAGAGCGCACCCTCATTGCAGCGAATTGCCAGCCATTGCAAATAGGTGGTTTTTCCAGCACCGGGTTTACCATACACGCCAAGGCGTTCATGGCGCTCTGCGATCACATCTCCCGGAAGACGCTCATTTGCGACCCGATTAAACCCGAATCGGTCAAAATTATCTTCATCGACTTCGCCTACGAGTTTTTCTCGGTCGGCAACTCGCATTGCATCGGGTTGCTGAGGCTTAAGGAGATTTAGGTTGATGTAAATCTCATTGGTTTCGACTCCGCCTGCCCAGCCGAGAATTTGGATCGTGTTGCAGTCATATTGAATGCGAGGACGAACTAACCCCCGCACCTCCGCGACCAATGCATCGATATCATCGATATTCGGTTGGGCAGACCCGTTGTGGTTTGGAGACAGGCCGTTGGAATGTGGATGAAACGAGGTGCTGAGAGAATTTGGATGAAGACTCGGATTTTCGCCAATGTCTTGATAACGTAGGTCAAGAGACGTACAGATTGCATCAAAGCTATCTAGTTCTAAGTTTTTTCGCTGGAAAAAACGAACAACGGTCGTTCGATTCACGCCTGCTGCGCGAGCGAGTTGTGCCTTATTGCCCTGAAATACATCCCTTAATGCGCGATTTGCTGATAAAAGACCCTCATTAGTCAAATATAAATGAGTTGTCACCATACACTTGCCTAGGTTGAGCACACCTGATTGGGGTTTCACTAAATATTAGCGAGAGAATTCGAATTCTTAAACAGGAATTTTCAATTTGCTAACAAATTGTCAATCAATGTCATTCAGTCCGCATTTGCTCCCTTGGACGTGCTAATCTCAGTAAGATCTGAATGCTCTCGAAACACAGCGGAATGGATTTTTCTGCGAGGGCATAGCGAGAAAGTAAAGCTTTGTAAAAAATAGTGTTGCTGCGCCAGTGCGGCATCGGTGCAGCAGCAGCGTGCAGCAACACTGACCTCTTATTAATGGATTAGCGACGATCATTCACTCACTGATCTACCGCAGCAGTCTACCAATGATTAGGAGGAGAGAATCATGGAATCTAGCTGGACTCAATTCTTTACCCGTCTTCTCTTCGGGACAGAATTGGATACTTCTGTCGAAGCGTCCTTTGACCAGTATCCTTACTCAACTGGAGAAGCGATCGTCGAGGAAATGATTTTTATAGGCCAGACTGGACGGGTTTACTATGATGGCTCATCATGGCCTGCCCGTTGCAACTACCCGACGATAGTATCTCCAGGGGCACGGGTGCGTGTTATTGGGCGGAAAAATATTACGCTCCTCATCGAACCAATTCAGCTTTGCCTACCCGCTGCTTCATAATGCCTATTCGAAAACTTAGAGTTTCTGGAATCCAAAGCTACTAAAGGGGGTTCTCAGGTTCGTCGTGCGATGCATTGTTTGAATGGATAGAAAAGCATGCTACACAAACACAGTCTTCTTTTTCAGTTTACGTGTCGATTCATCAAGTATTTCATGCTGTTCATTTTTGGACTGGGGACTGTTGGTTTGATCTCCGCTGTTCTCGGCGCAACACCATTTGCCTACTTACTGCTTTTAGCCATGGCAGAGTGGTGGTGGCGACTCGCGATATCGGCCCTCTTGGTATTGGGTATTGCCGTTATTTTTGAATCCTTGAGGTAGTAGACAGTTTAGTTGGGAGGGGCGTTAGTCAAATGCCCCTATCCTTTCATTTCACCTGGAGATGATTGAGATTCTTCAAATCTCCACAACCAGCTTAAGCAGGCAATCTTAATTGTTGCTGATAGTCAATCTCTTATTTTCTCGTTAATTCTTCTCTGCGATAGTAGGCTAAA
>JBNPEG010000081.1:16254-18465 GCA_051117555.1 Elainellaceae cyanobacterium | reverse complement strand
TAATGCATCATCTGGCTTAAGAAAGATTTGTCTTAAGCATATATCCTAGTGTACTTTGTTAAGATATATGAAGTTTTATCTCTACTGATAGAATCCAAATGACTTTTTTTAATGTAAGCGAGCCTCTCCTGCAGCGCAAACAAAAAGAGCTCGATTTTCAAGATCTCCAGGGGTTATGGCGAATTGACTGGCGGGTGGGTGATGTGGTCGTACTGTCCAGGTTTTATACGCGCATCGATCAAATTTTTGTGATTTGGGGATTCATCACCGCCATTATCTTTGCAACTGCTCAGTTTTTTCCCATTAGCTGGGCGACTCAAGCCATCATTTGGACTGGGTTTACCCTCGTTGGCACCATTCTCATGGTCGCATTTGCCTGGTTTTGGGTTTCGGTCGAGCGGCTCCGCTGGGTAATTTATGTGTGGGCGGGGCTGATGCTCTTAGGTGTTGGGCTGACTGATTTAGGAATTTTCGGAGGATGGTGGCAGATTCTCACCTATCTGTGTCCACTGTGGTTGGCAATTAGTGCACTGGGCTATTTGCTCACGGGTATTGGCATGCGATCGCGCACGTTCGTCATCACAGCCCTGATTCATCTAGTCGGCATCGCGGTGTTGCCATATGCTCCAAGTTGGCAATTCCTCGCAACTGGGCTGGTGATGGCAGGAAGTCTGCTTTTTCTGTCAGAAGTGCAGTGGGATATGCGTTCACCCATCGATTTTGCGGTGCTGACCGAAACCCAGCGGCAATTTAACCACGAGCAGTATCGCCTCAGACACTCAGCCTCTCGACTGCTTTACTAAATCGACCGGACAGGCGCAACTGGCTGGAGTGCATCCGAGCGCGTTAACGAATCCTGCATCCAGTTGGATAGGTCAGAAAACGAGCGATCGCGATATTTGCCGTAGCGATCGCGCTTGTTGCGAATCCGTTGAGGGAGCGCAGGCAAAATGCCAAAGTTTGGAGGCATGGGCTGAAAGTGTTTGGGTGAAGCAGAGCTAATCAATTCAAATAAGGCTCCCATCATCGTCGTTTCAGGTAATGCAACTGGCTTTTGTCCTAGAGCGAGCCGAGCGGCATTGGTGCCCGCGAGCCAGCCTCCCGCCGCCGCAGCCGTATATCCTTCGGTGCCAACGAGTTGCCCTGCGGCCAATAGCGTAGGGCATTTCTGGAATTGCAACGTTGGATGCAGCAATTCGGGTGCATTAATAAACGTGTTGCGATGCATCACCCCCATCCGCACAAATTCTGCATTTTCTAATCCTGGAATCAGCCGGAAGATTCGGGCTTGTTCTCCCCAGCGCAGATTAGTCTGGAATCCAACCATATTCCAAAGCTGACCGGCTTTATCTTCTTGACGAAGCTGCACGACTGCATAAGGACGCTGATCTCGATTGGCTGGATCGCGAAAATCTCCTTTGCGGGCATCAAACAATCCGACTGGTTTGAGGGGGCCATACCGCATTGTGTCTTCGCCTCGACGCGCCATTTCTTCAATGGGGAGGCAGCCTTCAAAAAATTTGGCAGTTTCCTGTTCAAAGTCTTTGAGGTTGGCTTGCTCTGCCTGACATAGCTCTCGCCAAAAATGGAGGTACTGCTCTTGATTCATCGGGCAGTTGAGATAGGCCGCTTCGCCCCGGTCATAGCGGGAGGCAAGAAACGCGATGTCTTGGTTAATAGACTCGCCGACCACAATAGGGCTGGCAGCATCAAAGAAGCTCATATAGTCTAAGCCTGTAAATTGATGCAGGTCGGCAGCTAGGTCTGCGCTGGTCAGGGGACCAGTTGCCATCACCACAATTCTGTCGGTCGGAATCTGGCGCACTTCCCCCCGCCGCAGTTCGACAAGTGGATGATGAGCAAGCGTTTCGGTTAGATCGCGGCTAAACACCGCCCGATCGACAGCGAGCGCTCCTCCCGCTGGGACGTGATGCTCATCTGCTTTGGCGATGATCACAGATCCGAGTCGACGAAGTTCTTCGTGGAGCAACCCAGACGCGCGATCGCTCGCCTGGGCTCCAAATGAGTTGCTGCATACCAGTTCGGCGAGATGCTCGGTATGATGAGCCGGACTCAACTGCTGGGGGCGCATCTCGTGCAGTACGACGGGCACGCCTGCCTGAGCAATTTGCCACGCTGCCTCTGTCCCTGCCAGACCGCCACCTATCACCTGAATCGGATGCTGCATACTGTCTACCGTGATACTGTGCT
>JBNPEG010000081.1:0-16154 GCA_051117555.1 Elainellaceae cyanobacterium | reverse complement strand
GGGCGCATCTCGTGCAGTACGACGGGCACGCCTGCCTGAGCAATTTGCCACGCTGCCTCTGTCCCTGCCAGACCGCCACCTATCACCTGAATCGGATGCTGCATACTGTCTACCGTGATACTGTGCTGAACTGCAACGCTGAGCGAAATCGTTTGCTTTTCCAGCCTAGCGGATTAGAGGCGATTTGGAGTTTACTAAGGGGCGGCGTTAGGCTAGTAATGGCGTGGACGGCGTTAGAAATCGTGTCGGCACAGGCAGAACAGGCCATGCTCGGAACTGTAAGTTGAAGCGTTGACATTACTAAAATCTCCTGAGATCAAAAAAAAATTCCTTGGGAACGTAGATTTAATAACCTCCCCGCGTCCGGCAGCAGGAGCTTGGCATTGCCAAGCCCGTACGCATAGCCGGGCTCAGATTTATGTGGTGAGCCCGCGCGGCGCGGGGGCTTACACACGTTCAACATGCTAATGCGAGAGCGTACGGCTATAGTTCTCTAGATTATTTAATCCATACTCCTTAGGCATGATTAATTTAAATAATCCAGTCTACTGGAGAGTCAAGCCAAACCGTACAGATTGAACTTTGCAAACTCACTCCATTGCTAGACAATAATCGCTACGGTCTACACTCTGGTTTTAATCCTCAATTACCTGAATTTACCCAAATGGATTCACAACTGATTCAATTCTTGGTTAATGGGATTGCTCTAGGCAGCATCATCGCCCTGGCATCCGTCGGTCTGACGCTCACCTATGGTATTCTGCGCCTTGCCAATTTTGCCCACGGAGACTTTTTAACCTTGGGCGCATATATGACATTTGTCATCAATATCAGCGGGGTCAATATTTGGTTGTCCATGGTGATTGGCGCAGCAATTACTATCGCCCTAGCCCTCCTAAGTGAAAAGCTAGTTTGGTCAGTAATGCGCGATCGCCGCGCCTCCTCGACCACTTTGATTATTATCTCGATTGGGCTAGCGCTATTTATTCGCAATGGCATTGTTTTGATTTGGGGAGGGGGCAATCAAACCTATGCCCTCCCGGTTGCGAGCGCGATCGATATTGCAGGTATCAAAATTGCCTACTACCGAATTATCGTCGTGATTTTGGCAGTGCTTGCCATTGTCGGTTTGCATATCTTGTTGCAATACACCAAGATCGGCAAAGCCATGCGGGCAGTCGCTGACAATATCGATCTTGCACGAGTGGCAGGCATTAACGTTGAGCAGGTTGTGATTTGGACGTGGATTATTGCCGCCGGGTTGACTGCCCTCGGAGGCGGAATGTATGGGTTGATTACTGCCGTGCGCCCTAATATGGGATGGTTTTTGATCTTGCCTATGTTTGCATCGGTGATTTTGGGCGGAATCGGCAACCCCTATGGGGCGATCGCCGGAGCCTTTATCATTGGCATTGTGCAAGAAACCAGCACCTACTTCCTGCCCACCGAGTATAAGATCGCAGTGGCTTTATTAATGATGGTCTTGGTGCTGCTAGTGCGCCCCCAAGGTCTTTTTAGAGGAACAATTTAGCTAATCCAAGGAGCGGCCAGATTTAGCAATTCTAAGTCATTTATGACATGGGAGTGGGGGCATCTTGCCCGCGTTGGCAACGCCTCTCCACCAGGAGAAGCGAGACGCTAATGCGATGCATCGCTACGGACAAAACACGCTGGAGATTTCTACAAATCATTTGGGATTACTATTGCACGACTCTGCGGCACTACTCTGCGGCTTCACCCCCAACCACTACGTTGCGAATTCTCAAGCTTGGCCCGCCACAGCCAACAGCAAGCCCGCTTTGCCCCCCTTTGCCACATCCGCCTGATTCGTCCCAAAAGAAATCATCGCCGACCGCTTCAATATCAGCCAGGGTCGTAAAGACATTGCCCGACAAGGTGACATCTCGCACCGGTTCAGCAATCTCCCCATTGCGAATCATCCACGCCTCGCCTGCTGCAAAGGTAAACATTTCTCCGTTGGTCATGCCGCCGAGCCAGTTGCGGGCATACACGCCTTCTTTAATATCTTTAAGCAAGTCAGCGACAGGGGTTTCGCCGCGTTCAATCCAAGTATTTGTCATGCGCACAATCGGAGGATAGTGATAGCTCAAACAGCGTGCATTCCCCGTAGGAGCCTCTCCCAGTTTGCCCGCCGTCTCACGAGAATGCAGCCGCCCGACCAGCACACCGTCTTTGATGAGCTGAGTTGTGGTCGCAGGCACGCCCTCGTCGTCGTAATAGTAGCTACCTCGATGCCCTTCTGGAACTGCTCCATCAAAGATTTGCAAGTTTTTGGGGCCAAAGCGTCGTCCAATCGTCATCACCTCAAGCAAATCGGGATTTTCATAGGCCATATCGGCTTCAGAAAGATGCCCAAATGCCTCATGAACAAATAAGCCTGTGAGAATGGGATCAATCACGACGGTATAGGTGTTGCCCTTAACGGGAGGTAGCGCCAGCGCTTCGACCGCGCGTTGAGCCGCCTGTTGAACTTGGGTATCTAGATGATTCAAGTCTTCATAGGCTTTTCGAGAGCCAGTTGTTTCGCGTCCTGTTTGGACGGTTTCGCCATTGCGGGCGGTTGCGGCAAAGCGCATTTCCATATCGACCCACGCTTGCTCTAAAACGGTGCCGTCCGACGTTGCTAGAATGATGCGCTGGGCACTGTCGCCATAGCGAACCGACGTTGTTGCGATGCGAGAATCGACGCTTCGCAAGATTTCGGCATATTGACTGCATAAGTCTTTCTTTCGAACGAGGGGAATCCGCCGAGGATCGGTTCCGGTTAAAGGCAAATTTCGAATATCGTGGACTGGGTCAACGGGAGCCAGAAGCGTTTCTTCTTGACCCACCAATCGAGCCGCGGCGATCGCCTCTTCAATCCGATCTGACAAACTCGATAACTGGTTAAAACTAGCAAAGCCCCATCCGCCTCGATGACATGCGCGGACTTGCCCACCGACCGAAATGCCTTCACTGAGCGTTTCAATGCGCTCACCCCGTAGGAGAATATCAGTACCTTCTGATTCTTCGAGGCGAATGGCAAGAAAATCAACGCGCGAACGATATTTGGAAATGAAATCAGCTAAAAGATCTTTATAGTCAGCAATGACGATCGACATAACACACCAGTTTGGACAACGCCCAAGTACAGCCGTACAGATTTTGATTTTTGTGTAGCCCCCACGTCCTGGTAGTTCTACACAGGTTCGACGTCCTAGCGCGATCGCGTAGGCTCCGTCAAAGTTTATGGGTTCTAGCTACATTGTGCAGCAGAGCGTCGAGTCGTGGTAAATCGCATGGATTAAATCGCATGGATACAGCCCTACGGGCTTAGGTTTGTGTGGTGAGCCCCCGCGCCGCGAGGGTTCACCACACCGTTCAACGTCCTAACGCGAGAGCGTATATAGAGCGTATATACATTGGCATGAGCGATACAATAACTCTGCTGAGTCTTAAACCGCCTGATGACGCTAGATGACATCACCCAAACCCTTAGAGACATGTTTGCAGAGAATGTGCAAGTCATGGAGCCTGATTCGTGGCAGGTGGAGCAAGGTAATTCTCGCATACTCGTGTTGCTGTCCGAAGATTTATCGTGGATGCGAGTTCTGATCACGATCGCCCCTCAAATTGAGGCAGAATCCTTTTTGCCTCAACTGCTAGAAGCCAATTTTGATAAGACTCAAGAAACTCGATACGCCCTCTCTCAGGGCATCTTATGGGGAGTCTTTCAGCACGACCGCGAAAGCCTGACCAGTAGCGACTTTAAGCGGGCGATCGCCCGTCTCATTTCCCTTCAGCAAAAAGGATTATCTGACGTCTTTAATCAGCTTGCCGAAACTCAAATTCTGCAAATCATTCAAGCTGCCAAGCAGCGAGGGCAGTCGCTTGAAGACACCATGCAAACCCTCGATCGGTTTTATCGAGAAGGCGTCATGGGCAATGTAGACCAGCCTGCCGAGCAACGCGATGCTGTATTAAACGCTTGGCGCCATCAGCTTCAGCGACTTTGGAATGAGGGGTAATGTGTCACTCTGGTATAAAACGCCCTGATATAAAACGCCCTGTAGACCATCCATTCTTATTTAAGCCCCGTCCAATGTTGCCCAATATCTGCCATGCCCGATATCCTCGACATTCTTAAAAACGATTACCAAACATTTCCCAAAGACCAGCATTACGATATCTATGCTGAGGATGTTTATTTCAAAGACCCGCTCAACGAATTTCACGGGTGCGATCGCTACCGAGAAATGCTGCAATTCATCGATCAGTGGTTCTCTGATCCTCAACTTGATTTGCATCAGATTCAGCGTTCTGGAAACGACATCCGCACCGACTGGACGCTAAGCTGGACAACGCCGTTACCCTGGAAGCCTCGCATTGCAATCGATGGCTGGAGCGAACTCAAACTTAACGACGACGGATTAATTATCTCCCATATCGACTATTGGCATTGTTCTCGCCTCGACGTCATAAAACAACACGTGTTTCCTCAGAAGTCGTCATAATAATGAGTAGGCATGAACACATTCTCAGGAAGGCTTGACGATCCATGCGCGTAATTCTGATGACCGGAAAGGGTGGAGTTGGCAAAACCTCAGTTGCGGCTGCGACAGGGTTACGCTGTGCGGAATTAGGACATAAAACCTTAGTACTCAGTACTGACCCTGCCCATTCCTTGGCAGACAGCTTTGACATGGAGCTAGAGCATACGCCTAAGCAAGTCCGCCCAAATCTATGGGGAGCAGAGCTTGACGCGCTTATGGAACTCGAAGGCAATTGGGGAGCCGTGAAGCGCTACATTACTCAAGTGCTTCAAGCACGAGGGTTAGAAGGCGTTGAAGCAGAAGAGCTTGCTATCTTACCCGGCATGGACGAAATCTTCAGCCTTGTTCGCATGAAACGTCACTATGATGAAGGCGAGTTTGATGTCCTAATCATTGATTCGGCTCCTACGGGGACTGCATTGAGGCTGCTCAGCCTCCCTGAAGTGGCAGGCTGGTATATGCGCCGCTTCTACAAGCCGTTGCAAGCTGTTTCGGTAGCGCTGCGCCCCCTTGTCGAGCCGATCTTTCGACCCATTGCTGGCTTCTCGCTTCCCAACCAAGAAGTCATGGATGCGCCCTACGAGTTCTATCAGCAGATTGAAGAACTAGAGAAAGTGCTCACGGATAACGCAAAAACGTCCGTTCGCTTGGTGACGAATCCTGAAAAGATGGTCATCAAAGAGTCGTTGCGGGCCCATGCCTACCTCAGCCTTTATAACGTTGGCACCGATTTAGTTGTAGCTAACCGCATTATCCCTGATTCGGTCACCGATCCTTTCTTTCAACGGTGGAAAGAAAATCAGCAGCAATATCGCCACGAAATCCACGAAAATTTCCGTCCGCTTCCGGTAAAAGAAGTACCGCTTTATTCGGAAGAAATGTGCGGATTGGCTGCGTTAGAGAGGCTTAAAGAAACCCTCTACGCAGACGAAGACCCGACTCAGGTCTATTACAAAGAAACAACCATGCGGGTGACCCAAGAGCAAAATGAATACAGCTTAGAGGTCTATCTGCCTGGAATCCCAAAAGACAAAATTGATCTCAGCAAGTCTGGCGATGAGCTGAATATTCGTATCGGCAATCATCGCCGTAACTTAGTGTTGCCGCAAGCATTGGCTGCTCTGCAACCCGCTGGAGCCAAGATTGAAGATGACTATCTCAAGATTCGGTTTAAGGAAGCTGTCAGAACATAATGACCGAAGCATGTTTAATACGCTAGAAGATTCTCCCG
Organism: Elainellaceae cyanobacterium; assembly: GCA_051117555.1. Taxonomy (GTDB): domain Bacteria; phylum Cyanobacteriota; class Cyanobacteriia; order CAZCXK01; family CAZCXK01; genus DBGGTD01. Next base: position 10,370 of record JBNPEG010000081.1, on the reverse strand, counting down.
CAGAGTTTGTCCGGTATATTCTGTCCGGAAGCGTCCTCGGCGTTGGAGTTCAGGAACCACCATATCTACAAATTCTTCAAAGCATCCAGGCGTATAGGTTGCGACAAGCATAAACCCATCTGCTCCCCCTTCATCCATGTAGTATTCCATCTTGTCAGCAATATCGGCAGGTGTGCCTACTGTAATGGGCATCCCCATTCCCATAGCATAGTAGAGTGCAGCCTCTTTAACCGTTAGAGGCTCTCCACCTTTTGCATAAATGATGCTTTCAAACAGTCCTTGAATGCCAGGAATTTCGATATTTTGAACATACTCATTCAAGTCATACGTCGAAAAGTCTGGTCCAAAATGCCCAGATATCCACGCTAATGCACCCTCTAAAGGAATACAGTCGCGAATTTGCTCGTATTTTTCCTGGGCATGGTCTCTGGATTCACCAACAATGCACTGCAATCCATAAATAAGCTTCACACTGCCACGAGAGCGGTTAAACGTTTTCTCCAATCGGGTGTTCAAGTCATCTGAATACTGGCGCATGCGTTCGACTGTCGGATGGACAGCGAAGATAGCTTCGGCATGTTTTGCAGCAAAATCGCGTCCTCGATTTGATGATCCGGCTTGCCAGAAGACGGGTTTGCCCTGAGGAGAACGAAAGCAAAACGATCGCCCTTTGCAAGTAAAAAACTCACCCTTAAAATCTACCTCATGGACTTTCGCTGGATCAGCAAAGATTCCGCTTTCCTTGTCCGCAATGATGGCATCGGGTTCCCATGAATCCCAGAGCTGATAGCAAATCTCCATGTACTCCTCCATTCGCTCATATCGTTTCGAGCGATCGGTCATTTCGGCTCCATACGCATCCCATTCACTTTTGGAGTAAGAACTGACAATATTCCAAGCCACGCGCCCCCCGGAAAGATGGTCGAGACTTGAAAGTCGCCGCACCATTGAATAGGGATGTTCGAACGCCGTCGATAAGGTCACACCCACACCGAGATGCTTGGTGGCAGTTGTAATGATAGGAACGATGGTGGATGGTTCATGCGTGGGACATTGAACCGCCCATTTCACACAGGCATCCGAGCTTTGCTCGAAGTTATTGTACGGAGCAAGCTCGTCAGCGATAAACATGGCATCAAAAAGCCCGCGTTCCATGGTGCGTGCCATATGCTGCCAGTAAGCTGGACTGCTCCAGTCCCAGTTAACCTTATCTTTAGGATGCCGCCACATTCCGGTTGCGTGACTGTTCACTCCATGCTGAAGGAAGCCGAGAAGATGTGCTTTCTTTTTAGCTGACATATCGCTATTTCCTCGTATTTCAAAAACTAAATTGATGGGGTGTGATACCAATTCTCGATTTTGGATTTGCGATTTTGGATTGACGGCCACCAGCCTTGCAAGGGTTCTAGCCTGTTCATTTGTAGCCTTACTTCGAAGAATTGGTATGAGACTGCTCTTTGGGAGCTAACCAACGGCTAGGCGGGTTTGCTGCAAAATGCTAGATAGCTCAATGAGTGACTCTTTTAATCGGAGGTCAACATCGTCATCAAGCACGATGCCGCCTTCATCAGTACGCTGCATCTGAGAGTCAACGATAAAGACGCCCCGTAGGATATTCGTTGCTCCCAATGTAGAAAAGAGGGGCTTCATAGCATAGTCAATCGATAGGAGGTGGGTAATGGTTCCTCCTGTTGCAATCGGCAGAATAGTTTTGCCTGCAAATGCATATTGGGACAGCAAGTCTAGCATTGCTTTCAGTACTCCTGTGTACGATGCTTTATAGACCGGAGTTGCAATCACAATGCCCTTGGCGTTTTCGATGAGCTGACTTACCTCTTTCAATGCAGGGCTTTCAAAGTTGCCAAACACTAAATCTTCAGGCGGAATACTGCGAACGGTAATCGACTCAACTTTTAATCCTTGATTGATCAAAATATGGTTTGCATACTCTAATACTGCTGAAGACCTAGAAGAACTAGAAGGGCTGCCAGCGATCGCCACAATATCATGCATTAACCTATTCTCCTTAACTATCACCAATAAACGGCGCGAACTATCGTGATTGAGTCAAACTAAAGCTCAAGACACTAGCTGCATGTTTAATACTTCCATATACTTGCTAAACTGCTCATCAACGAAATAGCTGTTTGATAACTCACTCGAAAACGACACCTGTTGAAAGTGATAATCGAGCCCGAGCAGGTTGTAGGTCAGCCGAAGAAAATAGTCATCAATCCAAAAGTCAACATCGAACTTTGAGATGCCATAATTTCCTTCCAATCGTCGGTTTAATGTTTTGAGTAGCCATGACCATTGGGGTTTTAAGGTGGGATCGATCCGAGTGCCAAAGTTTGATGAGAAAAATTTCAAGACTTGTGCGGAATTGACATTGATCAACTGGCTTAATGTATGCGCAGCATCGACCGGATTCGTCAGGAACCAATGGTTGGCGATCGCCAAATTGTGGAGATAGGCGATTACATACTTAGGATTATCTCGAATAAATTGCGATCGACACACGATTCCTCGTAGAGAGGGAAGACGAATGTTGAAATCCTGAGCCTGATACAGCCGTTTGGAATAGTTGTATTCTTCCAAAAGAGTGGCAAAGGTTTCACAACAGATATGAGCATCAATACTTCCGTTGGCTAAGCTATTGCTTGCTGTCCGAGGATCTTCATCAATCAAAGTACAGTCCACATTACTATTAATACCGCATAAATTAAGTAAGTTGATAATAAATCGATGAGAATTAGATCCAAACGGTGTCGAAATTCGCTTCCCTTTCAATTCTTGAACTGATGTAATGTGAGAGACATTTGGCAACACAACGCTAATGTCTTGGCCCAAAATATTATAGGATGCGATGCCAATTAATTTTGACCCAAAACTGAGATCATCAAAAAATAATGATCCATTATTCAAGAGAGAAACATCATCCATAATACAGATATCTAATTCACCCTTTTTCATTTGTCGATTCATCAATTCTCCAGATGAAAACAGGCTGATTTGTAATTCAAACTCTCGACTAATTTCAAGGTCTTTAAAGCTTGTATAATCCAAGGAAGATGATCGGAGAATTTCAGAGATGTATTTGACTCCGTGTCCCGCGATAAGTTGACCAATAGAATCTCGCTGTATTCCGAGTCTTAATGTTCCAATTTCATTGGTTGAAGAATCACCTACTTGAAAGCTAGGTGTATAGCTCTCTTCCAAAATATCTTGCTCTAGCCGAAAACTTCTTACGAGCCCTTCTGCAAGCACGAGCAATTCGCTATGTAGTGGCACATGAATATAAATTCCGTATTCATTAGTATCTCGGACTGTGGAGTAGCAAACGTGCTTATATTTTTTGAGATCAATCAAACAGCATTCAGGAAGAATCGTTGATTTTTGATGTGCGATCGCAGATTCAATGACGTCTGTGTAGCTAACAAACGTCGAAGCGCGGCTCAAATTCACCTTGTCGATAAATCGGTTTCGCGATAGGTCTCGGTAGACTTCTTCTAAGATAAAAACATTGCTAAAATCAATATCTTTTACGCTAACTGTGCCCGTTTTGTGATGTTCAGTGTCTGCATTAAAATCAATCAAAAGCATACGATAGGTTTGCAATCGATTGCAGGGATGGCTCTCGCGATAGGCAGACGAATTATTAATCAGAAGATTGGGAGACGGTGATCCTGACGACAAAAAATCGTTGGATAACGTAACCTCCTTCCTGATTTCCTTTCCGGGAAAGCACATACTAAACCGATGGGTATATTTCTCAAACCATGCTTCTGACAGCAGGGGTGTGATGCCAACAACAATCTCTTCACCAACTCCATTAAATGATGCCTGGAATTCTTGCTGTAAGTTCTCCATGCCATCAAAAATTCCATAGGTCTTTGCAACTAGTTTTTTACCCTTGTTCGTAAGGCACACCAAGCCTGGCGAACGAGTGAGTAAGCGGGTTCCAAAATAGTCTTCTAGTTGCTTCACCTTCTTGCTGATTAAAGCTTGACTGTATCCCAATTTCTTAGCAGCCTTTGAAAAGCTCTGGCAATCATTGACAGTCTTTAGGATCTTGATATGGTTTAGCGTGATGTCTTCGAGTTTCATCAAGTCGAACAGTAGCCGAACAGTAGTTGATTGAGTCTGGGAGAAGATAATGTCACAGTATGCCAAGGGTTGATCGGGGGGCGAACAGCTTTGCGATATGCCAAGGGTTGGGGCGTTGGCGTAGCCTGCCTTGGCGCACAGCCGTTCGCCCATATGTTCTGATAATCCCCACGGTTTTTCAGTTTTAGTTAGTGTTCAATCAGTTCAGAAATCGCTTTATTGTCCTTATCTCTCATTTCCATATGAGCCAACTTAAAGTTTTTGATGTCTTGCAGCATGCAGTACAGAATTGCAATCGGGCTGAGCATTGACAGCACAGGTCCTAAATAGAAAAATGAAGGATTTACGCCATACGACCAGATTACGATCGCAGCAATAACTCCCGCTAACGCCGCGCCCCATGCAGGTGCAGCATAGTAGGAACCGTCTGTATCATCTTCCACTTCGGTGTACGAATCGGCGGCTTCATGTAATATGGTCAGCATTGCTTTGATATAGAACACACACACTGCAATCCCGACGATGAGAAAAATAATCGTGATGGGTGAAATGAAGCCCCCAAGCGTTGCAGGAGATGCCGCATTAGCTTTGGCGTGAATGGCGAGTGTTATTACCGTGGCTAACGCACCGACGATGAAGTATTTGCTTTGCTTAATGAAGTCGTTCAAGGAATGATTATGTGCTGGAGTCTTCATAGTTGACCTCTTTGTAGGGTGACGTAGATTGATAATGCGTCTTATGATGCGCCCTATTCCGAACTACTGCCGCGATCGCCCAAAGTCAGTAGTTCATCACGGCTAGATATCTTCAACTCGCTTGAGGGAGTCGTAATCAAACGGACGCGTATTAGAAAAGCTGAGAGCAATGGGCACCACGGCACTAATTCCTAAGATGGCAAGCGTTCCGATTAATTCACCAAAGACCATCCGCAATGGCATGCCAATGGCGATCGCCGCAATCGTTCCCCATACAAATCCATTTGCTGTCATCTTGGGCCAGAAGATTGCGAGCATCAACGGCACTAAGATTGCGGTGCGAATGGCATAGGTCGTCAATACAATCGTGACGAAGTCTATCCCCGATAGCACCACGATCAGTGCAATTGCGGCTGCAACCAGCATCGAAATCCGGGTTAAACCAAATAGAGTGCGGTCTTGAACCTGGGGTGAAACAGGTTTAATCACATCCACAGCCGCAATAGAGCTGAGCGACGCCAGTGCGCCATCCATGGTTGAATAACAGGCCGAAAGGATCACAAACACATAGGAATAGATTAACCAGTTGGGTAAGCCAATATGAGAAATTACAAAGGGTCCAACTGCGGCAGCATCATTACCAAGATCGGTTGCCAGATCCACATTCAACGCGATTCCAATGAGTCCTAAAATCCCCAAGCAAATTGGGATTGGGTAGAACCACGACCCTGCCCAGAGAAATGTCCGTCCTACTTCTTTAGGCTTGAGCCCCCAAACGACTTGCCAGAAAGATTGACCTGCCAAGGTTGCTGTCAACAATCCCAGCGCTAGGGTGATTCCGAATGCGGCTGGAACATCTGCGCGTGTGACGGATAATAGTTCACTACCTCGTGCGGACACTTCTTCCCAAATAGGCGCAGCGCCGCCGAGATGCTGTAACACTGAAATAATCACAATTGAGGCAGGAACTGTGATAAACAACGTTGTCAACGTTGACGTAGACATCGATGCCCACAGTCCACCCAGCATGCTGTAAATCAATACAATGGCGATCGCAATGACGGCAACGGTCGTCGGGTTCATCCCAAATACTGTAGAAATCACCAGCGACGTACCTTTCAAATTAATGATGATTTCAATCAGAGAACCGAAAATTAAACCTACCGTCACTACGATGCGTGCCAGCTTTGCGCCATCAAAGCGTGAGCTTACAAATTCACCCATGGTATAGCCATGCGGCATCTTCTCTCTAAGCTGTTTGGCAAATGGAATCACGGCAATCACAGCCAGCCCGTTTGGGACTGTAAACCACCACAATCCTGACAATCCGAAGTTATATGCCATCGCAGCCGACATCATCACTGCCATCGCCCATGTCCAGACTGAAATTAACCCGGCGACACCAAATCCAAACCCTAACTTACGTCCTGCAATGATGAAATCATGGGTGTTTTTAACAAGCTTGGATTTTACATAAAAGGCGACTCCTAATGATATTAATCCAAGCAAAAATAACATTGCTATCCCTTGGCTTGGAGCCAAAGAAGGATTTGCAACTAACTCAATACCTGCCATTCTTTACTCCCAAATCTAATAAAAGAAAGTGACAAACTGTTTTATTGGGTGATTTGAGAGTAAACATTATCAGCTATTTCTTTGAACATTGTATGCAGATATACGTAACATTTATTCAGCTATTACGTTATGGAATATCTCAACTGAACACATTAAATTCCGTAGCTAAATTTACTAAATTACCTATTCTCTTTCGGAATAAAGCTCTTAAGGAAAGCATTCAATTTGCGAACTAAAGACGCAAAAAATCCGCAGATTTTTTAAGGAAAACCGATACTTGTGTCGTATTTAAATATGCTTGACATGTCTCTGATGCTCTAGAACAAGCATTTTTCCAATTTGGAAATCTGAATTTGATCGAGTCCAAGCCTATATATTCCAAAATGGAATAGCGCAGCCTTAGATATGTATTGAAAATTACGATTTGTCATAGTGGTCATCGCTAAGCTGTCGATTAATAGTTTTGATTAGGTCATCAATTCATCTTAGTTTTGAAACCACGAATGCAGACTAATACCACTGAACCAGTCTCAATTAATCGCCATTTATTTGATTCAATTCCAGATGCATTAGCAGAATTAAGGTCTGGACGAATGGTGATTGTTGTAGATGATGAGCATCGAGAAAATGAAGGCGATCTAATCTGTGCAGCTCAGTTTGTCACGCCTCAAGTCATCAACTTCATGGCGACTCATGCTCGTGGGTTATTGTGTCTTGCGATGGAGGGTTCTCGCCTCGATGAACTCAATTTAAAAGACATGGTTCAGCGGAATACGGATGACCATGAAACTGCATTTACAGTCAGTGTTGATGCATCTAAAAAACTCGGTGGCGGGACAGGAATTTCGGCAAACGATCGAGCGCTAACGATTCAAGCCTGTATTAACCCCGCGACTCAACCGGATGATTTGTGTCGTCCGGGGCATGTCTTTCCGCTGCGTGCAAAGAAAGGTGGAGTTTTAGTCAGAGCCGGACATACTGAAGCCGCTGTTGATTTGATGCGATTTACAGGATTATATCCAGCGGGGCTAATTTGCGAAATCCAGAATCTTGATGGCTCGATGGCACGGTTGCCCAATCTCGTTGAGTATTCGCGAACTCACCAGTTGAAGATGATTAGCATTGCAGATTTGATCAACTATCGCTTACACCAGGAAAGACTGGTTTACCGTGAAGCTTCAACGAGTCTGCCGACCGAATTTGGTCAGTTTGATGTCTATGCGTATCGCAATGTGCTTGACCATTCAGAGCATATTGCAATTGTCAAAGGTGATCCTGCTACCTTCCATGACCGGACGTTGATGGTGCGCGTGCATTCTGAATGTTTGACCGGGGATATCCTTGGTTCTCTGCGATGTGATTGTCGAGCACAACTTCATACATCATTACGAATGATCGAACAGGAAGGACACGGTGTCGTGGTGTATCTCCGACAGGAGGGTCGAGGCATTGGGTTGGTGAATAAGCTCAAAGCCTATTCATTGCAGGATAAGGGATTTGACACGGTTGAAGCGAATGAGAAACTTGGATTTAAGCCTGATTTGCGAAATTATGGGATCGGCGCGCAAATTCTGAATGATATTGGTGTTCGCAATATTCGACTGATTACCAATAATCCTCGTAAAATTTCGGGCTTGAGGGGGTTTGGGCTCAATGTGGTTGATCGAATTCCGTTGGTGACGGATATCAATTCGTTTAATGCTCGCTATTTATCAACGAAGGCTGAAAAGTTGGGACATCTTTCGATTTCTCTCCCAACTGTAGATAGCATTGCCAATGTTCGTTAAGGGGGCGTTAGGCGATCGCCCCTCCCGCTGAGATTCTCAGGGCACGGGCGATCGCACCTTTGACATTCGGCGTCACTGCCTTGGATTAATCGCTCAAGCCCATGATGCGTTTCGTGAGAATTTGCATCACTTCGTTAGGATTCACGGTGGGAATGGGTTTTGACCATTCGTAAGGCTGAGCATAACCGAGTTGATACATCTGCATGATGTGGTGGTTTACTGCTTTGAGCGAACCGACGGCAATCACGCGCAGTACTTCTCGGTCGTCGTTATTGCATGAGGATGGGTCAAACCGCTCAGGCGGTTCGTTGGGATTTACCATGATGAAACACTCCTTTTGGGTAGTTGTAAGGAGCGCTCAAACGAGAAGCCACCCCGCTATAAGGCATCGCGAATTGGGATGGCTACAGGAGTGTGGTAAAACAATCCATAGCCTCCGATTCTGCTGATTCAGAGTTCGGGGGTTAGTCTCCCGGCAAGTGTTGCTACCACTGCTGGGGGACGCTGCTCATGTTTGAGCGCTTGATAGCCGAGAATACCGCACGTTGTTGGTAAAAACAACCGTATTAATGAATTTCTTTGGGGGCAGATCCCCGGCTTATCAATCGACCGGGTCGGGGATAATCGAAGAGCTTTAGTTAGACGCCGGGGATCTAAGACCTGCTAATTTATCACTCAGAACACCAAAATTACCGTTCAGAACAGTAATTAAGCATCTCTGAGCACTAATTAAGCAGTTTTGGAATCTTGGCGATCGCACGATGGCTGATGACGGGGTGTGCGTATTTGCGATGAAAAGGGCGCGCACGAGATAATTCCGTCTTCTATGTGAAGATTTACTGAAGCGATGGAGCTAATTTTTGATGCAGACCTAGCTAGGGCTCTGTCTAACTCCTCTCTTATCAGGAGATAGCCAGAATGCACGAATTGCCATTTTGGACATGTAGGCAGGGGGATTAGATAGAAGCAACTGTCTACATGTAGTTTAGTCTGCTCAAGCTGTCGGTTGGGACTTCCTTGAAGACAATCTGTTGAGATGTATGCCTTGTGGATAACTTAGCCAACCTATCTTTTGAGGCAGTGGGGTAAGGGCATTAAACCCTTTGGAGGAAGTTATCCTTGAGAAGGAGTTCTGCCCTCATCGCTGTTCAATATGCCGAAAAAGGACTATGACTGGAAACGATTTTGGTGCCCTCGGTCAGGTAATATTAATCTGGCTTGTGGTGGTTATCTGTGTGATCCAGATGGGGAATGGGGGAAGGCATATAACCCAGATTTAGTGAGTTTAGAGGCGATCGCTGATGTTCCATGTCTAGTCTTGCTAGGGGAACCAGGCATCGGGAAGTCTCGTGAATTGGAAAAGCTAAAAGACTTTACGGAAAAGGAAATCTGCGAAGCCAGTCAAGTCTTAGAACTGAATCTCCGATCTTGTACCAATCTAAAAGAAGATCTGTTTAGGGATGAAACTTTTACTGATTGGTTAGGGAATAGTCATCATCTTTATCTGTTTCTGGATAGCCTTGATGAAGGTCTTTTGAGCATTCCAACTCTAGCGACAGGTTTAATTGATGAGCTTAAGAAGCCAAAATATCAGAATCATATTAATCGTCTTCATCTGCGTCTAGCGTGTCGGACATTCGTATTTCCAGCAATCCTGGAAGAAGGACTGAAGGAGCTTTGGAAAGAAGATTGTTTTAGAGTTTATGAGTTAGCTCCGCTTCGGCGTATCGATGTCGTCGAAGCCGCAGAAGTTGACAACTTTTCTCCTGATAATTTCCTGAAGGAAATTGATCAGAAGGATGCTGTCCCCCTAGCAATCAAACCAATCACGCTAGGATTTTTGCTGAACACATACCGCCGTCATAGTGGGCAATTCCCTCTAGATCAGAGACTTCATGAACTTTATCTTGAGGGATGTAAGCTTCTCTGTGAAGAAGTGAATGAAAGCCGTCATGCTTCAAGCCGTGTAGGCAGCTTAGATAGTGATCAACGCTTGATTGTGGCAGCTCGAATTGCCGCTGTTACAACCTTTGCCAACCGATTTGCTGTGTGGACTGGTGTTGATCAGGGACATGTAGTTGGGAGCATGTCACTTTTGCGCCCCAATCATGCCATTGAGGTAAGCGCAACGATGAGCCAGGACTTGTGGAACGTTGTTTTCATTCCACTGAGCACCTGAGATTTTGACGCGACGACCAATCTGCTT
>JBNPEG010000251.1:0-18595 GCA_051117555.1 Elainellaceae cyanobacterium | reverse complement strand
ATGAGTTGCGCCAACTGATACGGGAGCGTTTGCTCGCCTCAACCCCTCCCATCGTTGCCTCGATCGCAGGAAGGCAGTCTATTTTGGACGCTTTATCTGTAGCCGGTCTCTAGAGAATTGGTATTACATGTCGCTTGCGAAACGCAGGCTACACGAGCAAAACCTGCCTGCGCAGGTTCCAAACCTTGTTGTTCTGTTTTAAATCCGCCTATGCGCACTTTGTTTGTATAGTCGCGGTTTACCCTTCGAGAATCCGCAAGCGTCTATAACCGCCAGACTTTCTTGCATCGACGAATCGACCCATCCAAAATCCAAAATCCAAAATCCAAAATTGGTCAGAGGGGATCTTTGGCTGGAATTCCGACTGCGCGTGGGAAATTCGGGGGTGTCTTTGCCGTTTTTTCTAATACGATGCAGTGGCGGGTGCTGTGACTTAGGGGAGTTTCAAATGCATCGACTTGGGCGATCGCCCCGCCTAATAGGTCGACCGCTGCTTGCAGGCGTTCTGCTTCGTCGTCCGACCATTGCCCGCGATACAGAATGGCGTGTCCTCCCTGCCTAAGCAACGGCAGCGCATATTCAGCACACACTGAGGCAGGAGCCACGGCTCGGAGTAATGCCCCATCGTAGTGCCCTCGATGCTGGGGATGTCGCCCCATATCTTCGACTCGCCCGGTCAATGGCTTGGCATTGGTGATGCTAAGGTCAGGCAAGATGGAGTTTAGGAAGGCGACTTTCTTCTGGGTCGAGTCGAGCAGAGTCATCGTCACATCGGCATGGGCGATCGCCACAGGGATGCCTGGAAACCCGGCTCCGGTGCCAATGTCGATCAGCGCCATCTTAGACAGAGGCTTTGAAATAGGGGAAGAATGCTCTGTTTCGTTGTGGCTTCGTTGTGAATCATGCGTTTCGTCAGTCTCTCCTATCACACTGGCGAATGCCTGAACTCCTCGAAGCGAATCCCACAGGTGCTTTTCCCAAAATTCGGTGGGTTCGGTGATTCGGGTGAGATTAAATTGGCGATTGCCTTCTAAAACGCAGTGATAAAGCTGCCGAAACTGCTGATGTTGGTCTGGAGTGGGGTGCCACCCTAGAGTCTGCTGCCAATAGTCGTTGAGACGTGGCAAGTCTGGATAGTACTCGGATGACCCTTGGGGCGATCGCAGCGCATTTTCCATCGAATATCACTCCTAAGCAACCGATCGGCGCGACTCAGATGCTGCGGCAAGTTCGGACGGCTTAACGGAGCAGAGTTCTCCATGATTTAGCGTCCAACAGCAGTCGGCGATCGCCAGCAGTTCTCTGGCATCGTGCGTAACCACCAGCAAACTCCACTCTTTCTTGAGCGTTGCTAATAAATTGACTAATTGCTGCCGCATCGACCAATCGAGTCCAGCGGTAGGTTCATCCAACAGCAGCAGATAGGGTTGGCGAATTAGCTGTACTGCCAACGCTAGCCGTCGCTGCTGACCACCACTGAGCGATTGGGGAGACGTTTTGTCCATGGGCAGATGAGACAATCCCACTGCTTCTAGGGCATGTTCGATGCGTTCTTTCCCTAGTTCGGGATGCCCTAACCGCAGCTCCTCTAAAATGGTATGACCGCAAAAATGACGCTCAGGAAACTGAAACACCAACCCACCCAACTGTTGGAGATGATCGGGGGTGAGTTCTTGCTGCCGCCAGAGCACGTTTCCCGACGTTTTTTTGGCCAGTCCCGCTAAAATCTCCAATAACGTCGTCTTTCCTGAACCACTCGGACCGACAATCAGGCCAAGCTTTTGAGGCGGTAGTTCTAAGTTGACTGATTTCAGAATCGCTGTGGGTGTCGCAGCAGGATGATAAACCAGGTTTCTGAGATATAGCATTAACAATAAATCGTTGGGCGTATTAATATGAACGGGATGGACGCATCAAGAACTCGCCGAGATCTATCTTAGTGGACAAGTTCTAATGCTGGCTATTCGCCCCGACTTCTGGAACCTCTCCCCAGGTACTTAAGTCTGAATTTATTAAAGGCAGACATATCCCGCAACGTGCATTCAAGGGCGATCGCCCATTTCTCTGCCGATTCAATCCCTCCGATCCAATATTGCCTTACGTTCTCGCGTTAGGACGCTAAACGTGTGGTGAACCCGCGCGCCACGCGGGTTCACCACGCAAATCTGAGCCCGTAGGGCTCCAAAACTCTGCGGTAGACTCATCGGGTAAGTTGATGATATTGTGATTCGCGCAGGGTAAACCGTGGGTGTTTCTAACGTGAAGATTCTACGATTCACGTTGTTTAATATGTATCGACGTTTACATAATAGTTTTGGTTGATGACACGACACACACCATCTATGCTCCTTTCAACATCGAAATCTCCATCTAATGCACATCGCCGAATCAAGCAGTTTGCCTCTGCAACCCTTGGAACTGTGGCGATCGCCCTCAGCATGTGGGTTAATCCGGCATTTGCCGATCCGTTTCGCACCACCAACACTCGAGAATTTGATGGACAAACCGAAGCAGCCTTTGATGCAATGTTTGTCAAAGGGGATTATCGCACTGCCGAGCAACACCTCCAAGCTGCGGCATCCGATGAGCCAATGACCCACGCCATGAAAGCATCGCTCGCCTATTTGGATGAAGATTGGGACGCGCTCTCCGAAAATGCACGTTTAACTCTTGAGAGTGCCGATCGGTTGATTGCCGATGATCCCTTACGGGGATACCTTTACACTGCCATCGGACATTTCATGGAAGGGGCATACGTGATCTCGACTCAAGGCACAGTACGAGCAACCCCGACCGTTCTGAGCAAGCTGCGTCAGGTCTTTGACAACCTAGGCCAGGCAGAAAGCATTGACTCGACAGACTCAGAATTGAATTTGATTAAGGGCTATATGGATTTGATGCTTGCGGTCAATCTACCGTTTAGCAGCCCTGATCAAGCCATTGAGCGCCTGCAAGCGTATGGTGCACCGACCTATTTAGTGAATCGCGGAGTGGCGATCGCCTATCGTGACCTGCGCCAGGAAGACAAAGCAATCGAATATGTCGACAGAGCGCTGCAAGAAACTCCTGACAACCCCGATTTGTATTACCTCAAAGCCCAAATTCTGAGACTGCAAGGAAACTTAGAAGAAAGCGAACAGTTCTTTCAGCAAGCCCTCCGCAAGCAGGCACAGCTTCCGGACAGTTTGGCCGAGCAAGTGGCCTATGAGTTCTGCCGCACTCGTGATGAAATTCGAGGGCAAGATCGCGACTGTCACCGCTGGGCCCGCCAGCGTGTCCAGGTCGGCGAGGCAGACGACGCGGTCAATGACAATGAACAGAGCTATCGAATTCCAGTAAACTAGCTCCAACTTCGCCGGGTCACGGATAAATCCACATTCTGTACTGATGCCGATAGAGCACAGTTTGCAATCTTGACGGACTGATTAGAGGCCGTAAAGAAACAACTTCACGGTTTGATTGAGTGGTGGGGGGCGCGGCGCCCACCACCATTTCTGTACTTAGCGCAATTGAAAATTACTACAAGTCTGAGGGGTCGATCACAGGCCGAGGAAGAAAATCAGCCGGAAACTCAACCGGGCGATTATAGTCGGCTGCAACGCATGTTTGTAACACGTCAGTTGCAGAGAGCGCAGTTTCTGCATTCAGACCAACTACGCAGTCAGAATATTGATCGGGCAGCAAACTCCGACGACACCGCTCAAGGACATCGAGCGGTTCTGCCCCCTCAACATCTCCCTCAATGTCGACGACGCAGCTTGCCATGTCAATGGGGCGACGAACCCGTCGACATCCTGCCAGAGCTTCCGTTGAAGAGATGGGGGTTCCGTCGCTGATTCTGGCTACGCAGCCTGCCAAGTCACGCGGTTCAAGGGATGCAGCACACGCAGAGGCTGCGTCAGATTCAGAGACTCCTGCCCCTATAAGACTGTCAGTGCAGCGCTCGTATGGATTTGCCATCGCAAGCGGGGTTATGAACAGTGAGGCTGCCAATCCAGTGATGAGTGCTGCAATTGTGCTTGATGTAGAGTAGGAAGGCGATACAAGCTTTTTCATGAGGGTCATTGAGTTACTGTGAATGCCAATCCTTTATATCAGTTCTCCCATCCAAAAATGAATGCTTTCTGGAGAAATCATATTTTTTGGGCGATCGCCCCTGATACATTTCCCCCTAAACGACGCAAGAGTCGTTTAATATAGTCCCAAATGCCCCAAGGTGATTAAAATAGGCAGGATGTCAATATCCTGACGGTAGGTTCTGGATGAGGTTCTAATGGAGCTCCAGGAGAGATTGGGTCGACAACGAGTCAAGCATATTGTAAGCAGCTATCAACTCCACGGCAATGAGATCAGTCGATTTGATACATACCTAGAGAGTTTGCTGCAGTGCTATCCAGCCCCGCTGATTGAGCTAGCTCTCACAGAAACGCTAGTGGATCACTGGTCGAGCGTGCCATTGGTGCGAGGTTTAGATTTCCTAACTCAAGCTCACGATACACTGAAAGCCTGGGAAAGTCAGCCGATTATCAGCACAATCACGCCAGAACAGTTTCAGCAAATTACGGGACTTGACCCGGCTCCAATTTTTGGCGGCGAAGGGATTCCTCCCACGCGCTCAATAGCTCATCCAACTTAAAAATTTCATTAAAATTTCATTAGATATCGCGTTGGCGACGCGCTTGTTGGGCTTGTTCATCTCGGGAATACGCGGGGCGTGCTAATGCAACTAGCCCACAGACCGCAATACCGTGGTGCCGCAAGACCTGCACAGCCGCTCTAGTCGTTGCGCCGGTCGTATAGATATCATCAAGCAACAAGACGGCGTGCTGAGGACGACGATGCATCCAAGCCGATCCCAACTGAAAGGCATGCGCTAAATTCTGTTCTCGTTCGTCAGGCGATAAGCCAAATTGAGCATCTGTTGCGCGTGTTCTAACTAGTCCTTGAGAGTTGAGCGGCAGTCGAGTAGCACGGCAGAACGCTCGCGCTAGTAGGTCAGCTTGGTTATAGCCTCGTTGCTGCTGCTTGCGTTTATGCATCGGAATCGGCACCACTATCACGGAGCGATGCCTCGACGGGGGAGAAGCTAGCCAGGCCTGACCGAGCCAGTAGCCCAATGGTCTCGCAAGTTGGGTATGCTGCTGATATTTGAGAGCGGCGATCGCTCGTTTTAAGGCTCCAGAATAATTACCCCACGGAAACACAGGGATTGGCTCATTCCAAAAGCGATCGCGACTAGAAATCTGGCATTGCTGAATCTGACGCTGGCAATCGAGACACAAATCTTCGCAACTAGACCGCTCACAAAGAGCACATCGAGATTCTAAAAATAAGTTGAAGATAGATTTATGAAATCGAACCCACTGGGCGCCATAATTTTGCAACATAGTCTGCACTATTAACCGGGTGAACAAGGCGTGGATTAGAGGACTTGAAACAGTAATGCCTCGTTTAGTAAACCCATTTCAATCAAATCGCACACTAATCCACTGCATCCAATAAAGGCCCTCCATTACAAGTGTTTAAGTCTTTCATAAGTTAGTAGACAAAACCCAAAACGAAGCGGATAAAATAGCGAGTAACAAAATCTATTTCGCTCTCCTCATATTCAGCAGGATCTAATACCATAGTCGTTATCCCTAATGGGGTGTTCAGTCAGTTCAAACGCTTTGAATTAACTGAAGCTTTCGTTTATAAACCTTCGTCAAACACCAGATAAACTGCCAAACATTACAGCACTGCTCATGGCTTTGACCAAACAGAATCGTCAGAAACGGGACCTCCCCACCATTAATGAACGCATTCGATTCCCAGAGATTCGAGTCATTGATACCGATGGCGCTCAGCTTGGAATCATGAAACCTTCACAAGCCTTGGAAATGGCTGAAGAGAAGGATTTAGATTTGGTTCTAGTCAGCGACAAGGCAGATCCACCCGTCTGCCGAATCATCGATTATGGAAAATATAAGTTTGAGCAAGAGAAAAAGGCTCGTGAGGCTCGAAAGAAACAGCATACCTCTGATGTGAAAGAGGTTAAAATGCGTTACAAGATTGGGGATCATGACTACAAAGTGCGCCTCAATCAAGCCCAACGGTTTCTGAAATCGGGAGATAAAGTCAAAGCGACAGTGATGTTTAGGGGACGAGAGATTCAGCATTCAGATTTAGCTGAAACGCTTCTTAAGCAACTTGCTACTGACTTAGAAGCAGTCGCTGAAGTTCAGCAAGCACCCAAACGAGAGGGGCGCAATATGATGATGCTCCTTGCTCCAAAGAAAGCCTGAGGGCATGGGTGTGTTTGGACGCCTCGATAGTTAAAGCGAGCGAAGAACCGATTGAGCTAAGCCAGGTACTCTGAAGCGGGTTTACCAGGCGGAGTCGCTTGCCTGAGGTATGGAGCCAACCTATTCTGTTGTGATTAGCCCCTAGCTAAGTGTGGGGCTAGTTTTTGTAATTTCAGCCCAATTGTTATCAAATTGTCTCGATTTGGGCATTCTATAGCAGTCCCAAATGATGTGTAAAAATCTCCAGTGCGTTTTGCCGATGGCAAGGCTACGCCAACGCTCTAGCGATGCATCGCATCAGCGTCTCGCTTCTCCTGATGGAGAGGCGTTGCCAACGCGGGCAAGATGCCCGTATTCCTGCATAGGATGGTTTTGCATATAATCGCAGTCAGTCCGTTTAAGATGTTGTGAACCTATGCCTTCCAATAACACCGAGTCGCCAGATTGCGATTGAAGATAGGGTCTATTTGATGCCGTTGCATCCCTGGTTTGTCTTTACACCTTTACTCAAATAATTCAGATTAATCAAGCACTCTTACATATCGTGCTTAGATGAAGACATCAAAACGTCTAAACGTAAGTATTTAAGGCTGCATGGACGCAAACAGGAGAGCTTCTACCCCCAATATCACTCCAGTAAGACGGAGGCTACTAAACTGGTTCAATCTTCGTCCTGAGGAAAGTGGACGAACGTTCCTAATGTTTGCGTTTTATACGTGCATTTGTGTAGGCATTCTGTGGCTAGAGTTCAGTGCATCAGCCTTATTTTTGGGAGAATACGGCGCTAATTCTCTTCCGTGGGTTTATATCGCCAGTGCCGGAATGGGAACTGTTTTGGGGTTCGTCTACTCGCGACTTCAGAAAACTCTATTGCTTCGCCATGTCATTGTTGTCATTCCGGTGCTCATGGCGGTTCCACTTTTCCTCTTCCGCATTGGGCTCAATCCAATCTTTCTAGGCGGCTATGCCATTTTTTTGATGCGGCTGTGGCTAGAAGCAATCTATATCCTCAATGAACTCAATACGTCAATTACAGCAAATCAACTGTTCAATATTCGAGAAATTAAACGTGCCTATCCTTTAATTAGCAGCGGTATTTTGCTAGCTGACGTACTCAGCGGGTTTTCAATGCCCGTATTGCGGCAACTTGTGGGGTTGGAGAATGTCATTTTAGTTGCATGTATCATGCTCCTGATTGGAGGTGGCATTCTTTACTACATCGGCCAAACCTATCAGCAATCGTTTCCAGATTTACCGAGGCGAACCTTACACGAAAAGCAAACGGACTTCACGACTCGGCGGTTGCAAGGTCCGCTTTATCGCTATGTCGTGCTAGTCATTACATTCTTCGTTATGGCTCAGGTCTTGTCACTCCTGCTTGATTTTCAATACCTGAGACAGTTAGAACAAAACCTCAATCTCAATGCAGGAAATATCGCAGACTTTATCGGGTTATTTAGCGGCACTCTCGGTATTTTTGAACTGCTGACGCAATGGTTTGTGTCGAGTCGAATGATTGAGCGCATGGGGGTGTTTAAAATTGCATTGCTTCCTCCATTGCTAATCCTAGGGTTAGGATTCCTTTCCCTAATTGGGTTAGTTGGTTTATTTGTTGGCGTGATTACGCTGAAATTTGTCGATGAGCTACTGCGATATACCCTCGTCGCTGGAATGGCCCCCGTTCTCTTTCAAGCGATTCCAGATCGGTTGCGAAGTCGAATTGAGTCAGACGTACGAGGCTTTGCCGAACCGTTATCGACGGGATTAACTGGAGCCGGAATTCTCCTTACGATTTGGTTTTTTCATTGGGTATTACCGTCTGCGAATGAGTTGTTTGTCCAGGGCACCCTTAATCGCATCTTTCTGGCACAGATTACGCTCTTCGCTGGGATTTGGTTAGTCGCAGTATTTTTGCTTCGCAGTCGATATGTTGGATTATTGGTGCTAAGTGCGGAGAGGGGGCAACTGAGTTTACACGAGGTTGATCTTCATGCCTTTAAGCGATCGGTCATTGATGCACTGGAGCGGCCTAGTTCAGAAGCGGATAAACAATCCTGCATTGAACTGCTCGAACATATCGATCCCAAACATATTGGGGATGTTGTCGCCCCTCGACTGGCTAGCTTAAGTCCTCGTCTCCAATTTAAGAGTCTAGAGGCAATGCTCAATTATCCGAATGCTGCCAGTCTCGAATATGTGCAATCACTTCTTCGACAGCCTCTTTCCCCTGATACGTTTGCGTTGGCACTCCGCTACATTTGGCGAACCCATCCGAGTCCCAATGTTCAAGATCTTCTTCCACATCTAGAGGCAGACGTTGACTCAGCTATCAGAGGAACGGCAGCAGCGCTTCTATTGCGCCATGGCAATTCTCTTCAAAAGGCAGAAGCAACTGATCTTTTGCGCCGGATGCTAACTAATAAATACGAACGAGAAAGGGTCATGGCATGTCGAGCATTAGGGGATGCAACGTATCTTCAGGCTTTGCGACTTTATATCGAACCTCTTTTGCAGGATGATTCGCTGCGAGTTCGATGTGCTCTACTAGAGGCGATCGCCGCAACCCATTTAGAAGAATATTATCCCTGCTTAATTCGCGGACTCTATTACAAATCGACGCGAGATGCTGCAATGCGGTCGTTGATCAGGCTTGATAGTGATGCAATTCCTTGGTTAGTCGAAGCAGCAGAAGATCCTTATAAGCCCGATATCGTTCGCACGTGTGCTTGGTCTGTTATTGGACAAATCGGCACTCCTGATGCGGTCGATGTACTCGTAAATCATTTGAATTCATCGTGGGGAACTGCTCGTCGAAGTTTACTGAGAACATTGCTGAAACTGCCTCAAGAAAAGGGGGTCGATGCCGTAGCAGATGTGTTAGGACGGCGAGGCGTAGAAGCTCTAATACATCAAGAGATGATGTTATTGGGGCAAATTTACGGGAGTTTGGTTGATTTATCTCCTCAATATATTGACGAGCAGGAGGCCGAACTATTGCGACGAGCACTCAACAATTTAGAACGCGATGTCATTGAGCGTCTCTTCTTGCTGATGAGATTTCTATATCCATCGAGTTCAATTCAGGCAGCCGCGTTTAATTTACAGTCTGAGTCTGCAAATAGCGTCGCCCGCGCATTAGAAATTCTTGATAATGCCATCGATTTACCCTGTAAGAAGGCGCTGTTAAGCATCCTCGATCGGCGACCCAATGATGAAAAGCTTCAGAATCTATCTGATATTGTTGACTATGAACCGATGTCTCCAAGTCAGCGATTGCGTTATCTGCTTGATTTGCGTCACTTCCTATCCGATTGGGTGCTTGCCTGTTGCTTCCATCTGGCTAGACGGGCTCACTGGAGTTTGACGACCGAGCATATTCTTGCTGGCCTGCATCATCCTGTCGGGTTTGTACGAGAGGCCGTATTGCACTATTTGCAGATGGCATCTCCTAGAGCACTCCATAATCTGCTGCCCATTATGGAGCATGACTCCGATCGCTTAGTGTCGGCTCAAGTCCAAAAAATGATGGCAGAGCTAGGACTTGAGCCAACGGATGATAAGGATAGGTCAAATGGCTTTCGTGGAAGCACTCAGAGTTTAACTGATTCACCCGAGCTTAGATTTGGATAGTGATCGCGCTCGGCTTAACTGCTGGTGCATGGATAGTCTCTGCTGGTTCTCACAGAGACGCTTGGCTACCAATTTGCTAATAAAGATTTCTAAGATTACTGTGAATATTAGTTTGGAGTATTCCAGAATCGTCGATCTTAACTTTTTATGCTAAACAGCGTTGAGCGCTTACTATTTGTTCGGGGAGTTCCGATTTTTCAAGAATTGCGGGATGATTTTTTGGTGCGGTTAGCGGCAATCATGGATGAACTCGCGTTTCCCATTGATCACACCATCTTCACTCAAGGGCAAGAAGGTCAATCGCTTTATATCTTGGTTTCAGGAAAAGTCAAAGTTCACATTGGCGATCGCACATTGGCAAAGCTTGAACATGGCGCTTGTTTTGGCGAAATGGCCGTATTTGACGCGGAGCCACGTTCAGCATCTATCACGACGCTAGAACCTTGTGAGTGTTTAACTCTGACTCAGCAGCAGTTATATGAGGCAATTGACGAAACCCCCGGAATCGCGATTAATATTATTCGACTGTTATCTCGACGGATTCGTAAGCTAAATCAAAAAATTGATGCAGTGCAGCAGAGCAATGGTGGAGATGTTCATCGAGGCAGGGTTCAGCCTATGTCACCACTTGCATCATCCAGATATCTGGATGGCGATCGCCCCTTACTGGTTCATGACAGAATGGCAGAAGGATGACAATTAGCCATCCCAATATTCTACAACCTTCAATCTGCAACGTTAGGAGATGTTATGCCACTGCAACGAATTGAGCCAGGTCCGGGTCAGGAATCCGTTTGGGATTATCCTCGTCCACCTCGCCTTGAAGATTCGTCGCGTCATATCCGCGTCATTTTTAATGGAGTCACCATTGCTGATACCCATCGTGCTAAGCGAGTGCTAGAAACGAGTCATCCACCCGTTTATTACATTCCGCTCGACGATATTAATCAGGACTATCTCGTCTCAACGCCACGCTCAACCTATTGTGAGTGGAAAGGGCAGGCAGCCTATTATACGGTGACGGTGGGCGATCGCCAGGAGCAGAATGCTGCTTGGACATATCCCGATCCTACGCCAGCCTTTGCGTCTTTGAAAAACCATGTTGCATTTTATCCGAGTCGGATGGATGCATGTTATGTCGATGACGAGCAGGTGCAGTCCCAGGCGGGCGATTTTTATGGCGGTTGGATTACAAGCGACATCGTGGGTCCATTTAAGGGGGGAATGGGAACCTGGGGATGGTAGCTTTAAACCTGGGCTGAGATTGACATAACCAAATGAATAGTGCGAAAGGGAGTAAGGACGGCGTTTAGCACCGTGTTTCGATACTCCTAATCCCGTGGACTGTTAAATTTGCCCGGATAGATGAATGCTCACAATTGATTCAGATGATCGGCATCCCGATCCAGAAGGCATTGATTCAACAATCTGAGAGATGCGCTGAGCTAGATCAAAATCTAGTTGAGTCAGCCCGCCTGCATCGTGGGTTGTCAGCTTGATAGTGACCGTGTTGTAGGAGATCTCAAGATCAGGATGATGCCCAAGTGCTTCAGCAGGTTCTACCATACGATTGACAAAATCGACTGCCTCAACAAAGTTGCTAAATTCATAGGTGCAATAGAGTTGCTCCTCATTGATTGTCCATTCTGGTAGAGCCTGCATCTGTTGCTGAATTTCAGGCGAACTAAGACGCTCGGCAGCGATCGCACCAGACAGAGAAAATCCTCCGACTAAGCTGAGCATCAAAACGCTCATGCTTGTTAATGAAACCCAAATTAGAGAGTTCATGACTGGAAATATAGCGCTACACGATCATGTTAGGACAACCCGAATGACTGAAACGTCGAAAACGCAAACGCAATAACAGGCATTTATCGTCTGCTTTTGCTACGCAACGCTTCGCAAACAGCCGTTTGTCTTCCGCCTTAATGGTGCGTTACGCTAGCGCTTTAGCGTAGCCATGCCTGAAAGGCTATACAGCACCCTACTTCTGCCCTCTGCCTTCCGCCTAATGCCCTTGAACCACTAACACTGAACAGGGCGCTTGATGCACCACATGGTTGCTGACGCTTCCAAGAACTATCTCAGCGAGGCCAGTGCGTCCTCGTCGCCCAATTACGATCAGATCTGCCTTCCAGTTATTCGCAAGATCACAAATCCAAGATCCCGGTTCTCCTACTTTACACACACATTCTGGCTGAATTCCTTTTGCCTGAGCACGCCGACCATAACCATTAAGCCACGCTTCAGCCTCGTCAATATCCTTTTGAATTTGCTCACGCTGATCATGTTTTAAGCTGCTATAAACATCAACGTCTGCTAGAGTGCCAATGCCTAAGAATGGCCCAGTTTGCCCTGGCACGTCGACCTGCATAGCGTGAAAGATCAGCAAAGAACTGCGATCGTGAACCAATTCAAGAGCTTGGTGAAACACTGCCTCAGCCGATGAGGATTGATCTAGAGCGACCAAAATATTAGTAAATGTCATAGGTCATTCTCTCAGGGATCGCTAGAGACTCTAGAGAACGCAATCTCAAAGTCCTCCTTGCTTTTAGTCTAGCTAGGGCTGGGCGATCGCACGACTCGAACGTTACATAGCTTGATGCGCCCAGCTTAATATGCGTGCCTAATCCATGCGCCTAATCCATGCGCCTAATCAAAGATACGATTTACTCGCCGGTCAGCTCTACTGAGATTGAATACGGACCCGATTCGATATGATTGCCTGTAAATTCTGGATCTCCGAATGCGCTAATCGCGAAGTTAATACTGCCACTCAGGGGTACAAACCCTCGAATTTTAGAAAGCAGTTCTGTCCCACCGTCATCATCGACCGTTACCACGTTGCCATCGTCATCGAGCCAAACGAGAATCGAGTCGAAATTGGCATCGGTTACCTCAAGTGTAAAGCCGGTTCCAGGATCGATTCCAGAAATGCTGTAGTAGTCAACATCCCCCTCAGGAGCATCAATACCAGTCTTGACGCGAACCTGATATTCTCCTGACTGCTCATGAACTAACGCGCCATTCGAATTTAATGCCTGGAATTCGAAATCGGGGAAGCCCGTTACTGCAAGGCGAACCATTCCGTCATCGCCCGCTGTTCCGCCAATTCCTGACGCAACACCATTACCCGACGGGCTACTGTCATCGTCAGTGCCAATCAATTCACCTGCTGCATTAAAAGTTCCGATGACTGTATCAGGCCCATCTGAGCCATTGTCAATCCAGGCATAAAATGGCTCGGATGCGTCGAGGTCATCGATTGCGAAGGTAGACGCCTCTCCGGGTGACATCATGCCTGAAAATTCATAGTCAAAATCACTAGGATCAAATCGTTGAGTGAGTTCTCCAGTGACGATTGTTACGTCGGCAGGTTGAGTTTCCCGATTTTCAAATGTATCGTTGGGTTCATTTTCTTCAGCGACTGCAGACTGGGCAATCGAATCTATTCCCACAGTGGCACCGAGGGTCAATAGAGTGACTCCAACGATAGTCGCTAAGCATACCGGTTGACGATTCATAAGCGAAGCACAATTATGGATAAGATATTGATTCAGAACGTGTCAAGTCTACCTTAATCTCCGCTACGGTTCTGACATGTTCAGGATAGTTTCTACAGCATTCCGGGCATCGTAATATCCAACCTAAAGAAGGACACACGGGTTTGTGTGTCCTTGTTCGTCAGATTCACCATCTTTCTGCACTCAAACGAATGCCATCAACGAATGCATGCTAGAGAGACTAATCGATGACTAATCGATGCACCGCACACTGCTTAATGTATTGTTGTGGAGAAAACGGGAATTAAACGCCTAGCTCAGCCAAAATGTCCTTCGCATGGGTGTCCGTATTGACACGATCGTATACTTTCACAATGGTGCGATCGCCATCAATTACATAGGTAACTCGCTTTGCATACCCACCCCCATCTACATCATAGGCTTTTGTGATGGTGCCTCCGACATCGGCAAGTAGCGGAAACGGCAAGCCAAACTTATCAGTAAACTGCTGATGAGACGATTCATCATCGGTGCTAACCCCAAATACCGCTATATCTTTACCTTGGTAATCAGCATAAGAATCTCGAAAACTGCACGCCTCTTTCGTGCAACCTGGGGTATCGTCTTTAGGATAAAAATATAGAACAACGGTCTTGCCTGCATAGTCAGACAACGAAACTGTATTGCCGTTTGTATCCTTGGCTGTAAAATCAGGAGCAGTCGTACCGACTGGTAATGCCATAGTGTTTAATCCTCACAATAATGTCCAGCTAAAGATTTTAACCTATATCCTCGCTGAACCAGATAGAATCACCTCAGCCATTTGGTTGACTCATCTCACAGACGCTGATACCACGAAGTAAACGCCTCCAACCGTCGCGCCCATCAAGAGCACGACCAGTCCAAGCCAGAGCATGTATAGCCAATTTGCGCTTGTATGGACCCATTGAGAAAACCCTTCCCACCCAGACGTTGGAGTTTGCTGACGAAACCCATTGAGTGAAGAGTGGGCAGAATAACGGTTCTTGGTTGAGGGGGCGATCGCATGTTCGATTTTCGGAATCATCCTAAACCTTTCCTTCCAGCATAGTGACGCTAATCCATTCGAAATAACCTTGCTTAGGAAGTCATTCGCAATTACAAACCATAGCCAAAGGTTGGCTACTTTAAGCAGGCATAAGGTGCACAGCACCTACATCTAATCGGCCCTGAACTGACAATGTCTCGATTAGACGACAAACTGCAAGAGCCTGCTAAGCACGTTCAGGAACCTACTCGTTGATTTGTTGAACGGTGAATTAATTGTTTGAAAGAAATTGTCTTAAATAAGCGCGGGCACCTGAAATTTGGGGTAGCTTTTATCAAAAAGATGTACAAAAGATGTGTACTGATTAGAAAAAATGTTTCTAATTACTAATCATTATTAACTACATCCTCAGAGAAAGCTGAGTCTAGTTTAATAAAATTTAATCTTGTATACGAATATTTATAGAAAATGAGTGGCTAATCGCACTCCAGGTATAGCAATCCCAGATGGCTTGTGAGTGGTGGGACGGCGCCCGCCCTACCACTCACACACAATTCACAAGCGATTTAGGATCGCTATATCCAAGGGGTATCATGTTCATACGAACACGCTTCGTCGTCAAAATCTAAATGGAAGGCTGATTGAGACGATTATCTAGTTGCGTACGCCACAGACGTTAAGAATTTGCATTCGAGATAAATTTATGCAAATTCTTCCTTTACATTTCTCAACAGAATTCCTTGTTTGTGTTGAGAAATATAAACCAAATTAATTTTGGACATCGCTCCACCTTATGTAGCGGTGTGCGCTTGAGTTAAGCATGATGTCGCAGCCTCACCCTCCCTCCACCTCCCAGGATGAAAATCTATGTTTAAAGCAACTCTCTTCAAACGCACCTCGCACCTCGAATATTGAACGGGACGCAGATGTCCTGAGCCTCTACTTGCCTCGATCGTTTCCGTTTCCATTGTCATTAGTAGTTCGTGCTAGAACACTGTTGACTAGCTTGTCAGGAACTTCTTGAAGATGGTCATATTCCCATCGGAATGAGCCTGATCCCATCGTGAGCGATCGCAACTCCACGATTAAGTCATACATTTCGGCTTGAGGAAGATAAGCCGAAACATCATCCCAATTTTTCCAGTTAGGTTTTGCCTCATAGCCTAGGATCTGCCCTCGACGCGTGCTGATGAGGCGCAACGTATTGGAGGTGAAGTCTGACGGAACGGAAATCGTAATTGCCAAGATGGGCTCTAGCAAACTGGGCTCACATTTGACCATACCATCTTGCATTGCAAGGCGAGCCGCCTGCTTAAATGCTTGCTCCGAGCTATCTACGCTGTGATATGAACCATCAGTCAAATTGACCGCAACATCAACAATCGGGAATCCTAACGGGCCCCGATTAAGATATTCACGAACTCCCGTCTCAACCGCAGGGATATATTGCTTAGGAACAGATCCGCCCACGATAGATTCGCTAAAGCTAAATCCTTCACCTCGCCCTAACGGTTTGATATCGAGGTAGACATCTCCAAATTGGCCGTGCCCACCCGATTGGCGTTTATAGCGCCCATGAATTGAGTTAGCAGGATGACGGATGGTTTCTTTGTAGGGCACATGAGGCATATGAGACGTCATCGTCAAGTTATGTTTGCGGCGCAATCGATCGAGCGTAACTTGTAAATGAATGTCGCCCTGTCCCCATAAAATGACCTCGTGGGTATCGCCATGTTGTTCCCAGCGAAGGGATGGATCTTCCTCAATTAGTTTGTTGAGAGCGCCACTCAGTTTGACATCGTCGCTGCGATTTTCAGAAGTGATTGCTAGCGCATAGACCGGGCTAAGTTGCTCAGCAGTTGACAGTGATTGTTCTTGGCTCATTTCGGTGCTTAGTGTGTCTCCGGTATGTACACCGTCTAGACGCCCCAACGCGACAATAGAGCCAATGCCAGCCTCACTCACACTCTGCTGCTGTTGCCCCAGTAGCTGATAGATGCCACTAGGACGACCCCCATTAAGAACAATGCCGTCTGTTAAGGTGCCGCGCCAAACTCGCACGAGAGATAATTTGCTGCCCTGAGGCGTGAAGTAGGTTTTGAGCACCTGCGCGAGTGGCTCGTCCGGTTCGATAGAAATGCCACGCCGCTCAGCCGTGATGGCTGGTTCGGGAGCCTCTCGTACCAATGCATCCAGTAAAGGCCGAACTCCAAAATCTTGTTCTGCTACCCCAATCAAGACCGGAACAATCAAATCTGCTCCGAGTTCTAATTTCAAATCATTAATGATTTCATCCTGAGATGGTTTAATGTCTTCGAGGAGTTCTTCTAGCAGGTGGTCGTCGAAGTCTGCCAAGGTTTCTAGCATTTCTTCTCGGGCAGCCTGTTCTTGGTCTTTAAGATTGTCAGGCAGGGGAACTGGATCAGCGGGAGCACCCGGATGGTAATGATAGGCTTGCTCAGTAATGAGATCGATAAAACCTGTTAGGTCTTCTCCTCGACCAATTGGATATTGATGCAAAACTAGAGGGCGACTCGACACTGATTTGAGGGTATTTAAAAGCTCTCTAAAATCAACATAGGAGCGATCCATCTTATTAATAAAAATGAGATGGGGAATCTCCCATTCATCTAGGAACTGAAACAAGGGGGCTAGGGTAAAAACCTTCTCAACGTCAGGTTCACAAACAATAATTGCAGCGCCAACTCCGATGAGAGCATTGTAGGTTTCCTGAGCAAATTCGATAGAACCTGGACAATCTAAAAATGTAAAATGAATGCCGCCGTACTCAGTACTGGCGGCATTTACTTCCACAGTCATTTGGCGATCGCGGGCTTCTGGAGTGCCATCTCCCACGGTATTTTTATCGGCTACTTTTCCTTTACGAGATAGGGCCCCACTTACGGAGAGCAAACTTTCAAGAAGCGACGTTTTACCGCTGAGATAAGGCCCTACGATCGCCACATTTCGTGATCTAGAGGAGACTTTTTCACTCATAAATCACTCACTCCTTTCTATTCAAAAATCATAAACAAACCAGCAGATACCACAGCTATTATTTAACTGCTCGGTTTCTTTTGAAGCGATTCTAACTGATTAATCATTAGCTTAACCCAGCCATAACTCTTAAAGATTGTGGCAGTTACGAAAATTTATTTAGAGTTGCCATCCTCATGATCGCAAAGTTTATCGTGAAGTTCTCTAAGATCCCCGGCTTCTTAATGGAGGGTCTCAGTAACGGTTGAGGTGTCAACGCAGAAGCCGGGGATCTCATTGATGCTGGAATTCACGATTTGACATGAATTCCTCTTGCACGCCAAAATTCAATTCTTTCTCGATTTGCCTTCTCTGCCTTAGCTCGCTTAGACGGGTGAATTTCGAATCATAGAAACACATACCACAGCTAAAATCAATCGATTCCAGTTGGGTTGATTGAGTGAAAAAAGAATTCCGCCTGCAAGTGCTGCCCACCCGACAGGTCCTAATACGACTGCGATGGTTTGGCTCATGCCTAAATAAAGAGCAAACGGCAACGTGATGCCTAATGCATGAGTAAAACTGCCTAGCACTGTGCTTGCTAATAGATAGACTCCGAAACCACTCATCTTCGCGGCTGACATCAAGCTTCCAGTAACGATGAACTTCTCAAGTCGAGGATCATCCGTCTCTTGGTTTATTTCTCTTAAAATTTGCTGGCGTTGTTCTAGCGAAACCTGATCCAGCATCGTTTGAGCTAGCTTGGCAACCACAGCCGTCTCAATTTCGGGAGTATCTAATTCTCTCCATGGCCGACCATTAAGGACGCTATCCCAATCAATCTGAACATGATCTGCAACATCGGTTACTACTTGCTTCCAAGACTTATTCCAGAAAAGCTGTCCGACACTACCCGCACTGAGATATCGAATATGGTTGCACAAAGTTTCAGGGGAGCTTCCAAATGCTGAACCTGTCAATTCTCCTAGATTGTGCCGCTGCTCTCTCGTTGCAGATTGAACGAGATGATAGAACTCATCCATTTGATTAGATAGGACTTACGCAGATTGGAAATAGGGAAAAGGTTCACCGATCGAGTAAAAAGACGATACAGTCATCGGTATGAGCGATAAACTAACTCGTCTCGATTACTGCCAATATCTGCTGGTCAGTCA
>JBNPEG010000085.1:0-18619 GCA_051117555.1 Elainellaceae cyanobacterium | reverse complement strand
GGAGGCTTGAGGTTGGGTTCGGAGTCCTCCCCTCAGCGATATGCTTTTAGGATAAATCCGAGGGGCGTACCGCTTATATACAAGGTTGGGTTGAGGTACGAAACCCAACGCCCGCATGGGTTACGCTGTCGCTAACCCATCCTACATTTGATTCCGCCCACCTACTTACTCGATTTAGAACGATTAGCAACCCCTGAATGAGGGGTTGGGTTCAACTATCACTCCAGTCGTATTCAATCTACGTCAGCCAATACATACTTGCACTTCACCTAACGGCTCAAACTGGTTGTAGTCAATGATTGGGAAATCACTTGATAGTTTGTGTGGTGAGTCCCCGCGGCGCGGGGGCTCGCACACGTTCAACGTCCTAACGCGAGAGCGTACTGGCGTGGCACAGCTAAAATTGTGCATTAGGTAGGGTGTCGTTAGCGCAGCGTAACGCACCGGGTTCAAGAGCTTCAGCCTTTTAAGAATTCACACTATTTCAGGCATGTCACACCAGTACGGCTATATTAGGCGAGAATTTAGCTGATTAGGAACAAGAAATCAGATAGATATTACTGATTGCCTTGCCCCCGGTGAATTCATCACGCTGACGGTCAGAGAGCTTATTGCCTTGGCCGCTAATGAATTCATCGCGCTGACGCTCTGAAAGGTGATTGCCTTGACCCCCCAAAAATTCATCACGCTGACGCTCCGAAAGTTGTAAAGTACTTGCGTGAGCGGGAATAGCTAGAGACGTTGTCAACGCAGCGATCGATAGACTGGTTAAAATGATGCGATTCATGATTTTCAACTCCTTGTTCTTTGCGTCCTGGTTGGA
Source organism: Elainellaceae cyanobacterium (assembly GCA_051117555.1). Classification (GTDB taxonomy): domain Bacteria; phylum Cyanobacteriota; class Cyanobacteriia; order CAZCXK01; family CAZCXK01; genus DBGGTD01. The sequence continues at coordinate 17,796 of JBNPEG010000085.1, read as the reverse complement.
ATGATTCAACTATAGGAAGCGATCGGGAGGAAGTCGGGAAGAAAATCGTAGTCACAAAAAATAACGAGAAGGCAGTCTGCGATCGCTCGTACATAAAAGGTCATCCCATTTCTGCAAAGTAGAGTGCCGCTCCTCTCAAACCCATTTGCTTGCACCTACCCATCCAAAATCACTAGAGGAGCAGAGCGGAGCCATGCCCTCAGGGCTATATATCCAAAATCGGAAATTGGTAACACATGATTCAAACAATCGCTTCCCAAAAATCCCCTCTCTGGGTAGAGCACTATCTATCCTTTAATCAGACTTAGGGGGAATGATCTGCCGAGGGATTAGCCGTCAACCTGAGTCTTGGAGAAATGTAGGATGGAACGAAAAAGTTCATGACAGCGACGTTTCCTATTCAGGTTCGCTTTTTAGGTGGCCTAACCCTGCGGCAGCAAGCCGCATTTGAAATAGCGGCAACTCGCTGGTCATCAATCATTACAAGCAATTTGCCCAGAGTGAATATCAGTGGCGAAATTTTAGAAGGCTTAGTGATTGATGCTCAGGGCGTTCAAATCGATGGGCCTCAAAACATCTTGGGTCAAGCGGGACCGCGCTTTTTGCGCCCCGTTAGCCGACTGCCGGTTAGCGGCATCATGCAGTTTGACACGGCTGATTTGTTTCGACTCGAATCGGATGGGAGTCTGCTTGATGTGATTGTGCATGAAATGGGGCATGTGATTGGCATTGGCACACTGTGGGATTTGTTTGGTTTGATCCAAGGTATTGCTTCAGCTAATCCGGTCTTTATAGGTCGCAATGCCATGCAAGAATTTGCCAGCCTCATTAATGTCGTTGATTCAGTCCCTGTACCGGTAGAGAATACGGGCGGTGCTGGAACGCGGGGCGGGCATTGGCGCGAATCGGTCTTTGGTAATGAACTAATGACCGGATTTTTGGGCGATCGCGGCAATCCGTTAAGTCGTCTGACCATTGCCTCATTGGCTGACCTTGGCTATCAGGTCGATATCAGTGAAGCAGAGTCGTATGAGCTGCCTACGATGCTTCAACTTGCCATTATGGGCATTGGTGGAACAGAGGGACACTATCAACGCTGCGCTATGTGCGGCTACCGCGTACGCGGAACAGAACCTGTCATTTTGCCTGAGACAGTTTTGGTAGAGGGTGGCTAGTTTAGCTCGCAGTACATCATGTTAAGGTCGCAATTCCGATCGCCATCCCAATTCGCCTCTCAGAAATGATGCGATCGCTAATCTTAGCCGTCGAAAGTATCTGTAAGCAAATTGAATTGCGTCAGCTTAGTATCAACGAATAGATAAACGGTGAATGAGGATAGATTCCTCGTGCTATTCGACATCGGACTCATCCGCCTCGTCTGCGGTATCCTCATTGTCGGGGACATTGGGCGGTTGGCGATCGGTTCGACCAGTGTTTCGACCCGGGGTGTTTTCTTGATACCGGGTTGAGCGATCGCCCCCGTTGCTAGACATTTGATCGAGTCGCCCTTCCATGTCAATTTTGAGCGAATCAGAGGGGTGCAACCATACTTCTCGCTGAGGAAATGGAATAGTCGTATCCGTGTCTTTCAGCGCCAGCCTAAATCGCCGTCGATATTCCCGCGAAACATCCCACTGCTTTAGGGGTTGGGTTTTAATCCACACCCGAACCGTGACTGGATTGTCGCCAAATTCATCAACCCCTAATACTTGCGGGTCTTCAAGAATCAACCCTTGCCAATTCGGATCGCTCTGCAAGTCTTGACCTACCTTGCGGGTCAAGTCGAGCATCTGATCAATGTCAGCGTTGTAGTGGATGGGAATCTTCAAATCAGCCCGCGACCAGTGCAGCGAATAGTTGGCGACTCGCGTAACGTCACTCATGGGGATGGTGATCAGTCGTCCAGCCGTATCGCGAAGCTGAGTGATGCGCAAGTTCATGGTTTCGACGAGTCCGGCATCGTCATCGATTTTGACGACATCGCCAATCGCATACTGATCTTCCAAAATGATGAAAAAGCCTTTAGTCGCACCCTTAATCAAATTTTGCGCCGCCAAGGATAGCGCTAATCCTAAGACCCCAAAACTGGCGAGCAGTAAGCCAAAATCGACCCCAGCTACCGTCAGCGCTACAAAAATACCAACGCCAATCCACACAAAGGTCGCAATATTCTTGATGACGCTAGAAATCGTCGACGTGCGCAACTGTAGCCTCCGGAAGTTGGGATTGTCATAGACGGTACGGCTGGTTAGCCCGGCCACGAAGCGGTTAATCGTAGCGTAGCTAATGCGAATTCCGACGTAGGCAACCACGATGATGATGGCAATAATGAACGGAGCTTGGAGTGCTGGAATGAGCGTATTTTGGAGCGATCGCGTCTGGGGGAATAGTCCGGCAATCCAAATTAGCACACCGACTAGGAGCAAGCCCTGAATGATAGGTAACAGGCGCATTTGCGCATCACGGAGATGATGCCGTTGTTCGTCATCGAGACTACTAAGTCTCGAATCTCCCGCGAGTAGGCGCATTCCCCACCGGATTGGAACATCACGCCAGTGTTCTAGTGCCCAAACAAGGTAGAAATCAGTAGCAAACTTCTGAAACCCCACCGCTGCAATGCTTTGACACTCAGCACTCGATACACCATATGTTATGACCTATACTTCCGCCGTTGCTACCTCATCAATGAATTCTGAAATGTCTGACCATCATGACTCTCGGGACACTACAAGGTGACGAGTTTTAACTACTCTCACCCATATTGCTCTGATTAGTATCACCCCAAGGAGGGAAAGCAATGATTTAAGGCGATCGCCAAAAGCCTCAATCCCAATAATCCGAGATTATCGGCAGCAACAAGCAATTTCTGCCCTTCACTTGATAGACTATCAACGGTTGGCAAACTGGGAATGCTCTGGTTACTCTGGCTGAGATTAAGATTCTATATTGACGGATGAGGGTTCATCGATGCGTCTGATTATTTGCGAGACGGACATAGCGGATTGGGCTGCCCGCTATGTGAAACAACGCATCACCGAGTTTGCACCGACTGCCGAGAATCCGTTTGTGATCGGATTACCTACTGGAGGGACTCCGCTCGGAATGTATCGACGACTCATCACCTTCTATCAGCACGGTGAACTGAGCTTTGAGCATGTAGTGACATTTAATATGGATGAATATGTAGGCTTGCCAGACGCACATCCCAAGAGCTATCACGCCTATATGTTTCAAAATTTCTTCAACCATATCGACATTCCCAAAGAAAATATTCATATTCTCAACGGTAATGCTGTTGATTTAGATCATGAATGTCGAGTCTATGAAGATACGATTCAATCGTTTGGAGGAATCGAACTATTTGTTGGCGGCATGGGGGAAAACGGGCATATCGCGTTCAACGAGCCCGGATCGTCGCTAGAATCTCGGACTCACGTTAAATCTCTCACTTACAGCACCCGTTTGGCAAATGCGCGGTTCTTTAACAATAATCCAGAAAAAGTGCCGACGTTAGCATTGACTGTGGGTGTAGGTACTGTGATGGATGCTCGTGAAGTCATGATTCTCGTTAAAGGCTACCGTAAGGCGATCGCCCTTTCCCATACGATTGAAAATGGAATCAGTCATATGTGGCCTGCATCTGCCCTACAACTCCATCCGAGAAGTATGATTGTCTGCGATGAAGATGCCACCCTAGAATTAAAAGTAAAAACTGTTAAATATTTCAAACAACTGGAGACAGACTCCCCTACCCTCATCGACTCATAATCCTAATTTATGCGACTATGTACGCTCTTACCGACTGCATCCTTCATACCGGACTCCAAGAGTTGATCCACCATGCAATCCTGATTGACGGTATGCACATTGTGGATGTAGTGCCACTTGCTCAGCTCAGTGTCCACTCTACGCTAGAGACAATTTCCATGCAGGGGCATCACGTCGCACCGGGGTTTATTGATCTGCAACTGAACGGCTGTGGTGGGGTGATGTTTAATGATTCTACCGAATCTACCACGCTTGATACGATGCATCGTACCAATCTTGCGAGCGGCACTACGAGCTTTTTGCCGACTCTGATCACCACCTCTGATGATAATATGATCAGCGCGATGGAGACCGTAAGCGTCTATCGCAAGCACCACGAATTTAGGGTCTTAGGGCTTCATTTGGAAGGACCTTACCTCAATCCTAAACGCAAGGGAATTCATGATGCCACCTTTATTCGTGCGCCCGATCGCGCGATGTTGGATCACATCGTCAACTATGGCAAAGAGACGGTTAGGCTCCTCACTCTTGCCCCTGAAATGGTTGCCCCAGATGACATTCAGCTCTTAGTTGATCAGGGCATCCTAGTTTCAGCCGGACATAGCGATGCGACCTTCGAGCAAGGATTAGCCGGATTTAATACCGGCATCCGCATGGCAACTCATTTATTTAATGCGATGTCTCCTTGGCTGAGCCGGAGTCCGGGCATGGTAGGCGCAGTACTCAGTCGGGATGATGTCTATGCAGGCATCATCGCTGATGGCGAACACGTCCATTTTGGGTCAATTCAACTTGTGAAAACTCTAAAGCGAGACAAACTGATTCTTGTCACCGACGCTACGCCTCCCGTTGGCACCCATCTAGACTCATTTTGGATCGGTGGCCAGGAAGTATTTTATCGGGATGGTAGATGTGTCTCAAAAAATGGAACGCTGGGTGGGTCGGCATTAACCCTGATCGAGGCGATCGCCAACTGTGTCCGTCACGTCAATATTCCGCTCTCTGAGGCGCTCCGCATGGCATCGACCTATCCCGCCCGATTGCTTGGGCTTGACCATCAGCTTGGGGCGATCGCTCCGGGATATATCGCCAATCTTGCAGTATTTAACGACCACTTGCAGATCACTGGCGTAATTGACCAAGGACGCTTACTATTCAGACGAAAGGGATGAATGCTCTCTTCCCTTGTCCTTTTCCTGGCTACCTTGCCACCCTTCTAGGTCATGAACCCGACGCAACCACCCTGTAATATCGCTCGCCGTAATAATGCCGTCTAACTGTCCATCCCGAGCCACTAAGACTCGACGCGCTTGCGAATCCTGCATTTTGTCAATCACGTCCGTCATTTTTTCGTCAGGATGAACAACCACACCTTGCTCTGAAGACGTCATCACGTCACGAACGGTTAGATGCTCACGCTTGTCTTTGGGAGCTTCTTTGACCTGATTAAGGGTGATTACACCTAACAACTCACCCTGGTCGGTGACTGGAAACGCCTGATAGCGTTGATTCATAAAATAATCTTCAATGACTTGATGAAGTGATATGTCCGGCGGCACCGTCTCTGGATTTGACGTCATGACCTGGCGCGCCCGCAAGCCTTCTAGCCCCATGTGAAGGAGTTGCTGCTGATAACTTGCTTCAGCAGCAGTATTAAGAAACCAACCGATAAAGACAAACCAAAGCCCCCCTAGAAGACTGGCTTGAAACATCTGCACAATACCCAAACCAATTAAAAAATATCCAAGAAATCTCCCGCCGATACTCGCAACTCGAGTTGCTTTACGAAGGTCACCTGTAAATTTCCAAACAATTGAGCGAAACAATCGTCCGCCATCCAGTGGAAAGCCTGGAAGTAAATTAAAAATTGCAAGTAGAAAGTTGATATATGCCAAATATTGAGCAACGCCAACGACGGCATTGCTCCATCCAAGCTGGCTACCGATCCACTGAATCACCCCAAAGGCGATCGCCAACACCAAACTCACTAATGGACCAATTCCAGCAATTTGAAATTCATCACCCGGACGTTCGGCATCCATGCGAGTGCGCGAAATTCCTCCGAATATAAACAAGGTAATTCCTTCGACTGGGATGCCTTTGGTGCGGGCAACTAATGAATGAGACAACTCATGTACCAGTAAAGACCCAAAAAACAGCACCGTCCCGACGATGCCCATGATGATATGAGTTGCTGTGGATAGATCAGGATATTGGGCTGGGAAAATCCCTGAACTCAATGTCCAGAGAATCAAAAAGAAAATAATAAACCAGGATAAATCAATCCGGATTTCGAACCCTGAGATTGAACCAACTCGGAATCCTCGCATGACTGTTCGCCATTGAAATGTCTCCTCTAGAGATAGACCAATACCGGAATCTAGCGCATCCATCCTCTGAGAGATGTAGTAGTGAATATAGGTCTTAATCTGCGGGCTTGAATACGCTAATCCAACGTACCCAACCGAGTCGGGGGCCAAAAGCGAAATGTTGCACGCCCAATGATGCGATCGCGCGGGACAAATCCCCAATAGTGGCTGTCGTAACTCTCATTGCGATTGTCTCCCAAAACCAGATACGAATCGTCTGGCACAACCACAGGCCCCCATAGATAATTGGGAGGTGCCGAAATGTAGTCTTCGTTTATTACCTGATTATTGACCCATACCTGGCCTCCGCGCACTTCTACTACGTCACCTGGAAGCCCGATAATTCGCTTGATAAACGCATCGCGATAGTTTTCTTGCTCAAGGGTTTCGGTCGGATTAAAGACAACAATATCGCCCTGCTGGGGCTCACCAAAATCGTAGCTAAGCTTATCAATCACGAGGCGATCGTTGATTTGGAGGGTCGGTTCCATTGAGCCCGACGGAATATAGCGAGCCTCTGCCACAAATGTCCGAATTCCAAATGCAAGAAATAGGCTTAAACCAGCTACTTTTACTCCCTCTACCCAGGGGTTTTCAGGCGAGGTTTCGGAGTCTGGAGATTTGATATGGGGGTCAGGCATAGCATCCAGATTGTTTGAAAGTATAAGTCTTAACACTATACATTAATCGACATATTTGGCGATCGCCCACCTAGTAAAGACAGCTAAATACAGCCCTAATCATGAATCGTTCCATCGGGCATCTTTGCTCCTTTGAGATTTGCATGACTTAAATCAGTCCCACTCAAGTCTGCCCAGCTCAAATCTGCCCCCCTCAAATCTGCCCAACTGAGGTTCACATCTTGCAAGTTTGCCCAGCGTAGATTGGCATGCCGAAGATTCGCCCGCTGCAAGTTTGTACCACTCAAATCGATACAATTGAGATGGGCTGAGCTGAGATCAGCATTATGAAAATCTCTTTCTCCTGCCGCATACAGCATCTGGAGTTCGGTTGTATCCATATCGTTGACTTGAATAGCCCCCAGTCGGAACCTGGAGATGTGCTACAATCTTATCAAAGATTTATTTTCGGCTGTGTAATTCGTTTACAAGCGTTTCTCCGAATCTAAATTCTCTACATCTCAGGTTCTGGAGAAATCTATGTCAATTTACGTCGGCAATTTGTCTTACGAAGTTACCCAAGACGATTTAAGTCAGGTGTTTGCTGAGTATGGCACCGTTAAGCGAGTTCAAATTCCTACCGATCGCGAAACAGGCCGGATGAGAGGATTTGCATTTGTTGAAATGGATACGGACGAAGAAGAGTCAGCCGCCATCGAATCGTTGGATGGAGCTGAGTGGATGGGACGTGATTTGAAAGTAAACAAAGCAAAACCCCGCGAAGAGAGAGGATCATCAAGAGGGGGTAGAGGCCCTAGAAGCGGTTCATCGCGTCGCTATTGATTTCCCACCCTGACACCTCTTCCCGGTTCATGCCGACGGCTAAGGTAGATCATAGCCTTGAACGGCTATACGTCTCGAATATAAGTCTCAAAAGCATCGTTAGGGGCATTTCGTGTCTTCAATTAGAAAAGCTATAGGTTAGCTGATGGTTTAGGTCACACTAAGCCCATTCATGAGGAAATTAAATGACACAGATCATTCCTAGTGAAAGCGAGGGAATTGAGTCGACGATACGCCGATTTAGGCGAAAAGTTTCTGTTGCCGGAATCTTTCCTGATATGAAGAAGAACCGCTTTTTTGAAACACCCATCGAAAAGCGCAAGCGAAAGAAAGTTGCTAGGCATAAACACCGGAAGAAGCGCAGGTATTAGTTTGCAAGGTTTGATTTGGGATCAATCCTGATTATCAAATGCAGTTTGTCAAAGGCAGTCTGATCGTCCGCAAAAGCAGTGCTTTACACAGACAATGTGCGTGATGATTCAAATCTTTTATTTGAAATAAGGATTGAAGCAGTAAGACGTGCGGGTTCGCATGCTTTGACTGCTTCAGCCCAATCCGGAATCCTTGGCTTTCTCGGTTATCTAGTTGTAAAGTTCTCTCCAATTAATTCTCTCCAAAGCGTATGTACATTTCCATGACGACTAAGGAACTCTTGAGCCGATATACAGCAGGGCAAAGAGATTTCAGGAACATGAATTTAATTGCTGCGAATTTAAGGAATATGAATTTGAGGGGCGTTAACTTAAGTGGTGCAAATCTTACTCAAGCTAATCTCACCCGAACTAATCTTAGTCACGCCAATTTTACGGATGCCATCTTAACCGGAGCGATTTTGACGGGCACGAATATGGCCCACGCGAATTTAGAGAACGCGAATCTGAAAGATGCCAACGTAAAAGATGCCAATCTAAATCGTGCCAACCTGAATGGGACAATTTTATGACTCCAGAAACAATTCGGATCGTCACACAACTCCGAGACGAATTTTATACCTTGTTTGCAGCGTCGATGAAAGTACCGGTGACGATTACCAATCGAAGCTCGTATGCCAGTACTCCCTCGATGGCAAGTTGGGTCGATAACGATCAGCGCCTGAATTATGTGTGCGTCTATGCGTATACGGCCCCTGATGAATTGGTTCCTAACCGCCCATTTATTTTAAGAGTCGCTGTCAACAAAGGAGCCGAAATGGGGGCGATCGCCCGACGAGGACGGGGATATCAGCGGGTCAATCGGCGGAAGCATTTTGAATTGACGGTGCTCCCCAGTGAAATCTTAGACTTCTTACCTTGGATTGTTAGCTTAGCGAAATCGTATGACGAAGGGGCTGCGACTCTCACCTCAGATCCGCCTCATCCCTTTGACTGCCGTATGTCGGATGAGTCGTTATCCCATGAAGCATGGACCCGTCAGGCGAGTCGAAAAATGTCTCAGCAAGTGACTCAAGATGACGATGCGATGTCGAAAGTTCCGCCATCTTGGAATATCTTAGGGTTACGAGTCCGATAGCAGCCTAGAGACCGCACCCCATCTACATAAGTCCAGCCTAAATATTGAGATAAATCCAAACTAAGATATCGATCTCATCGGTGGATGTAGGCGATCGCGTTTCGAATCCGTGGCGCTGATACCACTGAAGCAGTTTGGGATTATTTTCGAGATCTTGTTTCATGACTTTGCCATAAATGTGCCGAACTCCATCGTGGCTAGCATGGTCGACGAAGGCTTTCAAAAGAGCCGATCCGAGCCCTTGCTTGCGATAGCTAATGGGTTTAGGCCAGTAGCCAAATCGAGTGCCGAGACGAGAAATCCAGGACGTTTCAGGAATCGGGAATACTTCATTGGCGATCGCGATATCTGCCAACAACAGTGTTTCATCCGATTCTCGAACCCCTCTTACTTCGCCAACCAGAATTTGGCGGTTGTATAGCTTGAAACCAACTGAGGCTCCCTGTTGAGTGATAGAGAGACTATATTTTCGGTCTTGCCGATCAACAATCTGTTGTTCCATCGTTCGTTTGCCTACCCACAAGACTGAGTGAACATGCTAGCTAGGATTCACCATCTGATCTGGACGCACAAGCCGATCAAAATCGACTTCGCTAAGAAACCCAAGGTCGACACAGGCTTGGCGTAAGGTCGTGCCTTCCGCATGAGCCTTCTTAGCGACTTTAGCCGCATTATCGTAGCCAATGTGAGGATTTAATGCGGTTACCAGCATGAGTGAATGAGTCAGAAATCGTTGAATCTGCTCTTGATTCGGCTGGATATCAGCGACCAAATAGTCGGTAAATGACGAACAGGCATCCGACAAGAGCCGAACGGAGTGCAGCAAATTATGAATCATGACAGGTTTGAAGACATTGAGTTCAAAGTTACCCTGTGATCCCGCAACCGTAATTGCCGTATCATTTCCCATAACCTGCACACACACCATCGTCATCGCTTCACACTGAGTCGGGTTTACTTTTCCCGGCATGATAGACGAACCAGGTTCATTGGCGGGCAACCGGAGTTCTCCTAACCCACAGCGCGGCCCCGACCCAAGCCAGCGCAGATCATTGGCCAGCTTCATCAACGATCCGGCGAGAGTTTTCAATGCACCACTTGCAGCAACGATCGCATCATGAGCCGCCAATGCTGCAAACTTATTGGGTGCAGAGATAAACGGTAAGCCCGTGAGGTCTACAATGTGGGCTGCGACGCGCTCGGCAAACTCAGGATGGGCATTCAAGCCCGTGCCGACGGCTGTTCCTCCAATAGCAAGCTCGTACAAGTCAGGCAGTACATGATGAAGGCGACGGAGGTTTTGATCCAGTTGGAATCGGTAGCCCGAAAATTCTTGCCCCAGGGTTAGGGGAACAGCATCCATTAAATGAGTCCGTCCGATTTTAATAATATCGGCAAATTCAGCTTCTTTTGTCGCGAGCGCATCTCGGAGTTTTGACACCATGGGAATCAGTCGATGGGTGATCGCATCAGCTGCCGCAATGTGCATTGCCGTTGGAAAGGTATCATTCGACGACTGAGACATGTTCACATGGTCATTGGGATGGACAGGCTGTTTGCTGCCCAATGTGCCGCCTGCCAGTTCAATCGCGCGATTGGCGATTACCTCATTGGCGTTCATGTTGGTTTGAGTGCCACTGCCGGTCTGCCAAATCCGCAGCGGAAAGTGGTCGTCAAGATCGCCAGACCGCACCTCATCAGCCGCCTTTATGATCAATTCGGCTAGCGAATCAGGCAATTGCCCCACGTCTCGATTGGCGATCGCCGCTGCTTTCTTTAAGGTCCCAATCGCCCGAATCAATTCGGTGGGCATGGTGTCATGACCAATGGCAAAGTAGGTGAGCGATCGCTGGGTTTGTGCGCCCCAGTACCGATCAGCGGGGACTTCGATCGATCCCATACTGTCGGTTTCAGTGCGGGTTGGTAGCTGGCGAGTCATAGGATAGATCGATTACTGTTTTAGATTTTAGATTTTAGATTTTGGAATTTAGATTATATCTATTCGCGTGACTCAACGCGTGTGCCGTCTTGAATCGTTTCAGATGGATGTAAGATTACCACGTCTCCTTCGTCTAATCCTTGAGTCACTTCGGCTGCGGTTTGATTGCGATGCCCAATTTGAACCGAGCGACGGTCGGCTCGATTCCCCTCTACGGCAAAGACGCACCAGTCAGGTTCGCAGCGAAAGAGTGCCCCAATCGGCACAGTGAGGATGTCGGAATCTTGCCAGATAATGATTTGGGCTTCGGTGCGATAGCCGTCGCCTAAATCAGACGGCATCTCATTGAAATCGATGATGATATTCACCCGCTGTTCTTCAACTCCCAAAGCTGAGACATCCGTAAACGCTGAGGGTTCCACGGTTCGCACGGTTCCCATCAGCGGTGCTTCGCCGCCCCATTGCTCGATTCGCACCGGATCGCCCGGCTGAATTCGCACTGCATCACTCGACAATACATCTACCACGAGTTCGAGCTGTTGCGCATTGCCCAATTCCAGCAGCGGCATCCCAGCATCCACAAAGCGGTTGCTTTCCTGTTCGATTCGCAAGACTCGACCCGCTTGAGGCGCAGTAATGTCGGTGCGGCGAGCTTCATCAACCTGCGTGGCAAGTTCGGCTTCTAGGCTCCCGATGCGAGCATTGTAGACGTCTAGCAAATAGTCTGGATCTTGCTGCTCTGCCTGTAAGCGTTGCAAGGTTTCACGGGCTTCTATGACATCCGCGCGGGCGCGATCGGCTGATCGCCGTACTGCCTCAAGAGTGCGGGCACGGGTGGTTTCATCAAGCTGGGCTTCTTCGAGAGATTGCTCCGGAATTGCGCCTTCTTGGTAAAGCATTTCGGCCCGCTGGCGATCGCGCTGTGCCTGGTCAAGGGCAGCTTCAGCTTCTTCAACTTTGGCGATGGCTTCTCGTTCTGCGGCGATCGCAGCGCGAATGCGGGCTTCGGCTTCAGCTAAGGCTTCGGGTTTTGGGCGGAGGGTGTCTACGCCTCGCAATTCTGCCTGCATTTCTCGAATTTGGGCTTGCAGTGCCGCAACATCTGCATCGAGCGGCAGCGGATCAATGCGAGCAACCACTTGATTGGCCTCAACGCGATCGCCCTCCTCCAAGTTAATGCGCTGCAACCGTCCTGCAACAGGCGCATACATCACGAAGCGATCGCGCACCCGCGTTTTGCCCTCCTCCGTCACCGCCACTTCCAGCGATCCCCGTTCCAGAGTGACCCAATCCACCGCAACCGGAGCCGGGCGAAAAATTGCCACACCTGCACCGATCAGTCCCAACCCGCCCAGCACATAGAGTGCTCTGCGAAACCACCGTCGCTTATGAATGGGGGGTTTTGGCGTCGGTGGGCTTGGCGTTGGTGGGCTAGTGTGACTATTGGGGTTAGGCTGTTTGGCTTTCGGTTGAACAGTCATGGCAGTAGAAATGATAAATCTTATTCACGGGTTTTGAGGGTTGCAATTAGATCAAGGCGTTGAAGCTGGCGATAGATGAGAAATCCTGACAGCATCATTGAAATCAGCACGACAAGGGTGGTCATCCCATACGACGCACGATGAATGACCAGGGGCAAACGATAAAGCTCTGAGTTGTAGGCGCTCGACAGGGTCAGCCACGCCGCCAGCCCAAATCCGAGCAAGAGCCCCACAGGAATCGCGACGACGGTGAGGAGGGTTTGCTCGCCTAAGAGAATCACGGCAACTTCGCGCTGAGTAAATCCCATAATTCGCAGACTGGCGAGCTCTCGCCCTCGTTCTGATAGGGCAATCCGCGCCGAGTTATAGACAACGCTGAAGGTGATGATGCATGCAAACGCCACCAAAACGATGGTCATAACCTGGATATTTTGGGCGCTCAACTCTTCAAAGCTTTGCAACATTGCCTCTCGAAATGACACACCTGCGACAGCCGGGATGCGCTTGAGCTGGCGATAGAGGGGGTCAGCCTGGCGCTGATCGACGCTTAGATATGCTCCTGAGACAGTTTGCCCTTCTCGCATCAGCTGATTGAGGGCGTGGATATCCATGTAGGCAGAAAGTCCGAGCAACTCGTCCACCTGCCCGGTCACCATAACGTGACGAACCGGGCGATCGCCCTCCAAGACTTCCACTGTCAGACGCTGACCCGGCTCAATGTGCAAAATTTCTGCTAGCTTCGTCGTCAACACGACTCCTTCAGGAGGCAATCTCACCGGATTGAGATGGCGATCGATTAGGTTTCGTAGCGTCCCGGATGGAGGAATCCCGGTTACGGCAAGACGATAGTCATAGTGCTCGTGACGCAGGCGAGCCGGTACGCTGCGAAACACCTCAGACCGCAACACTCCAGGCAGATGGTTCACGTCATAGCGTGCCTGCACGGATCGAGGTTCATTAAACACGAGCGTGATATCCTCTTGCTGCACAATCTGAAACTGGACGTGCATCAGCCAAGAAATGGCATCGTTGAAATAAAAACCGACCAGCAGAATCGCAGCCGCAGCTCCAATGCCCAAGATTGACAACAGGGCGCGAATCGGACGCCGTTCCAGATTTCGCAAAATAATGCGCCCCGTGGGAGAAAACATCTGCTGTAACCCCCAGCGCTCAACGAGAGTGGGGCGAAATGTAGCAGGAGGTTCGGGACGCATGGCTTGGGCAGGCGGCAGCATCACGGCATGGCGCACGGGGATCAGCCCACCCACAACAGCAGCGCCACCGCTTACCAGTAATGCTGTCAAAATCAGCGCGATATCGGCTTCGTACTGCAATAGCGGAAACCGGAAAAAGCTAGTGTAAAGCTGGGTCAAACCTCTGCCCAACCACATCCCCACAGCAATTCCTAAAACGGCTCCGAGGCTAAACACCACCCACACAAATTTAAGATAATGCCAGCCGATGCTGAGATTGCCATAGCCAAACGCTTTGAGTACAGCGATTTGCTCACGTTGGGTCGCCACCAAGCGGGACAGGACAACGTGCAGTAAAAATGCGGCGATCGCCAAAAAAATCGTCGGCAGCATCGTCGCCATCACCTCTAAGCTTTGAATTTCATCCGATAAGACCCGGTTTGACACCTGATCTGCTCGACCGTAGGCACCTAATCCTCCATAGGGGGCTAGCAGGCGATCGAGGCGATCGATGACTGCCGCTTGATTTGTTTCGGGCATAAGCTTTAGAGCAACGCTGTTAAAGGCGCCGTCCATATCAAAGGCATTTCCCAGCGCGTCTTCCCCCATCCACAGCACGCCAAACCGACGATTATCCGGGTAGATATCTGCTCCCCCGCGAATCGCATACACATACTCCGGCGACAGAGCAATGCCCACGACTCTGAGGGTTTGCCAACGACCGTTGAGAATCGCCCCAAACGAATCGCCCAATTGAAGCTGATTCGCCTCGGCGAAGGCATCGCTAATCATCACCTCTTCAGGACGCTGAGGATCGACCCACGTCCCTCGACGAATGAACAGATCATTGAGAACTAAATCCCGATCGGGAGGAATAGAGATCAACCGTCCGGTGGCAGGTTCGTCTAATCCTGGAATATCGAGGGTGACATCAGAAACAAGGCGGGTTTGTACCTGCGCAACTCCTGGAATGGCAGCGATTTCGGTGTGGAGATTGTCGGGTGCGCGTTTGAGTTCAGCGAAGAGGTCAGCAAACCGATAGCGGTCATAATAGGCCGTTTGAGTCAGCGTCAGCGAATGGTGAGCACTTTGCATCAGCACAAAGCACGCAATTCCGCAGGCAACAACTAGAGCGATCGCCACGATTTGCCCCCACTGATGCATCAAATCTCGAACCAGCTTTCGATCGAGCGTTGACAGCATAATCACCACTCCAAATCGTTCGGTGATTTTTTCACATCATTCTGATGAATCGTTGTGATCTCTCCGCTTCGCATGGTGATCACCCGGTCTGCCATGTCTGCGATTCCAGCGTTGTGGGTAATCACGGCAACCGTCGTGCCAAACTCTCGATTTACCCGCTCTAATACCTCCAACACGCGCTTCCCCGTTTGAAAGTCGAGTGCACCCGTCGGTTCATCACACAGCAGTACTTCAGGACGTTTGGCGATCGCCCGCGCAATTGCAACTCGCTGCTGTTCACCCCCCGAAAGCTGAGCCGGAAAATGGTCGAGGCGATCGCCCAAATTCACCATTTCCAGGGCATCTTGAGGACGCATGGGGCGATCGGCAAGTTCGGTCACCAGAGACACATTTTCTTGGGCGGTCAGGCTCGGAATTAAGTTGTAGAACTGGAACACAAACCCCACACACATGCGGCGAAAACGGGTTAAATCAGCATCACTGGCAGCAGTCAGATTCTGCGATCGAAAAAACACCTGTCCGGAGGATGGAGTATCGAGCCCGCCGATGATATTGAGCAAAGTAGATTTGCCGCTGCCTGATGTGCCCAGCAATACAACAAATTCGCCTTCATACACATCAAGGTCCACGCCGCGCAGCGCCCGAACCCTCACTTCGCCCATTTGATATGTTTTGTCTACGTCTTCTATATGAAACAAAACAGTAGGCCGAGACTGATAGTCTGCTGTTTTGCTCGGCTCTTTTCTCAACGCGTTACGATGTTCCATGGCGAATCAAATGCAGGGCGATCGCTCATGCGCCAATGACAATGGATGTCCTGATTATGATCCTACGTCTCACCTTCATGAAACTTGGCTGGATGTAGAAACTCTTAAACTAAACATTGAGTTTTACAACATTGTTCGCAGACAAATATATTTGAGGTATCAATATTCTCCAAAGGCTAGGATTAGAGCGAGGTATGTCAAAACCGCTACACCGATTCATCTCTCAATCTCGCGACGGGATAATCGCTGAAATAGCTTAAATTGTATGGTTTAATACACTTTTGACTGCTTTGCCTTGAGCCATTGTGAGGCAATAGAGGTAACGTGGGTGACGTTACATTCAATCTCTAGTGGGCGAGATCACGCGGAAATATTCATTAATCCTCTATAAAACTTCATCAAGCTTTCGTGAAACTATCAGGATTGTGCTCACGCTTTGTCGGCCAATTGCCCAATAATTAACTCGATGTTGAGTGGATACGAGGCTATTAGTTAATGCTAGTTTCCAATAAATTCAGTCTCGTCAATTGGAGTCAAGCTATTTCAAAAGTTCTTTTAGGCGCGGTTGGTTTGGTCGTCGTTTCGAGTAGTTTGGGTGTTGCTGAGGCTCAGGCGAGAGATATAAACTACCAAATTGATGGAACCTTTGGAGAACTTGCAGATTTCTCTGACGATGTACCCAATGAGTTCTTTGATTCATTAGAAGGAGGTAGCTTTCAAGCAACGATTGGATATAGCTCAGATACGCCTGATCAAGAATTCATTTTTACGTTCGAACCCCTTGACTTCGTAGGGTTTTATCCATTGGATAGCTTTCATATCGAACTCTTCAGTGCAGACGGAAGTACCGTTTTAACTGATTCATTAGAAGAGGGTAACTACTTTCTTGGACCCTTAGGCATTGTGGTGCGAGAAGGAGCATTCAATTTCTGGGAGCTTTATCTAGAATCGTCTCCCTTTCCAGAAGGGATGTTTGTCGCATTTGAATATTCTGGCGACGCAAATGTTGCTCCAACAGAACTACCCGGCGATTTTATTGATGGCAACATTGATGAAATTGGCTACTTTCTGCCAATCACGGATGCGACTGTTAGCGACGCTCCAGTATCTAAGTCAAATGATCGGGTTGAAGACGTTCCAGAACCTATGTCTGTCATTGGCTTAGTGGTTGGAACCGCAGGTGCAGGGCTGCTGCTCAAGCGCCGTCAGTCAGAGCACGCCTAGTCTGGATTTATTGGGTAGCCCCTCAACAGAATGGTAGATTGAGCGCAATCGAAAGCCATCCCGCCCATGCCAGTTATTGTATTGCCAGATTGATATTGGAAATATCACTAAAAAAGCTGTGATCTCTATGAATCACAGCTTTTTGATTAAATAGCGTTTTAACGTGTGGTGTATACCCTGACTGCCCATAATCTACGCACCTTGGGGCTGAACGATTTCTAACCAATCAAAAATTTGATCGAGTTGGTCTAAACTAATCAGCCCATATTGCCAAAGAATCATAGGCAACTGGCTAGAATGTTCTGGATGCCGGAGGGCGATCGCCACCGACTTAGCTGGAATCGATAAATCGTCTTCTAAGAAGCGAATAAATTGGTGTTGTTGAATAGCGCTCATGATACTGCAATCTAATGAATTCAAATGGTTTGCCTAGTCTGCCCAGATTTTGGTAGCAGATGAAAGAAAAATGTGAATCCCTATGAAACCTACACCGTGCGTCCATGAAATTTCTGATAAGACTCGATATAGCCCTACGGGCTTAGGTTTGTTTGTATGGTGCCCCGGCGGCGCAGGGGCTCACCATACGTTCAACGTCCTAACGCAAGAGCGTACGGCTATATTGATTAACACGTCGAGCTGGAGAATAAGAAAACCCCCGCCCCATCGAGCGGGGGATGCGATTCACCTAGGAGAAACTCATGGCATGGGTGGAGCAGGACTTATGCAGTAACGCCTGACTATCAGATAAATCCGTCTAAGTAGGTGGGACTAATTAAATATGAGACCTGTGTAGATACTGTTTAGGCCACTGTAGGTCAAGTGTTGTGTGGGACTAATTTAGCCGAGTCAAATTTTTCCCCTGAAGACAAGACACCGTATA
>JBNPEG010000027.1:0-2081 GCA_051117555.1 Elainellaceae cyanobacterium | reverse complement strand
CGATCGCAAATGCCATGCTTTGGGTTGAGTAAACGCTTGGATACCGTACGTTGATAGGGTGAGCCCAATGCCAGAATGTCCTCGCCCTGACCATGGCAAACGCGGACTGACGCGATCGCAGCAATTCCAATACACAGTGCCGCTGTTCATCTGACGAAGCACTGCCTCTGCCCGACCTTGGTTAAGAGTATAAACGCTAGACGTTAAGCCGTAAGGAGTATCGAGCATCCTTTCAACGGCTTCTTTATCATCTTTCACCGACTGAATACCGATAATGGGGCCAAAGCTCTCATCCCGCATTACCGCCATCGAGTGATTGACATCCACTAACACGGTGGGTTCAAAGAAATAGCCATTTCCCTCTAATCGTTTTCCACCACATCGTAGAGTGGCGCCTTTTTCGACAGCATCCTGAACCTGCTCGTCTAACACCTGTAACTGAGCTTCACGCGCCAGTGGACCAATATAGGTTTCCGGATCAGCCGGATCACCGACCTTGAAGTTCTTAACGGTGTCTACAAAGGCTTCAACAAAGGGTTCATAGGTGTGTTCGTGAACGTAAATGCGCTCGACCGCACAGCAGCTTTGTCCGGTGTTGTAGAAGGCGCCATCTGCTAGAGCAGGGGCGATCGCCTCAACGTCTGCGTCATCACATACGTATGCCGGATCTTTGCCGCCGAGTTCAAGCTGCACTTTCATCAAGCGTTGAGCAGCAGCAGGCGCAATTTTGCGCCCGGTTTCGTACGACCCCGTAAAGAAAACACCGTTGAGCGGTTGGCTTAATAAATCAGCCCCAACTTGCCCCCCACCGGCAACACCGTGAAACACGCCCTCAGGTAGACCTGCATCTGTAAACAACTGGGCAATTGACCGACCCGTCATGGTTGCATATTCAGACGGCTTATAGAGAACCGCATTGCCCGCCAACAGAGCTGGAATAAACACATTGCTGCCCACAAAGTAGGGATAGTTCCACGCTGAAATATTAGCGATGATCCCTAATGGCTCATGGGTGATTTGTTCCTTCATGCCAGATTTGGCGTCATGCAATACAGTTTCAGGCGCAAGTACCTGCTCAACATGATCTAAGAAAAACAGAATTCGCTCAGATGTCGTTCGAATCTCCGCGCGTGCCTGGGTAATGGGTTTCCCCATCTCACCCGTCAAAATTACGACAAGCGGCTCGATGTTATCCCTCAACAGCTGATTGAATGTCTGAATACACTCAATGCGTTCGTCAAGGGAGCGGGTAGACCAATCTCGCTGTGCGGCTTTGGCTTCCTCAAATTTGCGAGCAATGCTTACACTGTCGTCTTCAACAATCTGGTTGATTACGTCTTCTGTAGCTGGATTAATGACTGTCAACATGGATATAACACTATCTAGGCGGCAACTTGGCTTGAACTATGCTTAGTCTCAATAGCAAATCGGTCACAATCAATGTCACAATTCTCAATGCTGCGATATGACATCTACCCCCATTAAAGGCGCAAATTTATGAGAGCATTTTAGACGACCTAGCCACGCAGAATTTCAGGGAATCAACATTGCCTTACTTATGGAGTCTATTAAAAATCTATCTAGACGAATCGCATCTGCATTTAGCGATGACCATTTCCTGAATATTCTGAAAATTTTTGAAACATTCGTTTCTAAAGCGCTTTCGGTGGCGATGGTCATTGTGCTGCTTGTTTCAGTAGTCGATCTATTTCTTTTCCTATCAAATGACCTATTTGCTGAACCGCAAGGCTATTTTGCAACGACTTTATTTGAAATTTTTGGGCTCTTTCTTGATGTATTAATCGCGCTCGAAATTTTAGAAAATATCACCGC
This sequence comes from Elainellaceae cyanobacterium, assembly GCA_051117555.1. Lineage (GTDB taxonomy): Bacteria > Cyanobacteriota > Cyanobacteriia > CAZCXK01 > CAZCXK01 > DBGGTD01. The sequence continues at coordinate 248 of JBNPEG010000027.1, read as the reverse complement.
TTATCTTAAGCGTCACGTCGTTCAAGTCGAGCTGGTGATTGTAACGTCTCTAACGGCGGTAGCCCGAAAGATCATTATCTTTGATTTTACTAAAGTAGGGGGTTTTGAGCTAATCGGGCTCGGAATTGCAGTCTTCGCCCTATCGATTAGCTATTGGATTGTCAGACGTACCACACGCTATCGAGGCGATCGCGATAATTCGTAAGGATTTACACTTAGTACAGGACGGCGGAAGTTTCATACCTATA
>JBNPEG010000043.1:0-19010 GCA_051117555.1 Elainellaceae cyanobacterium | reverse complement strand
TTTGGCGATAGCATCGAGATGCGGTTGCAGTTGGGCCTTTTGCTCCGGAGTCATGTTGCTACCCAGTGTCACGATAGCTCTATCCTCAACGCTTTCGCTCAATTCTGCAAACCTGACATGCTCCCGAGACAGATTATCTAAACGCGAACGCCCCAAATGGCTCCAAAGGACTCTAGTAAACGAAGTGGGAAGAACTGATTCCAAATCTCCTTCAACAAAAAGCTATTATGTTCTAATCGTTCAAATATTAGCAAACTTTCCGGTTGAAATAGCAGAGGATTACGTCTTTCATCATCCGAATAGTCATCAAAAATTTCTTTTATCTTATCTTTTTTCGATTCAATGAACTCATCTAGCGTCGAATCAATTTCAGATGTTTTTTGAGATTCAAATGTCATCATAAGCCTATTAATAATTTTAGCAGAGAGTTCCTTGTCAAAAGGCTTATCAGTAAACCTGCGAAAATACTCCTCCAGCTTCCTCAGGATCTTGATTTCTTGTGGATAGCTCTCATCAGACATTGCTTTAGACATTTCTTCTCTTGCATTTTCAATCTCGTTATCAAAAATTTCGACAAGGGCAATGAGTCGGAATATATCTCTCTTTGTTTGAATAGAGAGTTCTTGATCTACAGGCTTGTACAACAACTCATGAGACACACCAGCCCAGAGATTTTGTGCTTGAGTGTGTAGTTGGATTTCGCAGATCAAATCCTTATATTTTTCATGTGCAACATCACACTGAAATTCGTCAGTCTTTAAGCTCACTTCAAAATGTATTCCAAGGTATCCCAACTCGTGAGGGTTTAGGCTTAATCTTTTATCTTCATGTTTGTGCACTAAAAACTTTTCAGAGACTAGATTAGAAATGTGCTTTAAACTATTCAGATATACGGTTGTTACTCGAACACCAGCCTTATCTGTTATTTCATTGATAGGAGAGAAATATTGTTGTCGAAGTGCCTTTCTTACGAAACTTTCTACCTCTTTTGCCCTATGTTTAACACTGAGAACTCTTATATTTCTTTGACGAATCTCTCGGTCAAGAACATCACATACATAAGAAGCAAATTCCTTATACAAAGGCCTTTGTTTCTCATAAGCTTCTCTTAGAGCATCAGGATCTAAATTGATCATCGATAAACTGAGATTCTTGGTTGAGCCAAGACGCAAAGAAACTACTTCCCAGAGGTTCGTTTAATTTCATCCTCGAGCGAGACTCTAACTCTTTCCTCACCCATTCTAGTAATTTGAACTTGCTCGTTAAAAACGTCTGGTTTGCCAAGTATAAGGATACCACTTTTAAATTCCATTTGCACTTTCCTAATATGATTCTTAATCTGGCTTGTATCTTTTATAAATTTTTCAGTAGGAATTCCATGCTCTTGAACAAAATTGACATATCTAGCTCTGTCGGCTACTTGCATGTTTTGTTCAGCAAATCTCCAGGGGTCAATTGTGTTTTCCTGATTTCCTAGGGTGGCTATTAGGGCAACTGTATAATTTGCCTTTGTTTGCGAATCAGATAAATTTTGATTAATGAATTCTTCTGTTGAGTGAAAGAAGTTTTTAGTCGTTATGCTTGGTGCTTCCTTAAACTTAAAACCCAAGAACTTTCTTAAGAAGAAATCGGAAATTCCGACATCATATTTTCTTTGTTTGTCTGATACACGGCCTTGAATAGTTTCTGATGTTTGCCCAAAATTATAAAACAAGCCAACTTTAAATACCTTTGTCCCATCTGTCATCATTAAATCGGTAAACTGTTCAATTGCAAAAGTTCTTTTTCCGTTTATATTTTCTTGGTGTACGCGAATTCCTTGCTCTTTTTCTAGCTTAAGAATTACCAAGCTATGTGACTGTTGGATGGCCGCCTGTATTAAAACTACTATGCCCTCTGAATTTGCACGGTTTTGGCAATTGTAAAGGTGTTGAGATATATTCTGTGATATTTCGACGAACTTCTGGCCATCACCAGAAATGAGTTGATGAATGTATTTAGGTACTGGCGAGGTTGTTGCCGGATCAGCAATAACGTCAAAAGCTGCGGATGCAAGACTTCTATTTATTCTCTCTTTAAAAAAGTTTTTATTTTCCTGGTCCAAAGGGCTTTCAACTTCACTAAAAAGTAAATTCTGTTCTCCCTCTCCTGGTGTTTGAAGAGGTATGTCATGTGCAATAACACGCTCTATTCTCAATCTGCCAAGATCAATATTCATAGTCCAAGTTTCTATTTGAGATAGATGATAATAAATGTTTAACCTGGGTGCTATGGAGTTATGCTCACTTTGCCAATAATAACGCTTTGCCCCAATGCGATCGCCCTTGATAAGCGAAACCTTCTTGCCAGGATAGACCATGACACAATAGATTGCCCCCCACTAATCACATCGCCATGACTGCTACAGACTTATTTGCTCCCCTCAAGCAATTATCCCGTGCCGATAAGCTCAAGGTCATGCAGTTCCTCACCACCGAATTGGCCAATGAGGAAGAGTCTGCTGTATCCTTGCAAGAAGAAATCAGACCTTCTGCCAATCACACCACTCCCTCTGCTTTGGAACTGGCTGGAGATTTAGTTGGATGCCTGGATAGTGGCTTAGGTGACTTATCCACGAATGTTTACCCCAGATAGCGATTTCCTGATTTACCGAAAGCATGGCAATCAAGCGATCGCATGTGTGTGGCCACTAATGTGATGATTGGGTGGCGATCGCGCAGCGTAGTGGTTTGCCTAATTGCCTCTTTTCCCAAACAGCTAGATTAGAACTCAGGGATTCTGAATCTTTTGATGCTTTGAGTGATTATCAAGACACTCTGAGTGATTATCAAGACACTCTGAGTGATTATCAAGACACTCTGAGTGATGATCAAGACACTCTGAGTGATGATCAAGACACTCAAAGAGCTAAATTAATCACTCGAAGTGATTATTAAAGCACTCGAAGTGATTATTAAAGCACTCGAAGTGATTATGTTTGGGCAGGGCTATTCGGCTCCAAGCCAATCATATCAGAGGTTTCCCCTCGATCAGAACACAGATTCCCCATTTTCAAGCTTCGACAAAGAAATTGAGTAATACGGTTGTTTTTGCGGACGACGTGCGGTATTCTCGGCTATCAAGCGCTCAAACATGAGCAGCGTCCCCCAGCAGTGCGGACACACGTGCCGGGAGACTAACCCTCGACCCTGTGGAGGCAGAATCGAAGGCTATGGACTGTTTTACCACACTCCTGTAGCCATCCAATTCGCCATGTCTTGAAGAGGGATGGCTTCTCGTTTGAGCGCTCCTTCAAACAAGCAAAAAGGAGTGTTTCATTATGGTGAATCCCAACGAACCGCCAGAGCGGTTTGACCCATTGTCGCGCGATAACGACGACCGTGAACCCTTGCGCGTGATTGCCGTTGGTTCGCTCAAAGCCGTGAATCAACACATCATGCAGATGTATCAGCTCAACTATGCGCAACCCTATGAATGGTCAAAACCGATTCCCACGGTCAATCCCAATGAGGTGATGTGTATTCTCACGCGTTACTTCAAAGGGTTGAACGATTAACCCAAATCCAATGATTGTAGGGGTTTAGGTAATAAGGGCATGACATGTCATGCGTATGCGTTTAGCGCATGTGTGAGATCCCCCGCTGACGCTGCCCGAAAAAGGGGGCTATTTACAGGGTGTTGAAGTCCCCTTTTTCAAGGGGGATTTAGGGGGATCTCTAGGGCGTTACGCTAAATACATACCTGTCATGCCCCTACCTAAGGAAACCTGTTCCTTATGCAAAGACGTGATATTTGAAGGGGCGATCGCAGAGTCTGTATCTAGCAAAAGAACTACTCACCAAATCTAGAAGCCCAATCTGATGCAGATAGAGCAGAGGAGACGTATTCACGATGACCTGAATTTCAGGCGTTTTGGACATCCTGTTCTAATTCTTCAGCAGTGAATGGGAAAGGAGAAACCTGATAACGACCCAAGAGAGTCAAGAATTCAACCCGCGATATTCCTGCCAGTTGAGCAGCTCGACCAGAAGACAGTTTACCGAGTTTAAACAGTTTAATAGCCGCAAGCAACGGCAATTCACGCGAAAGCGTGGCAGGCGTTTCTTTCAAACTAATCAGAACTTCTTCAGGAATTTCAATTTGAATCTGACTCACGAAGAAAACCTCACCTTGATTAGCGCTTTATTCAACCGTAACGCTTTTTGCCAAATTCCTCGGCTGATCCACATCCAAGCCTCGTCGTGCAGCAATATGATATGCCAGTAGTTGCAGAGGAACCACCGTCAGAATCGGAGATAACAGCTCATCTGCAAGAGGAACGGGCAGTAGTGCATCAAAGGTTTCTCCGGCTTCGATATCGTTCATAGCGACAACGCCGATGAGTCGGGCATCACGGGCTTTTGCTTCCTGCGCATTTGACAACACTTTGTCATACACGCTTCCTGGAACAGCGATCGCCACTACTGGTACTTTTGCATCCAACAAGGCAATCGGGCCGTGTTTCATTTCTCCGGCTGGATACCCCTCTGCATGAATGTAGCTGATTTCTTTGAGCTTCAGTGCGCCCTCCAGTGCGATCGGAAAGTTAATGCCGCGCCCCACAAAGATTACGTCTTGGGTTTCGGTAAACTGGTGCGCCAGTTCTTCCGCATAGTGCTCTTGGGCTTCTAAATTTGCTTCAATTTGAGATGGAAGCTGACACAAATCGGTGAGAAGCTGCTCTAGTCGCTCGGATGACAGGGTTTGACGATGATAGGCAAGATCCAACGCCAAACAGTAGAAAGCCACAAGCTGAGCCAAAAATGTTTTGGTCGCTGCTACGCCAATTTCAATGCCTGCGTGGGTATTAATCACGCAATCTACCATGCGGGTCAAGGTACTTTGGGTGCGGTTGGTGATGCCCAACAGCCGCGCTTGAAAGTCAGGAGCCAGCTCACTCCGACGCAGCCGCTCTGTATTCAGCGCCGATAGCGTGTCGGCTGTTTCGCCTGACTGCGTAACACCAATCGTTAAAGTATTAGGGGTGAGGGGCGGAGGGGCATAGCGAAACTCGGACGCATACTGCACCTGGGTAGGAATGCCCGCAAGCTGTTCGAGCAGATATTTGCCGACCAAACTTGCGTGCCAACTGGTGCCACAGGCAATAATTTGAATTTGGCTCAAGTCAGTATATAAGTCGGCAGGCAAATTGAGGCGAATAGGATTGTTGGTCTGATGGGCGGTCCATTCGCTGTCAACATACGCCTCTAAACAGGCACGGACGACACTCGGCTGCTCATAAATTTCTTTGAGCATGAAGTGACGAAACCCATGCTTTTCAGTGGCTACGTGGGTTCCGGTCAGCAGATGGGGATGCTTGCGGAGGCGATCGCCCTCAAAGTTATAGATCTGCACCCCCAGCGGCGTCAGGGTCGCCATCTCTCCATTTTCAAGGGTGATCATCGCTTGGGTGTAGGGCAGAATAGCGGGGACATCCGACGCACAGAAGAATTCGCCCTGCCCAAACCCAATCACGAGCGGCGCTGAGTCTTGCCGGGCAATCACGATTTCGTCTGGATAGTCGGTACAGAGAATGGCGATCGCAAATGATCCTTCAAGGGTGTGTACCGTTCGCCGCACGGCCTCAGTCAATGGCGACAAAAATTGGTTTATCTCACCACTGCTGCGCATCTCGTCAAGGCATTCGGCCACGACGTTGGGAATGACCTCCGTATCTGTCTCGGTGATAAACTCATGGCCTTTCTGTTTAAGGCGATCGCGCAGGTCACGATAATTTTCGATAATGCCGTTTTGCACCACAGCAACGCGGCGTGTCATATCCAAATGAGGATGGGCATTATGTTCTTCAGGTTTGCCGTGAGTTGCCCAGCGAGTATGACCAATCCCAATCTGAGCAGGATTTTGGTCGTCAGCTAGCTTCGCTTGCAGATTATAGAGTTTCCCCTTGGCACGGATACAACGAATCTTGCCATCCCAAACCGTGGCAACTCCCGCAGAATCATATCCTCGATATTCGAGTCGCTGTAGTCCCTCAAGCAAAATACTCGTCGCAGCTTGAGTTCCAATGTAGCCGACGATTCCACACATAACCCACACCACTCCTGACGAATGAACAATGAATTAGATCATTGTAATGGTACAAACTCGCTGCGTTTGTGTCAGGATGTCAAGTCGGTTTGAAATGCTTATAGACCACTGCTTACTTCATCTCTAGCTCGCTCTCAATCCCACGCAGCTTGTATCGCGCCAATGCCAGATTTCCCTGGTCGCGCCGCAAAACCAAATAAAAAAATAGCTTCATATCTTTGCGTACCGGACGGATCAAGTGATATTGCTTGCCCAGGGTGATCAGAATATCTTCAATACTGTCGTTTAAGTTCAGCGTTTTGATTACCTGTAGCTTCGCTTTGACGACTTGGGAATTCGATGCCGCCGCAAGTTCAATATTAAACATGGCGTTTCCACCCGCAAAGTCTAGCGTCATTCCGCTCGTCCAATCCACTAGAGCCACAGCGACGGCTCCTTCAATTGACATCGCGGCAGCCATCGAACTTTTGACATCCATAAACTCATGCGTCCCTGATTTTTTCTTCCGTCTAATTTTAGAGTAAGTTTCCACTTGTGGGAATTTGTTGGAGCCCCTTTTTCTTCGAGAAGAATCAGTCGTTTTGGACGCTCTAAATTCTAGTGAGTAGAATTGAGCAGCATGAATTTCTCTTTAAATAAAAATCTCAACATACTGAGGAATACCGATAATGTGGCTTCCGTTAATCGTTTTGATCGCATTGGCGGCGATCGCAATCATCTTATACAACAGTCTGGTCGGCAAGAAAAACCAGGTTGACAACGCGTTTGCCAGTATTGATGTCATGCTCAAAAAGCGGTGTGACCTAATTCCTAACCTGGTGGCAACCGCAAAGCAATATATGCAGTTTGAGCAACAAACATTAACCAATATCGCCGGACTGCGGGCAAGAGCTGTATCAGGCAGGCTGACTCAAGACGCGCGGGTTGAAGTCGAGAATCAGATTTCTAGAGAACTGGGCAACCTCATGGTGTCTGTGGAAGCATATCCAGACCTGAAAAGCAATCAGAACTTTCTTCAGCTTCAACGATCGCTCAACGAAATTGAAGAACAAATTTCTGCGGCACGTCGGTTTTATAACAGTGCCGTAACCGACTACAACAATGCTGTGGAAATGTTTCCGACCAATATTTTCGCAAACATGATGAACTATCGCCGCAAACATCTATTTGAAGCGACCGAGACAGAACGCCGCAATGTGGATGTTCGCAATTTATTTAACCAGTCATAAGAACAGGGTCACGTCTGAACCCATTGATTGGTTAGTGATGATTGAAGTTCAGATTCTTTAGGATGTTGATATGTCTACTCAACTGGAGGCGTTGCACGCAGGGATAGCAGCGCTCAAAGCAGGTCACTACGACGACGCCATCCACACATTAGAACAATTTTGTCAGTCATATTCTGATCCTGATTCCGGTTCAGAATCGACCTACGTGTTGCAGGCTCAAATGAGCTTGGTGAAAGCCTATCATTTAACCGGACAGACTCAACGGGCGATCGCCCTAGCCAACCAGTTAACCCATAGTTCTAACCCAACGGCGAAAACATGGGCGAGTCAAATTCTGCCTACGCTGGCTCCGCCTGAGCCCATCGCCAGTGAATCACCATCCTCGTCATCTGAGGATCTCAGCCAATATCTGACACGACGCACACCTGCCGCTGTGACGCATTCTCAGCCGTCCGAATCGCCTACCCAAGACTCTGCCAAATTGCCTACTAAATCCCCTCAAGAACCCCCTGCTGAATCATCTGTTGAATCTCCTCCGGAATCTCTATCAAATTTAGACACGCTCTATCATCGCGCTCATCAAGCCTTTGAAAGTCATCAATATCCGGTGGCGATCGCTGCGTTTGAAGCATATGCTCAGCGAGCCAACATGAGTGAACTCAAAACAGCTCAGGCGCAGATGTATTTGGTCAAGGCCTATCAAGAGGCTGATAAACCCGATCAAGCATTGGCACTCTGTCGTCAACTCACGGCATCGTCTCATGAGCGAGTGAAAGCCTGGGCAACCCAAACCGTGACGCTGTTGACCGCAGGTGGGGCGATCGCCCCACCTGCTGATGTATCTCCCCCGATAGTCACAACTCGCAATTTTTCACCCACGGGGCGATCGCCCCAAGGGCATACAACGCCCTCCTCGCCCGACTCGACTGAAGCACTCCAGCTCAAAACGCTCACTACTTTTCGTCGACATTACGATAACGAGCTTTATCAAAGACTCGCAGTATTTGAAAGCCAACGCAAAAAGATTGTCTTGACTCTGATTGCCATTAGCCTCGCGATGGCGGCAGTAGTTGGGTTGCTTAGCCTTGCCCTGTCGGGACTGTTGCCCCATTTAATAGCCGGTGGTGCCGTTATTTATATCCTTATCTATAGAGGGGTGATTAAAAACTACCGCCGAGAGTTTAAGCATAAAATCATCCGACAAATCGTTCAGTTCATCGACCCTAGCGGCAATCTCACCTATTCCCTGCATCCAGTGGGTCAATCCAATCGGGGAGCGTTCATTAATAGTTGGCTATTTCAGAAAAGCGCACCCGATCGATTCAAAGAAGAAGACTGTGTTGAGGGAAGCTGGGGCGATACCACGATTTTCTTTTCGGAGATTCATGCAGAAAAGGAAGTCCGTGATGGTGATGGCGATCGCCAGTATAAAACAATCTTCAAGGGACTTTTCTTTCAAGCCAATTTCAATAAATCCTTCAATGGGAGAACCATCGTCATTCCTGACGTGGCAGAACGGTGGTTTGGCGGGTTAGGCAAAGCCTTTCAATCAATCAATCAAACGCGGGGTGAGCTGATTCAGCTTGAAGACCCCGAATTTGAACGCCTCTTTGCCGTGTATGGCAATGACCAGATCGAAGCTCGCTATATTCTCTCAACCAGCCTCATGCGACGACTCGTTGAGTTGAGAAAGAAAGTCAACCGCGACCTGTATGTGGCGTTTGTCGCTAACCAAATTTATATTGCCGTTCGCTCTCACAAAGATTTGTTTGAACCGAGGATATTCCGCAGTGTTTTAGACTTTGCCCCCGCCCAAGAATATTTTGAAACCTTGCAAATGATGATCGGCATCGTAGAAGACTTGAATCTCAATCTTCGCATTTGGAAGTAAGGCAGCAAATTTTAGATTTTAGATTTTAGATTTTAGATTTTGGATTGGTATGGGCTGCTGGGGGCGTTAGAGTTTGCGTCACTCTCGCAGAATTGGTATAACGTTGCGTACAACGATTTTCAAGCACTCTGGCAAACTTCAAGACTAGATAGGCGTCCTTCAATCGGCTCGTATTCATCCTCTAGTAGCCAGAGTTGAGCTTCTTCATAGTTCTGAAAAGTTTTGACAAGCCTATAATGCTCAGCGGGATCGAAAACATAATAAAACTTCCCTTTGTCACCTAGTAACAGCAAAACGTAGGGAGGGGACTGCATTGGATCTAACCAAACTTCTAAAAAGTTCCAGTCATCCTTCACTAGGTCGGGTTCGAGGAATTGCGTGGTATCGGTACACTGCCCGTGTATTCACCCCTCTCTATAATAACTTGAGCAAACGGACTAAAATAGCTTAAAAATATCGAACAGGATTACGTCCATCAAAGTTGCGGCACAACTCTACTTTAAGACGCCAAGTGCTTGAACAGCGGCTTGTGCAGACTCAGCCTGCGACGCAACTTCAAACACCTGAATCGCGTCGCTATTATCCATCCAGGTTAATAAACGAATCGGTGATTGATCTGAACCCGGCGGAACAAGGTGTACAAGATTATAGCCGTCCCATTCGTCTATCTCTCGAATCGCAAGGTCTTGCACAAGTCGAGCATAGCCAATCCCGTGAAGAAGGGTTTGCCGCACGGTTGCATCACGTTCTCCAAACAGCCACTGGGGGTGCCAATCTCTGGGATGCACAGTGCCGTAGCATTCGGGAAGCTGCTGACCGTGATGGGCATAGAGATTCGTGTTGTCCGCGAACTGAATCGCAGGCTGCCCCTCTGCATGAAATCGCTGTTGAGCATCGAACCGCAACACCCTGGGGCGATCGCACACGATACACACCTGTTGATAGGGAAAAATCCAGCCACACTCTTTGAGCAAGGATTGATAGATCTGCCATCTATCATGATCGTGAGCGCAATCCAACACCGAGATGCAAAAGTTCATCCAGCAGGCATTGGCACACCAGGTCATTGCAGAAATCTTGTCCTCAAGCTGACATATAAATTCGGCAGAATTTGATAGACAATCATCTGGCGTCAGATTAGCGTGCCTCGGAGACTGCAAGACCCAGTCGTATTCAGACTCCCGAAAATACCAAAGCATCCGTTTGAGAAATTTCCAGAGTCGATACTTAAATGCCAAATCTAATTGCGATTCGATTTGACTCCAAAGCCTGATTAACAGAGACTGCTTTAACTCTCGCTTGACCGGATCACCAATGAGCGTGCGGTCAGGGTAAGTAAATTCTAGAGCCGCGCGAGGGCTCTCAACAAAAATTATCTGGGGCTCTGGCTGGCGGATAAGTCGATATGCCGCTCGAATGGTCGTCGCAACTCTAGCTTGATTAATCGGCTCTATAGAGCGGGCTATGACTCGCCATTTTTCCCGGTACGCTGGCATCATGGATGCTTGATCAAGGGTTAAGCATCGGATGCGATCGCCAGCACGGTGCGTTTGAGTCATATGTCTGCTGGACTCTGAGTAACATCATCATGGGGGTTAGGAAAATTTCCGGCGTCTGGATTAGCAAAGAAACCGAGCATTCACCCCCCAATCCTACTTTCGAGCAATGCCGCCATTCATGACATAGGGACATCACACTACTGCAATGTCCCTAGAATTATGGCAACCTGACACAGTCAAAAACGTAGGGTGCTGTATAGCCTTTCAGGCATGGCTACGCTAAAGCGTCGGCGTAACGCACTCCCATGAGGCTATTTTTACACGCCCTTACTAAGGGAAATCTGTGTTGCCAGACCGCCTAGTACCGAAACGTGCTCGCACCGGGCTTATGCACGATGAAACTCAAGACTTGACACTGCTTGATGTTGTCAAATCCAACCACACGAATGAAGCAATCGCGGTATTCGTTGCGGCATTCGCTAACTTCGTTCAACACATCTTGAACGGACGTCGCATTGAACAAAGGCAGCTTCCACATCGTCCAATAGTAGACCGTGGGTTCAGAGGTTTCATTAAACTCGATCGCAGGAATATATCCCATCTCGAGAATGTACTGAATCTGCTTCGCAACCTGCTGATCCGTCAGCGGGGGCAGATAGGACAGTGTTTCGTACCGTCTCTCTTTTGGAAGAGTTTTCATAGTTTGTTGATCCTTCTAGCGTACTGTTTGTGCAAGGAATTGATATAACGACACGACGAATGCTAGCCTTCGATTCAGACGAAGTAAACTAGCCTCCATCACCATCAATCGGAGCGATTCTCCGAATCAGATTCCGACTCTGGTAAATCCGACGTTAAATTTGTTTGCTCAGACATCGAATCTGAGCGAGGAACCGCTTCAGACAAATTTAACTGCGTGATTCGCTCTAGATATCGACGACGATGGTCGATGTTGGCTTCTTGGACTCCTGATTTCACCATCTCAGGCAAGAAGTCGGCGACCTCCTCTGCAAGATGAGCCCGAACGGTCATAATCCGGAACGCAAGCTGCTGATTCACTTGCAGTAAATCGTGCAGATATGCTTCACCATCTTGAATCTTGCTAGCCGAAGAGAATTGATTCAGCCAGAACGATAAAGGTGGATTTGTCTCGCGCAACTGACTCACAACCGTTCGAACTGCCTGATAAGTTAGATAACTAATCAGAGTCTTGGTCGTATCTTTGGCGATTTGCTTAAGATCCATGAGGGATACCGACCTTTAGAAAGTTTTGAGGTTCAAGTTTTGAGTTTTGAGTTAGCGATTCGCCCCAAAACTCAAAACTTTATATTCAAAACTTCGATCAGACGGTATCGACCGACTCGAATTCGAACTTGATTTCCTTCCACAGTTCGCAGGCCGCTGCCAACTCAGGTGACCACTTCGCTGCTTCGCGGATGACATCGTTGCCTTCACGAGCCAAGTTGCGACCTTCGTTACGAGCCTGAACGCACGCTTCTAGAGCAACCCGGTTAGCGGTTGCACCTGGCGCATTACCCCACGGGTGACCTAGCGTGCCACCACCAAACTGAAGGACGGAGTCGTCGCCAAAGATTTCGACGAGGGCAGGCATGTGCCAAACGTGGATACCACCCGATGCGACTGCCATCACACCCGGCATGGATGCCCAGTCTTGAGTAAAGTAGATACCGCGAGAGGGATCTTTCTCGATGTAATTTTCACGCAACAGATCGACAAAGCCCATCGTTACCGCGCGATCGCCCTCTAGCTTACCGACAACCGTTCCGGTATGGATGTGGTCACCACCTGACATCCGCAAACACTTCGCTAGGGTCCGGAAGTGCATACCATGATTTTTCTGACGGTCGATGACGGCGTGCATGGCTCGGTGAATGTGAAGCAACAAGCCATTGTCGCGGCACCACTTCGCCAAGGTCGTATTAGCGGTGAAGCCACCCGTGAGGAAGTCATGCATGATGATGGGCATTCCCAGTTCTTTTGCGAACTGCGCCCGCTTTAGCATTTCTTCGCAGGTGGCAGAGGTGACGTTGAGATAGTGACCTTTGATCTCACCCGTTTCAGCCTGTGCCTTGTGAATGGCATCGGCTACAAACAAGAAGCGATCGCGCCACCGCTGAAACGGCTGAGAGTTGATGTTTTCGTCATCTTTAGTGAAGTCAAGACCACCGCGCAAGCACTCATATACTGCGCGACCGTAGTTCTTCGCAGACAGACCCAGCTTGGGCTTAATCGTACAGCCGAGTAACGGACGACCATACTTGTTGATCTTGTCGCGCTCGACTTGGATTCCGTGAGGAGGCCCTTGGAAGGTCTTTAGATAGGCAACTGGGATTCGCAAGTCCTCTAGACGAAGCGCTTTCAACGCCTTAAATCCAAACACGTTCCCCACGATGGAGGTCAGCAGGTTCGTAACAGATCCTTCTTCAAACAAATCGAGCGGATACGCAATATAAGCAATAAACTGACTTTCTTCGCCCCGCACTGGCTCGATATCGTAACACCGACCTTTGTAGCGATCGAGGTCAGTCAGCAGGTCTGTCCACACGGTGGTCCAAGTTCCTGTAGACGACTCGGCTGCAACGGCTGCACCAGCCTCTTCAGGGGGCACCCCAGGCTGAGGCGTGACACGGAATGCAGCCAAAATATCAGTATCTTTGGGCGTGTAATCTGGGGTGTAATAGGTTAATTTATAATCCTTTACCCCAGCTTCGTACCCAGACTTTGACTGAGTTCGTGTTTGAGAATAAGACATATTTCCCCTTCCTAATGAATCACTCAAAACCGAACCAATAGAACCCTGCCCGCTTAGAAAAAATCCAACGAAACAGGTCAAACATGTCTCAAAGGGCAACTTACGCTGGCTATTGAAGCTGATACAAATCAGGGTAAAAAGTAGGTCAGCATTCACTTAAGTTCTTTAACTGAATGTCTGTTCGACCTGGCTATTTGACCCGACCCTGCACTATTGGTTTCAATGAAACTATATCAGGTATTCGGAATAATTTAATAAGTCGAACTTTCAAACTTCTTTGCTTAAAGATAACTATCATTTATGTTTTTAACGAATCGTAAAGATCTGGTTATAAAAAATCAATTATGCGATATCGATTCTAGATTGCTTGTGATGTTCTGCCCAATGTTCTCCGGCAATGTTGTGCAGAAAACCTGAAGACAGTCCTAAAATCGTGTAGAACTAAGCTGTAATCCCACTGTGAATTTGCGTCAATATGGTGCCCCCTGTGCAAACGCGCCTTTTTCGCCTGAGCTTAACAGCTCTGATTGCGTCTGCGATCGCCTCTATTGCCTCCTCATCTGTTAGCCAACTTCCGTCTGAGTCTGACATCGCCCTTCCGGCAGACGAAATCCCGGCAGATGAAATCCCAACAGACGAAATCCCGGTAGATGAGCCATTGATTCCGGGTATGGACGATCCAGTTTCCCTTGACGCTGATATAGTTTCTCCCGATTCGCCTTCTCCCGATTCGCTGACGTCAGCCTGTCCAGTAAATCAGGGCAGTGCCGAGCCAGAAATTGGGGCGATCGCCGATCAGGCTGTTCAAGTCGCAACCTGGCTGCAAACGCCCGAATCGGGCTTAGATAGATTTATTCAAGCATTGGGACCGCAGATCGTAGCCTCCCTAGCCCCCAGCCCCTGGCCGACCATCCACGGACGGGCGCGGCTTGCTCAAGTTCCGGTGATCATGTATCACGACATCTTGGCCGAAAAAGAAGTCTTCTTCGATGTTACTCCCGAAGAATTTGAAGAAGACCTGCAATATATTCAAGAAAATGGGCTAACTCCCATCAGCCTTGATCAGATGGTTGACCATCTGCGCACCGGGCTTCCCCTCCCCGAAAAGCCCATTCTGCTTACCTTCGATGATGGCTATCTAGGGCACTATACTCACGTCTTTCCCCTCCTCCAGAAATACGGCTATCCCGGATCATTTTCGATCTATACCTATAAGGTTGGGCGAGACTACGGCAGACCCGGCGTTAATTGGGCACAACTGCGCGAGATGGCAGCCGATCCGCTCGTCACGATCGCAGCTCATAGCGTCACGCATCCGGCAGATTTGCGAGAGGTGTCCGACGCAGAGCTTGAGCATGAAATTGTGGAATCTCGTCGCGTGCTAGAAGCCGAGTTGGGCCGCCCGATTCACTATTTCACCTATCCTGAGGGGAAGTATGACGCACGGGTCGCTTGGGCAGTTCGCGAAGCGGGCTATCGGGCAGCGCTGACAATGGATGATCGCGAGAATCGCTTTGCAGGAGACTCACAAAATCTACTGGCGATCGATCGCATTGGTCAGTCCCAGTTAGAAATCGTGGCCTCACGGGCATGGGGAGGTTCTCAGCCTCGGCTGTGGGCCAGCGCATTTGACTTTACGGCTCCGATTCGGCTCGATCAGCCTGTGATGGATGATGTTCCTCTTACTCTAATTTCAGGTGGCAAACCCGTCACAATCCATGCAGACAGTCGCTATCAAGTCCCTGAGATTATTGCTAACACCGATGTTATGGCGGCAGTTGATGGTGGCTTTTTCTCGATGAAGTATCTCGACTCCAATACGATGATTGGGCCGGTGCTCAGCCAAAGTACGGGGGAGTTTGTTCCAGGCAATGCGAGCGAGAATCCGAGGTTGATCAATCGCCCCTTAGTGCTGATTAGCTCAGATGCGGTGAAATTTGTCCCGTTTGATGCCAATACGCACAACTCTCTGGCAGGCATTCAGGCAGAGATGGCAGATGTCACAGATGCGTTTGTTGGTGCTGCATGGCTGGTCAAAGACGGGCAACCCCGCGCTCCCGAATCGTTTGGCGGGTTGTTTGACTTTGATGCCTATCGTCATCGAGCCTTTTGGGGCGTTAATCAAGCAGGGCAACCTGTGATTGGCGTTTCCAATGATCGGGTTGATTCGGTGTCACTAGGGACGATGCTCGCTCAGTTGGGGCTGCAAGATGCGGTCATGCTCGATTCGGGAGCAAGCACCTCGTTGGCCTATCAGGGAGAGTCGATGGTGCGCTATGTGCCGCGCCCGGTGCCCCATGTGGTGGGGTTGGTTCCTCCACACGCTACGGCTCAGTCGGCTGACTGCACAATTGCCTATCGCTAAGCCTAAATGTTAAGTAGTATTGAGCAAGGTATTCCTAGGATTGAACAGACCTATGCTCAAACTAAGACTGTCTTTGCTCATTTCTATCGTGCTTTTCTTTCTAATCGGGTTGGGAACTCCAAATGCGATCGCCGCTCCGGTGAGTTCATCAGAGGCGATCGCCCAACCGGTTACCAATATTGCTGGAGGTTCAATGTTTTCGTTTTCTGGTACGCGCCCCGATAACCTCGGCGTTAAAGAGGGCAAGCTTGCCCCCTGCCCTGACAGCCCAAACTGTGTTAATAGTCAAAGCCCCACATCAGATGAGGAGCATCATGTCGAACCGCTGACCTACAGTTCATCTCCGTCTGAGGCAATGGAAAAACTCAAATCCGTGATTCAAACGATGGAGCGAACCAATATCGTCACGGAAGACAAGACCTATCTCTATGCCGAATTTTCGAGCGCGCTGATGGGCTTTGTCGATGACGTCGAGTTTTACCTAGATGAGTCAGACGGAGTTATTCATGTGCGATCGGCATCCCGGTTAGGACAGTCTGATTTAGGGGTCAATCGCAAACGCATCGAAGCCATTCGAGAGCAGTTTGCATAACCCGCTATGCGACCTAGACTCATTGATTACTATTCGGTTGTGGGAGATTCCCCAATTTAGCACGTCAACGCATGTCTTCTGTCACCATTGAGATTCTCATCATTCTGCTGCTAGTGCTTGCAAACGGCGTTTTTGCAATGGCAGAAATCTCTGTCATCTCTGTCCGCAAAACACGCCTTCAAGACTTAGCCAATCAAGGAGATAAGAATGCCCGCGTTGCGCTTGAATTGGCAAATTCTCCCAACCGTTTTTTATCGACTGTGCAGGTCGGCATTACGCTGATTGGTATCTTGGCCGGTGCGTTTGGCGGCGCAACGCTTTCGGAGAGCTTAGCAGTTTACATCGCGCTGATTCCCGGCTTAGAAACGCTCAGCGAGGCGATCGCCCTGGTGACAGTTGTGATTTGTATTACCTTGCTCACGCTGGTCATTGGTGAACTCGTACCGAAGCGGTTGGGGCTGAGCGACCCTGAAAAGATCGCCACTGCGGTCGCAAAACCAATGCAAATCTTAGCGGCGATCGCGTCTCCCATTGTTCATTTGCTGAGCGCCTTGACCGAGGGAGTCTTGAGGCTCTTAGGCGTCGAATCATTGATGGCAGAACCGCTCGTCACCGAGGAAGAAATCAAAGTCTTAGTCCGCCAAGGGGCAGAGGCGGGCATGTTTGAGGAAGCCGAGCAAGACATGGTTGAGCGCGTGTTTCGTCTCGGGGATGAGCAGGTGAGTTCGTTGATGACGCCCCGCTTTGATATCACCTGGCTGAACCTCAACGATCCCCACGAAGTCAACCGACAAAAGCTGATTAACAGCCGTCATACCCGCTTTCCGATCTGTCATGACGAGCTCGATAATGTGCTGGGTGTTTTAAGCGTGACAGATGTGCTGGCTCGCTGCCTATCTAATCAACCCCTCGACTTCACAGATATGTTGCAGCAGCCGTTGTTTGTGCCAGAAAGCACGCGGGCGTTAAAAGTGTTAGAACTTTTTAAGCAATCGGGCACCCACATTGCGATCGTGGTCGATGAGTATGGCGCCATTCAAGGAATTGTCACCCTCAACGATGTGCTAGAAGTGATTATTGGCGATATTCCATTTGCAGATCAGCCCTACGAATCTCCAGCCATTCAGCGAGAAGATGGGTCATGGCTCATTGATGGGATGTTGCCAGCGGACAAGTTTAAAGAACTATTCGACATCGCCCATTTACCCGGTGAAGAACGAGGTAACTATCAGACCCTAGGTGGATTTGTAATTACCTATCTAGGGCGCATTCCGGCGGCTGCCGATCACTTTGAATGGCGTAATCTACGATTTGAAGTGATGGATATGGATGGCAATCGGGTCGATAAGTTATTGATCATGCCGAAACATCCGTCGCACGAATCATGAAGACGAATGATGGAATGGGGCAGCCGTGCCTTATATAGCCCTACGGGCTTAGGTTTGTGTGAATTAAGTGCGTGTGCCCTGGCAATGCGGAGCATAACGTCTCACTTGTGACCCTACCGTTAAGGAACCCACGACCGAGGACGGTCGCACTTACACGAAAGCCTAAACGCTCTCCAATCCTTTGCTCGCATAGAGAAAATACTTGGTTTGAGCGTGCGTTCCGCTAGTTTGCGATCGAAACGCATTAGTTTGAGGGTGCGTTCCTTTAGTTTGGTTGCCCTTTCCTTTAGTTTGAGGGCGCGTTCCTTTAGTTTGGTCGCTCTTTCCTTTAGTTCGGGATCGAAAAGCATTAGTTTGGTCGCTCTTTCCTTTAGTTTGAGAGCGCGTTCCTTTAGTTTGGTCGCCCTTTCCTTTAGTTCGAGGGCGCGTTCCTTTAGTTCGCACGCTCTTTCCTTTAGTTTGAAGGCGCGTTCCTTTAGTTCGAGAGGGCAATGCGTTGGTTTGAGGGTGCGTTCCGTTTTTTGACCAACTCAATCCATTGGTTTCATCACTCAGATCACTGAACTGCATTGATTTCCAGTCGTAGGATGGACAGAGAGTTTTGCGCGTGCCCATCACCAACAAAAATCTAACCAATAGACTTTGTTTATCGTATCTGGGCTGATGGGCACGCGGTGCTTTGCTACAAACTAAATCGCTCTTGATTGCCCCAATTTTCGCAGCGTGGCAATTTGTGAGGAGGATGTTAGCGTCCATCCTTCCCGGATAATAAAAGAGGTAAGGTTAATATCAAATGCGTTAGACGTTCTCCCTATGACAACCATAATCCCGTATCCCCATATTGAAAAAATAGAGGGGCAAGCTGCTCGCCTGACTCGTCTGCCACGTATTCGAGTAGCACAGATCGTGATGGATTATCTTGCTCACGGTTGGTCGGTCGGAGAACTTTGCCGTCACTATCCTTACTTACAGCCTGCTGAAGCCCATGCGGCGATGGCCTATTATTTTGACAATCAGCCAGAACTGGATACCGAAATCCGTCAGGAATGGCTACAAGTGCAGCAAGAGACTGATTCTGTTCCGCTGTCTCCTTTCGCGATTCGCATGAAAGCTCAGGGATTGCTGTAGATGGCAGTTCAGTTTTATATGGATGTGCACGTTCCCCTTGCCATTACAGATCAACTCC
>JBNPEG010000042.1:0-19087 GCA_051117555.1 Elainellaceae cyanobacterium | reverse complement strand
TTTGAGACTCATTTCCTTTAGTTTGAGACTCATTTCCTTTAGTTCGAGCCCTCTTTCCTTTAGTTTGGTTGCCCATTCCTTTAGTTTGGGTGTCCGTTCCTTTAGTTTGAGTGCTCATTCCTTTAGTTCGCCGCGCTAATTCATTCGAACGATACGCCGTGAACGTTCTTCAAGTTCCAATTCCGTTTGTTTGTGAGAACCATTGCCTTGCTTTGAGGGGCGATCGCATTCAATAAGGGGTTAATCGAATCGAGTAACGGATCGATTTTGCTACACCAGATCTTGAATGGCATTGAGCAGCCGTTTCACCTGTTTATCCCATGTCCAATCTTGTATAAACTGAGCGGCTGCAATCCCCCGTTGACGGGCTTGCTCTCGATTTTGGTAGATGGCAAGGTTTGCGTAAGTCCCATATGTGTAATGACACCAGAAGGTATTCCCAATTGACGGGGTGCGTTACGCTGGCGCGACGCTGTTGGCGCTAACGGCGCTACGTGAACTGATGTGCCATTATATGTAGGATTTAGGAAAAATCTCCGTTTGACATGGGCGTGCCGTCCGCTCGGGTGACTTATGGTGCTTGTGATTGCAGGAGAACGCAGTGGTGTGGGTAAAACCACCGTGACCCTTGCCCTTCTTGCCTATTTACGGTTTTCTTCTACCCTCTCAAAGTCTGCCAAAATTCAATCCTTCAAAGTGGGACCTGACTATATCGATCCCATGTTTCATCGGCATGTGACTGGGCAGCCGTGTCGAAATCTTGACCCTGTGCTGACCTCTGAAGACTATGTTCGGCAATGTTATGAAACCCATCAGCATGCTGCCGATTTTGCGCTGATCGAAGGAGTGATGGGCTTATTTGACGGGGCCAGTGGCGAGCATGATTGGGCAAGCACGGCTCATATTGCTCGACTGCTCGACGTGCCGATTCTATTGGTGCTCGACTGTAGCCGATTATCTCGGTCGATCGCAGCGTTGGTGCATGGGTATACGACCTTCGATAGGCGGCTCAAATTTGCTGGGATCATTCTGAATCGAGTCGGGAGCGATCGCCACCTTGACCTGCTCAAATCTTCTCTGGCATCTCAACCCCAACCCCTTCCGATTCTAGGAATTCTCAGACGACGCGACGATATCACCCTTCCGAGTCGCCATTTGGGGCTGATTCCCACGGACGAACTTTCTGAACTAGATACTCGCATTCGTCAACTCGCAACACTCGCTGAAACCTGGTTCGACTGGTCTTCCTTGCTGCCTCAACTCAGCACCCAAACTCCCCCCTACTCCCCCTCATTCCCTCATCCCCTCATCCCCTCATCCCCTCATCCATCCTCCCCCTCATCCCCTCCCCCACTCCCGCACTCCCTCAAACTTGCCGTCGCCTACGACCCAGCATTCAACTTCTACTACGCCGACAATTTTGACCTGTTGATTCAACTTGGAGCCGAGCTAGTCTTCTGGAGTCCGCTTTGTGATCAGGACCTGCCTGATGGCATCAGCGGGCTGTATTTGGGTGGGGGGTTTCCTGAGATGTTTGCTGCACAACTCGCCAGCAATCACGCCGCCAAAGAAGCGGTGAAGCTAGCGGTGAATAACGGCATGCCCACCTATGCGGAATGTGGGGGATTGATGTATCTGTGCGATCGCCTCATCGACTTTTCTGAACAAGCATGGTCAATGGTGGGCGTAATTTCTCTCAGTGTCCGCATGGGAAAACGGTTGACCCTGGGGTATCGGCGAGCAGTGGCATGTCACGACACTCCACTGCTGATTCGTGGGGATGATGTTTGGGGACACGAGTTTCATCGATCGGTCTTGGAGACAGACTCTCCCCATCCGGTCTATGAGATGCGAGGATATGACGCGCAGATGGCTGCTCGGTTAGACGGCTGGCGATCGCACCAACTCCATGCCTCGTATGTTCATCTTCATTGGGGCAGTCGGCCAGATATCCCGACCCGGTTTTTGCAGGCATGTCGCGAGTTCGCTCAGCGGCAGACGGGTTCATCCTAAGCTGCCTGCTTCGCCATCGTTAATGAGTCGAATTGCCTAGAAATTCTGGTTCTCCAATCGAGTGCGATTCTGGCACGATCCCGTTACACAAAATGCAACTCCGAGCCCATGACATGCCGATCAGGTCAGAATTGGGCTAATCCCAATTTCCCTTAAACGCGCTATAGAGATTGCGCTGGGCAAAGCATGCTTTGCCCGACTTGCCAAATGAGATCAGGAGCTGTCGTCATGTCAGGTTTTGCTCGTATCCAGATCGGGTCTATCGTGATGGCTAGTGTGCTGGGCAGTATGCTAGTTGGTTGTTCTGCATCGATGCGCCAGCTCCAATCATCGGTTGACCACGCTGATATGTCAGCCACCGAAGAAGCGGCGATCGCACCTGAGGCAAATCAAAATCAAGCACCCAGCGCATCAGATGACGCTGAGCCAACTGCCGATGTGCCGCGATCGCGCCCTCAGCTCATCAAGCGAGCCGAATTGGCAATACGGGTCGAGTCGGTTGAGCAGAGTATTGAGCAAGCAAGGGCGATCGCCCAGCAGCAGCAAGGAGACGTCGTGCAATTGCGGGATCAACTCCCTTCCCGTGCGGCGGCTCCTCAGACCGCATCGCTCACGCTCCGCATTCCTCAGCTAAATCTTGATGCTGCCCTGACAGCGCTCTCTGATTTAGGTCAGCTTCAGCAGCAAACAATCACCACCGAAGATGTGTCCAATCAACTCGTGGATTATCAGGCTCGCTTGCGCAACCTACGTAAGCAAGAAGAATTGCTTCTTGACATTATGGAGCGATCGGGCGGCGTTGGTGATGTACTCCAGGTCGCCCGAGAACTGAGCAGCGTACGCTCAACTATTGAACAGATCGATGCTCAACTGAGCGATTTACAAGATCGGGTTGCGTATTCGACCATCACTATCAGTTTAGAAGGGGCGATCGCCAGCAATGATTCTGAGCTGAAATTAACCCACCAGCTTCAAACCACGTGGGTTCATGCAACCCAATCAGTTGGCGACTTTACCGTTGATTTGATGCAACTTGGCATCTGGCTGATGGTCTATAGCCCCTACTGGCTTCTGCTGGGTGGATTTGGCATATTGGCTCATTTAGGACTCAAACACCTCAACAACGCCAGTCACACTGATGCAAATCAAGTTCGTAGCGACGAATAAATCAATCCCTAAAACTCTTCATCATCGCTGTAGCCAGACATCGAAGCTTCGTTATCACGCTTAGACCCCAATAAATCCAAGCGTTCAACCCGAATCACGGGTTTAGATCGCTGGGCTCCTGTAGTTCGGTCTTGCCAATGGTCGAGCTTCAGAGAGCCGCTAATACCAATCAGACTGCCTTTGCGAACATAATTTGCCGCAATCTCAGCCGTTTTTCCCCAAATTTCTAAATTAAACCAGTCAGGCTCGTCTGTATTCCTCCGCCGCCGATCGACTGCAAGCGTTAGATTGCAAACTACACTGCCCGATTCAAAATACTTTACATCAGGATCTCGACCCGCGCGACCGACCAAGTTAACAACATTTAATCCCATAATTTTTGAATAAGATGCCTCAGTTTCTTACCCTCATCATCAATTTATTCTAAAGGCGGCATTTAATAAACGACAGTTATGAACGTAGCAAATGTATCAGAATATCTCAAATACGTGGCGGGCTAATGATTCGAGATGGAACAGGTTCCTCTGATAATTCGTCCTGATGGGCATTGATTTGTCGGGAATGACAGCTAATAGCACATGATTTCTAAATTCGATTGAGTAGTACCATCCTGACTAGACTCAGGAAAAAAAACATAATAGAATCCTCATCGACTCCATTTTAGTTATTTTTTTCGTTGCGACCGAATTTTACGACCGAGTTTAGAGTCATACAACCATTCCAGCCGTTGGGGGAATAAAGCTCGTGGGCTTCATGAATCGCTTCTCGTTTTCTCGTGACATGGGTATCGATTTAGGTACCGCCAATACATTGGTGTATGTCTCTGGTAAGGGCATTGTCCTGCAAGAACCCTCTGTTGTAGCCATGGATGAGGGAGAAAAAGTGCCGCTTGCAGTCGGTGAAGATGCAAAGAAAATGCTCGGACGCACACCTGGAAATGTAGTTGCGCTTCGTCCTCTGCGAGATGGTGTCATTGCTGATTTTGACACCGCAGAGATTATGCTAAAGCATTTTATTCGCCGGGTTCATGAAGGGCGGACGCTCGTTTCTCCGCGTATTGTCATTGGCATTCCTAGCGGGGTAACAGGCGTCGAGCGCCGAGCCGTTGAAGATGCTGCCAGAGAAGCAGGTGCTCGCGAGGTTCATCTCATCGATGAGCCTGTCGCCGCTGCAATTGGGGCTGGGCTTCCGGTTGCAGAACCAACGGGGAATATGATTATCGATATCGGGGGTGGCACCACCGAAGTCGCCGTCCTCAGTCTTCAGGGAACTGTACTCAGTGAATCGGTTCGTGTTGCAGGCGATGAACTCAATGAAGCGCTCACGCAATACATGAAGAAAGTTCATAATCTTGTCATTGGTGAGCGGACGGCTGAAGAAATCAAAATCACAATCGGATCTGCCTATCCCCTAGATAGCGATGACGAGATCATCATGGACGTGCGTGGCTTGCATCTATTATCGGGTCTACCTAGAACCGTGACGGTTAAGGCTCCAGAGATGCGAGAAGCGATGTCAGAACCTCTCTCTGTGATTATTGAAGCGGTCAAACGAACGCTAGAGCGCACTCCCCCTGAACTGGCTGCCGATATTATCGATCGAGGTATTATGCTGGCAGGCGGGGGAGCACTTCTCAAGGGCTTAGATACTCTGATCAGTCATGAAACGGGAATTGTCGTCCACGTTGCGGCTGATCCATTAAGTTGTGTTGTCTTAGGAACAGGACGTGTTCTAGAGAACTTTAAGCAGCTTGATCGCGTCTTTAACACGGGTCGGACCCGTAATTATTAATTGTGGCGAGTAATTGTGGCGAGTAATTGTGGCGAGTAATTGTGGCGAGTAATTGTGGCGAGTAATTGTGGCGAGTAATTGTGGCGGGCGATCGCCCGATGTCGTTCAAGATGAAATTAACAGCTAGAAACGTCCGTTTCTATACCTCTCCTGAGTAGAAGGCAGTGTGCCCAACTATACTTTGAATGATCGATTGAATGATCAATGCGTTGAGGCAGTCTCTGTAGACGATCATTTGCATGCTAGGCTGATTTAAGGATTCCATGGCTTGAATGTACACAATACGTCGTTGGTGGGATCGATACGGAATACGAATTGGGCTAATTTGCCTCGCCATTGGCGCAGCGTGGGCTTTGCGTCAGACGCGGGCTTCTTTAGTGTTAGAGATTTATCGAGGGTTGTCGTATCCCTTTCAATCAGGTCCGAATCAGGAAGAAATATTAGACACCGCCCAAGTTCTTGAACTTCAGCAAAGACTTGTTGAATTAGAGAGCCAGAATCAAGAACTTCGTGAATTGTTGGGGTATATTGCTGAGCGTCCCGGTGAGGGCATTGTGGCTCCTATTATCGGGCGCAGTGCTGATCATTGGTGGCAACAAGTCACCTTAGGTCGGGGTAGCCAAGATGGGATCAAGGTTGGTTCTGTGGTTTCAGGAACGGGCGGTCTGGTTGGACGAGTGATTCAGGTGACTCCAAATACGAGTCGAGTGTTGCTGATTAGTGATCCAACCAGTCAAGTTGGAGTAGCGATTAGCCGGTCTCGGTCAATGGGATACATGCGCGGACAGTCAGCCAATCGCGCTGTTATGGAGTTTTTTGATAAAGTTCCTGACGTTCGCCCCGGAGACGCCGTTTCAACATCGTCATTTAGTCAGCTTTTTCCTGCCGGTTTACCGGTTGGCACAGTAGAGTCAATCAACCTAAGTAAGAGCCCTGCGCCTGAAGCCATCATTGAACTGTCTGCACCCATCAGCTTTTTAGAGTGGGTCATTGTGTATCCAGGGCAGTCGGCATCTCCGTCTGAAGAATCGTTGCAAAATTCTCAACCTTGATGTTTGATGTCAGCCACCTGAGTACGTTCGACAGAGTGCGTTCGACAGAGATAAATTAACCGTGATTCGTCATGGAGAAAATTGACGAGTGATAAGCATACTTAATCTCAATCCCGGTATTCGGCAAATCCTAAATTGGATAGTGACAATCGTCTCGGTGCTAGTATGTCTCTTAATTTTGCCGGCGCGCTTGCCCGGCATGCAACTACTTGGCGTAGGCCCCAACTGGTTACTAATCTGGGTCGTCGCTTGGAGTGTAAAACGAACTGCATTCCAAGGGGCGATCGCGGGATTGTGCCTTGGCTTTATCCAAGACGGGATGACGTATCCCTATCCCACCCATGCCATCAGCCTGGCGATTGCAGGTATTTTGACGGCTCGCATCCAAAAACAAAAATATATCCAAGAAGATTTTATTTCAGTTGCCCTGATCGTCTTTGGCATGGCAGTCTTAGTCGAGACGGTCACTGCCATCCAATTTAGTGTGCAGATTTTCTTCGGGCACGTGCAGAATTTATATTTAGTTTTGACTGAAACCTGGCTTCACCACCAACAGATTGCTCTAAGTTCAGCAATCTTAAGCAGCCTTTGGGCACCCGTTGTTTACTATCCACTCAATCGATGGTGGGAACAGTTCAGGGCAACCGAGCCTCAAGCTTAACGCTCATCTAAAACAGAGAACCAAAGGTAAGCCAAGGCGATGAGCAACGATCAGTCCCAAAGCCGTCGTCGTTTAGATCCGTTGAGGCGCTGATGGGCATCATTCAACAGGGCTGGGATATCGAGATGTTCGGGGCAGCGCGGCAAGCAATCACCACATTCTGTACAGCGATCGCCCTTATTTCCTGGAAACCAATGCCCTGCGTTTTCGAACATGCCGTATCGATATTTCCCAAACGCGGTCATATCATACGCGATCGCCAGGTTTCGAAGTCTCAGCACTTCGGGTATATGAATTGATTCAGGGCACGGCAGACATTCGTAGCATTGGCTGCACCGTTCAGTCCCTAGAGCACTAACGTGATGCTGTTGCAGGCGTTTTAGTACAGTGTCTTCATCTGAAGTGAGCGAGTTGTCAGAATCTGCGATATTGAGAGGGCAATCTAGCTCAGCAGGATGAGCAGCACCAATGCTAAGGGTCGTAATGCGCGGATCGCTAAGAAGAAATCGGTAATTTAATTCCAGCGGAGAAAAAGGCGCGCAGAGCTGAGTGAGTAAAGACGGGGGGGCATACAGCATTCCCCCTTTGTCAGCAGGAGAAATAATAAAAATTCCCATATCGTTTTGGGAAGCACGCTCAATAGCTTCGGCATTGCGCTGAAAGAAGTAGGTGTAGTGAAGATTGACAAACTCAAATCGATCGGTGGCGATCGCCCGTAATATTACGTCTAGAGGAGCATGGGTCGAAAAACCTACGTGACGAATTCGCCCATCCTCAAGAGCCGCATCGACTGCGTTCATACAGCCATTTGGATCTTCGATCAGAGCCAGGTGTTCCCAGGTATTTACGCCATGCAGGGCGAGGCAGTCTAGATAATCAATCCCCAATGCCGTCAGAGATTGATCGAGGCTGCGAGCTATAGAGTCTGCGTCTGGCGTAGGCTGAATCTTAGAGGTGATATAAAGTTGAGAACGAGGCACGCCCACTCCCGATCGGAGAGCAGATCCCAAGTACTCTTCACTCTTCCCGTATCCCCGAGCGGTTTCGAGGTGATTGATTCCACCGGTTAAGGCACGCTCTACGGTGAGTCGGGCATTTTCTTCAGACTCCAGATATCGCATGGTTCCCAAAGAAAAGACCGACATGTTGATGCCGGTTTTACCAAAGCGACGATATCGCATTATCACAGGTTATGCTTCACCGCTGCTCAGGCGACCCCGTTGAGCAAAATCTTCGGGGCTAAGATTTGACAGAAAGTCTCGAAAGGCTTTCCGCTCAGCCTCATCAGCGTCACGGTCAACCGGAATTGAAGCATCAGCGATGACCTCTTCCATCACCCAAATTGGGCTATCGGTACGAAGGGCAATGGCGATCGCATCACTAGGGCGCGCATCAATTTCCTTTTTGACGTCGCCTTGACGCACCGTCAAGATTGCGTAGAATGTGTTGTCTTGAAGGGAGTGAATAACCACTCGCTCTAGAGCCATATCCCATTCTTCAAGCAAATTAACAATCAAATCGTGGGTTAATGGACGAGGCGGTGCTTGGTTTTCAAGCGCATTAATAATCGCCCGTGCTTGATCCTGGCCGATATAAATGGGTAATTGCCGCCGATCAGCAGTATCTCTCAGCAAGACGATGGGGCTGCGAGTTGCTGCATCTAGGGCAATTCCGGCGAGTTTCATTTCAAGCATTGACTTAGCCTCCAGAATCCGTTGAGCAAGGAAAATCAAACCGGGAAAAGAGAGATCACGACTGAATCAGCATAGGTTAAGGATAAACCCATCTTTGGGCATTGAAACTAGATAGATGTACTCAAGTTTGCTCCCTTAGAAGAGCAAACGTCACCCCTAGTAATCTCCAAGCCCTCATCTTATTTCAAGGAAAAGTGTGTCAAGATCTAAATCAACACCTCGTCGATTGATAAGTTTCACTGAACTCCAGTATGCCCTGATTTTGCTCCGAGTCCATAGACCTAATTCTGAAAGTTTAACCAAACGATAAGTCTAGTCAACATTCAGTCAAGCAGCAGCAAATCAAGTACGATCCCTTACTCTATGCTTAGCATTCATTTTTAACGCCGTGTTTACCGGAATCATTCAATCTTTAGGAAATATTCAGCGCATCGGCACCGACAAAGTCCGAATTATATGGGGAGTTTCTACGCCGCCCAGCGTTATAGCGGATCTTGCCTTGGGCGATAGCGTTGCCGTGGATGGGATTTGTCTCACCGTTAGCCAAATCCTGACACATGGGTTCGTTGCCGATGCCTCCCCTGAAACTCTCAATCGAACAACTCTGGGTCAACTTGAGAGCGAAAACACCGTCAACATAGAAACTTCACTTCGTGTCGGCAGTAAATTGGGTGGACATTTTGTGACCGGGCATATTGACGGCGTGGGCTATCTCCAGTCAACCGTGCAAACGGCTAATGCTTGGGAAATGAGGATTCACGTGGCCGATTCGCGGGTGTCGTGCTACATCGTTTCGAAAGGGAGCATTGCAGTCAACGGGGTCAGCCTGACGGTGGCGGATTGTGATTCGGCAGGAAGCTGGTTTAAGGCGGCGGTGATTCCAGTCACCTATGCCGAAACGAATCTTCAGTATCTGAAGGCGGGCGATCGCGTCAATCTAGAGGGAGACGTGTTAGGCAAGTATGTTGAGAAATTCCTAACCTCGCGTCCCAGCGCCCATAGTGCATCGACTCACCAACAAGAGGAGTCTCTCGCTCGATCGGATCATGATTTGATTACCCCGTCATTTTTGACCGAGCATGGATATCTCTAAAACTGAGCATCGGGTGAATTTAGACGAGAGCAGCCTGAGTTAACTCGGTTTCGCAATGAAGTAATAACCTTCGTGTAAAATCTCAAAGCCAGCTTTCGTGAAAATTTGGCGGTTGGTGTGCCGATTTTCTAAAGACGCTGGCGGGAGTGGCGAGCTGGTATACAAGAGCCCACGGGGTTCAAGCTGCTGCCTTAGCTTTCGAAAGAGCGCCACGACTCGATCGGTTGACCAGTAGTGATAGAGAAACCCAGGGCGGCTGAATAGGTTAAACCCAGAGATGACATCAAAGGGGTGAGAGAAGGCGTTTAGCCAGTTTTCAATTGCATCGAAATTTACGATTTGATGCTTGTAAGACACCCGGTAGTCATAAGTTTGAGAACAGTGACTGCGGGGGTCAATCCCAATTGTTTGCGCACCTAGCAGTTGGAGCATTTCGGCTGCCATGGGAGGGCGATCGCCATAAAACTGATTGAGCAAATCATCATCGTCATCGACAGAACCGTAATTCGATAATGCCCCACAGCCGATGTCTAATACTCGTAATCCATACAGAGGACTTGTATTCATGTAGTCAAATTCGTCGCACAGGGTGCCGATCAGAAACAGGATATGGGGCTTCACGATGCGGTTATTCACATCAACTTTGTAGCCCCAAAAGCGCCGGTTGCTTCTCAGCATTCGGATAACGATTTGCTTGGCAAAACTATTGAGGTGTTTCAGTTTGGAGTATTCATCGAGAAGCAGATCGAGATCGCTTGCACCGGCAGACTGTGAACGGAAATATTTCTTTAGCAAATCTTCAATTTTCTCGGCTTCCCACTCAATTCGCTCGACGTTGAGGAGTCCGTGAGTTTCAAACCCCTGAGAACCAATATGTTCCTTGCCCTCACAAGGTTTGATGACCATGGCGATCGCCCCCTCAGTCGGTAAAAATCAAGAAATTTGGTAACGCAATGAACCCTATTGTGTATCAAATGAATCCTATTCTACTGGCATAGACTTCATGAAAACTTTAAGGTTCCCCCAATAATTATGTCGTGCAAGTCCGAAAATATTCGATTTGCGTGCGGCGTTTAGATAAAATGTCATGTCAGGTTACAACTGTTTAGAAACGATGAGCTAACGATTTGCATGAGTCAGGTTAACGGTGCGCTGACCCTATTTTTTAGCTTGCTAGTAGAAGCCATGCCCTTCTTGTTGATCGGGGTATTGTTTTCTAGCTTGATTCTGCTGTTTGTGGATGAGCGTAAGCTTGTGTCAGCCTTGCCTCAAAATCCATTTTTGGGCGCTTTAGCAGGAAGCTTGGTGGGCTTCCTGTTTCCGGTTTGCGAATGTGGGAATGTTCCAGTTGCTCGTCGTCTTTTAGTTCAAGGAGCACCGGCCTCTGTCGCGATTGGGTTTATGCTGGCAGCGCCTACCATCAATCCCATCGTATTTTGGGCGACGTGGACTGCATTCCGAGGTCAGCCTGAGATTGTGTTTCTACGCATCATTGTGTCGCTATTCATTGCAACCACAATTGGCTGGATTTTTAGCACGCAAGCCGACTTGCGCCCGCTATTGCAGCCGTCGGTTGCTCGCATGATGTCGCCACCTGATCCGCCTCTACAATCAAATCGGCAGCAGGCACAGGAGTCTCGTTCGTTGTGGCTTCAGTCTGGAACATTTCTGTTAGGACAAGAGGGCCAACCCCAGCGGTTAGATGGCAATGGAGCCGCGATCGCCACAATAGAGGCTCCGCCACCATCTAGGTCATTTCCTGAACGCCTTCAACTGATGATCGATAATGCCATTCAAGAATTGCGAGAGCTGGGGGGGATGCTCGTCATCGGAAGTGCGATCGCCGCTATCGTTCAGGTTGCCATTCCTCGCGAGGTAGTGCTGAGCCTCGGTCAAGGACCGACCACTTCAATTTTGGCCATGATGGCGCTGGCCTGTATTGTGTCGATTTGTTCGACCGTTGATTCATTTTTTGCGCTGTCGTTCGCATCTACCTTTACGACGGGTGCTCTTTTGGCATTCTTGGTTTTTGGTCCAATGATTGACCTCAAGAATATCGGTCTGCTATTCTCTGTGTTTCGAGGGCGAGCCATTCTCTACTTATTTGCGATCGCGGGTCAGATGACTTTTCTTTTATCATTATTGGTCAACCTTTACCTGAGCTAGCCATTGAGAACGAGAAGACATGATGAGTGCTATTGACTTGGCCATCCAACGAAGTTCTAGATGTTTTAATGAGGTTGCATGACCGTTCGATCGAGGTCTACAAGAACGCGGTTTACGCCTCCCCCGCCACAGCCATCGGGTCGATCAGTATGGCTTTTTTGGATAGATACGCTAGCCCTCTTAAGTTGGGGAGGGTTACTTGTCAAATATTGGTTAACCGGGCAAATCAATCTGCTTCTCCACCCCGACTACATGTGGTTAGCAAACCTAGCTGGCTTATTTTTGTTGGGAGTCGGTGGGTTTAGGGTAGTGCAATTTATTCAGTGGAAGCGGCGGCGCTCCATTCGAACTCGCTCGTTCCAGACGGCTTCAACGCAGCACTTTGCCTTGTTGCCACCCGGTTGGGGAAGCGTGCTGCTGATTGGTGTAGCACTGATGGGATTTGTGATTGCTCCGCGTCCGTTTGATAGCCAGATTGCTATCGAACGAGGCGTGACCGATACGCTCGCCGCAACTCGGTCGCAGCCCCAAGCATTTCAAGCATCGACTCGTCCTGGCGAAAAAAGCCTCATTGAATGGATTCGCACCCTCAATGTTTATCCTGAGCCCGATGCATATACGGGGCAGACGGTGAATGTCCAAGGATTTGTCATTCATCCTCCTGATTTGCCTGACAACTATCTGATGATTTCTCGGTTTATTTTGACTTGCTGTGCAGCCGATGCATATCCCGTTGGGTTGCCCGTCAAACTAACCGAAAGTCGTTCTGATTATCCCCCCGATACCTGGCTTGATATTAAGGGGAAGATGATCACCGAAACACTTAACGGCACTCGTCATCTGACCATTCAGCCAGATTCGATGACAGAAATCCCGGAACCCCAAAATCCCTACGAATATTAATCGCTTTTTGCCCATGTTGCACCCGTCATTGAAGTCGTCTAGGCAGTTTCCTCAAGCGCTCGATCGCACCGCCTTAATTGTGATTGGAGTGCTGAGTGTAATGATAGCGGGGTTGCTGCTGCTAGGCGATCGCACGGCGGCACACGTGCGGAGTTTTAGTTGGGATGATAAACGGGTTGGCGCGGAGGATACCGCGTTCATCTTAGATTTCAGTCGCCCGATGGATCGGGAGAGCGTCGAGAGCAACTTGCACCTCGAAGCGATTGTGCCGGATGAAGAACCTCAGCCCATTCCCGGTAAATTTAGCTGGGCAGGGCGCCGGATGGCATATACCCTCGATGCTCCTGCACCATATGGATATGAATTTGAGCTCACTCTAGAGGGAGCACACGATCGCTTTAGTGTCCTCGGTGACGATAGCAGCACGATTCGCCCCTTCAAGTCCCGATTTCATACTCGCGATCGCGCTTTTTTGTATCTTGGCACTAATGATGACGAAACAGGGCGGCTGATTCTCTACAACATCACCCGGCAGGAAAAACGGCTTCTAACACCAGAAACCTTGGTCGTGATGGACTATGAAGCATATCCAGAGGGCGATCGCGTTTTATTTTCGGCAACAAATCGCGAATCATACGAACAGGGGCTGCTCAATCAGCAGCTCTATACGGTTTCGACAGGCATCCGCGCAGAATCGTCAGCAGACACGCCCGGCACCCACTCCAACACGTTGGTGCCGTCTAAACTCCCTGAGTCGATTCCGGCAGAGGGGGAAATCAAGCTCGTTCTAGATGATGACGATTATCAAAATCTAAAATTTGATTTATCTCCCGATGGTCAAACCATTGTTGTGTATCGAGTCAACCGAAGTAACCCAGCAGAATTTGGCTTGTGGTCTATCGGTTCTGATGGACAACCCAAACCATTGGAGTCAGAACCTGGCGGAGATTTCCTAATTACGCCCGATAGTCAGGCATTAGCCTATCTGCAAGGTGAAGGATTGGCGATTTTGCCGCTTAATGCAGAGGACGATGACACAAATGAACCGCTTGAATTCTTACCCACCTATGGCATGGTGTTGAGTTTCGCATCCGATGGATCAGCCGCAGCGCTAGTCAAGTTTAACGCCGATCCCTACAATCCAACGCGATCGCTCTACCTGGTAACGAATCAGGGCGCCGAGAAAGAATTGCTTAAAACAACCGGATCGATTTTGAATGCTACCTTTGACCCCACTAAGACCAGGCTCTTTTGTCTGCTCACCGAACTTTTACCGGGCGATGTATATGTCGAGCAACCCTATCTAACTGCGATTGACCTAGAAACGGGCGAACGAATTGATTTGCTTCAGCTTCCAATTCAGCAAGATATTCAAATGAGCCTCGCCCCGGACGGGTTAGGGATTTTATTTGATCAAGTCGTTGCGGCGTCAGAGCCAACTTCTGATAACGAGGCTATTCGGGGCATCGACGGTAAACCGATTGCCACGAGTCGGCTCTGGTTTCTACCTGTTCTCACCGACGAGAATGAAAACCTTGTGCAAACTGAACCCGAAGTTTTGCCATTTGTGGGACTACGCCCTCGTTGGCTGCCTTAGATTATGACCCCGTCATCATCACCCGAGCTAGTTAACGAGCTGCGCTTAAAAATTCAAATCTCCGCTGGAATGATGATTAGAATCTTGATCAAGTTCTAGGGCGCGCTTATAGCTAGCATATGCCTTTTTGTACTGCCCCAGATAGCGCAATGCAGCTCCTCGGAAAATCCAGGCTTCTACGTCATGGGGATTGATTTCTAGTGCCCGGTCGCAACTTGCTAACGCGTCTTGATATCGACCGAGATAAATGAGCATCACGCCTCGAAAGACGAGGGCTTCAGAGCGATTAGGATCAATTGCCAATGCTCGGTCAAAACTATCAAGAGCATCTTGATAGCGTTTCTGATTCGCTAACTCGTCACCTCGCCTATACCAAGCGTCGAATGAATTTAAATCTGCCGGGTGGGCGTCAACGTCCATCAGCATCGTTAGCTTCACGTCAAAACGAGAATGGATTACGGATTTTAAGCACCGAATATCTTGGTACACACCAGCCTAGCTCACAATCTGGCTACTCGTACTCACAATTCCCGACCACTGAATTTTTTTGAGGCGATCGCGCCGATACGAAAAGAAATGCTCTGCGTCTTGATACGTGCAGTAGGGCGCGACAGCAACCTGCTCCGCACAAATGCCCAGTAATTCAAGCTGAAGCTGGTTCACTAATCGAATATCAATTCGTGCTCGACTAGGCATCGGGTCGTCTAAAAGCGGAGACGTTGGCAGTTGCTCTAACTGCTCTAATACAGTAGTGGGTTCATCGTCTATGTTAGGGCCAGACGAATTACCGATGGATGCGGCGACTGGCACCACCGTTTTGCCGACCTCAGCAGCGACCGTGGTCGAGACTTGATAAACAGTTCCAGCGATCGCCGGCCCTAACGCAATACGAAGATTGTAGAGTTGGCTGCCCTCAGACTGGAAGCGGGCGATCGCCTCAGGCAGGATTTGGGCGGCTGTGCCCCGCCATCCCGCATGAACAGCAGCAACTTGCCCCGTAACAACATCTGCCACTAATGCTGGCACACAGTCCGCCGTCGCCACCCACACAGCCTGATCGCTCCGGTCAGTTAAAATCCCATCTGCTTCAGGCAATGGGCTGGAGTCGGCTAAGTCAGCGCCATCGGAGGAAGATGACTGCTGGATACCAATTTCAGTGGGTGTTAAAACCGTGCCACCATGAACTTGCCTGACCCGATAAACGTCAGCAGTGGGAGACAAAACATTTCCAAGTTCCGCCAGAGACATTGCCCCAAATGATTGGGTAAAAAAGCCGTGAGGAAACGGAGCTAAGAGGCTGCATGTTAGATAGGGTAAATCGTGCCAGGTCTGCCAATGCCAGGTGTGCATAGAATTCAACAGATAAGACAATAGATGAACAAGCTAATCGTTAGAATTGCACAAATCCATCCTACAGGGGCTCAGCTTTTTCCACCGAGCTAATGCCGAATTAACGTCATGAAGGCTTGATGGAGCAATCGCGCAGCTTATACAAAACGACACCGTGTCCATTATCGTTTTGGCAGGTATTTATTCGTCCCATATCTATGCATCAATCATTTACCCCCCTTGAAGAAATTCACATGAGTCGATTAAATGCTGCCCTTGAACGATATTCGGTTCAACTGAATGGCACTCGTTCTCCGCATCCCCCACTTACGATTCATTGCTTTGAAACCGTATCTTCTACCAATTCAGTCGTGTGGAACCTAATTGACGACGGGGCATGCTCAGATACCGTGGTGATTGCATCTCAGCAGACAACTGGAAAGGGACAGTGGGGCCGTCGATGGCAGTCTTCTGAGGGCGGCTTATACCTGTCTGTCGCGATCGCCCTGAACTGTCCCGTTGATCAGGGCAGAGAGCTTTCTCTCGTGAGTGGTTGGGGAATTGCCTCAGCCCTGCGCCAGCATAATATCCCCGTTTGCGTAAAATGGCCGAACGACCTCATCCTACAGGGGCGTAAACTCGGCGGCATTTTGATTGAAACGCGGATGCATCAAGAGCGCATAACCTGGGCGGTTATTGGAGTGGGTATCAACTGGACAAATCCTGTCCCTGATGTAGGCATTACGCTGAGATCGTTTTTAGACCAGCATGCCAATGCGCCGATCCTCTCCATCGAAGATCTGGCGGCTGTGGTGCTTCATGGGATAATGGCAAGCTATCACAACTGGCATCGTCATGGCATTTCAAATCTATTGCCGTCTTATCAGTCACTATTGACCCATCTGGGGCACCCCATTCACATTCAGGGGCAGCAAGGACACATTGTCGGTGTCTCACCTCAAGGCAATTTACGGATTTCTATCACGAATTCTGATACTCCATCTGCGACAGAAATTAGCGTTGAACCTGGCACCATCAGTCTCGGATATTCGTCGCTCTCAAATTATGGCTAACTGAGGAGCATTCGCTGTATCGTAGTGGTTGGGGATTTGCCTCTCAGCCTAAATTTAAGGCATGGTTAATTTTGTTATTCAAGGAACCGATTGGTTAGAATAGCGGACTAAACAACTGGTTAAAATCCGACTTGGTGAATCCATCTCATTGATTTGAGGAGTGAAGGTTTGGCGATGATTCAACGGTACAACAGTGAAGCCAATGTCTGGCAGGCGAGTCAGCGTCGATGGCTAATCGGGAGTTTAAGTTGGCTTACCGGAATGGGAATGTTAGGCAGCCCTATCGTTCTCGCTCAAACATCGCCGTCCTCTTCCGCATCTGTCCCGAGTGCCCAAGATTTACTACCCTCTGGCGAGTTAGAGGCAACTTCACCAACCTCTCCCTCCTCCAAGCAGAATGACACTCAGTCGAATGCGAGTTCGAATCATTCTGTGACACTGCCTGAGCAGCTTCCAATTGAGCGATCGCCTTCAAATTCTCCAGAGGATCCGGCGAGTGCAGTGCCGCCGTTAGATCCGGCTGATTTGAATGCCGATATACCAACACCAACGCACGTTGGAACGACCGATTATAGCAATGTCTACATTGACACAACTGACTATAGTCTAGGGGCAACCAATCAGAATCAAGATATCCCATCTATTGTGCTGTCTGAGCGTTCAACGGGCTGTCAGGCGGTCGTTGAGCAAGGGCAGACTGTACCTGCTAACATTTGTGGATCGGCGGAGAGCGTGGCAAGTGCACTAGGACATGCCGTAGGGAATCGCCAGGGAACCGCTAATTCAGTTAATGTGGGGCCACTCAGCATTGGCCCCAATGGGGTTAGTCTGAACCGTTCCCAATCTGTTTGGGACTACTACAATCAAACATCCCGTCCGTCCGCCATGCCCGGAAATGGCAATTCGAGATTACTGTTTCCGCTATCGATTCCGGCAATGATTTCCTCCCCGTTTGGCTGGCGGGTTCATCCTATCTTTGGTTCAGAACGGTTTCACACAGGTACAGATTTAGCGGCTCCCATGGGAACGCCCGTCGTTGCCGCCTATGCGGGTCAAGTGGCGATCGCTGACCTAATGCGGGGCTATGGGCTAACGGTAGTTTTACGGCACAACGATGCAACTCAAGAAACCCTGTATGGCCACCTATC
The DNA here is from genome assembly GCA_051117555.1 of Elainellaceae cyanobacterium. Lineage (GTDB taxonomy): Bacteria > Cyanobacteriota > Cyanobacteriia > CAZCXK01 > CAZCXK01 > DBGGTD01. The sequence continues at coordinate 1,400 of JBNPEG010000042.1, read as the reverse complement.
GGAGCTGTTTGTTAAGCCGGGTGAATGGGTTGATCAAGGCGAAGTCATTGGGCGGGTCGGTAGCACGGGTAATTCAACGGGGCCTCACCTCCATTTTGAGCTTCGAGAAGCGACATCAGACGGTTGGCTCGCTCTCAATGCTGGAGAAATTCTTCAGGTCGCATTAGCCCACTTTGGAAGCTCCTTCCAACTCGTCTCCGCTGATACACCATCGCTCGAAAAGGATATCAATCTACTAGAGGTTCCTGAAACCCTCCAGTCAGGCAAGAATGCCATTAAGACAACATCAACTGCGTTTCAAGCCTTGGTGAAAGAGGAAAAGACGGCACTAAACCAAAATTAGCACCTGTCTGACAGAGAAGATTAGGTGCGGTGTAAATTAAGTGCAGCTACATTCAAACACCCTATTGTCTAGATTGATTTGCTTATAGTGGCGACTTAACGTCTGAGAGCGATCTTAATGGAGAACTGCCAGTCAATTTTGATACGGTGCTCATGGCGTTCTGCCATTGTGAAGGACTTAATGTCTCGGAGGTTCTGGAGTCGTTAGTTCGTCAGTCTAGCCTTTGCGATTCTCATTGCGAGGCTAAGAAGCGGGATGCTGAACGAGATACATCATGCCAAATCAGACTACCACGATGATGCTCGGTGATCCGAACCAGCGGGTTGAGGCGTTGCGATCGCACCTTGGCTATCCTGTTAAGGAAAATGATCCAAAGGGCTCTCGTTTTTGGTACTTGCGGCCTGGGGAGGATGAGGAAGAGGCGAAAGAGACCTGCCCGATCGCGGTGGGCTTCTACTCAGAGCTAAATGAGCTGGAGGGCGATGAGGTGCCGCGTTTCCTGACGGCAGACGAGCAGCAGCAGGAAATCTATGGGCACTACACCAACCGGGTGATTCCCGACCAGCCGGTGATGTATCTGCTGTTGCCAGAGGCGGAACGCTGCGGCACGGTGGCGATGATTTTGCCGACGGAGACGAAGCTGCGGCAGCGTCAGATTCAGGCGTTTGCGTGGAATGCGGAGGATTTGCAGGCCCGGTTGGGGCGGCTGCGGCAGGCGACGCTGGCGCGAACGGATCGGATGCAGGAAAGGCCACTGGCCATGATACCGCTAGTGGAGTGGGCATTTTACCCGCCGATCACCACGGCGCGGGAGTTGGCGCAGCAGTTGGCGGTAGTGTCGCGGAAGATTGAGGAAGCGATTCCGGCGGTCTACGAGGCAGAGGGGACTGACGGCTATCTCCACACCCTGCTGCAGAGTTTTCAGCGGGAGTTGCTGCCGACGCTGAAGCTCCAGGCGGAAACGTCGAAGGATTACAGCTTTGCGGATATCTATGCCCAGACGATTGCCTATGGGCTGTTTACGGCGCGGGTGTTTAGCTACACGGTGGATGAGCGG
>JBNPEG010000244.1:2339-19209 GCA_051117555.1 Elainellaceae cyanobacterium | reverse complement strand
CTAGCAGCTTGGCAAAAGCAACGCAATTGGGAACAAGCCGGAGTCGTCTGGCGCTTCACCACTCAAGACGCCAGAATCAAGCTGCGTCACCTTTATCCCCACCCAACCTTTTAGACTTGCTGCGCCAATAGAGAAAGTATCTAATCGACCGAAAGTTCTTGTGCCTCTTGAGTCTCCCGTTTAGAAGAGGATACCTCAGCATCGGCAACGACAGAATCATCTAGAGTAGAGTTTAATTCAACTGTAGAGGCAGTTACCGATTCAGAATCAGTTCGTTTTGAGAATCCCCAGATAAACAATGCCGCAATCAGGCTAATCATGAGCCATTCTGGAGGCACGAACTCTGGATTAATGACACGCAGCAGCAACCGCAGGCCCACCAGTCCGACTGTCACAAACCCTGCATCTTCGAGATAGACATATTCATCAAGCCACCGAATAAATAACCCTGCCATAAACCGGAGTGTGATCACACCGATCATGCCGCCTGTCAAAACAAGCCAGGTTTCTTGAGAAATGGCGATCGCCGTTGTGACGCTATCCAGTGAAAAGGCGAGATCGGTCACCGCAATCATCGGAATTGCTTGCCAGACAGAAGAAAACCGAGGCCCGTGATGGTGGTGATTTTTACTGTCTTCGTCTGACATGAAATATTGAAAGACGAGCCAGAGCAGGTAGACTGCGCCAAGAAGCTCAAACTGCCAGAACCGAATCACCCATGTAGCGGTCAAAATTAAAATGACTCGCAGTGAGAATGCTGCGACTAGCCCAATGTTGAGGGCACTACGTTGCATCTTGGCACTGTCTAATCCTTGCGCAATCGCGGCGAGGGCGATCGCATTATCAGCCGACAGCACAACTTCAAGTGCAATTAGCACCGGCAACAACAGCAGAGCATCGACGCCAACATTGGATGAAAAGTCCAGCAGTTGATCTAACATCACGTTCCTTAAGACTATCTGTGCTTAGAATACCTGAGCATTAGGGGAAGAAAATAGCGCTCAGGTAAAATGAGTGGCCATCATCAGCTCAGCATTACTGTCACACGCATCGCGATCGTCACATCCTGCGCAGTCACTTGCTCAGCCGCCCTAGCCTTTGGGGTTTAGGAGGAGCTATGTCCTTAGCTATCCGGCTGACGCTAATCGAGACACGACGATCTGAGAGCGAGACGACCCGTAAAAAATTGTTTCCTTAATAGAGTTTCCTTAATTTAGCTTAACTCTACTTAATCTTAATAAGGAGGCAATGAGAATTTAGATGCAGGGGAACATCCCGCGTGAAAGCCTTAGTGACGACTCCCTCGTTCTCGGTCTTAAAATAAATCTAGTAAATATGAATCCTCATACATCGCGGGGTTCAAAAATGTTATTGATTATCTAATTTTGATGGATTCATCGCATTCCAATATCGGTCAAACACGGAGATTTATCTCGGAGTCGTCTAACGATTTTGACCGTCGTGATGACCCGAGGCGATCGCCTCCATCGTTTACCCCAAATACCATGCTCAAACCGTTACTGGCTCAATTTCAGGCTCGCTATCCGATGGGAGGTCTAATTTCTGAATTCGTTGCTATTCATGGAGAGCAGTATGTCGTTCGAGCACTGGTTCAAATTGGCGGAGTCTCACTAGCCAGCGGGCTAGCCGCAGCATCTGATATTGAATTGGCAGAAGATAGAGCGAAAGCTCGGGCATTGGAAGCGCTGGGGATATCACCGTCACCCATGTCTCAATTGCCGAACATGTCTCTCGACTCTTCAGCGCTGCAATCCCGGCCATTGATTGAAAATTCGATGCGTGGCGGTTCGTCTAATCCCTCTTCCATACCGCCTACTCAGGTTTCGTCAGGCTCAAACTCCGACGCATTCACGGCGGCAAAAACGACTCCGTTTTATCAGTTTGGGCGTTCTTCAGTTGAGCGATCGCCCATAGAACCTGACATTTCGGATACTTCGGATACTTCTCCGCCTATTTCTTCATCTGCAAGTCAAGCTGTAGACCCCCCCCAACCTGAACAACAATCTGCCCCAATCCCTCCGATTCCTGATGGGGCTGAGGCTGAATCAACCGCGCCTAAGGCGAATAAAAAATCAAAGCGCAAAGCCGTCTCCAACGAAGCAGACGTATCAAGTACGGTTCAACAAGACTCGTCAACAGATGTAATCAAACGAATCGATCTCTCTGATGCGATCGCCAAAACAAGTGTAGAACTTAAACGATTAGGCTGGAACGAGGTTCAAGGGCGTCAGCACCTACAAAAAGCCTATGGCAAGCGATCGCGCCAGCAGCTAAGCGACACCGAATTACTCGATTTTCTAGAATTTCTTGAGGCTCAGCCGTCACCCAGCGAACCGTCTCAAATCGAGTAAATTGGCCCCTTGGCGGGCTGAGGATTCTCGCACCAGCCCCTAATCATCACCTAAACGGTCAGGCTCAGCCAAAATAGTCTCACTCCATCCCCCAGGTATGGCCCTACGGGCTTAGGTTTGTAGCTTAACCCGGCCCTCGAATTAGATGCCTCTCATGTTCGAGGCATCTCCAACGTCATCTTAAGCTTCCACTGGGGATGGACGGTTGCCCACCGATTGCTTACTAATCACCTGGTCAATCAGGCCATAATCCTTGGCTTCTTCTGCTGACATGAAGAAGTCGCGTTCGGTGTCTTCTTGAATACGTTCAATAGGTTGGCCTGTATGCTCTGCCAGCCATTCATTCAAGCGCTGTTTGTGATAGAGAATCTCCTTCGCCTGAATTTCAATATCTGCGGCCTGCCCCTGAGCACCCCCTAACGGTTGGTGAATCATAATCCGAGAATGTGGCAGGCTCATCCGCTTACCTTTAGTGCCTGCACTGAGCAAAAATGCCCCCATGCTGGCCGCTAGACCCAAGCAAATGGTGCACACATCAGGGCGAATATGGTTAATGGTGTCAAAAATTCCTAATCCCGCCATAACCGACCCCCCTGGGGAGTTGATATACAGATAAATGTCTTTCTCCGGGTCTTCAGCTTCGAGAAACAGCATTTGAGCCACGATTAGATTGGCCAGGTCTGAATCAACCTGCTGCCCCAGAAACACAATCCGCTCTCGTAGAAGGCGAGAGTAGATATCAAATGCTCGTTCACCGCGACCCGATTGTTCAATGACGGTTGGAATCATAGGACTCCCTTACGTGAGTTTATCTCCTTGATTCTACCGAATTCACACCGCTACATTTCAGGCTAAGGCACAAGATGCATAATCCTCTTCCAATCACGACCCGACTCTGCCTACCCTCTAAGAAATTTGGTCGCGGTTATCTGGGTCGCGGTTATCAATGAGAATCATCACTATCTGGATGACTCTCAGACGACGTTGGATTCGAACCATTTTCCTCAGGCTGTTCTACCAATAAATTGCTGAGTAATGCTCTTAGCCGCATGCGCGGTATGTAGGGCCATCCTCCTTCTGCTTCAATATCTTTAAGCAGGCTATAGAGATTCTGGCGGTTGTTCGGCAACGAAACTTGAAATAACTCATCTCTAATAGTGCGGTGGAGCGTTTCCAAAAGACGAAGCAGTGCTAAGAGTGATATGGCATCTCCCTGATAGCGATGAGCTAGAGACTGAACCACGGTGGCGATCGCCTCTAGATCTTCCTGTGTTCCAAGTCGGCATTCAATTTTATCGCTCATGCTGCCCCTTACCTATTAAGTCAAAATAACAACCAACCTTTCATCATTCTCTGATTCCCGCAATTCAATTGCTAGTTCCGGCTATGCAAAATAATGGTCGCATGGTCTTGTAGAATTCTATATAGAACTTTAAGAAATCCAATCTAGATTGAGTTAGACGTTCAGGAAGATGTGACTAACCCATAACGGTTTGATGGATTGTTGAGATGTCTTAAACAATCTATAAATACGCAGTAATTTGCGTCTTGAACTTCGATTGAACGGTCTAAATCTAAACACGATTGGAAGTTATCCTTTTTTGTTGTGCAAACCGCCAGATTTCATTGTTTGAGAATCATACTGGTGGAGTTTTTATACTGATTACTGAGGTTGATCATGAGGTATCGCGCACTAGTCGTTGCATTCCTGGCAATTTGCTTGGGGTTGCTGACTGCTTGTAGTGAGGGTCCGGCTGTTGCAAGTGGTGGTCCCCTAACATACGATCAAATCAAGGGATCGGGCTTAGCCAACACATGTCCCCAATTGGCAGAAACTCGCCGGGGGGCCATTAAGCTCGATTCAGATAAGTCTTATGTCATACGAGATTTCTGCTTAGAGCCAACAGCTTATTTCGTTAAAGAAGAACCAATCAATAAGCGCCAAGAGGCAGAATTTGTTCCTGCAAAGTCTCTAACCCGGAAGACGACAAGTCTCGATCAGGTTGCGGGAACACTCAAAGCGAATCCAGACGGTAGTTTTCGCTTTGAAGAAGAATATGGCTTTGACTTCCAACCCATTACAGTTCAACTGCCCGGTGGCGAACAAGCTCCATTTTTATTTACCGTTAAAGGTCTGATTGCACAAACCCAGCCTGGATTAGATGGCATCAATACTTCAACCGACTTTGAAGGAGATTTCAAAGTTCCGTCCTATCGAACTTCAAACTTTCTAGACCCCAAAGGTCGTGGACTAGCCGCAGGATATGACAGCGCCGTAGGTCTCTATGCCCAGGCAGATCGAGAAGAACTGCGCAAAGAGAATGTCAAGCAATTTGATGTCGGCGATGGCAAGATTTCCCTGCAAGTCGCTAAAGTCGACAGTATTACAGGTGAAATTGCAGGCACATTTGAGAGCATCCAACCTTCCGATACCGATATGGGGTCAGACGAGCCAGCCGATATTAAAATTCAAGGATTATTTTATGCCCGCATTGAACCGGCAAACGCATAAATGATTCCGACTCCTCTGCATCAAATCATTCGGTTTTACTTAGAGCTGGTATTGCATACAGCGTGTTTATATAGCGATCCTAAATCGCTTGTAAATTGTCTGTGAATAGGGGAGACGGGGATACTTTTTCCCGTGCCACAGTTTCACCTCTACACTTCATTCTGTTCAGATTCTAAGAAGAATCGCTATATCGGCCTAAGTTCTCATAGTTCGTGAAGGAGGTTTTATGACCTCCTTTTTCTTTGCCGTGGACTCCAGCAAACCCGTTGGTTTTGTAACCTGCGGAAGTAGGTTTTGTCCGTGTAGCCTGCGTTTCGCAAGCGACATATAACGTGTTCGCGTAGCGTTCCGAAGGAAAGCGTCTCTGTCAAGAGAACTTTAGTCGCTAAGGCAACAAAAAGTAGAACTGCCAAATCATCAGGTTTGCAGGAGCACGGCATGTCATGCTCATATCCAGAGACTTTGACGGTAATAAATTGCCATGCCTAAGCAAATTTACTTGGAAAATTAAAAATTTATGCTGCAATCATTATCCGACCATAAATTTGCAGAATCTTTACGTTCTTTTGTATAAAGCTGTGTAAATCTTTATCGAGGAGACTATTGAAATCGTATCGCCGGTACAATCTCTCATATTCACCCCTAATCGACTGCCTGCTAGGCGTTAGACGATTCCAAATCCTGCCCTAAACATTAAGCAAGTCAAGCTAATTTGGACACTGCGAACCAAATCTGATCTTGATCCCGATCCCCAAATATAAGAATTATTTGGTGGGGACATGCTTAATTTTGGATCGATTAGTTTCCGTAAAAATGCAGTTGTTGCTGTTCTGGTAAAACGAATAGATTTGACATGCGAAACAGAAAAGTTGATCAGATGCCCACGATCGAATCTCACAATGTCCCTGCGCTGAGAGAGCATTCTCAGATTGAGTTAGCTCCTAATTCTTTATTAAAAAAAGGATTGCAGGCTATTGACCCAATAAATCGCGGCGCTGCAACATGAGGTCGCTTGATACCAAAACACCTTAAATCCATGTAGGATAAGTCTTCTACCGCCTGAAATCGTTATGCTTACAACAGTCACGCAAGAACTAAAGAGCGAGAGCTTAGAATTACTTCGGGAGTATCAGGACAATCCATCTCCTCAATTACGCAATAGATTAGTTCAGCTCAATTTTGGATTGGTCAGGAAGGAAGCTCATCACTGGATCAATCAATGTCCAGAGAATTATGAAGATCTTCTCCAAGTAGGCAGTTTGGGGCTAATCAGAGCAATCGAGCGATTTGATATGGCTAAAGGTCACGCGTTTAGCTCGTTTGCTATTCCATACATCCGAGGCGAAATCCAGCACTATTTGCGAGATAAAGGATGCACAGTCAGAATTCCAAGACGTTGGCAGACTTTACAGCGGCAAGCAACCCACAAGACCCGCGAACTACACGCCAACCTCAATCGAACTCCAACTGACTTAGAACTGGCTAATGCGTTGGAGATTTCCCTAGCAGAGTGGCACGAAATTAGACTGGCATATCGCAATCGCTCTCCACTCAGCTTAGATGCTCCCATGTCCAATGATGAGGACGATGGCTCTACTTCATTGGGTGAGCTAATTCCTGATAATCGATATCGCAGCTTCCAACTTGCCCAAGAAGACCAAATTCGCCTACAGCAGGCATTAGTTCAACTCGAAAATCGCACGCGTCAAGTGCTAGAGTTCGTGTTTCTATATGATTTGACTCAAAAAGAAACTGCCGAACGATTAGGAATCAGTGCAGTAACGGTATCTCGCCGGCTGAAAAAAGGACTTAAGCTTCTGAAGAAGTCGATGGCTAACGCAAATTCGTGATCAACACCTGTTAGCCCCCTTATCCCATATCCTCATGGCGTTTGTTTGCGCTTTAGATATCAATTAGATATCAATCCGATAAGCGATGTATTCAATTGAGCACTCCAGACCTCTTCGGGTTGGAGTGTTTTTTTAGCGGACTTCTACCTCCAATTTTTTTAGTGAACTACAAAAAATATAGTGTAGCTTACACTCTCGCGTTAGGACGTCGAAGTGTATAAACTCCGTGCGGTGCAGAGATTACATACAAATTTAAGCGCATAGGGCCGTCATGCATAATTGCCGCGTGTACAGAAATGGCAAAGGCGGCGCGCCCCATACTACCGTTTCTATACTTGACGCGATCGCACATTGCTATACAGCAATCCCAGATGGGGTGTAAATGTGAATTGGATTTTAGAAATACATTTACTGCATGTTCGCTCAAATCTGTAAAGACCGCTGATCACAATCTCTAATCCAGGAGTGAGGTAGCATAGTCTAGAGGGATAGTAATCACCTGCAATCGGGTAGAGATTTCGAAAACCAGTTTTTAAGTTTTAGCAACGTTTCGGCATAAGCTCGTCTGGTGACTGCCACCTTAGGGCCTTACACGACATTTAGTCTGATTTCATTCTCAAGATTTGTCAAAGGTCAGTGACTTTCGAAACATTTGTTCATATAATTTGGGATGGGTAAGACCGAAAATGAAAAATATTCAGTATACCTGAACACACTAGCTCGATTATTCAAGAAACCCAGAGAAACAATGGGGTTTGAGCTAGGTTTCATTGTTAGCAATTTCTTACACCTAAACGATTAGCAGCAACAGAGGGTGAATCATGGTTCAGTCAGTCTACTATTCAATTGACTTCATACAAGACGAAGCTCGTCATCTCGTTCAACGTGGAGTGGTGAGTCGCAATCAACCCATTTACGTTCTCTGCAAATATATTCCGGCGCGAGAATGGTCTCACATCGAGTGCGAACTTGAAAAGAACAGCTATTTGTTGAGGGATCGAATTGGAGATCTTCTCGGTCGCGAAGAGTGGGACAACGATTAGTGAATTGAACGAACCCTAATCGGTACGCTACATAAAGCATCCTCATTAATCGACTAGTTAGCTTCAGAGAATGCTTTAAGAGATTAAAACGCTTAAAGCCTCTTCACTATTGAGTGTTTCTCCGGAATACTCCGCAGCGTTTCGCTCAGCACTAACCTATAGTCGCATCGAGGCTAAAGCGTAGCTGAAATCATTCACCTCTCATAGCATGGGTTATGCTATGCTAAACCATGCCGTTTGAGATTTTTAAAGATTATGAATTAAATAAATGGGAAAACGCATCTATATGGGCTTGGCAACGTCGATCCCCGGTTGCCAGAATTAAGAATGGTGGATCTTGATTAAATCTACATTCCTAAGTTTTGATAGCTCCTGAAAACCCAAGGTTCTAACTGAAGGGGCTATGCTACGCCAACTTTTCCTACAGTAGCTCTACACTCTTTTTTTAGAGAGCCGATCCAGAATGCCTCTACTGAGAACCTCCGTCTTGCTCACGGAGTTTTTCCAGCTCACTTCGGATATTAGCAAGTTGCTCAGTCAACTCTTTGATATCAGACTGCACACCAGGTTCGGTAGTAGGTTTAACCGTAACCGTCGTTGGTTGAGTGCTATCTGAGGTTTCCTGACCCGATTGACCTGGCTGATTGCTGAGCAGATTCTCTACAAAACTGCGAGCTTCCTGCTCGGTCATCTCACCTTTGACTGCCCATTCTTCAGAAAGTTCAGACAGCTCGGCAGCCAGGTTAGACAGGTTTTCGTCGCGCCGTTGTGGATTTTGCAAAATTTCAATCAGGGAAGCCGTCGCGCCTAGAGTGACGCGAAATCCCTTTTGGAGCATTTGGGTAAGAGTATCCGGATTCATCGGATCTTCGAGTTCTCCATACTTGCTCCCTGATTCTAAGCTCTGAGCTTATGAGATTGCAATTGGTAATGGGGTCAATGACAGAAATCATTGGTTAGATTTTGATGAATCGGCGGGAGGAGAAATCTCGGTTGATGGTGGTGGATCGAGAGATGAAGCGGAATTGGGCTCGATTGATGGTAATGAATGCTCTGCAGAAGATAAATTTGCGTCTGGATGATGGTCTTGAACCTGTGGAGATAAATCGATCGCTGGGGATTGGACCGCTTTAGAGTGCCATTGATCGAGCCAATCCTTGATAACTGCTTCTTCAACCCAGATTTTCATGACAACCGTTAAAGGTAAGGCCAGTACCAATCCGAGAGGACCTAAAAATGTTGCGAAGAAAATCTGGGCAATTAGAGTGGCAGCCGGTAGGAGGGACACTTGTTTCTGCATCACCATTGGGCTAAACCAATAGCTCTCCAGATTTTGAATAACGAGATATAAAACGATAACGGCGATCGCCTTTCCGGGAGAATCAAGCAGTGCCACGAGAACCGGAAATACTGCACTGATCGTGGGGCCGATATTAGGCAGAAAGTTGAAAACTCCGGCTAGAAGCGCATGGGCAAACACAAACTTAACCTGTAATACAGAAAGCCCTAACCCACTGACCAGAGCGACAAATCCGGAGCTAATCGACACAGCTCCCAACCAATTAATGAGAGCGCCTTCACAGCTAGTAAAAATTGAATCGGCTCGTCGTCGATAAAATGACGGGAATAACCTCAATATGAGCCGACGGTAGGCGATGGGATCTGCGAGCAGCATGAGGGTCAAAATAATGACCAGCAGCAGTTGAAGGAGGACAGAGAGGGAATTGGAAAAAAAGGTGAAAAAATTACCAAAGATTTGTTGAGAAAGAGACGCAGCCTGCTGGATCAGGTCAGAAAAATTGGGCAACAGTCCGACATCAGGCATAGGAAGCCAGTTGGGTGGATTCTCAATCCACTGATTGAGCCAGTTAATAAACTGACGAAACCCTTCTGGTAACACTTGAAGGAGCTGCTGAAACTGATTGACAAATAGCGGAACAATGATGCCGATACAAACGGCAGTTCCTAACACAACGAGGCTCAATGCAATCAAAACTGCGCTGCCGCGCGCCACTCTAAATCGACGAATGATGTGTCGAACTAACGCGTTGAGGGCGATCGCCAACACAACGGCGGTAAATACTAACAGTAATATTTGACGAAACTGCCACAGAATAACTAAGGCGGCAATCACGCACAGAAGCCCAATCAAGTCAGCAAATTTCACAGAACCTCATGAATTGCCATTAGGGAATGATGGACGATTTTGATACGGCATTGGAATGTATTGCACAGAGGGGCGGCCTGACATCGGCTGGGGATACAAATCCATTAGGGAATAAATTTCTCTCGGAAGCCCTACAGTAACGGGTAAACCAATGTCTTGAGCTTCCTCTACTAAGACAGGATAATCATGCGTGACCTGACCGGTCGTTAGCCGTTGAATAATCTGATCAATATTTTCGGGTGCGATTTGATGGCTTCTTGGCGATGGATCAGCAAAATCATCCGGCTTCCCCGCTTTCGTTCAAAATTTTGAATAGCAGATAATCGATGATATTGAGTGATGCGCCGCTGGATGGCGGGTTGAAGCGACGAAATCACAATAAAAATTAGAAAAAGGTTCCAAAAATTCATAACAACTCTGTTGCACCTGCTTTGTCCGTAGAATCTAGAACCTATTATCTCAAGCGCACACCGCCATATAGAAATTTTTGAAGGAGGGTAACACTCGGGGGGCGAGTGCCATCATCCCAAGATTAGTCTTCAGCCCTACCCTAAAGGGTGGGCGAGTCCAAACTCTGGGGGCTCTTGTTTGGGCTCGCCTCTTTGAAATATCAGGAGCGACCGCCCGATTTCCCGATTTTGTTCATAAACTGCAATATAAGTCTTACGGATTGATAGAGTGCCCCAATGGGACTGGTCTAACACATTAAGAAATCGACAAACCGCACAATAAGTACATTTGTTCTATTAGAATTAATCTCAGTTCGTGTAACTGTTTGTGTAACTGAGATGCATGTCTACTTTAAATCGCAGAGCCCAGATCCTTCTGGATCGGTGCTTTTTACTGCTCACTCTTTTGGGTGCGACAATATTTTGCCTGTCAACCTCTGGCGTCGAGCGATCGCCCAAGCAAAATCATCGGGCCTCGGGGGGGTTATCATCACCTCTACCGACTCTGGAACACCCCCGTCAGCTAGGATTGGATACTCCAGGCGAATTATCTAATCTGAATCAGGAAGAAGGGGCGATCGCGCCACCCCAACAATCGTTTGAGTATGGAGCACCAGAGCCATCCCAATATGATTCGTTCAATGCAAGTGAATCGGCAGATGCTCACGATGACATTACTAATAATGACATTACTAGTAATGAGGCGATCGCCTATTTTCTAGACATCGCCTTAGGCACTGAATATGGCAACGCTGATCCCGTCATTCGGAAATGGCAGGGCGACATTAATATTCAGGTCAATGGTAGTCCAACCTTTGAAGATGAGCAGACTCTCCAAGCCGTAATTGCCGAATTGCAGCAACTCACAGGGCTAACCATCACCCTTACTTCGGCTGATCCCAACATGACACTCTATTTTGTTCCTGAATCCGAATTCAGCGATTACGATCCCAACTACATTCCAATAAATTTAGGCTTTGCCTGGATTGGGTGGAACAGCCACGACGTGATTCATCAAGCCAGGATTCTGATTACGACCGAAGAAATCAGCCAAACGGAACGCAATCACCTCATTCGAGAAGAAGTGACCCAAGCCATTAGCGGGTGCATGAAAGACTCTGACGATTACGCTGACTCAATTTTTTATCAAGCATGGACACAAACCACGGAATTTAGCTCACTCGATCGAGACGTAATACGCCTCATGTATCGTCCTGACATTCAACCTGGAATGGATCGAGATCAGGTTCTGAGTGCCTTCGGGGTGTCGGACTAGCTGATTCCATTCACCAAGAGGCGCGATCGAATATTGCTTTTCTTGACACGCTATTTCTGATGAAGGTCAAGCCGTTTCAATTCGTAAACACGCTTTTCTAAATAATCTGGTAATGTATATTCTTCACCAGTTATGTGCCAGAAATATGCAGAGATTATGCTGCTGAATTGGTTTGATGGGCTGACTTGATGGGCGGCATTTAGTAGCCTAAAACACTAAATTTTGCGTGTGACGCTGCCACAGTGTAACCGTATTTCTGACCTGCTTTTTGCAACATCCCACTCAAATCGACGACATTATGAAGCGACTCAAGTTTTTACTCACCGTCTTGTTATCCGCACTCTTTACTATATTTATCGTGACGGCTTGTGCGCCATCCGATACGCCAAGCGGTGGTGAAGATGCGGCAACAACAGAACCTGCCAGTGGTAGCACTACGCTTGTGATGGCAACATCTGCTGACTACCCACCTTATGAATTCTATGAAACGGCATCGGGTGAGGGTGAGCCGATTGGCTTTGATATTGATATTGCAAAATACATCACGGACGAGCTGGGATATGCGCTTGAAATTCAAGATATGGATTTCAATGGCATCATCCCAGCACTTCAAGGTGGACGAGTTGACTTTGCAATGGCGGGTATGACACCGACTGAGGAACGCAAAGAAAGCGTTGATTTCTCCCAAATCTATTACGATGCAAAGAACACAATCGTCGCACCTGCTGGTTCTGGCTATGAAAGCTATGGAGACTTAGCTGGTAAGACGGTAGGGGTGCAGCTCGGTTCGATTCAAGAAGGAGAGGCAAAAGAGCAGGCTGAAACCGTCGAGGAAATGGTTGTTGAACCGCGTAATCGAGTCAGCGAACTCATTCAAGAGTTAAAAGCAGGACGGCTTGATGCGGCGATTGTAGAGGACACGGTCGCTAAAGGATATGTGCAAAATAATCCTGACTTAGAATTTGTCACCCTCGACACTGAAGGCGCATCAGGTTCGGCGATCGCCTTCCCGAAAGATTCTGAACTCGCATCCGAATTTGACCAAGTGCTCACTCAAATGAAGGAAAGCGGCAAACTTGATGAACTGGTGACGAAATGGTTTGAAGACTACTACGAGCAGCAAGGGACAAGCGCCGAATAACTAAACGAGATATAAGCATAATAATGAGTTTTGGCGTCGTTACCGTTTTCCCCGCCCCGAGTCTACCCGTTGCTGCTCTGAATCTAGACTTCGAACGGATTCTTCCATCGATTCCGTTTATTTTAGGCGGGATTCTAGTTACCCTAAAATTCACGGCACTTTCAGCAGTATTTGGATTTATCTGGGGGACAATTTTGTCCCTCTTCAAAATTTCCAGCATTAAGCCACTCTACTGGTTTGGCATGGTGTATACGTCGATTTTTCGAGGAACACCGCTGCTGGTTACGCTCTCGATTATTTACTTTGCAACGCCTCAGCTGACCGGGTACGACATTTCTGGATTTCAAGCTGGCGTGATTACGTTTACCCTCAACTCAGGAGCCTATATTTCTGAAGTCATTCGCGCAGGAATTTTGGCGATCGATCGGGGGCAAACCGAAGCAGCCATGTCGCTGGGGGTGCGCTATCAGCCTATGATGCTGGATATCATCTTGCCCCAAGCGGTAAAAAACATCTTGCCTGCCCTAGTGAATGAAACCATTGCCCTCCTTAAAGATTCGGCCTTGGTATCAACCATTGGCGCTCAAGATTTATTGCGTCGGGCTCAGATTGTCGGAGCTGAAAAGTATGTTTACTTTGAGCCGTTGCTCATCGTCGCTGTCGTCTATTACCTGATGGTGATGGCATTGACGGTAGCAGCAACCCTGATGGAACGTCGGTTACAAAAGAGTAGCTGACAAGGATGCCTAGCGCAGACTCAACGTCGCGTAGAATCTCTCAGGCACGGGAGTAGATAGCTGACTTTCGCTTGACCTAAATTTGACGGATACTTTCGCTTATGCAGGATAATTCTGTTGACAATCAGCATAATGGATCACTCGCCGTTAAGGTTGAGCGCTTATATAAATCGTTTGGCGACCTCAAAGTTTTAAAGGAGATTTCGACAGAAATTCATCGAGGCGAAGTGGTCGCCATGATTGGCCCATCCGGGTCAGGTAAATCGACGTTTTTGCGGTGCATCAATTTATTAGAGATGCCGACATCTGGCAAGGTGATCATCGATGGAGTCGATATTACGACCCAAAAGACCGACGTGATGAAAATTCGTCAAAACGTGGGCATGGTGTTTCAGCATTTCAATCTATTTCCCCACATGACCGTGTTGGGAAACATCATGTATGCCCCCGTTAGGGTAAAAAAAGTTTCTAAACCGGTGGCAAACGAGAAGGGAATGGAACTCTTGAATCGGGTCGGTCTCGCAGAAAAGGCAGATGTTTACCCGTCTCGGTTGTCTGGCGGTCAAAAGCAACGGGTGGCGATCGCCCGGGCACTTGCCATGGAACCCGACATCATGTTGTTTGACGAACCCACCTCTGCCCTCGATCCCGAAATGGTCAAGGAAGTGCTAGATGTGATGAAAGATTTAGCCCAATCTGGGATGACAATGGCGATCGTCACTCATGAAATGGGGTTTGCCCGTGAAGCTGCCAATCGCATTTTGTTTTTAGATCAAGGGCGTCTGGTCGAAGATGCTCCACCTGACGAGTTCTTTAACAATCCCAAAAGTAATCGAGCCAACCAGTTCCTTGAAAAAGTTTTATAGCCCTAAATCGATCCCCACCCAATTATTCTTGCGTCAAAATTAATTCAGATGGGTCACTGGTTTCCCCATCTAAACTTGCCACCGCCGTAATCGTGTATTCGGTCCCGGGTGTTGCAATTCGAGGCACCGGCACCCGCACCTCAAAGTCTCCATCATCATCGGCGGTAATCGTGCGATCGAGAACCGTTCCTCCCAAATTCACGAGTCCTAATACCGACGCACTCGCGTCTACGCTGACATCAACTGAGGCATTCGGCCAAGTTTTGCCTACGATTGTAAAACTGTCGCCCCTGATAGTGTCTCCGCTATCATGACTGGTGAACTGAGGCTCCAGCGGTAGAGTAGCCGTTTCAGTTGATCCTGGAGATTCCGTTTCTTCGGTTTCATCTGCGTCGTCATCCACCGTCTGAGGAGCCGCTACAACTCCATCAGCAGATGGATCAAAGGCAACCGATTGAGACGCAACTGCATAGGTGGTTTGTCCTTGACGTTGGAGACGGCCCACTAAAATACCTTCGTTGAGGCGATCGCCCTCGTCAACAATGAGAGTTGCCACATAAACTCCAGGAGACACTTCCTGAGCATCCAGTTCCTGAACTGTCTCGCCGTCCTCAATGAGTAAAACAGACGCGGTTGCGCCTGGCGTTCCGTTGATGGTGGTGAGAAGAGTGGCATCCGGGCCTAACGGTCCGCTGGTGGCATTGTGAGTTATTGAGCTAATGTCGAGGGCAGTTCTTGGCTGCTGAACTTGAAAATCCCAAGTTGCAACCTGTCGTACACCGCGGGTATTTGCATACTCCACTCGAACATCCACCTCACCCGGTGATAAGGGCTGGGTCGGGCGATAGCTGAAAAAGTTCTGAGTAATCGTGCTGCGACGCGTCACATCCTCGCCATTGACATAGATTTCAACCGAACTGGTGTCAACGGCGGTTCCATCGCTGGTGTCAAATTGCCCAGAAATTGAAACATCAGACGCAACGTTTTGAGCATCTATATCAGGGCTAACGTTGACGATGCGCTGTGCCACGGCTTGCCCCCCTCCCAGTATGGGAATGGCGCAGCTCAATGAAGTTAAAACAAGTAATGCAAAACGATTCATATACCTTGCCTAGAATTTTTTGTTCTCTCCAAACATTGTAAGATCGCGATTTACTGTGAAGGTTCCCACCCTGTCTGAATGCCCGATCGCGACACACAGAGTCATCCCATATGCGAAGCGCAAATCGTAGCAGCGTTGTAAACATTGAGTTTTGGTAAGATCTTGAGAGTACAGCACTATTACTTTTGGGCATGTATCTCACTTACTTTGGCGCAAACAGTTGGCTACTCGATTGGAACACTCTTCGTATTCTCATTGATCCGTGGCTAGTCGGTTCGTTGGTGTTTGGCAATCAAGATTGGTTGTTTAAGGGCGATCGCCAGGAACCCATCGAGCCATTGCCAGACAATATTGACTTGATTCTTCTGTCTCAAGGGTTGGAGGATCATGCCCATCGCCCAACCTTAGAAAAGCTAGATCGCACCATTCCCGTTGTGGGCTCTCCGAATGCGGTCAAGGTGGTTGAACAGCTCGGCTATCAGCACATCACCGAGCTTGCACCTGGTCATGCCTTTACGTTTAATGCTGAGTTGGAAATTCATGCATTTTCTGGAGCACCTATTGGGTTGCAGGTTGAAAACGGCTATCTTCTCAAGCATCTTGGTCAGGGTACGACACTTTACTACGAACCGCATGGATTTCCTCCTTCCCAAGTAGACCAGTTCGCTCCCGTAGATATTGTGATTAGTCCGGTCGTGAATCTAGAATTGCCCCTGGTTGGCCCCATCATCAAAGGGCATAGGTCAGCACCCGAATTGGCGACGCTGCTAACGCCCAAAGCTTTTTTCCCAACGGCTGCTGGAGGCGATGTCAACTATTCGGGAGCGCTGATGTCATTTTTGAAAACCGTAGGAGACATTGACGCATTTCGCTCTACGCTAAGTCAACGTCATCTAGCAACCCAGGTGATAGACCCGATGCCTAGAGAACCGGTTGAGGTCACTGTCGAGAGTAAGGCTTAAAGCGCTAGCTTATCGCAAATGCAGGCTTCGCGTTGAGATTAGGATTTTACCCGCTGTTTTATAAAACCGCAGGTTTTTACTGCTATAAAACCGCAGGTTTTTTACTGCTATATTGGTTTGACATGCCTAAAATAGTGCAAATCCTTAAAGGGCTGAAACTCTTGGAACCGGTGCGTTACGCTGCGCTAACGGCACCCTACCTAATGCACTTTAATCCACCAAATTAGCTGTGCCACGCCACTAGTTTAGGCTATGACTCTTAACCCGAAGCCTAAGCCAGGGACGCTAGCATAAAATCGCCTGACGAACTGTGGCGATCGCCAAACCTGCAATTTTCAAAACCTGTAATTTTCAATGGTGAGCGGATCAAAATCTCCGCCTAGCAAGAGCTTG
>JBNPEG010000244.1:0-2239 GCA_051117555.1 Elainellaceae cyanobacterium | reverse complement strand
GAAGCCTAAGCCAGGGACGCTAGCATAAAATCGCCTGACGAACTGTGGCGATCGCCAAACCTGCAATTTTCAAAACCTGTAATTTTCAATGGTGAGCGGATCAAAATCTCCGCCTAGCAAGAGCTTGGCTAAGAACGGATTTACTTTTCACAATGGGGATTTAAGTCTCTAATAGCAACCTGTACTAGAAGCCAAAACTAAATTCACCCAATGCCAATTGCCCCCCCAAACTGCTAAATGTAATACGGCGAATATTTTGTGCAACTAGATTCAGTTCAGCATTGGGAGGCGTTGGAGAATCTGACCCGGCTAGATTAGGGCCTGAGGTTTCCGCCTGTGCTACCAGCTGATTTTCATCATCAAAGCCCATCAAAACAGTGCGTCGTGAACTGGTCACTAAGCTACCGACAAATTGCACCGGCTGCGTAAAGGTTGCTTCCAGCCGACCACTCTGGGGAGCGCCCAAGAGCACGGTTTTACCTTGCGCTGCCGGAAATGCAGGATTGGATGGATTTAGGGCGATCGCATTGGTAAACGTCACGCCCATCTGCTCATATTGCTGGTCGACGATTTCAAAACATTCTAGATGTTGTAAATCGAGCCGAACATAGTTGGGCGATTTCGTTGCCAGCTCTTTACCAGATGTATCGAACCTTTGAAAGGATGAGACATCAAAATTAGGCGAGGCAAACGCAACGGGGCGCTCTGACTCCCGATTACCGGCTGGATCACGTTCAACTTGAAAACTGAGTGGCTCTGTCATTAGACACTCCTCAAATTTCTACCCTGCTTGCTGTATGACACCCTGATATGTAGATGACGTAAGGCTATAGCAACCTAAATAGAGCAGCTTAGTTGGTAAAGCATACGTACAGACGGCTTCGATGCAGGCACGCATCGGAAGCGCTCTATCTAGTGGTAGATTCACTCAGAGCTACGACCATTCCAGATAAAAATCGAAATGGTCAAAAATCGACGCTGGCACTCCTAACGCATGAAACTCACCTGAACTGGATTTGGTAAGGCTCAATGAGCTGACATGCCACCCTGAAAGATTTGATTAAGGCTACACCACACAATATATGCAATAGCGGTGTAATACAGTCCCTTAATTCGAATTATCCTCAATTCGCCAGCATCTGATAGCCTAATTTGTAACCAATGTCATCTAATCACAAACCCGCAAATAGCCTTTGTTAGCCACTGTACGGGCGTTTCCCCCTCACACCCCAAATATTGACTTCTTTAAATCTTTAACTACAGCAGGGGTCAGTTCATAAATCCTTTATAAGATTCTTGAATATTATGTTACATCCTTCTGGTTTTTGTCAGCAGTCGATTTTGACTAGTTTCGGCAAAATTGTCTATTACACCGCTGAACCAACATTTTGGTTGAACGAAGGCGCTGATGTGAATCAGTTGCCAACGTTGGTGTTTTTGCATGGATTCGGAGGAGGCTCATCATCCTATGAATGGTCGAAGGTCTATCCAGCGTTCGCGGCAGATTATCGCATTCTTGCCCCTGATTTGCTTGGATGGGGACAATCTGCTCATCCAGAGCGAAGCTATCAAATTGACGATTACCTCACGTCGATTCCGGAATTTATTGAAGCAACTAATCAGCGGCCTGTCATCGCGATCGCCTCTTCGCTCACAGCAGCCATAACCATTCGCGTGGCAATCGATCGCCCTGATTTATTCAAGTCTCTGATTTTAGTCGCCCCGTCTGGGTTATCAGATTTTGGCGACGACTATACGCGCAGCTTCTTTGCTCAATTGGTGAGTACGCCCATCGTTGATAGAGTCCTCTACAGCGTGGCGATCGCCAATCGTTCCGGTATTCGCAGCTTTTTAGAACAGCGGCAGTTTGCTCGCTCTCAGCGAATTTCTGAAGACATCGTCGATGCCTATCTAGCGTCTGCGCAGCAGCCAAACGCGGAATTTAGTGCATTATCGTTTGTCAGAGGCGATTTATGTTTTGATTTATCGCGCTATATTGTTCAACTTCATACTCCCACTGCCATTTTGTGGGGCAAAGCATCTCAGTTTACTACCGCAGATCTGGGGAAACGACTGGCAGAGATGAATACAGATGCTGTCCAAATTTTTCACGTCTTAGAGGATGTTGGGCTGACTCCGCAACTCGAATCGCCTGCGGTTACGATTGGTCTAATTCGGAAATTTCTAGCAACTCTATAAGCTTATATAGCAATCCCAGATGGGTTGTGAGTGGTGGGGC
>JBNPEG010000197.1:0-2130 GCA_051117555.1 Elainellaceae cyanobacterium | reverse complement strand
GATATGGGGAAACTCCCGCTTAAGTTCTCGGACTGCGAGCAGCCGATCGTTTGGATCGTCATCCACCAGCAAAATTTTTTGCAGCGATCGCTCTAACTCCATGAGATAAAATGCTGAAATCTACTTTTCAATAGGTGCTATGTACGCCGGCTCACGATTTACACGCAGTCTAACAGGATCTAATCTCTACTGAGGCGCAGACACGATCGAAGGATACTCGTTGGTTCGTAGCCAGTACGAATCTAACGCAGCAATCATTTTAGAGAGATCATCAAACTTAACGGGTTTAACGAGGTAGGAATTTACTCCCAGGTCATAGGAGCGATCGACATCCAAACTTTCTCTAGACGATGTCAAAACAACGACCGGGATCCGCTTGATGATGGGTTGCTGTCTAATCCATTCCAAAATCTCGATACCGGAGCGACGGGGCAGTTTCAAATCCAGCAAAATCAGAGCAGGCAGAGGATAGCGATCGCGATCGGCATACTCCCCTTTTCCAGACAGATAATCAATTGCCGCATCACCATCTTTAACAATCCGAATGGGGTTAGTTGCATTCGCCTGGCGAAAGGCTCGCTGGACAAACAAGATATCATTTGAGTCATCTTCGACAAGCAAAATACCGTATTCGTTGACATCCATCATCGACTAAACTTCCTCTTAGCCCTTAATTTTCATCTCTAAATCGCCGCTATGCTAGTAGGGCCTTTACCTGTCTATCATAATCTTCATCTTATTTAACCTTTACCTTAATATATAAAGCGGTGCGTGTTTGCGTTAAGCACGGGGGTGCGTGGGCGGCCAGGGCTCTACGTTACCATTTCTGTACTTAATGCAAAACACACTACCTCGTGTAATACCTCTAACTTTAGACAGATATTTCACGCTATCATTAATTTCAAATAATCATTCATTCTTCAAATACATGTGATCTATTAAAATCTATACTTCTAAAATCTTATACTGACACAATCGTTACCGCCACAGGGTGCGCTAGCGTACCTGAATTTGATGTTTTAATTATTCTCACGCTTTAATGGTTACGTCTTAATTCTTGTGCTTTAACAGTGCAGCTAACTAACGGTACAGTTAATTGATTTGAGTGGCAAGCAAGCGATTATATTCGTCCTTAACTACTTTATAACACTCACATGCAGCAGATTCGAGCGCGTCCCGATTCAAAATTTGAATATATCCCCGCTGGTAGTAAATCAAACCTGCCTCTTGCAAAGCTCCTGCTGCAACCGTGATGCTGGCACGTCGGGTTCCCAACATGCTAGCAAGAAAGTCTTGGGTCAACTGCAAGGTCGAAGACTGGGCAAAATCTTGAGACTGCAAAAGCCAACGGGATAACCTTTCCTCAACTGGATAGAACCGATTACAGGCCGCTGTTTGGCTGACTTGGGCTAAGAATGCTTGAGTGTAGCAAAGCAGTAGTTTTTGTAATATACCCGCCCGATCAAACTCTGCTTTCAGAACGATGGGAGAAAGGGCGATCGCACTGCCTGCGATCTGCACAATAGCTCGGCTACTATCTGATTGTCCGCCCAAATAAATCGGATAGCCCAACATGCCATCATTGCCGACGATCCCCGCTTCAACGGTTGAGCCATTTTCCATAATCTGAACCAGCGAAATCATCGATTGATTTGGAAAGTACACCGTGTCGATCGGGTCAGCAGGTTCGTATAGAATTTGCCCAAGGGATAGATTTACCTCTCGAAGATAAGGGGACAACCGGAGATAATCTGCTTCTGGCAAGACAGCTAATAAATGATTGAGTTGCTCAGATTGGGCTAGATACGATTGATTTTGATTTGATTCGTCTTGAGATGTAGACATCGTTGCCGTCAGGTTGGATGAGTCGTTCGACTAACCGATTGCAACGGTTTGTGCTCACGATGTGAGAGAGAATAGCATGCAAAGACAGTTTGTTCTAGAGCCTTTCGATCGGAGATGATAATCTAATTGGGGTTGGAGCGGTGCCTCGGGTTTTTATAGTCAAACCGCCATGAGCTCAATCCAAACTCGGCAGCCTTGATTGAGTGCTGACTCTATTCCAACTCGCCCGCCTAAGCGTTCAATACCTCGCTGGACAATCGCCAACCCAATCCCAGTTCCCGGATA
>JBNPEG010000030.1:0-19266 GCA_051117555.1 Elainellaceae cyanobacterium | reverse complement strand
AAGCAGATTGGTCGTCGCGTCAAAATCTCAGGTGCTCAGTGGAATGAAAACAACGTTCCACAAGTCCTGGCTCATCGTTGCGCTTACCTCAATGGCATGATTGGGGCGCAAAAGTGACATGCTCCCGGCGCGATCGCTCTAGTGGCAAGCGTTAGCCAAGCAGCATTGTGACTCAGTGAGAAACCGTCGGGGCGCAGTCAACTGTGCTTGACTCAGCATTGATGGCGTCTATGAGGAGAGTTCTTTCTGAATTCGTGAGTAGAAAATCTCATTCAAAACTCAGCCGTTAATGCTTTTCTAGTATAGCCTCACGCTCTCGCGCTAGGACTCTTTGTGTGTAGACCCCGCGCGTCGGAGTCTACACACAAAGAGTCCGTAGGGCTATAGTCAGTGAATTCAGTTCCAACGTTTATTAATCAGGCTGTCTAGCACCCATGCAAAGTCTCACTGTAATGCGTCGCATCTGGCAGTCAATTCAGCAGTCAATTCGAGCGATCGCCCATTTGCTGGACATCCGGAGTTTACGACGAACGCACAATCGAGGGTATCGGTTGTTAGCAATGGGGATGTTGGTGGGATTTTGGGCGATCGCGTGGAGTTCGGTTGGCGTTGGGCAAATTCCCAATTTAACAGTCCAAACACCGAATGACATTGAGCCGTCAACCCATATCAAGGTTGAGCGGCTTGGCAATATTGAATATGCCCATGTCCGCTTTGATGGACGATTGCTGTTTCAAGTGACTGCACCCGCAGCCGACACCTTAGATGGAGACAGCATGACCCCAACGGTTCAACAACGAGTGAAACACATTCAAACGAATCTCAGCGAAGTGGTTGCTCAAGAACCTGACCCAGATGAACTTCAGGTCATCGCAGGACAGTTAAACAATCAGCCGGTTATTTTCGTGTCAGGCAATATGGGGCTGCGGCGCATCCAAATTGTGACGATTACCGAACTCGATACCCGCATCTCAGGCGTATCAGAGTCGGATTTGGTTCAAGATTGGATCACGATTATTCGCGATCGCCTCAGGCAAGCCCTACAAGAACGCCAACCGGACTACTTAAAGGCTCAAGCCATTCGCGCCTTGCGGGCGTTAGTGGCCATGATCATTGCCAGCATTCTAGTTGCTTTGGTGCAACGGTTTCTAAAGGCAAAGTGGAATCAACTCAATTGCCAAGTCATCACCCCCCACAAAATGCTTGACGACATAGACGGCATTAGCTCCATGCAAGACTTGGCAGTGAACCATCCGCTCCGATTTTTGGCGTTGCATTTGCCTCAACTGACCTTAGCCCGTCAGCGCAATATCAACCTAATTCTGCGTCGACTGTTGCAGTGGACTCAGGTTGCCATTTGGCTGGGTGGAACGATTTGGATTTTGACCCTATTCCCTCAGACTCGCGAACAAGGACAGTGGCTCTCTGGCTTACCGATCCGATTGCTTGGCATTTTAGTCGTGATGGGGCTTGCCAATAAAGTTAGCCAAGTGCTCATCGATAAATTCTTGCAGGCGTGGGCGGAGCAAGAATCGCTGAAGCCTATAGGGGCACATCGCCAAGCGTGTCGAGTGCCAACTTACTCAGTCGCGCTGAAAGGAATGAGCACCATCGCATCGATTGTGGTGGGTGGAATTTGGGTGCTGTATGAGCTACGAGTTCCGATCGCTCCCGTGTTAACAGGCGCTGGCATCTTGGGATTTGCCTTATCCTTTAGCGCTCAAAGTCTCATCCGAGACATGATCAATGGTTCTCTCATTTTGCTTGAAGATCAGTATGCAGTGGGGGATGTGATTTCGGTCGGAAACGAGATGGGCTTTGTGGAATATGTGAATCTTCGTATTACCCAAATTCGTGACCCGGATGGTGAGCTAGTGACAATCCCGAATGGCTCAATCACTACAGTAAGAAATCTTTCGAACGGATGGTCACGGGTGAACTTGGAAATCGAAGTGTCTTACGATGTCGATGTCGATCGAGCCCTGCAAGTATTGGAGCACGTCGCAGAAGATATGCGCCATGAATCGCTTTGGAACGATCGCATTTTAGAACCCGCAGATATTTTAGGTATCGACAAGCTGGCTCACGATGGCATCTTGATTCGAGTCTGGATTAAGACCAAACCGTTGCAGCAGTGGAATGTTTCTCGCGAGTTTCGACGACGGCTAAAGCTAGCATTTGAGGCGCACAATATACCCATTGGCGTGCCTCAGCAGTTTATTTGGATTCGCAATGGCAGTGATTTAGCCACGTTTGAACAAGCGAGGCGATCGCACGCATCGAGTAACGGCAAAGATGAATCAGATTCATCTCCTCAAGTACCGCTGTCATAATATCATCTAGAAATCTGTAAATGCTAATGTTGGCGCTACATTAACGACTACACAAACAAGAATCAAAAATCAAAAATCGAAAACTGGTGTAAGTTCTACAAAAATTAAACGATATCTGAAACGCAAACTCAACACTCAGGACATGGGCGACCATGCCCTGACTTGAGCAACGACTTACCAGAGTCCGCGAACGGTTTCGCCCTGCTGGACTTCGGTGGGTTCTTCTTCAACCACGGGTTCTTGGGCAGTTGTCTCGGTTTGAATCGGTTCAACGCGGCGCTCTTCCTCAACGGTGCGTCGGGTTGTCACCTCTGTGTCTGTTATTTCGGTGTCAGTTCCCAGCTCTGTTGTGTCGTCCGTATCATCTGTCGCAGCCAAGTCTGCTTCGGTATCTGATGGATTAGACACGTCGTCTGCATCGGCAATATTAATCGTGGCCACTGCATCATCATTCGATACAGCAATTACTCTGTCGTCTTCAAGGGTTAACATCACCTCGGTGCCCGGTTCGAGGTCGAGCCGTTCGATATCTAAATCTGATAGCGGAATTGTTCGATAGGATTCGTCTTCTAGCTGAACGCGGACATTTCCAGAATCGTAGACTTGCTCAACCGTAGCAGGCACTTGAACGGTTGCCTCGTTCATCATAGAATCCTGCTTCAGCGGTTGGTTCATAGGCTGGGCGATCGCCCCTGACACACCCAAACCCAACATAAGGGCGATCGCTGAACCTGAGACGAAATAGCGAGTTAGTGCTGACATATTCAGAGCTCCTTAATTTTGCAACAATGAAAAACCCTGATTCCAAATTGAATTAGACTTATACCAAGTCCAGCTCGGGATCTGGAGTTTTTTTCACAGGTAGAGCTCCACTCCTGAACTGGGATGAGGTTTATAGACGTTGCTCTCAGTATTGACCATGCTCAATCCTGCAAAATTGCTGGCATATCCTGAAAGTCCTAAAGTTGATCAAATTGACGACTATCACGGCATCAAAGTTGCCGATCCGTATCGCTGGCTTGAGAATCCCGATTCTGAGCAAAGCAGAGCCTGGATTGAGGCGCAAAATCGGCTGACATTTGGATATTTGAACGATATTGAAGAACGACAGTCTATCAAAGAGCGACTCACCCGCCTCTGGAATTATGAAAAATTTCGCACTCCAATCAAGAAGGCAGACCGCTATTTTTACTTCAAAAATGATGGTTTGCAAAATCAAGATGTGCTCTACACTCTGACGGATTTAGACGCAGAGCCAACGGTTTTAATTGACCCCAACACCTTCTCTGACGATGGAACGGTTGCCCTGTCTGGGGTTGCCATTAGCGAAAATGCCAAACTGGTTGCCTATGGCATGTCTACATCCGGTTCAGACTGGCAAGAATGGAACGTGCGCAATGTAGAGACGGGCGAAGACTTAGATGACCATATTCAGTGGGTCAAATTCTCTGGAGCCTCTTGGACTCACGACCATCAGGGCTTTTTTTACAGTCGCTATGACGAACCCAACGACGCCACGAAACTAGAAGACGTTAACTACTATCAAAAGCTGTATTATCACCGTCTGGGCACTTCCCAATCGGATGATGTGCTGATCTATCACCGTCCTGACCAAAAAGAATGGGGATTCGGCGGCAGCGTGACCGATGATGGACGCTATCTCATCATTTCAGTGTGGAAAGGCACCGACCCTAAGAATTTGGTGTTTTATCAAGACCTCACCCAG
Organism: Elainellaceae cyanobacterium; assembly: GCA_051117555.1. Classification (GTDB taxonomy): domain Bacteria; phylum Cyanobacteriota; class Cyanobacteriia; order CAZCXK01; family CAZCXK01; genus DBGGTD01. The sequence goes on along the minus strand of JBNPEG010000030.1, from coordinate 15,207 downwards.
CCCGATGCTGAGGTCGTTGAGCTAATCAATACCTTTGAAGCCGAGTATAATTTCATCGACAATGATGGCACGACGTTTTGGTTTCAAACGGATTTGCATGCTCCGCGAGGACGGGCGATCGCCATTGATATTACGAATCCAGCACCTGAACACTGGCACGAAATTATTCCTGAATCCGATGACACGCTTCAAGGAATCAGCTTGCTTAACCATCAGTTTGTGGCTGCATATTTGAAAGATGCCTATTCCACAGTCAAGATTTTTAACTTAGATGGGTCTGGGGTGCGAGATATAGATCTGCCCGGAATCGGTTCAGTAGGCGGATTTCGTGGCCAGCGAGACGATACAGAAACTTTCTATGCGTTCACCGGGTTTACCACTCCGCCTACGATTTATCGCTATGACCTCGTGACAGGCGAGAGCACTCTCTTTCGTCAACCCACCGTAGACTTCAATCCAGACGACTATGAAACCAGGCAGGTGTTTTATACCAGTCAGGACGGCACTCAAGTGCCCATGTTTATTACTCACAAAACCGGCTTAGAACTCGACGGCAATAATCCAACGCTGCTATATGGATACGGCGGATTTGGCGTTTCGCTAACGCCTAGTTTCTCGATTAGCAATCTGGTGTGGATGGAACTCGGAGGGGTGTATGCGGTTCCCAATCTGCGAGGCGGCGGTGAATATGGTGAAGACTGGCACCAAGCAGGCACCAAGTCTAATAAACAGAATGTTTTTAATGACTTTATTGCAGCGGCAGAGTGGCTGATTGAGCATCGCTATACGTCGTCTAGCAAGTTAGCAATTTCTGGCGGCAGCAATGGTGGCTTACTGGTTGGGGCTTGCATGACTCAACGCCCAGACTTATTTGCCGCCGTGCTGCCTGCCGTTGGCGTGATGGATATGCTGCGCTTTCACAAATTCACGATCGGCTGGGCATGGACATCAGACTACGGCTCCCCCGATGATCCCGACGAATTCAAAGCGCTGTATGCCTATTCACCCCTGCACAATTTGCGTCCTGGAACCGCATATCCTGCAACGCTGCTTACAACGGCTGATCACGATGATCGCGTGGTGCCTGCCCACAGCTTTAAGTTTGCAGCAGCGCTGCAAGATGCTCATGCAGGCGATGCTCCGGTGCTGATTCGCATCGAAACAAAAGCCGGGCACGGAGCGGGTAAACCGACCACCAAAATTATTGAAGAAATTGCCGACAAGTTTGGCTTTCTGGTGAGCGTTCTTGATATGGCTGGATGATAATCTGCAAATTTTAATTTTGCACCCGATAAGACAGACTACACTCAGATAGAAACATTGGGGTGCGATCGCGCGATTGATTTCGCGATTGATTTAAATAGGCAGGCGATGGGGATAATCTGCATCAGAAATAACGCTGTAACCCCATTTTAGTTAAGAGGACATGTATAATCGCGTATCCGTGCTTTGTCATTACTACATCTAGCTGCCAAATTATGTAAAGTCTCAAATTAAAGACTCATGATTTGATGTCCTCGTTTGCAGACGTTGTAGCGTAATAGTTAAGCACAGTTAATGGTGCGTTGCCAGCGTCAGACCGACGTTCTGGAACGCTTGACATCCCTTTCTGTGTTCTGGACTCTATCATCTATCTAACGCTGGACAAGTGCTGTCCTGAAAGTCTACCGTCATGACATCCTCCTCTAGCAGTATGCTGGCTACGCTGTCTCAGGTCGATCGCAAGAGCGACCTGACTCATCGCGTCAAAGATCTACCCGTTCCTCAATTCATCAGTCTGCTCGACCAAATCACCAAAGAGTTTGAGCATTTCCTCCAGGCGATCGAGATGATCAACAACGAAGCCCTGGAAACAATGCTCGAGCAGATTTTGGAAGCATTCACCCTCAAAATCGGGCAGATTCTCCAAGCCGATCGCACCACGATTTTCCTGGTTGACGAAGAGCGAGAGCAGCTTTGGTCAAAAATTGCTCAAGGTCAGGGGGAGGAATCATTAGAAATTCGCGTTCCTATCAATGCTGGAATTGCGGGGCATGTGGCAACCACAGGAGAGTACCTCAATATTCCAGATGCCTATGCGCATCCCCTCTTTAACCGAGACGTTGACAAGCAAACAGGATATCAGACCCAAAATATCCTCTGTATGCCCATTTTGAGCACCAAAAAACAGGTCGTAGCAGTGGTGCAGCTTCTCAATAAACGGACGGGTATGCCGTTTGATCGAGATGATGAGCGCAGTTTTCGCGAATTTGCAGACTCGATTGGCATCATTTTAGAAAGCTGCAATTCCTTTTATGTCGCTGCGCGCAATCAGCGAGGCGTCAATGCCCTCCTCAAAGCGGCATCATGTCTGGGGCAAAGCCTCGATTTAGAGAAAACTTTGCAGTCGGTTATGGATGAAGCCCGAAACCTGATGCAGGCCGATCGCAGCACTCTATTTTTGCTCGATTCTGATCAAAACGAACTCTGGTCACGAATCGCCAAAGCGGACGGCACAACTATGGTAGATATCCGCATTCCGGCTAACAGAGGGATCGCAGGATATGTCGCCTCCACTAGACGCACGCTAAATATTCCCAATGCCTATGAAGATCCTCGATTTGATCCGACCACTGACCAAAAGACGGGCTATCACACGCATAATATCTTATGTATGCCTGTATACAACTCTGGGGGTGCCCTCATTGGCGTGACGCAACTGATCAACAAACACCAAGGAGGGTTTACCCAGTCAGATGAAGAGTTTATGCGAGCGTTTAATATTCAGGCGGGCATTGCGCTAGAAAATGCCCAACTGTTTGAACGCGTTTTGCAAGAAAAGCAGTATCAGAAAGATATGTTGCAAAGCCTTTCGGATGCTGTCATTTCAACGGATATGCAGGGCAAGATTGTCACAATCAACGATGCAGCGCTCCATCTATTGGGCTGCCCGATGAGCGAGGAGGGCGATCGCTCGCATCAAGTGCTCTGGCATCAGAAGCTGATTGGGCGCTTAGTTTGGGATGTTGTGCCAGTCGAAAACTTAGAGTTTCGGCTCAATGATAGTCTAACCGCAGCCGCTCGGCACTATGTTCCAGAACAGAGTCTGAAGACCGGGCTATTTCGGCATCCTGGCACGATTCGTGTCATGATCCCTAGAACTGGAGCCCCAAAAACCACACACGTTTCCTCACCTCCACACCCCCGAACAGGGCGAGATGTCCCTGGCCTACAAACGGATGACGCTGATCGACTCGAACTGGCTGAACCCTACGTCTTGGCAGTGCGCGATCGCACTAATCCCGACCGATGCCTTTTGTGGAATGAGCCAATTTCACCTGACCATAACGGCAACAACGGGTCAATTCACGGGGTGCCAACCCGCGACGTTCGAAACATTGAGCGCAGCGTCAATCTCACGGTCAATCCTTTGACAAATTTAGAGGGCGGAGTAATCGGGGGATTGGTAGTCTTAGAAGACATTAGCCAAGAAAAGCGAATGAAAGCTACCATGCACCGCTATATGCCTCCTGCTGTGGCAGAACGAGTGCTGGCGCTAGGCGACGATGCCCTTATGGTGGGTGAGCGCAAAGACGTGACGATTTTATTTTCTGATATTCGCGGCTATACCTCTCTCACCGAACGCCTCGAAGCCGCTGATGTTGTTTCACTGCTCAACAACTACTTTGAAACAATGGTTGAAGCGGTATTTAACTACGAAGGCACTCTCGATAAATTTATTGGCGATGCGCTGATGGCAGTTTTCGGTGCCCCCCTATCACTGGAGAATCATGCATGGATGTCGGTACAGTCGGCATTAGAAATGCGTCGCCGCCTGGCAGAATTTAACCGCACTCGCCCCGATGACATGAAAATTAAAATCGGAATTGGCGTTAGCTCTGGCGAGGTGGTATCCGGCAACATCGGCTCTCAACGACGCATGGATTATACCGTGATTGGCGATGGGGTAGACATCAGCTCCCGGTTAGAAGGGCTGACGAAGCAGTATGGCACGACCGATCGCCAGGGATGTGACATCATCTTGAGTGAATTTACGTACCAACTGTGCCGCGATCGCGTTTGGGTGCGAGAACTCGATCATGTGTGCGTGAAAGGCAAAACGAATCCCATCAATATCTACGAGCTGATTGGCGATCGCCGCGAACCCTTGAGCGACCTCATGCAGGAATTCATTGAACTGTATCAATCGGGGCGTATTGCATACTCTAATCGTAATTTTCAACGCGCAATTCAGATTTTTGAGCAGGCGCAACGGCTTAAAGAAAACGATCGGGCCATTAAGACTTTCTTGCAGCGATCGCGCCGCTATCTCAAACATCCCCCGCCCGATCATTGGGACGGGGTATATCTGATGAATACAAAATAGTGAGAATACAAAATAGTGAGAATACAAAATAGTGAATGCAAAACGGCAAAGCGAGGTATTCAAGGACTAACGCTTAGACGTATCCGCACGGTGCCCGTTACCCCATCAGGCGGTTGCCACATCTGGAGCGATCGCCGCATGGCATTCAAGGTTGTTTGATCGTGAAGGGTAGAGGCTCGGTCATCAAGCAGGATGCGTTCGATCCGACCATTCCAGAGACGAAGTTCCCAGACGACCTCTCCCGATACGTCTGTAGGCGGCTGGATGCGCTGGAGATAGGGCTCTAATCGGGCGATCGCTGATTCATCTAACCCTTCGACATCTATCACGCTGACGCGACGGATTGGCGGTTGAGCCGGTCGAATCGGACGATTTTCTAACGCGGTATCTAGACTTGGAGCGACCCCAGCAGACGGCATAGCGCCTCGGCTCCGTCGTTGAAGCGTAGCAAAACCTGCTGGGGGTGTTCCCATCTGGGATGCCGCCTCTGGAGCACCAAAAATGCCCTCGTAGCTGACTCCTTCGGGGAGCTCAACTGGAACCTGAACCGTGCGTCGTGTGCCGTCTGGGTCAACTCGCACTTCTTCGCTCATAGCAACAAATGAGGTGTATTGCGAAAGGAGGCGATACTCTAGCGCCGTTTGCGTTACAGCTTCCACGCCTGATACTGTTTCTCCGCCATACATTTGATTCATCAGGTCTTTGATTTTGGCACGCCCCCACAGTTGGGCGATCGCCTCATTGGGCTGAGTGTCGTCAAAATTGATATTCAAGGTTTCAGCATAAGGCTGCCCGCCCGCCGCAGTGCCCGTTATTGTCAATGTGCCGCTGAGTCGATCTGCCTTACGCCCAAACAGCACGAGCGGCTGGTTGGCAAACAAGTCTGGAGCCGCTAGAGGATACATATCGGGCGCGTCTCCTTGCCCGTTCCATTCGACCTGAATGTTGGTCAACACGGGATTGTTGATGTGTTGAAAGAATTGCTCAATCGCCTCCTCGGTGGGTTCATCATGGCGAACCACCTGAACCGTGCCTCGCCCCACCTCTGCAAGCCGATTCAGCAAAAAGCGGTTGACTGAGCTGCCCACGCCAAACCCATAGAGCCGATTGCCCTCGTTGAGCCGCTGCTGCACTTCGGCAATGACGCTGGCTTCATTCCCGATGTATCCATCTGTCAGCAGTACAATGCTGCGTAGCCGACCTGCCTCTGCTGCCGGAAAATCGAGCACAGATTGCATGCCATTGAGCAATTCGGTGCCCCCATTTGCCGTAAGGCGATTCACATAGGCGATCGCCCGCTGCCGATTTTGGGGAGTGTTAGGCAAGGGCGCTGATGACAAGCGCGCGGCAGTATTAGCGAAATCAATAATGGTAAACGTGTCGTCTGGGTTTAGGCCATTAATCATGCGGCGCATGAGTTCTTGCGACTTTGCCAAGGGCTCACCCTGCTGTGAACCCGAGGTATCCATGAGAAACACCACATCTTTGGGGACAATTTCATCAGTGGGATAGTCAATGGCCGGAACAAGATAGGCAGCAAAATGCCCGCCTCGATCGTCGGCTTGGGTGAGCACGGTTGCTTGAGTGTTTTCGTCAGATATTTGATAGCGCAGAATTAGATCTTTATTTGGGATCGTGTCCTGGTCGGCAAGCTGCACCTGGATGCGATCGCCATTGTGTTGGGTCTGAATCTCATGGGAGGGCGATCGCACCTCTCGAATCGGGATGCCTGCCTCAATATTGACCATTACACTGATGTCATGCCCAGACCGCTCATCCGGATGCAAAACGGGAGGCGTAATTCGTGACGCATCCGAGACCTGATCGGTGTCGCCCCGTGGGTTAGTCGGTACACCAGGAATATACCGCGGCCCAACGACCATCGGAAAAACAAACTCATAGGCCGTATCTTCAAACCGTAAGCTCTCGGTATAGCGAATTGTGACCTCGACCTGCTCGCCGGGGCGAATATTGGCAACAGACTGGGTAAAAATATTGGCACGTTCTTGTTCAAGCAGCCCGGCAGTGCGACCCTCTTGGATTGCCTGTTCGTAAATTTGGCGGGCTTCTTCTCGGCGTTTAATGTCTCCGCGAATCGTGCGATCGCCCAGTTTGATCTCCATCGCATCAACAGCAGCCTCGTCAGGCAAGGGAAACACATAAACTGCTTCTAGAGACTCCTCAAACGGATTTTCAAAGGTTTGAGTCACTTCTACCCGTGATAGGTTGCCGCTGACCGTAGCGGTAACATCGGTGTGTATCAGCGGAAATACACGCTGCTCCGTATCCGATTGAACGTAGAGTCCGCCAGTGGCCTGAGGAGCAGCGGCGTCTGATGCGGAGCGAATAGTTGAAGGATTCATCTGCATCTGAGGAGACTGAGTTGATTGTGCGAGTGCGATGGGAAAAGTACTGTTTGAAATGCTGGTGAATAGGGCGATCGCCAATCCGATAGATGAGAGCTTCATAGTTTAAATATAAAATCTATACCGCTCTACCATGGCACCGCTACTGATTCCGATGACCGAGAGTTGCAGTTTTTGTAACGGTCAACAATAAAATTGAAAAAATATCTGGCTATCACATCTGGCTATCACATCTGGCTATCACATCTGGCTATCAGGAGTGAGCTTAACCAGATAGGGCTTTACTCTAAACAAATACTCACGATTTGTGATATCAATCCCTTTGGTTTTGAATTGATGAAACGCGCTCGAATTTAATTATATTCACTGACTAGTACAAGATGGCAGAAGTTTCATACCCGTAGTGTGAGCGTCTCGCTCACGTCGCGGGCATCTTGCCCGCGCTTAAATGGTTGGCTTATTGTTGCCAAACAGTACTAGTCATCTGTTTCGGAATAATATTTCACCACTAAAAGGCAATTTCGCTGATCGTCCCCACGTTTATAGCTGAGTCGATCTGCCAATCGTTTCATGAGTCGCAACCCTCTACCGCTCTCAGAATCCTGGTCGACCTCTAGCGGCATTTGATTGACCATTTGGTCGAGATCAAATCCTGGACCATAATCCCAAATACGAATCTCAACCGCATGGTCTAGCACACAGACCTCAATATCGATAAGGGTTTCTGACGGTTGACTGCGATGAGCATGGCGAACCGCATTGGTAAACCCTTCTGCTAACGCCAACTGGCACTGGAGCCAAGTCGAATAGGGAACCAAGGGATATTGGAAGCGATCAAACCACGACAACACATTGGGCAATTCACCCAAGTCGGTATGAACTTGAATAGCCTGTTTCTGAGTCACTTTCAACGGAAAGTAATCCCCCAGTGAAATCAACGCACGAACGAGAGTCTGCCAATAAGCTCTCATCAATCTTACTAAACCATTTAAGTCGAATCCGGGGAGTTGTACGGGAGCAAGGGTACCTATATCTTCAAGGAAACTTAATTTTAATACTCATATTTCTTGATAGTCTTTACATATTGATTCCTTATTATCACTCTCAACCATCGAAGATTAAGTTGGCAAACCTAATGAATAACGTTTCATCGATAACTTTTTCGCGATTAATAAATATTTCATAGTTTTAGACTCGCTAGCCTCATTTTGTTATGCCCAAGATTCTTGTCATCGATGATGATCCAGTTGTTCGGCTCGTTCTCAAAAAAGCATTGCAAGAGCAAGATTGTGATGTCATTGTCGCTAGTGATGGCGAAAGCGGTGTAGACAAGGCCAAGCAGTTTCGTCCGGCGCTGATTATTTGTGACTGGATGATGCCAGGGTTAGACGGATTAGATGTTTGTCGTCACATTAAATGCAATCCTCATTTATCAACGACGTTTTTTATTCTGCTGACATCTCGAACTGAAGTTGAGGATCGCGTTAAAGGGTTAGACACAGGGGCAGATGATTTTCTAACAAAACCGATTGAAATCAATGAGTTACGGGCAAGAGTTCGAGCTGGGCTAAGGCTTTATCAGCTCAATCAAGACTTACAAACCCAGAAGCAGATTTTAGAAGCAGAGCTCCATGAAGCTGCTGATTATGTTCGATCAATTCTACCTCTTCCGTTAACGGGAACTGTCAGCATTGATTCCCGATTTATACCATCGAGTCAGCTTGGCGGTGACTGCTTTGACTACTACTGGCTTGATCCCGACTATTTAGTAATTTATTTGTTAGATGTTTCAGGTCATGGCTTGGGCGCAGCGTTACCGTCAATTTCTATCTTAAATGTGTTGCGATCGCAGTCACTTCCAGAGGTTAGCTTTTATCAGCCTCCTGCTGTTTTAAAAGCACTAAATGAAACATTTCAAATGAATAGCCAAAATGATAAATATTTCACGATGTGGTACGGAATATTTAATCGGGTAAAACGTCAGCTTGTCTATGCAAGTGCCGGTCATCCACCCGCAATTTTAGTGACGCCTGAGGGTCAGAAATTAACGTTTGAGCAACTAAGAACGCCCAACCTTCCTATTGGGATGATGACCGATATTACCTACAAAAGCAGTTGTCATTTTATTCCAGAGGGAAGCGTCTTATACGTATTTAGCGATGGTGCCTATGAAATTAATCAAAATGCTAATTACTATGATGAACGTGGCGGTCTTGAAGCATTTATTGATTTATTGAGAAACCAGCCAGAGCATACAAACTTAGATGGAATACTCAGCGAAATTTATGCATTTAGAGGTCAAAAAACTCTAGATGATGATCTGTCTCTGTTACGAGTGAGATTTGATTAACCCGTACAACACGAGCACAGTGCTAGCGCAGCCATATCCATAGGGCGGTATCAACTCATTTCGTTATTCCGACAAGCTTCGTAAAAACTACATAGTTTCTCGGTAAATCTATCCGGATTGCTGGGTCGAATAGGTTGAATTTTACAGCAGATGGAATGGTTCGGGATTGTCCACTGATTTCATCGCAGCGATCGCCCAAATGTATTGAGGGCGAAATATAGCCTTGTGTCTCGCATTGGGACGTCAAACGTGTGTAGAACCCCAGCGGCACGGGGATTCTACCCATAAGTCCAAACTCGTAGGGCTATAACAGACCAATTCATTGACGAGCAGGAACGTGTTGAAGCATGGCTAGAGGGCTTTCCACCTATTCACCCCATCGACAGGGCGCTAGAAAACAAACGCCCGATTCGTTCATGCATAACGTGGTTGATCGCGAGAATCTCGTCCTGCGTGGAACATTTGTCGTGTTGATCATGACGACCCTGATGGGACTATGCGGCCTCCGCATTGCCCAAATCCAGCTTGATCACGGGCATTATTATCGTCAACTTGCGGATCAAAACAGAATTCGACTGGTACCAGTTCCCTCTGATCGGGGCAATATCACCGATCGCAACGGCAAAATCTTAGCGGCCAATCGACTCACCCGTTCAGTGTATCTGTGGCCTCGCTACCAATCTCGGCAACAGTGGCAGAAAACAGCGGCGGATTTGGGTCAGTTACTCAATATTCCACCCGAAGAAATCATCCAGCGGCTTGAAAAAGTTGGATACAACTCTGCATTACCCATTCGAGTAAGCCAGCGAGTTGACCCGAAGGCATTCGTCACATTAGCAGAACACGCATTGCGATTTCCGGGTGTGCAGGTGCTAGGTGAATCGAGCCGTTACTATCCTCATGGCGATCTTGCAGCACATGTCGTGGGCTATATCGGCGAAGCCAATGAAGAAGATATGAATGCTAACCCCGCTTATCCGATGGGCATGATTGTCGGTCAAATGGGGGTCGAGCGCTTGGCCAATGACCGAATCGAGGGCACATGGGGAAGCCGACTCGTCGAGGTTGATTTCAGAGGACGAGAACTTCGATGGTTGGGGGTGCAACCACCTGAAGCAGGCTCTCAGGTTCGACTGACATTGAATCTAGACTTGCAGAAAGCGGCTGAACGAGCCCTTAATAACCGTCGTGGTGCGGTTGCAGTCTTGAATGTTCAAACGGGAGAAGTATTGGCATTGGCGAGCGGGCCGTCATTCGATCCCAATATGTTTACTCGTCGTGTTAGTGAGGATGAGTGGAATCAATTGCAGGGAGCCAGCCAACCCTTCCTCAATCGAGCATTGCAAGGCTATGCACCCGGCAGTACGTTCAAAATTGTCACTGCAACGGCTGGAATGCAGTCTGGAAAGTTCTCATCCAATTCTACGCTTGGAACATCTGCATTTATTACGGTAGGCGGCACACAATTCTGGGAACACAGCAATCGCGGCTATGGGGTGATTGGGTTTCCTCAGGCGATCGCCTACAGCAGTAACACCTTTTTTTATCAGGTCGGCATTGCCGCTGGCCCTCAACAAATTTCTCACTGGGCGAAGGCTTTGGGGGTTGGGGTCGCAGGAAACTTAGGGCTCGGTGGTGGAAATGGAGGCATGGTGCCAACCCCTGAAGAGAAGGAAGAACTGTTTGGCGAACCCTGGTATACAGGCGATACGGTGAGTATGGCAATCGGACAAGGGTTGGTTCAAGTCACTCCGTTAGAGCTTGCTACCGTCGTCTCAACGATTGTCAATGGGGGATTGCGAGTCAAGCCTCACCTGCTCGCAGACGAAACCAATACCGCCACCACGGAGCGCGTAGCCACCGGAATTCCGCCCGAATCGTTAGCAGTTATTCGATCTGGTATGGTAGCAGCCGTTCAAAACGGGACTGCACGACGACTTAATGATGGATTAATTCCACTGACTGGTGGCAAAACGGGAACGGCAGAAGTGCTTGGAAAACCCTCTCACTCCCTCTTTGTCGGGTTTGGTCCTGCTGATAATCCCCAAATTGCGATCGCAGCAATCGTCGAGAATGGTGGATACGGCAGCACTGCTGCCCTGCCGATTGCCCACGAAATCTATAAAGTTTATTTCAGCAAACAATCGCAAAGCGGAAATTAAGGTTAGGTTGAGTGTGGGACATCAATTTTGACTATCCTTGAGCAGGAACTCACCTTGAATGGAATCGTCCTGCAAACTATAACATTATGTGTGTGAACGCTTTGCCTCCGGGTCGAGCTTGCTATCGCAGCGATAGTGATTGCCCATGAATTAGGTGGGATACGCTCGGGGGTCTGTTCTTCAATCTGCCAGTTTCCCTGTGCTAAATGCCATGTCTTGTCGTTTAAAGCTTTTGATTGCAACAAGTCTGGCAAGTTGCAGCATCGTATCATCTAATTTAATTTTAGGTGCGTCAGAGGTGCGATTTGCTCCCGACAAAAGTTCGGTAAGCGTTATAACTGATGGTGTCCCTGTAGCCGATTCTGCTCAGGCCAGCCTTGTCTCAACCCGTTTGACTGAACCGCAAACTCCGTCCTCAGAGGTTAGTCCTAGTGATGCAGAGGTCGCTCAACTGCAAACTCTTTTATATCAAGCCGGATACTACAACGGTGAAATCGACGGAGTCTATGGCAATCAAACGCGACTCGCATTGATTGAATTCCAGCGTCAGTTTAGGTTGTCCGACACGGGTGAACTTGATCAAGAAACTTGGCAGACTCTCCAAGAACTTAATCCTGGAACCGATATTTCTGAATTCTTCAAAGACAATTCGACGTTAGCGAGTGAAACTGGTGAGACAGTTTCTGAAGAGGATGAGGCAAGTCCCGATGCACCATCCAGTCCAGAAGTAGACGCAGGCGCAACCGTCAACACCGAAAACGCTCAACAGGACTGGCTGAATCAGTTCTTAATCATAGCCGTGGTGCTGGGCACTGGCAGCATAGTTACCTACGCCTTGACTTACTACGGGCTAATTCGAATTCCTCGATCGCGGCAGATTTCCTTATTTTTCAGGCAATTTAGGGCACGAGCCTCTCGTTCTTCAGCGACGCCGCGAACCGCAGCATCGAGCCATAGATTTCATCGATCTAATTTGGCTTCGTCAACTCCGGCCTCGTCTCAAATACGTTCTCTCGATACAAACCGTACCGGAGCGAGTAAGAATAATGCCGAATCGCCGTCAAGTGACGAACCGTTGCTGATGGTGCCTACCCCCGTAACACCCCCATCTCAAACTGAGATTGTTCGCCAGTTAACGCTTGACCTGGATCACACCGACCCGAATGTTCGTCGTAAAGCTATCTGGGAACTGGGTCAGCAAGGAAATTCAGATGCCATCCTTCCTCTGATAGATCTAATGGCAACGTCTGATTCTCATCAACGCTGTCTGATTTTGGCGGCAGTTTCAGAAATTGGAATTCGCATCCTAAAACCTATGAATCGGGCACTTATTGTATCGATGCAAGATGAAAATGTAGATGTTCGCAAAAACGCGATTCGAGAAATCACTCGCATCTATGATTTGGTCGCTCAAGTGAACCGTCATTTGCGATTTGCGGTTAACGACGTGGATGCAGAGGTGCGAAAAACAGCTCAATGGGCATTGCAAAGAATTGACCGTACATTGTCGGAGTCAGACAGCACCTTACCTGAGCTGTCAACGCTAGTACAATCGAGTGAGCACGGGTTAGAAACGCCATCTGATAATGGTAGATTATCGTCAGTTAACCGTTCATCGGGCGATCGCACCTCATCACAGTAAATTGACGTTCGATTGACATTCATTCGGCGCTGCTTCCATGAGCGATAGTCACTTCTTTGATTTGATTCAGCGGGGTGTAGACCCATGGAATCAATGGAGAGAGACCCATCCCCACGTAAAACCAGATTTAAGTCGCTGTTATTTATTTGAGGCCGACTTGCGCGGGGCAAATTTGCAACATGTGATTTTCAACCGCACATGTCTGATTGGTGCTAACTTAATCCATGCAGATTTAACAGGTGCCGACCTCACAGGCGCATATGCTAGCGGTGCCTGTTTCGCAGGTGCTAACCTTGCAGGTGCTAACCTCACCGGAGCTAATCTCAGTGCGTCAAACTTAGCAGCAGCTAAGCTAGTCAGTGTCCAAGCAGACGGTACAGACTTTAGCGCTGCTCGTCTCACCGGAGCCTGTCTTGAAAATTGGTCAATTAGTCTAGCGACGAAATTTGAGCGCGTAGACTGCACCCATGTCTATCTACGGCAGCACGAGCAAAGTCGCTATCCTCAACGGGGTAACTTAAAGCCTAATGAGTTTGCTACCTTGGTTCGAGAACAGCCTGATTTGTCTACTTGGGCAACGGTTCAATCCTCTAATGAATCACCCGATGAGTTAGGTAATGAGGCTCACGCAAATACTCCCAGTACAGAACTCAATCAAGCGACTGATACCGATATCACGCCAGATGACCTAGCGATCGCCAACTCGGATATATCAGATCCTGTCCACGAACCCGCAACAGCTCCTCAAACCGGGAATAATTCAGAATCTGGTGGAGATCAAACACCATCGGCGCGATCGCTCCCCGACCCTTGGTTAAACAATACCAAGGACAATGCTCCGAAATCCCTCCCTCAGATTGCTGTGTCTCAACCTGCTGCTCTTCACGCCGAGTCAGCCATTCCAACTTCCTCTCGTGTCCAGTCGCAGCGATCGCCCATCAATCGACTCAATCAAGAGTACGCCCCATTATCATTACCAACGCGAGACTGGCGATTGAGCCGGGGAGTCATGATTACCGCAATTATTCTCGGCGTTGGAGCAATTGCAAGTGTGGCAGTAATCGGCTGGCGCACCACGATTCGTTCTCCACGGTCTGCCTCGGCAGTCGATCTAGCCAATCTGCCTTGCAATGAGCCACCATTGCCGAATGTTTCGGCGCAGACTCCAGACTACACCTACGAAAATGGCACCGAGTTTTATGGAGAATTTTCTGGCAATGTCCCAGCAGACGGTCGCGGCACGATGATTTTTGCCAATGGCGATCGCTACGACGGCGAATATCGAGATGGCAGGCGGAACGGCTGTGGCACGTTTACCTTTGACAATGGACGGCAATATGTCGGACAGTTTGAGAATGATCAATTTGAAGGCATTGGAATATGGACACTCGAAACGGGCGATCGCTACATAGGTGAGTTCCAGGCCAACAAATGTCACGGTGAGGGAACCTTTCAATTCACCGATGGGTCATCCGAAACCGGAACGTGGCGTAATGGCAGCCTCATCAACGGGGACTTGTCTTGTGGGCGAGGGGCTGCTCATTTGCCGCACTCTCCATCTTAAGGAGGATGAATCATGGTTAATTGGTTATCTGTCTACCGACTTTTGCTAAGCGTTTCCATCGCGTTAGTTTCGATTGCAGGTGTGGGCGGATTAATATCATCAGCACGATCTCAAGACGCGCCAACTCCCACGCCAACTCCTGAGGAAACCCTTGACGAAGGGACTCCTGAGGACGATCTGCCTGCTAGTGACGATCCATCTATGGATACCGATCCTACGTTTGATGACGATCCATCTATGGATGCAGATCCTACGTTTGATGACGATCCATCTATGGATACCGATCCTACGTTTGAGGACGAACCTACCGACATGGAATCTCCAGCTAATCCGGCACCTGTCGAAGATGAATCGCCCGCATCTCCTGATGCAGAGGCACCGTTAGAAGGCTCACCCGATGTCGTCACTGATGAAACCTATCCTCGAGCATTGTGGTAAGTTTAAGGGCCTGCTAAGCAACAATCTCGCACGTTCGATGTGATGATTGAAACGCATCCCCAACTTCTCCCAAGAGGGTAGCTAAAATGCTTGTTTCCCTCTTGGGGAAAGGTAAGGGATAGCCTCAATACAGGGCTAGAACTCTTTTAGAGTTTGTGTCCACCAATCTAAAATCCAAAATCGAGAATTGATTAAATGACCGTTTAGAGCAATCAATGTTCCCCTAATGCTCTTTAGATGGGGGTTGGAGTTGTCGCCATCATCCAGACCTGAATTTGATGAAGAGAATTTTCGATGTCGCATAGCAAGCGATCGCAGT
>JBNPEG010000050.1:14631-19806 GCA_051117555.1 Elainellaceae cyanobacterium | reverse complement strand
ATTTCTCCATAGGAACCATTTCCGCATTCAGCAATTCGTGGCCTACATTCAGCAATTCGTGGCCTAGACGAAATTGCTGGCGTCGTTGAGAGCGTTGAGCTGCACGTTTTCAACAAACGCGAGGCGATCGCCATTTCGTAGGATATTCACCCCGTTGCCGTCTGCCTGGAAGGTGAGGGTGTCAAACTCACCAGCTGCAAATGTGGTTGAGCCAAGCTGAGCATTGCGAATGGTGTCGAAGCCCTCGCCCGGTGTCAGCACAACGATCGCATTGCCAGGCCCCACGTTAACCGTGTCATTGCCCCGTCCGGCGTTGATCAGATCATCACCGCCGTTGCCGTTGATGGTGTCGTTGCCGTCGCCGCCAACGATGATGTCGGCTTGCGACCCACCCGTGATGCGATCGTTGCCTGCATTCCCGACCAGGATATCTAAGCCACCATTGCCGTTGATGGTGTCGTTGCCAGTGCCGCCCTCGATGCGATCGCTCCCCGAACTGCCGTTGATCGTGTCGTTGCCGTCACCGCCTTTGAGCACATCATTACCCCCGTTGCTGTTGAGCGCATCGTTGCCGCCCAAGCCGAGGATGACATCGTCGCCATTGGTGCCGTTGAGCGCGTTGTTGCCTCCCGTGCCGAGCGTGGCATCACTGGGCAACACTTCAAAGCTCGCCACTAGCGGATCGTGGTCGCTCGCTAGCTGATTGGTTTCGGCAAACTCTGTATTTACGTGCACGATGTCAAACAGAGCTGAACCATCGAGGTTGTCGCTAAACAAAATGTGATCCAGTGATTGAGAGTTGCCTTGAAAGTTGAAGGTATAGCGCTCGTTTTCCGGCAAGGTGTTGGTCAGGTTGATTAGATTTTGTTCGAGAATTTCTAGGGGCGAGATAAACTCAAACTCGTTGAAGTCACCAACCGCAATCACATTGGCATTCGGATCATTCGACAGAATTCCAGCTACGAAGTCATTCAGCGCATTTGCTTGTGCCTGCCGCTCATCGAGACTGCCGTTGATATCGGGATCTTCCTGGCCTGCACCGGGCTGGTCGCTGACCGAGGGCTGATTTTGCCCAAACAGCGGGCTGCTGCCGCCCTTCGACGAAAAATGGTTGGTGACCACCGTGACCTCTTCCCCATTGAATAGGAAGTTCCCAGCCAGCGGCAGGCGCGTATCGAAGAAGGGATTGTCGGGATTGGTTTGCTGGTCTGCCGGATCAACGACAGTTTGTAGAGAGCCTTCGACAAATTCAACTCGTTCTGGGTTATACAGAAACGCCGCGCGGATGTTGCCACCGGGCTGTCCGCCGCTGGTTTCATTCCCGATGAACGGATTATCAATGAACTCATAGCGAATGCCGCTAATCGCCTCGATTTCATCGATTAAGAGTTGCAGGGTTTCATCGGCAGCGATGATGTCAGTGATGTCCGACCCGTTGTTGTCCTGCACTTCCTGCAAGCCGATGATGTCGGGGGTGTTGAGATTGTTGACGATCTGCTGGGCGATCGTCTCAAAGCGACCATTGGCAATATCGGTGTCGCCATCGCCATCATTGGGGTCGAGGTTGAGCACATTGTAGCTAGCTACCGTGAGGCGATCGTCTGCCCGTTGAATCGAGCTGACGTCGGGCTGTAAATTTGACGGGTCAACAGGAGTGAATTCTTCAGTGACATTCACCTCGAAGTTGCCGAAGTTATAGCCCACTACGCCTGTGACATTGCCCAGTTGCGCCCCAGTGTCTACGCTGACCTCGAAGCCGGGGAGAATGCCCGAATCAAACTGGATTTGCACTCGCTCCGGGTTGAAATCATCAGGACTGATGTTGATCGTGCCGCGATCGCTCAAACCAGTTGCACTCGCGCCATTATCCACAACCGTAAAGATTTCGCCAAAGCGATTGGTGCCGCTCACCGCCAGCGCATCCTGAATCGTGACCCGCATTCCCTCTAGGCTTTCGTAGAAATCAATGCCGTCTTCATCGGGCTGATAGTCACTCAGCGGGTCATTATCGATGATTTGATTGGGAGGAATGCGCCCGCCTTCGCCTAGGATCACCGCCGCCGGTAGATCGTTGCCGCTAGAGAGGACTTCAAATGTAGGGCGAAACAGTTGCGTCGTCGAGAGATTCCCGGTATCGGCACCGCCCGGAATGAATTCGCTGACGGCTCCCTCAGCTTGGACTTCATCTCCCACGCTGACAGTTGGGCGCCCCCCCGTGAAGGCAAAAATGCCGTTCGATGTCGCGTCGTCTCCGTCACCCGTGGCATCTTGCAAGTAGAATCCATTGGAATCAACTGCTGTAACAATTCCGCGCGTGACCACCGTTTGCCCATTCAGAGGCGAAACCTGAGCCGCTCCCTGAATCTCATAGATAGGAATTAGGTCGGGGCCATTGCCGCCATTGCCGCCATTGCCGCCATCATCCACAAAATCCGAAAGAAACTCGACGTTATCGACAAAGATATTTTCAGAACCTGCGTTTGTGTCAACGCTGATGGTGAGCGTCAGTGTTTCACCAAACCCATTGCTGATTAGGTCATCGAGATTGATCGTGGCGGTCTTCCAGTTTGCATTGCCGTCGTCGGGGGAGATATTGGCTTCCAGTTCTGGCTCACTAAAATTTAGAAACGTTTGCGAATTGGTGCCGTCACTCAAGGTAATGAAAAAGGCATCGCCAGATTCGTAGCCGGTGTTGTTAATCCAGTAGTTGAACCGCAGCGCGCGATCGCTCAACCCACTAACATCAACCGACTCAAATACGAGGTCAGTGCGACCATCTGTGTCATTAAATTCGAAATTTCGCTCGCTATTGGAAACAGGCGTACCGTCTGGAGCAACGTCGGGTGCATTACTCCCGGTGAATGTATTGACGCCAATAAAGTCGCTGCTGTCATTGGTCGGAGTCACAGGACCAGATCCCTCGTCCCGAGTATCAAACCAAAACGTTTGAAAATCTAGACCGTCACCTCCGATGTTGAATGATCCAGTATTTGTAAGAGGTGAACCGTTTGGCAGCGAATCTGTTGTGAACGTCGACCCTGTAAGGGCGTTAAAGTCTTGAGAAGCAATGATGCTTACCATAAATGGCGTTCTCCTGAACAATGAATGAAACCGATAGTTGATTGGGACTTATTTGTCCAATCCAGAATCGTCGAGAGGCGATCGCCATAAAAGCCGTTAACACGCAACCCCAGTGAATATACGTATGCTTCCTCAAGCTCTGACAAAGAGAAGGTAAATAAACGTTTAAGAATAAAGAGATTCATCGATTCTTTATATGAAAAGTGCTGATCATGACAGATTGGATGTCACCCTTGCATCAGTGAGAATCGATACTTAGCTTTTACGGTTGCTAGGATTGGCAGTCAATTTTGCTACTGAATCTGTTCAGAAAGGCTATCCTTAACTTCTTCACAAAAAGAACATGAAGACATCCAATCGCATGATTGAGCGATCGCATGATTGAACACCACATGCCAGTATTCAACTAAGCCCCTGCATCTATCCCCACGATGGGAAATGTGGCTGCACTCTTCACCGAGCCTTCATATTTTGGATGATTACGTTTAAATGGATATAGATGCGGTGCGCATTCATGCCCCATTGATGTCCCATTGATGCCCCGCTGATGCCTACTGAAGCAAATACACACGCGCACTCAAGTCAACTCCCTCACCATTACGTCAACACTATGTCAATTCCAGATCCTGGCCTAGCAAAAGTTGCCGACAGTCTCGGCCAAAAACTAAAGCGAGATACATTGGTGCAACAAACAGCCGATTATCTGCGCAAAACCTTGGATGTGGATCGGGTGGTTTTGTATTACTTCTACTACGAGTGGAAAGGTCAAGTCACGTTTGAATCGCTCAGGTCAGATGATTACTCAATCTACGGTTCGACGGGGGCTGATGAGTGTTTCAATGACGAGTATGCTGCCATGTATTTAGAAGGCAGGGTCAGGGCGATCGCCGATATTGAAACAGAGCCTATTCATCCGTGTCATAAAGACTTTTTACGAAGTATTCAAGTCCGTGCCAATTTGGTGGTGCCCGTTCTAGTTGAACATCGCCTCTGGGGATTATTAGTGGCACACCACTGCCAAAATCGCCGCGATTGGTCAGCAACTGATGTAATGGAGATGCTAGATGCGGCTGAAAAGCTGGCGATGTCTCCTGTGATCAGCGCGTCAGATCGTTAGAAGCATTTCTAAACAAGTTCTAGCTCACTGTGACGATGATCTAACTTCTGCCATCAACGTCTCGCACTCAGTTTTGAGGGGAATGCCAAGCTCAGTGGCGATCGCCACTGCCTGCTCACATTATCCTGGCTGACTCTATTCTGGCTGAAACGATTGGAGGCGTAAATTGGTGTCAGAGATTTTGGGTTTGGCGGTCAAAATCGAACCTAAACCAGCAAAGTCTGTTCCTTCCAGGGAGTGGATCTTTTAGCGCTTTGCGAATATAGTGTTCAACTTAAGGTGAAGACGCTATATCTGAAGATCATTTCGAGACGCACTCAATCTAGAAAGTGTAAATCCATTACGCTAAGATGCAATATGTAGCGTCTTCTTTCAGATCCAAACTCTATATATAGCTGTTAGACTGATCCATAACTTCTATTCTCCCTTCGTCCAATTTAGTGAGCATTTGACTTATGGTTCGAGACCTTGAACGTCCCCGTCAAACTAGTCATTTCCCCGACACTGCGCCCGCTGCAAATCCGGTGTTTTTCAGAACCTATAGCCGTCAAGGTGATGATGCCTCGAATGCGCGAGAAACCTGGGAGCAGGTGTGCGATCGCACCTTACGGGGGTTGACCCAGCTTGGCAACCTGTCGTCCGACGAAGCTGATTTGGTTCGCCGCATGCAGTATCAGGTCAAGAGTTTGCCGTCTGGGCGATGGCTTTGGGTTGGCGGAACGTCGTGGCTCGATAAGCCCGAAAACTTTTCAGGAGCCTACAACTGCACCAGCACCAACGTTGTCGATTGGCGAGCATTTGGTCTGATGATGGATCTTGCCATGATGGGGTGTGGAACGGGTGCTGTTCTAGAACCCAAGTACATCAACCAACTTCCCCCAATTCGGAATCGTCTCACCATTGAGATGGCGGGCGAAATTGGCACGACTCCGGCTGACCAGCGACAGAGTCATACATCGGTGGATATCCGGGGCGAT
>JBNPEG010000050.1:0-14531 GCA_051117555.1 Elainellaceae cyanobacterium | reverse complement strand
CGGGGCGATCGCGTCACAATCAAGGTAGGTGATAGTCGTCAAGGCTGGGTGATGTCGTATCAATCGCTGCTTGAGCTGTCAACAGATGAACAATTTTCGGGCAACACCTCAGGCGGCATCCACGTCACGATTGACTTAAGCGACGTTCGCCCAGCCGGAGAAAAGCTGAAAGGCTTTGGCGGAGTTGCAAATCCGGTGCGATTGCCGGGGCTTTATGCTCGATGCGCCAGAATTCTCAATAAAGCGGTGGGTCGTCAGTTAAATTCAGTGGAATGCTGTCTGCTCATCGACGAAGCCGCAGCTTGCGTGGTGGCGGGTAATATCCGGCGATCGGCAGGCATGCGACAGTTTAGCAGTGATGACGAACTCGCTGCCACGGCAAAGGAAAACCTTTGGATGCAGGACGAGGACGGAAACTGGCGCATCGACCCAGAACGGGATGCACTGCGGATGGCAAATCATACCCGCGTCTTTCATCAAAAGCCGAGCCTAGACGAGTGCATCCAGGCAGTTCGGAAGCAATATTATTCGGGCGAAGGCGCGATTCAGTGGGCGGGTGAAGCAAAGCGACGTGCCCAAGGGGATGGACGCTATGGTCTGAATCCGTGTGGGGAAATCATCGGGGAAAACTTCCACTGCAATCTGGCAGAAGTCCATCTCAATCAGCTTGATCCCAATAATGTTCAAGAACAAGACGACGCGTTTAGGGCAGGCGCGCTTGCCGTTGCGGCGTTGCTAAACCATCGATTTGTGGAACCTCGCTATCAAGCCTCTCGTGAAACAGACCCGATTGTCGGCGTTTCATTCACGGGGCTGTTTGACTTCTTTGTGCATGCGCTGGGAGTTGACTGGCTGCGCTGGTGGGAAGCCGGTCGCCCCGATACGATGAAAGGGCTTGAATTCAAGCAGCGTGAGCAAGCCTACCTCAAT
Organism: Elainellaceae cyanobacterium; assembly: GCA_051117555.1. GTDB lineage: Bacteria > Cyanobacteriota > Cyanobacteriia > CAZCXK01 > CAZCXK01 > DBGGTD01. The sequence goes on along the minus strand of JBNPEG010000050.1, from coordinate 13,601 downwards.
CGCTGGCGAGATGTTGTTCACCAAACCGTATGGGACTATTGCGATCGCCACGGGTTAAAGCGTCCTAACCGCTGCACCACGGTTCAGCCCGCAGGAACCAAAAGTCTGCTCACAGGCGCATCGCCGGGCTGGCATCCCCCCAAAGCGCAGCGATTTATCCGCCGCATCACCTTTGGCAAAAGCGACCCGGTAGCACTCGCCTGTCTAGACTATGGCTATTCCATTGTGCCTGCCCAGTCTGACAAAGACGAAGACGGTCGATTGCTCGACGATCCGTTTGATCCACGATGCACCGAATGGCTCGTCGAAATTCCCACTGAAGTATCTTGGGCAAACCTTCTCGGTGCCGATCAGATCGACATCGGCAAGTTTTCTGCGCTGGCGCAGTTTGACTTTTACATGCAGGTGCAGACGCACTATACCACCCACAATACCTCTGCCACGATTGAGCTGCGCGAGCATGAAATCGATGCCCTAGGGACTCAAATTCATGAAACGATTCGGGATGACAAGGGCTACATCTCTGCGGCACTGCTGGCTCGGTTTGATGACCACCAAACCTTTCCTCGGTTGCCCTTCGAGCCGATTAGTAAAGATGTGTTTGATCAGATGATGCAGCACGTTCAAGAGCGTCGTCAGGTCGAAGAGTTCTACGCGGCGCTGATGCGTCACGATTCGGGTTATATGACCGAAGCTGGCCCAGCAGGGTGCGATTCTGACAAGTGCATGTTGCCTGAAGAGAAGCCTCAATAATCTAACAGCATCTACTTTTTACGCTTGACGCTGAACGAGTTCGGTTCATTAAGCATCCGGGTTGCAGCATCCCCAACGCTGATCAGTGGTAGGAAATGTTGCAACTCTGCCCAACTATCAATCTGAGGTTCATCAATGAATATCTGAGGTTCAGTGTTGAATCTTTGAGCATCACCCATGAATATCTGAGGTTCACCCACAAATATCTGAGCATCACACGTGAATGTCTAATCATCGCCAATCAATATCCCACACATCCCCGCTGAATATCTGAGTATCCCACGTGAATATCTGAGGTTCACCGTTGAATATCTGAGTATCCCGCGTGAATGTTTGAGTATCCCAGGTGAATATCTGAGTATCCCGCGTGAATGTTTGAGTATCCCGCGTGAATATCTGAGTATCCCGCGTGAATATCTGAGTATCCCAGGTGAATATCTGAGTATCCCGCGTGAATATCTGAAGTTCACCCACAAATATCCGGGCATTGCTCATCGGCGAATGATTTTCGGAGGGGCATGACAATGTCATGCCCGTACAACGGGTGGTTGGTGGGCTAATGGTTTCCCTATCATTCATCAATTTCGCAACGTGATCTACCACGAGTGACCGGGACATTAGGCTTCAATGCGCGTAACCTCAACCTAGTTCTCATCGACAGAACATCGGTTGAGGTTACGCTTACCTGCGAAGAGGTTTTTGTCTAGATTAAGCGAGATCGAAGCGATCGAGGTTCATCACTTTGTCCCACGCTGCCACAAAGTCATGCACAAATTTCTCTTGAGCATCGTTGCAGCCATAGACCTCTGCCAGGGCTCGAAGCTGAGAGTTCGAACCGAAGATCAGATCGACGCGGGTGCCGGTCCACTTGAGTTCGCCGGTTTTGCGATCGCGCCCCTCAAACTCCTGCTCCTCATCCGAAACTTCCTTCCACGTCGTGCCGAAGTCGAGCAAGTTCACGAAGAAGTCGTTGGTCAACGTTTCAGGGCGATCGGTAAAGACCCCGTGCTTAGAGCCGCCATGATTTGCCCCCAGAACCCGCAGGCCACCGACGAGGACCGTCATCTCTGGTGCGCTCAGCGTCATTAACTGGGCCCGATCCACCAGCAACTCTTCTGTAGAAACGTGATGTTCGCCTCTGCTGTAGTTGCGGAAGCCATCGGTCTTGGGTTCAAGGTAAGCGAAAGACTCCGCATCGGTTTGCTCCTCTGATGCATCCGTGCGTCCCGGTGTGAACGGAACTGTCACGTCATGTCCGGCATTCTTTGCCGCTTTCTCAACGCCGGCACATCCTGCGAGAACAATCAAATCTGCCAGGGAAACCTGCTTCCCGCCAGACTGCGAGCTATTGAACTCGTTTTGGATGCCCTCAAGCGTTTGCAGCACCTTGGCCAATTGCTCTGGCTGGTTAACGTCCCAATCTTTCTGCGGTGCCAGCCGAATTCGTGCCCCATTCGCGCCGCCGCGCTTGTCAGAATCGCGGTAGGTTACTGCCGATGCCCAGGCTGTCGTAATCAATTGAGAGACTGACAAGCCCGAATCAAGGATCTTGCTCTTGAGAGCGGCAATGTCCTGCTCATTAATCAGTTCATGATCCACAGCGGGAATGGGATCTTGCCAGAGGAAGTCTTCTGCAGGAACCTCTGGGCCGAGATAGCGGGATTTCGGGCCCATGTCGCGGTGGGTCAGCTTGAACCAGGCTTTAGCGAACGCCTCAGCCAACTCATCGGGATTATCGTGGTAGCGCCGCGCAATCGGCTCATAGATGGGGTCCTTCTTCATGGACATGTCCGCTGTGGTCATGATGGGAGCATGCCGCTTGGATGGATCGAAGGCATCGGGCACCGCATCTGAACCAGCCCCGTTCTTGGGTTCCCACTGCCATGCACCCGCCGGACTTTTCACGGGTTCCCAGTCATATTTGAACAGAGTTTCGAGATAGCTGTTGTCCCACTGGGTCGGCGTGGGGGTCCAGGCACCTTCAATACCGCTGGTGATGGCATCGACGCCGACGCCGCTGTTAAAGGTACTCCTCCAGCCGAGTCCCTGCTCGACAATGCTGGCTCCCTCGGGCTCGGCCCCCACGTGCGCCGCATCGCCCGCGCCATGGCATTTGCCGAAGGTATGTCCACCGGCGGTCAGCGCTACGGTTTCCTCGTCGTTCATCGCCATGCGACCAAAGGTCTCGCGAACATCGCGCCCTGAGCCAACCGGATCGGGTTCGCCGTTTGGTCCTTCTGGATTCACGTAAATCAGGCCCATGCGAACGGCAGCCAGGGGATTTTCCAGCACGCGATCGCCGCTGTAGCGCTTGCCACTATAGTCTGCCTCACCATGCCAGGTGGTCTCGGAGCCCCAGTAGATGTCTAACTCTGGCTCCCAAATATCCTCACGACCGCCCGCAAATCCCAGTGTCTTGAAGCCCATAGACTCGAGCGCGCAGTTACCGGCGAAGACCATGAGGTCAGCCCAAGAGATTTTCTTGCCGTACTTCTGCTTAATCGGCCACAGCAACATGCGTGCCTTATCGAGGTTAGCATTGTCGGGCCAACTATTCAGGGGCGCAAACCGCTGACTACCCGAACCCGCGCCGCCGCGACCGTCACCGATGCGATAGGTGCCAGCACTGTGCCAGGCCATCCGGATGAAGAGGGGGCCATAGTGGCCATAGTCGGCTGGCCACCAGTCCTGAGAGGTGGTCATCAGCTCGAAGATGTCTGCCCGCATGGCTGCTAAGTCGAGAGTCTTGAACTCCTCAGCGTAGTTAAATGTCTCGTCCATAGGATTAGCCCGAGGCGAGTACTGATGGAGAATATTTAGATTCAACTGATTCGGCCACCAGTCTCGATTGGAGGTGCCACCACCCGCCGCAAAGGCTTGCGGGGTGCCTATAAAGGGACAGCCGGCGCTGCTACCTGGATTAGATGTCGTGGACCGTGGCGTACTACTGTCAGTCGTTTCTGCGCTACTGGATTTTAGGACAGATGACACTGCCCGCCAGATTTCCATTAGCTTCCCGCTCATTGGGAACGGACATTTCATTTGGCTACTCGTCATATTTCTCTTCCTGTTGTGTATCTTGGTGTGTTTTTCTTATCTGTGCGGTTTTTAATAGGCAGAGAGTATCGTCTGCCAAATTTGCATCAGCACAGCCGTATGCTTAGGTTTCTCATCCTCGTGACCGGGCACGATTTACCCCGTTTCTGCCTTGCATTCAGCATTCTCCGCAACGAGACTGATGAGGAGAGAAACTACTTGAGGGATAGTGACCTGTCCTCACACCTTCCAAAGAACTTAATCGTGAGTGCTAAGTCACATTCGTTATGACTTCTTATAAGCCAAGATTACATCACCCGGGCCTGCTCTGGGGCACCAGAAATAAACAATTGTTACAATGCGTAATAACGTTTTACTTAGCCACACACAGACAGTGAGGGCAGGTCTTGTGACAGAACTAGAGGAAATTTAGAAGAGACCTTGGCTGTCAGCAGGACGATCTTCCCTGAATTTGGCTACTCTGAATCTGATGGTTTCACGCTGAAGCGGTTAAGGTCCGCAACTTGGTAAGTTACTAGCGACGAAGTGGTATTAGCGCTTTTTCTTCTTCTTTTTCTTTGATTTTTTCGTCTTTTGCGTCTGAGACGACGAGGCTTTGCCAAAGCCTTGAGGTGAAGTGGCTTGTAGATCAAAGAGTTTTAGAATTTCCTTGATTTGCTTCATACTCTCTGGAGTCTTGGGCTTCAATTCCTCAGAGCTAAAATCTGACTCTTGATTTAAGCCGAGCTGCACTCGCACCATTGCTGGGCTGCCAGTCAGCATTTCATCCACGTCTTTGTGGGCGAAGACCTCCTCGATTAGAGGAGCCGCCTCTTGAGCTTTTAACTGAGTCAGGCAATCAATCAGGGTTGAATCCAAAATTTCATCATTTTCGCGGTAGCGCGCTAGCCAAGTCATCATCACCTCAACGCAGTCTGATTGGTGGTCAGGATGTCGATGCGCGATCTGCTCAAGACTATTAACGGCCAGCACTCTTGCCCACACGTCTTGTTCGGTATCCTCTAGGAAAGCGGCCAGTGGAGCGATCGCCGCTGGACCTATCAGCCCCAACACATCGGGCAAATCTTGCCGAAAATAGTCATCCTCAACGGTGAAAAGCGAAATCAAAGGGGCGATCGCCTCTTCTGCGCGCAACTGCCCCAATGCTCGAATCGCGTGAATGGGTGCCCAGACCTCTTGAGAGTCGGAATCAAGCTCGTTGAACTGAGGATCGATCGCCATCCGAATCAGTTCGGGAACATCAGACTGAGTGAGCCCCAACTGCCCGGGATAATCAAACCAGTCGCGATACGTGAGACTGGCATCACAGTTTAATAGTTGAGACACAGGTTCCGTGTATGACTCTAAGCTCATAGGGCACCCACCATGAATCCGTTGGTTTCAGCTTACTAGACGAAACCTGGACAAATCTATGCCCCCACCCCAATCTGTCTATAAATCACGTCATCAATCAAGCCTTAGCGTCGTTGAGGAATGACCCGACTTAACCAATCAGGCATCTGGTCATCAACGATCTGTTCTAATCGTCGTTGATGGCGTTGATAGAGAACGCCAAACCAAATGATGGCAACTCCGATCGCGGATAACGCAAAGGGAAACAGGAGAGAATCTCGGAACACGATGGAGGCAAGGTGGCTGAGATAGCCAAACACGCCCAACGCCCCAAAGATGATAAATAGCCGTCGATGCAGCAGTAGAGATAGCGAAATCAAACCGACATTAATCACGCAGTAGATGAACCACTGAAATTCACTGTCGGTATTGGATAGCGATAGTCCTGTCCAGAACGACAGCAACCCAAATAGATAAAGCCAAAAAGCATAATCTTCGCGCGATCGCCGCGATCGCAAGTCAACCCAGTAGGCAACGATCAACATCGCAATTCCAAACCACATCGACACCAGCCGCCGCTGGTCCCACGTAAATTCGACCTGCCCAAACAGCAACGGGGTTAAATCCATTGACATATACCAGAGCGTAAAGGCGATCGGCGCAATCAGGAATGGAAATCGGAAAAATCGCAGCGCAATCAGACCGGCGGCAATCGTGCCCAACTCCATGAGCAACCAACTTCCTTTGACCCAAATGTGATAGTTGGGGTAGGTGCCCGGATCACCTTGAATCCAAATCCCCGTCCAGCGTTGCAGCCCATAGATGGCGAGCGGTGTGAGACAAACGGCGATCGTAATCAATAACCCGCCTGGAATTCTCAGATTCTGACGATACCAGAGGGTATGCCCTGCCAAAATGAAACAAAGGGCGTAAATGCAGGAAATAATGAAAATCCCAGCTCCGCCAAATTCTTCCCATGCCAGCGTCATAAACCAGCTCATTGCCCCAATGACGATGAGTGCACCGAAATAGTAGGCAACATGGGGGAGGTCAAACCGGGGGCGATGCTCTACGGCTGATTCTGAATTACCCGTTCGTTCGGCAAGTGCCTGCCAGAGCTGTTCGGCTTGCTCGTCAGACAGTACCCCTTGCCCGACTGCCCAGCGAAGATCATCCTTAGAAATCTCCATCTCTGCGTCTCCTGATTCCTATGGGTTTATCATGACCTGCTGGCAGAAACGCCGAATATCGAATGTGGCAGTTTTATAAGCTTCTCGATCTGTCTGTCTGACTGACAAAATTTTTGTAGCGGCAGTTGTAGACGCATAGCGGCTTCTCGAAGAGTAACTGCTACTACACGTACAAAGTTGGCCTATAGCCTTCGGCATGGCTTCGCTAGCGCCGACTGACTCCAACCCGCGGAGGCGGGTTTTGCTCATGTAGGCGCGGCTTCAGCCGCCAGCATCCAGAGTTTTGTCAGTCAATAAGGCTTCTCGATTCAATCTTGATCTAAAGCATTGTCCAGGTAGCTTGAAACATACCTCTGGACTAGAACCAAAACCAGGACCGCTATCGGGTGTGGAATCGCGCAACCAATTGGCGATCGCAATCACCTCACAGTTGTTCTGATTTGATCCAGAATCTCAGCCAGAATCTCAAGTGGTATAACTCCAAATCGCGCGATCGCCCAAATCGAGCGATCGCGCCCCCGAAGTGCAGTGCATTTTGGTACAAGTAAAGAGGGAAGAGATTCAACGAGGCATTGAGGCATTATGGTCAACGTCCATGCTGATATCGACTTAGCTGAGTACATTGACCATGCGCTGCTAAATCCGGTGGCAACTTCGGCTCATGTCGCTCAATGGTGTGAAGCTGCCGATCGCTTTGGGTTTCCAGCAGTGTGTCTCTATCCGGTTCATGTGCGCCAAGCCGCTGAACTGTTGCATAACCGCCGACCCCAGGTCTGTGCGGTGATTGGGTTTCCAACCGGGGCGACCACATCAGCCGTGAAGCGCTATGAAGCTCAGGAAGCGATTGAAAATGGTGCGACTGAGCTTGATGTTGTCATTAATTTAGGCTGGCTCAAGGCGGGTCAAACCGATGCAGTTCATCGAGAATTAGCGGAAATCTGTGAAGAGACCGGAAAACCCGTCAAAGCGATTCTAGAAACTGCGCTGCTCACCGATGAAGAAAAGCGAATTGCGGCTGACATCTGTATGGAAGCGGGTGCTCAATTTTTAAAGACAAGTACTGGCTGGTCGGGCGGTGCAACGGTTGCGGATGTTCGATTGCTAAAAGAGCTGACTAAGGATCGCGTCGGTATTAAGGCGGCTGGTGGTATCCGCACCGCAGAGCAGGCAATCGAACTCATCGTGGCGGGTGCAACTCGGTTAGGAACATCCCGAGGTCCTGAGTTGATTCGCCAGCGTGAAGAGATGGGAAAGCATGGACGGGTAAATGATGAGGAGACCTAGGAATTGCCATTCGGCAACGAGAACGGGTGATACGCTTTGAATATTGGGGCGTACGTTAGAGTTTGTCCTGCTTGCTCGTTTCCCTGACGGTTTAATCATGTCTTCTTCGCTGTCCTCCTGTGCCCATCGTGCTAAAGCCCAATCATGAGCGGAACCTATAAAGTTACAGGTATCAATCTCAAAAGCATCCCTCTTGGAGAAAGCGATCGCCTGTTGACGGTGCTAACTCCGGAGCAGGGGCTGATTCGCGCTGTGGCACCTGGGGCTCGAAAGCACAAATCGTCCTTGCGCGGGCGAAGCAGCTTGTTCGCTGTAAATGAACTATTCATTGCCAAGGGACGCAACCTCGATAAAATTGTACAAGTAGAGGGTTTAGAATCCTTCCCGAATCTCAGCCAAGATTTGGGAACGTTAACCGCGAGCCAATATCTGGCAGAAGTAGCGTTATGTCAGGCGTTAAGCCAGCAACCGCAGGCCGAATTGTTTGCATTGGTTTGCGAGCATCTGAGACGCTTAGCCAAGCAGCCGCAGTCGCTGACGTTGGCATGTTTAGTTCACGCAGTCTTTCACCTGCTCGTTGTTGCTGGGCTAGCTCCCCAAGTTCAAGTTTGCTGCGTGACGCAGCAGCCTGTTGTTCCAGATTTTTCAAATCGAGACTGGCGAATTGGCTTTAGCGCCGCAGCAGGAGGAACGGTTCAACTATCTGAGCTAGAGCGGCTGGCATCCGAGGGATATACAAAACCTCGTCCAAACCCGTGGGATTATTCTCCGCCAATGGATACCGGCGAATTAGGCACCAGGAATGTGTCTGGCGTTAATGAAGCGATCGCCATTTCCAAGTACGCTGTAACTCAGGGGAATTGCTATCCAGATCAGCTTAAACGGCAATCCCGACATCACGCTCAGTCTAAGATTCCAGAATTATGTATCTTACTCAATGCAACCGAGCTAGCCCTGTTTCAACAATTAGCCAACCCTCAACTGCCTCAACTCGATGGACGACCGCTTGGGTCTGATTCGCTTCGGGGGGACGAGGTGTCGTCTAGTGTGTCGCCAAATTCAGCAGCGTCCGTTAGGGTATGGCTCTCAATAGAGCAAACTCTGAGGCATTATACCCAGTATCATTTAGAGCGCCCAATTCGCTCAGCAGCCCTAATCGAAACCTGCTTTACGCCTTTGTTAAAGTCATCGTGATCCATAACGTATGGAATTATTTGATTCTGACCTGCAATCCTGTAAGCCACTGCTGAGTGAGCTTGAACCGCATCGCAACATTACACCAAACCCAAGCACTGAGACATTGCCAGAAGCGGTTGGCAGAAACCAAGACGATGCTCTAGTCCAGTCTGTGACGACTGGGCGATCGCCCCAAGACAACACACCCTCTCAATTAAAAGGAAATGGCAACGGCAATGGCAATGGCAACACACCCGAACTGCCTGACTTTGATCCTAATGAAGAATCCGAAGAGGGATTCTTGCCGGTATTAAAAAACTGGAATTTTTTGGTGCTTTGGAGCGGGCAAGTCTTTTCTCAATTGGCAGATAAAGTCTATTTGGTGTTGATGATTGGGCTGATTGCCAGTCGATTTCAGGCAGAGGGGCAAACGATTAGCGGCTGGGTGTCAGCCCTGATGATCGTCTTTACAATTCCGGCTGTTCTATTTGGGTCAATCGCCGGGGTGTTTGTCGATCGGTGGCCCAAAAAACTGGTGCTCGTCTCAACCAATCTGTTGCGAGGCGCGCTAGTGCTGGCGTTGCCGCCTCTCCTGTGGATTTCCCAAGGATGGTCAGCCTTTGCAGGATTGCCCGTTGGCTTTTTTATGCTGTTGGCGGTGACGTTTTGGGTATCGACGCTGACTCAGTTTTTCGCACCTGCAGAACAGGCGGCGATTCCTCTCCTAGTCAAGCGTAAGCACCTGCTATCGGCAAACTCTCTCTATACCACGACGATGATGGCATCGGTAATCATCGGATTTGCGCTCGGAGAACCGTTGCTGGCGATCGCCAACACCGTCATGGAAAAATTGGGAACTGCTGTCGGCATTGGTCAAGAGTTATTGGTCGGGCTTGGGTATGGCATTGCTGGGGTGCTGCTGCTGTTTGTTCGCCCCCAGGAAAAGGGAGGACATCTTGATCAAGAAGAACATGCCCACGTTTTTCAAGATATTCGAGATGGGTTGAAATATCTGGGACAACAAGGCCAAGTTCGAGCAGCCTTGGTGCAGTTGGTGATCCTATTCTCGATTTTTGCAGCGCTCGCGGTGCTTGCCGTGCGCCTAGCCGAGATTATGCCTGCCATCGACTCTGACCAATTTGGCTTTCTCTTAGCAGCGGCTGGCGTCGGGATGGCGATCGGTGCGGCGCTGATTGGTCAGTTTTGTCAACGGTTCTCTCGTAACCAACTGAGTCTTTTAGGGTCGATTGGCATTTCAGCCTGTTTGATCAGCCTGTCATTTTTCACCGAGCGGCTTTTTCCGGCATTGGGCTGCATTATGCTGATGGGTAGTTTTGCTGCACTGGTAGGTATTCCCATGCAGACGACCATTCAAGCAGAGACGCCTGAAGCAATGCGAGGTAAGGTGTTTGGCCTACAAAACAATGCGGTCAACATCGCGTTGAGTCTCCCCTTAGCGTTGGCAGGCGTTGCCGAAAATTTCGTTGGACTCCAGGCCGTGTTTTTAGGATTAGCCGCTTTGGCGATCTCAGGGGGAGTCGTGACATGGTACATTTCCCGTAAGGGAACAGCTAAAACCGCCTCTTAGGTAGCTAGACCCTGATATTGAGTCGCGATTTTGAAATAACCGTATCAACTTGAATGCATATCGCTTGGCTTGGAAAAAAATCGCCATTTTGTGGCAATGTGACCTACAGTCGAGAAATTACAAATGTTTTACTAGACAGCGGCTATCAAGTTAGTTTTCTCCATTTTGCTCAATCAGAATCGGTAGCTGACTCTGATCCGGAATGCCACGAAGTTCCTATTCCATTTCTATTTAAGTCTCAGGTTTATACAATTCCGTCACTGAAATCAAGCAAGGTCTTAGTCAAAGCTCTCCAGCAGCTTAAACCAGATTTGGTTCATGCCTCATTGACCCTTTCTCCGCTCGACTTTTTGCTGCCCGAAATCTGTGAAGAACTCAATCTACCGCTGATTGCCACCTTTCATCCCCCGTTTGACCTCAAGCGGCGTAACTTTACATCGGGGACTCAGCATCTCACATACCAGCTATACGCCCCCTTTTTGGCAAACTACGATCGCGTTATCGTGTTTTCTCACATTCAGCGAGATTTGCTGGTTCGACTTGGGGTTCCTGCTGAAAAGGTCGCGGTCATCCCTAATGGAGTGGATGTCGATAAATATTACCCCGGCATTTCGTCGGTTAAGTCTCAGTTCAATACGAAGCGGTTGTTTGTCTATCAGGGGCGTATTGCGTCTGAAAAAAATGTAGAGTCGCTGCTAAAAGCCTGGCGCCATTTAGATATGGGGGCTGACAGCACGCTATTAGTAGTGGGCAGTGGCCCGTTAGTTCCCTCTTTGATGCCGTTCTATACGTCAGAGCACGGAATCCATTGGTTAGGGTTTGTTGCAGACGAGCAGCACCGCATCAACATTCTGCGGGCAGCCGATGTGTTTATTCTGCCGTCGTTGGTTGAGGGGCTGTCGCTGTCGCTGCTTGAAGCGATGGCGTGCGGGGTTGCGTGTGTGGCGACCGATGCCGGAGCAGATGGTGAGGTGTTGTCTGAAGGGGCAGGCATTATTATGAGCACGAATCGAGTGGCCACCCAGCTCCAGACACTGCTCCCGATTTGCCGCGATCACCCCGAACTCACCGATGTGCTTGGGCAAAAAGCCCGCCAGCGCGTGCTCGATCGCTATACGCTTAGCCGCAATATTGGTCAGCTTGAAGACCTGTATAGCGAGGTTCTTCAGCAGCGACGAATGTATCTCAGCAGCAATTCGTCGCGACGACTGGCATGATTAGAGCAATTCGTAATTGCGTCAAGTACGCCAAGTACAGAGAGGGTGGTGTGAGGCACGGCGCGCCCCATACCACCATGCTTAACTCAAGCGCACACCGGCCGATGATGATTTTAGTGCCACAGGGGGCAGAATATCGGGCAGTGCGTCGTGGCCTGAGCCGGGTTGGGGTTCCATTGGAGTGGATATGCCCCATCCCGATGGGGTCTTCAACCCTGCGATCGCACTTGGAGCACTATCGCCAGCACCATGCATGGGAAGCGGGGGAGTCTGTGCTTTTAGCGGGAGTATGCGGTAGCTTATCCCCAGATCTCCACATTGGGGATGCGGTGGTGTATCGGGGCTGCATGATCCTCTCTGAGCCAGCCTCTGCTGAGGTAATCCAGTGCGATCGCCTGACCGATGCCCTTGTGCAGGCATTAGAGCCTCAGGTTCATCTTGTGAATGCCCTAACGAGCGATCGCCTGATTTGGTCGGCATCTGAAAAGCGTGCGTTGGGACACACTCATCACGCTGACATCGTGGATATGGAAGGTCATGCGGCGCTAACCGTCTTACATGAGTGGGGAATGAAGGTTGCGATCCTGCGAGTTGTCAGCGATGACTGCTTTCACGATTTACCGAATTTAAATTCTGCCATTGATGCTCAGGGCAACCTCCAGCCAGTGCCGTTGGCAAAAGAGTTCATCACCCATCCAGTGGCGGCTCTGCGACTGATCCGAGGCTCACTCATGGGATTAAATGCCCTTGAACATCGAATCGCTCAAGTCTTCGCATCGCTGCCCTCCGATTATCGCTGACCGCTAGCCCCGTATCTTATGGGTAGACTCGACCTTTCCACGCCCCCCCTCGTCCTTGCCAGTGACGCAGCGCTGAATCTAGAGTCATCAGCGTATACAGAAATGCGATCGCGGGTAAACAGACTGCAAACGGCAACGGCACCCGATAAAACCGAAGAATCGGGGCATAGGCGATCGCCATCAGTAGCCAGGTAAAAAGTCCGACTGCCGATAACGCCCATTGCCCTGTCACTATCCCGGCGATCGCGCTCAGAGGCGGCACCAGATAAACCCACGTCATGCCGATTAGCGTCCCCAACAACAACAGCGGCGAGTAGTGCAACTGGGTATATGCGGTACGTGCCACCATATCCCAGATGGTCTTCAAGTCAGGATAGGGGCGCAGGCTATGGGTCAGAGAACTGAGCCCTAGCCAGATTGGGTTAGACCGGGTGGGTGGGTGAAGCAACAGCGGGAAAGACTGGGCAGACAGATTGGCGTTGCTCTCTTGAACCGTCCACTTGACTGCATTTGCCAACGCACAATCATCGATCAAGGCGTGACGAATTGCGGCAATGCCTCCGATGCGCTTGAGGGCTGCCGGGCGAATCAGAGCGCACCCTCCGGCAGCAGCGGCAGTGCGTTTTTGGGGATCATTTACCCACGAGAAGGGGTAGAGTTTCTGAAAGAAAAAAACAAATGCTGGAATCAAGAGTTTCTCCCAGACACTCTGACACCGCAACCTCACCATGATGGATACCAGATCGAGGGGGTCGTGCTGCGCTTGGGTCACGAGTCGATACAGATTATCTGGATCGTGTTCAATATCGGCATCCGTGAGCAGAACAAACGCAGGATCTGGCGTTTGGCTGAGCGCGTATTGGGTGCCTTGTTCGAGTGCCCAGAGTTTGCCCGTCCACCCGGCAGGCAGGGGTTCAGCTTGGAGAATGCGGAGAGTGCGCGGAAAATCAAACGGCGCGTCAATCTCCTCAGCAGCTCGCCGGGCAACGGTGGCGGTATCGTCTGTGCTGTGGTCGTCAACGACAATGATATCGAGATTGCCAGGATAGCGTTGAGCAACGAGCGATCGCACGGTGATCGGCAAGACATCGGCTTCGTTGCGAGCCGGGATGACAACGGCAATAGACGGACAGGTCAGGGCTTGAAGATCAGAAGGGGGTGCCGATATCGCTTCAAGATGTTGACGGGTTTGCCAAAACTGCCC
>JBNPEG010000219.1:0-19928 GCA_051117555.1 Elainellaceae cyanobacterium | reverse complement strand
TCATCTGAGGAATCATCCAAAGACTCTTCAATGCCTCCCTCTGTAGAGGATGATCGCATACCCTAATCAAGGGGCGCACTAGGGTTACTGATAAAAGCTAAGATGCCTGATCAGCATGGGTTACGCTGCGCTAACCCATCCTACTGGCGTGGCACAGCTGTGATTTTCGACGAGATATGTCACACCAAACATCGCCCTCTTCCACGAGATCTGACGACGCGGGCGGGCTGGTCGCAACCTGCATTATCATCCTACTCATTCTGATATTTCTTTAACGTTCGCTCATCCTCTGAATGATTCTCCCTGATTGACTGACAAATCTGGTCTTGCAGGTTGGGTTGAACAACGTGAAACCCAAGCCAGCGTTGGGTTTCGTTGGGTTACGCTAACGCTAACCCAACCTACCAAGGAATCAGGGTTTTGAGAGTTTTGTCAGTCAATGAGGTGATTCTCCTGAATCGATTTCCGACTTGATGTGATCTGATGCCAAAATCTACAGAGATTTTTTGTCATCACGCAAACGTTATCAACGAACGCCTAAGCGTTTATCCAAAATGCCCAGGCATTGATTCAAAATGCCCAAGCATTGATTCAAAATGGGTAGATGTTATTAAATACGCCTATATGTTATTAGCTAATGCCTAAGCAATGCTAATAATTCAGCACCCATTTGAGCGAATTTTGCAGGGATTTTCACAACGGGGGGACTCGAAATGTCAAAATTTCTACTCAATCATAAGTATTGCCTAAGCATTATCAAATAACGCCTAGGCATGGCTTATATTTTATCTCGTACTTAAAGCAATTTATAGCCCCACACGCTCAGCGGCCTTATACGAGAGCGTACGGCTATATTCAGATTTAGTAAGTAGGTGGGCGGAATCAAATGTAGGATGGGTTAGCGATAGCGTAACCCGTGCGGGCGTTGGGTTATTGCCTTCGGCAAGGCTTTGCCTTTCTTGAATGCCCCTTGGGCTATACGTACCTCAACCCAATCTACTACTATTTTAGGCTCCGCCTAACAGCGCGGGACGGTGCGTTACGGCTCCGCCTAACAGCGGGACGGTGCGTTAAGGCTCCGCCTAACAGCGGGACTACAGCACCCTACAGCACCATTTATTTATGTCCACATACTTAACTAAGACTTACTGACACGAGCAGATGGGCAATCAACACGGCATATCGCCATCAGGGGCATCGTCATCTCGGGCATCCTCATCAGGGGCACATCACGATTATCCTCTCAAGCGGCTAATCCGCTATGGGCGGGCGTATCGGCAGCAGATTTGGCTAGCGTCCGGCTGCTCAATTCTCAATAAGGTCTTTGACCTTGCGCCGCCTGTCTTGATTGGCATGGCGGTTGATGTTGTCGTTAAGCAGCAAGACTCTTGGATTGCAGATGTGCTGGGTGTAGAGAGCGTGTTTGGTCAACTGCTGGCGCTCTCGCTGATGAGTCTGATCATTTGGGGATTAGAATCAACGTTTGAATATGCCTACGCTCGGCTGTGGCGTAACCTGGCTCAAACCATTCAGCATGACCTGCGGCTCGATGCCTATAGACATTTGCAAGACCTCGAACTGTCTTTTTTTGAGTCTCGCAGTACTGGAGCGCTGATGTCGATTCTCAACGACGACATTAACCAGCTCGAACGATTTCTAGATTTTGGCGCTAATGAAATTTTGCAAGTTACGACCACGGTTGTGATTGTGGGCGGAGCTTTCTTTGTGCTAGCTCCGAGTGTAGCCTGGATGGCCATGTTGCCCATGCCGTTTATTTTGTGGGGATCGGTTGCGTTTCAGCGGAAGCTAGCTCCGCGATATGCCGAGGTTCGCAATCAGGTCAGCCTGCTCAACAGTCGATTGTCAAATAATCTCAGCGGCATCACGACGATTAAAAGTTTTACTACCGAAGACTACGAGCTAGAGCGAGTCGATCTCGAAAGTGAAGCTTATCGGCAGAGCAACCGACGGGCGATCGCCCTGAGTGCAGCCTTTGTGCCACTAATCCGCATCGTGATCCTAGTTGGCTTTACGGCAACCTTGCTTTATGGTGGCCTGGAAGCGGTAGAAGGCAGTCTGTCAGTCGGCACCTATAGCGTGCTGGTATTTATTACTCAGCGGCTGCTGTGGCCCCTGACCCGGCTCGGCGAAACTCTCGACCAATATCAGCGGGCGATGGCATCAACGACACGGGTGATGAATTTGCTCGATACGCCCATTACCACCCATCCCGGACATATCCAGTTGCCGAAAGAAATGGTGCAAGGGGAGATTTCTATCGACGATATGTCCTTTGCGTACGACGATCGCCTCCCGGTGATTGAACAGTTGTCACTTCACATTCCAGCCGGTAAAACCATTGCCATTGTCGGGTCTACCGGGTCGGGAAAAAGCACCCTCGTCAAACTGCTGCTTCGCTTTTATGACATCCAGTCAGGAACCATCACCCTAGATGGCATTAATCTACACGATATTTATATTCGAGATTTGCGGCGCGCAATTGGGCTCGTTAGTCAGGATGTATTTCTTTTTCATGGAACGGTCGCTGAAAATATTGCCTACGGCACTCCAGGCGCAACGCCGGAGGAAATTAAACACGCGGCTCACATTGCAGAAGCGCACGACTTTGTTGACCAACTGCCCCATACCTATGACACGGTTGTGGGCGAACGGGGGAAAAAGCTTTCCGGCGGGCAGCGGCAACGGCTGGCGATCGCCCGCGCTATTCTCAAAGATCCGCCCATTCTGATCTTGGATGAGGCAACGTCAGCCGTGGATAATGAGACCGAAGCAGCCATTCAGCGATCGCTAGAAAAAATCACCCAAAATCGCACCACTATTGCGATCGCCCATCGCCTTTCAACCATTCGCAATGCAGACCGCATCTACGTGATGGAGCACGGAAAACTCATTGAGCAAGGCACTCATGAACATCTGCTAGACCAAGAGGGCATCTATGCAAATCTCTGGCGCGTTCAGATGGGACTACGCTGATCTATAGCGATCCTAAATCGCTCGTGAATTGTGTGTGAGTGGTGGTGCAGGCGCCGCCCTCACAACCCATCTGGGATTGCTATAGGTGGGCTAAAAATGATTGGCAGACCATAGAGGTGATGACGCGCATCAGGAATTGAACTCGGCAATCGTGAAGATCTTCATCAGATGCATTTTTATCCGTATCGATGAAGCATACCGATTGGAATTTCACCCTGCCTGACTCTTCTCTGCACAGTTCAAAGACCGATCATCTAGAAACCTATATCCGCACTGCTCTCACCGTTGGGGAATTGACTCCAGCGGTCGAAGCTCAAATCAAACAGATAATCCGCGTGGGCAACCTGTCACGTCGAGACTGCGCCCTATTATCCATCTTACGAGACGCTATTCAGGATGGTTGTATCCAGCGGCTAGCAGCTCATTACTGAGAATTGGGAGGGAGCGTGTCACCTCTGACTCGATTAAACCGTGACGTCGTTCTTTACAAACCCTTAACTGCTCGCCTTCCAGATGCAGCTTGAGACAAAATTGGTCGTAATGTGCGCCAGAATTGGAACGGCAAGACTGCCGGTGCCGAGCGCCCCGTATCCCAGGACAATACCAATCACAGTCGCCCATATGACGTAGGGCCATTGCTGAGATCCGCTAAAATGAAGCACGCCAAAGCACAGGCCCGATATAACGACCCCAAATGGGGTCAGCCCGATAGTTGGTAGCAGCACGCCTCGAAACAAAAGCTCTTCACTAAGACCCGGTAACAAACCAAGCCAGATTAAATCAGCCCAGTGCAGCGGCTGAAGCACCAGCTTGAGATAATAATCAGCGCTATTTTGATAGGCGGGCCAAATTGAATATACAATGCTGCTCAAGCCAGTAATGCCAATGCCAAGTCCAATGCCGATTAGGACCGTTTGCACCGAGAAATTAAGCGGAAGCAGGCGGTATGGCGTAAACATCAACCACAATCGGGAAATAATAAGTAGCACGATGGCAGTAATCCCCATCGCAACCAAAATCTGTTCGCGACTGAGAGGTTCTATGTCGGGTTCAGGCAAAATTGGCTTAGTCACGGCTAACGTGGGATAAAACAGGTTGACACAGGTTGGAGTACTATCGATTGACAAACACCGTAGATTTAGCAGACCGGATGGGGATCATCTAAGCATTATGCTCAACCCTAACATCTACAGCCGATGTCTTGCAGATGTTCCCTGTGCGTTGACTCCGCTAACGGCTGAAGCGATGCTAAGTTTGGGCGCAGGGCAGCCGCGCTGATCCCCGCTTGATGGGCGACGAGGACGCCGATCGCTTCTAGGTAAGACTCGACCCACACCGCATCGATTCCTACCTGATCGGGGGTGACATTCATGCGAGTCGTGTTCTCAGCCACAGCAATCACTTGAGTCGATGACGCGCCCAGACTCAGGACTGCGCTGCCGCCACAGGCACTCGCTGGCACAATAACCGCATCAACATCATCGGCCCAGATTGTGGTGTTGGAGGCGATCGCCCGATCGGTGACAAACTGAGGAGCCCGACTCAGACCTACCAAGACGCACGGTAAAAACGTATATCCAATTTCCTCAGCGGCAGAACGTGGCGACAAACCAGGATCAAGGGGCAGCGGCAGCAATGCGGGCGCATGAGCACACGGAATTTGAAAGGTTTTCACCACCAAGTGGCTAATTACGGCTTCTGCTCCTGCGAGCGGATCAACCCCACGCCCCTGCCGATAGTCTTGGAGAGCCTCGCTGCCGTCATCATCTGGAAATCTAGCGACAATGGCGATCGCCTCAGCCTGGGTATGGGTAATCAGCCGGTCAACAGCTCGCAATACGCTATCGGGGTGACGAAGCGTACCCCACGTTGTGCCCGAAGCGGCAGTTTGTAGCTCCACTCCCAGGGGCTCATCCGTCACCACATAATCGGTCAGATTGAGCCCTAGCGTTGCCCGGGTTGCATCTGCCGCCTGTAGATGACGCAGCCTAAGTTCAGGCTCAATCGCTTTGTCAAAGACGATCCCAATTCGGTTTTGATGCACCGGGCGTATGCCCCAATTCCCGGCAGCAAGCTGATCCAAGCCATAGCCCTCGACATAAAATGCATTATCGAGTGCCCAATATAGGTGTGCGCCATTCAACACATTGGGATGGGTAATCAAGCGATCAACCACATGGGCGATCGCTCGCGCTACGGGCAAGGCATCCCCCGCATAGCCACCAATCGCTGCTCCCACCCCAGTCGGGACAAGCAACATTGCGGTATAAGGTCGATGTTTCAAGCGACTGATGCATCCCGCTCAACGACAACGACGGCATCAACGTATGCTTTTTGCCGCATCGGGTTAGCCGAGTCAATTGACGTAATCGCCCACCGCAACGGGCTGCCATACGCAGCAAGCCGGGTTTCGATGGCTGGGTGAAGGTGACCAGCAAAGTCTTGAATGTCAATTTCTATGGTCATAAACTCAAGATTCATTATCTAACCCGAGTCACCTTAAATTCACCTATGACTGGAATTGACCAAACTGTAGCTGGTAAACCTTTTCCTCTTTCTCGGTTTCAATCGTGAGATCAGACCGGGGATATGCACTGCATAACAATACATAGCCCTGTTCCTGCAAGTCAGGACTAAGCCCCATCGCGTCACTTTGGTCAACGTCTCCCTCCAACACGTGGGCGGCACAGGTTGTACAAACTCCCGCACTACACGAATAGGGAAGCTCTAAGCCCTGATTGAGCGCGACAGAAAGAATCGTCTGATCGGCAGGCACCGTTACAGTGCTGACAGTGCCTTGATGACGAATTTCAACGGAATATGCTTCAGCCATAACGTAACAAGCATTTAGTAACAAACAAGCAATAACGAAAAGGCGACGGCGGAAATGGCGATCGCACTGACTATCTTTTCACAAATCAACGCACTTAGTTACCGCCATCATTAGAAGCAGGAAACGTCCGCTCAAATTCTTCGAGCAAATCGTCAATTTCCTCAATTGCTTGATTGACGTCAATTCGTAACGTACCCAAATTAGGCTGTTCTAGCAATTGCACCAATGATTCCCGTTTGCTTTCAATGGTGCCAATCCGTTCACGAATTTCATTAGGTTCCACGCTATTTAGCTCCTCAAATCACGAAAGCACTGGTCTTAGAATAGCTCACCTCATTCAATCATCTCAGACTCAATTAAAAATTGGGCAATCGAATAGAACGTGCAAGTCCCAGACCGTAAGCAGAGCTATGATGAATAATCTATCCAATAACTTATTGCAACCAGCACGTCATGCTTCCTCAAACTTCGCTCGGAACGTTAGGCTTAATCATCGGCGGTGCCTTGACCGTTATGGGTTTCATCGCTTATTTCACTGACAATGCCACACTCAACCTCGCAGGATTCTTTTACGGGATTCCGGTATTGTTAGGAGGGTTTGCCCTCAAAGCCTCTGAACTCAAACCCACCCCTATTTCACCGCCAACACCACCTGAGGTGATCAAACTTCGAGAGCAGCAAGCGACCGACACCCAAAAGCAAGTTCTTAAAGACGTAACTCGCTATCGCTACGGGCAGGAGGCACACCTTGACGTTTCGCTAGAGCGTCTTGGGCTCAGCCCTACTGACGAAGAGTGCCCCACCCTACAATCTTTGCGAGAAGAATCAATTGAGGGTGCATACGCCCTGGTTCTGCACTTTGAATCTCCATTGATTGACTTCAAAACCTGGCAGCAAAGGCAGGAAAAAATCGAAACATTTTTTGGCCCAGAGATTCGGGCAAGGCTAACTCAGATCGACGAGGATGAAATTGAATTGGCGCTCATTTCAGACGCAGCCCCACAGACTTGATGCACCCTACTTTTCTAACCTGACGGCATACCATTGAAGATACTGCCCAGGAGCGACACTCAACTCACACGAGGTATGTAATACACATCGTGCCTGATCCTCTAGGTCACTGAATTGCTGAGCATCCCGCGGCAGGCTGTCTGGGTGTTGTCCCAAGACAGCTTTCAGCTTTTCTAACATCTCATCTGGAGCCAAAAACTGCTCGTCTTGCCCAGACTCTAGCAAAACAAATGCATCTTCTTGATACATCCGAGGATCAGACATAATGAGTAATTTGAATAAAAGCAACGTCTTTTATTGAAGCAGCATTATTTAATTGCTGCCTCAATGTCTCCATATTACTCATTGTCTGCAAAGACATAACGATATAAGTCTTTTGCGCTAGGTTCTGGACTCTGCTCAGCAAATACAACCGCTTCCTCAATATCTTTCTGAATCCGACGCTCAATCTCCTTGAGCTCGTCCTGATTCACCAAATTCTGTTCGGTGAGGTAGGATGCAAATCGCTTAATCGGATCACGAGCAAACCATTTTTCCTTTTCGCTCTTGGATCGCAATTCGTCTGGGTCTGCCAATGAGTGACCGCGGAATCGATAGGTTAATGCTTCGATGAGTGTAGGCCCTTCACCCGCCCGCGCCCGGGCAACGGCTTCTTGAGCAACCGCTCGCACCGCCAATACATCCATTCCATCGACTTCAACGCCGTGCATCCCAAATACACCTGCCTTTTTGTAAATCTCAGGTTGCGAGGTGGCTCGTTCGTGAGCCATTCCGATCGCCCATTTGTTGTTTTCAACGACGTAGATAATCGGGAGTTTCCACAACGCTGCCATGTTGAGGCACTCAAAAAACTGCCCGTTATTCGTCGCGCCATCCCCAAAAAAGCATGCCGTAACCTGGTCAGCGCTCTCGTCTCCAAGCATTTCGCGCCGATATTTCGACTGAAACGCTGCTCCGGTGCCCACTGGAATACCTTCTGCGACAAAGGCAAACCCCCCAAGCAGATTATGCTCTGCTGAAAACAAGTGCATGGAGCCACCGCGCCCTTTGCTGCATCCGGTTTCTTTCCCAAACAGTTCTGCCATGACCTGCTTCGCTGGCACCCCTGCGCTCAGCGCATGGACGTGATCGCGGTATGTGCTACACACAAAATCATCGGGGCGCATGGATGTAATGACACCGGATGACACGGCTTCTTGCCCATTGTAAAGATGCACGAAGCCAAACATTTTGCCGCGATAATACATTTCGGCACATTTGTCTTCAAAGGTGCGCCCCAATGTCATATCTTCATATATCTTCAGCCCCTCCTCCCGAGTAATGGTTGGAGCAGGAGATGAGAAGGTTGGCAGTACTCGTTCGTGAACCATTAATTCGCAGTATCCTTGCAATATAAGAAATTTGGCCTTCCAACATAGCTCACGTAAGGGAATGAATCGTGATTGGTTGGGTAAACGCAATTTGCTCGGCTTGATCGACTCAATGACTCAAGCCTATGAGCTCGGTTAATATCGGCAGAGGAGGAGACGCCGTAAACACGCTACACATCACCCATTATTTCAGGGTATGGGGCTATATCTTTACATCTCTTAGCTCTCGATCGTAAAACCACTCTTAATAGCAAACCAGTCTTAACACAAAATCTCAATATAAAAACAGTATGGATTGCAACTCTAGATGTTAACAAGGGTTGAATAACAATTTCACAGGATTTTCTCACGTTGAGAATTCTGCCCCCCGTGAGCGCTTGCTCTCATCTGCTTAAATTTTGGTGACAAAGACAAAAATTGCCACTAAATCTAACGGAATTAGTCACAGAAGGGCTAACTGTTTGTACTATGGATGCAATTCTATATATATGCGAATGTCTAAAGATTGATTTAACGATCCATATATAGTGTAATGCATACGTGGGCATACGCTATTATCGTTGAAATCATCTGGTTGACGTTGTTGTTCTTGACGTGGCTCGATAGCTGGGGATGTGGACCGTGCGAATTCCGCTTGATTATTACAGAATTCTTGGCTTACCAATTCAGGCAACGCCTGAACAGCTACAGCAAGCTCATCGCGATCGCACGCTGCAGCTCCCTCGTCGTGAATATTCAGACGCTGCGATCGCCGCTCGCAGACAGCTCATTGACGAAGCCTATGACGTTCTTTCTAATCCTGATCAGCGTCAAGACTATGACAGTCGGTTTCTAGCTCGTTCCTATGATTCAGAGTCATCTAGATTTGAAACTCCGCACAAAACTAGCACGCCCCAAAACGGACAGCTTTTGACCTCAGATGATAGCCTTGATCTCTACACTCCCAGCATTGAGATCGACGACCATCAGCTTGTGGGTGCTTTGCTCATTTTGTTAGAGCTTGGTGAATATGAGCTGGTTTTAAAGTTGGGTCGCCCCTACTTAAGTAGCGGTAGTATCGGGCTTGATAATGGGCGCTTTGGAGACCCGGACATCGTCGCTGCCGATATTGTGCTGACAGTTGCATTATCCTGTTTAGAGTTAGGACGCGAGCAATGGCAGCAAGGTCAATATGAAAATGCTGCCGAGTCCTTAGAAACTGGGCAAGAGCTCTTACTCCGCGAAGGATTGTTCCCGAGTGTCCGAGGTGAAATGCAGGCTGATTTATTTAAGTTACGACCGTACCGAATTCTAGAACTGCTTGCCCTGCCAGAAGACCATCACGCAGCTCGTCGACAGGGGTTGAGCTTGTTGCAAGATATGCTTCAAGAACGGGGAGGGATTGATGGGATCGGGGACGACCAATCTGGCTTAAATACAGATGACTTCTTGAGATTTATCCAACAGCTTCGAGGCTATCTGACGGCTGCCGAGCAGCAAACGCTATTTGAGAGTGAAGCTCGTCGCCCATCAGCAGTGGCAACTTATTTAGCAGTGTATGCGCTGTTGGCGCGGGGCTTTGCCCAGCGGCAGCCCTCCCTAATTCGGCGAGCTAAGCTGATGTTAGTCCGTCTAGTGTCTCGACAAGATGTTTATTTAGAACAAGCTATTTGCGCGCTACTGCTAGGCCAGACCGAAGAAGCCAGCCATGCGTTAGAGCGAAGCCAAGAGTATCCGTCGCTAGCGTTTATTCGAGAACACTCGAAAGACTCGCCTGATTTGCTGCCAGGGCTTTGCCTCTACAGTGAGCGATGGCTGCAAAATGAAGTTTTCCCTCATTTCCGAGATTTGGCGCAGCAGCAAGCGTCTCTAAAGGACTATTTTGCAGACGAGCATGTTCAAGCGTATTTAGAGGAATTACCGAACGAACCTGAGCCCATGAATCAGTGGCCGATGGCATCATCATCGCGGGTTTCGTATGGAGCCTCTCAAAGCTTGGGAGCCTCTCGATATGAGTCTGCTTATGATGATGCAAACGCCTATGGCAGCCGGCCTACTAGCCGAGTACGGAGTGGGGTCTTTGGAGATGAGTCGGTAGGAGCCACGGCAACCGCTGAACCCAATCACGGATCGGAGGGGTTGGGCGATAGAAGTGTCTCGACGATGCCTGCCGCTGAACGAATTTCGCAGCTCTCACCGGAGGGTCGGCTGAATGGATCTGATGCCGGATCAGGCTCTCGACATGCTCGTTCAAATCGGGGGCGATCGCATCAAGGTGATACTGACCCGCAGGCTCGACGAGCCAATGGACTGCACGGAGGCAATGAGGCAACGACCCGCCGCCGAGGAAACAGCATTCGCCGTGCTCCCCGGCTTGACCGCCTAGTCTTTTTATTGGCAATGGGTTTCGTCGGCATTATTGTGTTGTGGTTTCTGGTTAGCCGAATCTATGGGTGGCTGAGCCAGAGCTTCACCGGGTCACCCTTAGAAGGCGAACAGCTCCAAATCACTCTCAATGAGCCGGTGATACCGATTCCAGAACCACCTGTACCGGACGAGCAAGCCGCCACCGATTTAGAAGGGCCGCTCACCCTAGATCGGGCTGAAAATGTTATCCAAACTTGGTTTGAGGCAAAATCGGAGGCACTAGGCCCAGACTATGAAGTGGAAGCTTTAGATGACATCCTAGTTGACCCGGCGCTGACCCAACAGATCAATCGAGTCGAAGAAGTTCGACAGGATGGAGAGCACTGGGAATATGAACATCCCACCCTCGAAGTCACGTCAGTAGAACTATTTGAGGATGATCCTGACCAGGCTATTGTAGAGGTGTCGGTGACTGAAGTGGGCGAGCTATATCGAGACGACCAAGTCGATTCGACCCAATCATATGACAGCAATCTTGCTGTTCAATATCAGTTAGTTCGCGATGATGACCAGTGGAAAATTCAAAGCTTTTCCGTAGGGGAATAGCATTTCGCTGATGAGTTCTGCTGATTGAACTGATATGCCTAAGTTTTGTCTCTATCGGGTTGTGATTTTTTCATGACAGATACATTGATTCAGGCATATCTGCCATTACTGCTGTGGTCTGGGCTGGGGCTGCTGATATTCCGCATTTTGCCCGATGCGTTTCCTCGCATGTTAGGGCGCGCCCTATACTGGGTCGGAGTTCCTCTTGAGATTGGGGTTCTAGCCAGGGAGTCTGAGTTTGCTCAACAGGTGGGATGGGTTCCTATCTTTGCGGTCGGCGCGTTGATCGGAGGTTTATTGCTCAGTTGGCTGAGTCTTAGAGGATTGAGCTATTGGCGATCGCGACAGCAGGCTACTAGCGCGCACCCTGAACGGTTGCCCGAACTTTCTCTTGAACCCAGTTCAACCCCAGTGGATGACCAGGCGACATGGGCGATGCGATCGCGTCGAGGCAGTTTTATACTGTCATCGATGATTGGCAATACAGGGTTTGTAGGGTTAGCGATCGCTCCCGTCTTCGTGGATGAACAGGCCCTAAGCTGGGTGGTTTTGTACAGCGTAATTCACAATGTGGTTGGCACGTATGGGCTAGGAGTCTATATCGCCAGCTATTTTGGACGCACTGCCTCCCTTCAGACGGGGTGGTTGCAGATTCGAGATGTCTTAACTGTTCCGTCACTCTGGGCATTTGCCGTGGGATATGCGTCTCGCCCAATTTCTCTCAATCCCGTCATTGAAACGGTTTTGCATCGCTCAATCTGGGTTGTCATTCCCATGGCGCTGCTGCTCATGGGAATGAGGGTAAGCCAGATCAACGGCTGGAAAAGTTTGAAACTTGCCCTACTTCCGATGACGCTTAAGATTTTCGTGCTTCCGGCAATGGTAGGATTAATAGCGGTTTTGATTGGGTTGCCAGCCTATCCGAGACTTGCCCTTGTGCTGATGTCAGGAATGCCAACCGCCTTTGCGGGATTGATTTTGGCAGAAGAATATGATCTCGACCGAGAACTTATTGCCGGTAGCGTTGTCTTAACCACCGGGATGCTGCTCTTAACCATTCCGATTTGGCTGGTGTTATTCGGCAACAGTGACCCAATAACGCGGGGAGCGCCCCTATTACCCTAAATAAGGTTCTAAACCCGGTAGATTAGCTAGATAGTAGGCAGCCTGATACAAACTTAACGAGCGATCGCCTCGTCTCTATCCCATATCCATTGACGTATATAGCAATCCCAGATGGGGTGTGAGCGGTGGGGCGGGCGTCGCCTGCCCCACCGCTCACACACAGTTCACAAGCGATTTAGGATCGCTGTAGTCCGTATAGAACTAAAGAAGCGTGAAATATTTTTTCTTATCCGATGGTTGGATGATCGGGCGAATTTGGGAATTTGGAGGGCTTTGGGATGAAATCGCATGGCGACGTAAACCTGAAATTCAGAAACTCAGTCTTTACATGCTCGAAAATCACGAGAGGCTGTGGCTCTACCGAGTCGAAGATGCTGTTCTTATGGTTGAGGTTAAAGCGGGGCCTGACATTCCCCAGGAACCGGGTAAAAGCCCAATTGGTCAAGTTGTCCTCAAACGACTCATCGGAGCAGATCAGGTGATTGAACTGCTCTGTAGCGCTGAGAAAATATTGAGTGTGAATGAGGAATAATCTGCGCATAAATTCGCAAAATCAGTGCCCTCGATGACATTATGCAAGGTCGCGATGGGTAAATGATTTTGCAGATGTGCCCGAATAGTCAGAGGCGATGTGCCCCTCGCCAACGACCTGATACTGATACGTCACCAAGCCTTCTAACCCCACCGGACCGCGCGGCGGCATTTTTTGGGTACTGATTCCCACTTCTGCCCCAAACCCATACCGAAACCCATCCGCAAATCGAGTGGAGCAGTTGTGGAACACTCCTGCTGCATCCACCTGACTCATAAAGGTTTGGGCTGCCGCTGCCTGTTCAGTCACGATGGCTTCTGTATGGCGTGACCCGTAGGTGTTGATATGGGCGATCGCCTCCTCCAGCGAGTCCACAACTTTGATCGAGAGAATTAAATCGGTATATTCGGTTGCCCAATCAGACTCACTAGCAGGAGCAATTTTCACTATCTCACAGGCGCGATCGTCACCTCTTAGCTCAACTGCCTGACGTTGAAGCGCGGATGCCAGTTTAGGCAAGATATCTGCGGCAATATGTTGGTGTACCAGCAGCGTTTCAATTGCGTTGCAGGCAGAGGGGTAACTCGTTTTGGCATCGATGGCGATCGCCACGGCTTTGTCAGGATCTGCCGATGCGTCAATGTAAAGATGGCACAGCCCGTCTGCATGCCCAAGCACCGGGATTCGCGTATGTTGCTGAACAAAGCGCACGAATGAATTGGAGCCCCGTGGAATAATTAAATCAACGCATGAATCGAGCTTAAGCAGCTCTAACGTCTCTTCGCGGGTGGTCAGCAAGCGCACGACAGCCGGATCGATGCCAGCGTTCGCTAGACCTGTATGGATAGCGCGAACAAGAGCTTCACATGAGCGAATCGCCTCTCTGCCGCCTTTGAGAATCACGCCGTTGCCCGACTTCACAGCGAGCGATGAAATCTGCACGACGGCATCGGGGCGAGACTCAAAAATAACGCCTAACACGCCTAAGGGGCAGCTAACCCGCTTCATCACCAGCCCCGTATCGAGTTCTCGATGAATTTGGAGTTGCCCCACGGGATCATCCAGTTTACCCACATCACGAACGCCCGCGATCGCTCCCTGGAGCTTGTTTGCATCGAGCTTTAATCGGCCATAGAGCGGCTTTGCTAAGCTCTCGTGAGCAGCCGCACAATCCGCTCCATTGGCTGCCAAAATGTCAGGCGCAGCCGCCTCTAGCGCTTGAGCCATCGATTCGATCGCCCGATTTTTAGCCTCAGTGGACAACACCGCTAGTTGCCGAGCCGCGTGTCGAGTGTGTTGAGCGAGGGTTGTCAGGGATGCGGATGCAGTCTGTGTCGCAGCCATAAGCCAATTGAAATAAAAACCTGTGACGCGCAGTGTATCAAGAACTTGCCTCCTATCCTAACGTTTGCATGATAATCTTGATATTTCTGTAGATAAATGCCAAAACGTCGAGGCAAACGTGGCGGGCTCAGCGTCCGCTAGCGATACTGAAGATATACTGCACGGATGAGCGACCCGAATACAGATTCATGCAGTCGTGAAAGAGTTGCGATCGCTAAATTAGGGAACTGCAGAGTAATAAAGGCCCAGAGCAAGCAAGCAGAAATTAGTAGATTGGATGGTCGGAAAGAGCGTTGTTGAGCGGGAGGAAAATCATCGGGCCTCGGATTAATTGAGCTCATCTCTGCTACTCCTTTTGAGATCAATGTGAATGAAGAATAGGCAGAAGCTCCCTGATAACGGTTAGATAGGCCATTTGAAGCGCTGCTAGTCCAAGCATGTCCAAATAGCTCTAAAATTACCTAAAGTCCTACAAAATATTAAAAAGTACTACACAAGTGATTCTGCATAACCTCGCTCTAGATATAAAGTGGTCTTTATATATTCTTAATATCTAAGATGACTAATTCGGCATAATCAGGCACTGTTGGGCATTAAGCTTAATTTACATTTCTTAGAGTTCAGTCGAATCTCTGTTCGGCTACACGAATTTTTTCTACAAAATGCAAATCTGAGTAATTGGAAAGAGTTGAGAGAATATGACTTCAATAAAATAAAATTGTACTTTGTATGATTTATTGCTCTTAAAGTTACTATTAAGTCCGTCATATTCTCCTTGTGGTGAGTAAGGTTTCAATAAAATCTTGTGTTATATCGTTTACATCACATCTTCGGAAAACTAGGATGGCACTGCGATGTATAGTGAGACTTTACTAGAAACTGTCCTGAGATAACATGACCCATGAGCCGCAATCAAATCGGACATCTGCCTCCCCAGAGCCCTCTGAGACATCCTGTCGTCCTACGTTTTACATGAATCAGGATCTGTTGGACGCTATTGAGGAGCAGTGTGCCGCCGAAGGGGGTAAGAAGCGATCGCCCTTCCTCGCTGAGATTCTGTCGTTGCTGCTGACTTCCCCGGCTGGACAAAAACTTCGTGAAAATGCTCAGAGGCATCGAATTGACTTAGTTCATGAGCTAGAGCGAAACTTAGTTCTCTTTAACGAACATATCCCCACTGAACGGATTGAAGAACTAGCGGAGGCAAGTCAGCGCCATCCCGACCAGATGTTAGTGAGGCTGGTGCTCTTGGGGTTAAGGGTCTACGAGCGAGGAATTGCTCGCATGGAAGCTGAAATTGAGGGTAGTAGTGAATTGCCCTAATGAAGATTGTGTGAATCGATACTACAAATACCTACATACTGATTCTGCTATGGCATCATAGGGCGCAATTGGTTGCGTGTATCAAATGCATCATGCAACAGCAACTGTGGCAGTAATTTGATTCCTGTAGAGCTTAACAGGGTGTGTCACTAGAGAGACGCACATCAGTGGAATCAGTATCAAAATGCTACATTCTCCATCGCTTAGTACCCAGGCTGTTGCTAAACCTAAGTGGGGCGATCGCCAAACACTGATATGTCAGATGTTCATAATTCGCCCATTACGGTAGGGGCGCGGTCATGGATCGGTATCAGACACGGCGTTATGTCGCTCTTAGCTGGGCGGAGGCAAGGAGACTCGCCCAGCTTGATGGAACGCCCTTTGATGAGATCCGTCACGTGGCTGACGTTGAACTAGTCCACCGAACGGATTGGTGGGCGTGGTGGTCAGATGAGCGGTTAACGACAGCGATCGGGGTGCCGGAAGAGTTGCGACCATCAGGGCTATCGGCAGATGCGGAAGAACTGATTACCGATGCATGGGCAAGTGATTCTGATTCGCCTCAGTGTGGATGGGCGGTGTTGGCCCAGGTTCGGAGGATTGTCAATCAGGAACTGATATCGGTGAGTTTGCAAGTTGAGAGAAATCGCCTCATTACTTGGGAACGCCTGACAATCGAATTGCAGGACGGTCAGCAGGATGTGCTGTATCGAGTTTGGACGGGATATGAAGACGGTTATCTATTCGACATTCGGACAGAACTGCCAGAAGGCTTAACAGATTAGCATCAGTAAGTTTAAGAGTCAGAAGTTGTGCAATACCTACCGTAGCCTTCGCATCAACTGCGCGACTGCCAGTATGCTATCGAGGCCGGCGATGACCTGTTTGGCCCCCGGATGAAACGTCTGTTGCTACAAGTCATTACCTTCCAACGGCGACGACAGACGCTAGCACCGTCTACGCTCAAGCAATACTGCCCTCGATTGAGGGGAGCTTCGAGGGAGACTTTGAATCCACTATTCTGAATTAAATGGTTGTTATCGGGGGCAATTCTCATGTCTACAAGCTTGCTGGATGATTATCACGCCTGGTCGCCCGGCTCCAAGATTGAACTGGTAGATGGGAAATTAGTTGTTGCGGACAGTCTAGTTCACAGTCGTCGATTACTGAGCCAAATTCTTCGAGGGTGGGGAGTGGACGCAATCGCTGCCCTTGCACCAGAACGATTATGGTGGCAGGCGTTATCTCACACATTTGGCACGCCGATGCTCACCAACTTTGATGGTCTTGATGCTTCCATATTGAACCAGTGGGCGGATGGAGTTGACTATCAGCCAGAGAACCCTCCCCATCACGGTAGTTGGCGATTTTCCTATTCTCAACTACGACAAGCTTTACGGATGGCGATGTTTGGGTTGGGGATGCGCTATGAAAAACTGGGACAGTCGTTGGGCGGTGGGTTTGTCCATCGGTTGGATCGGCATGGTTTCATGCCCGATGTCGTGTTTTTTCGGGGTGAGCCGCGCAATCGGCTTTATGAGTATTACCTGGATGGAGCGGCTGACGTGATTGTGGAGTTCATCCAACCGGGTTGTGAGGAGTACACCTACACCGTCAAGAAGCCGATTTATCAAGCGGCTGGCGTTCTAGAACTGTGGATTGTGGATGCGGATCAATGCCAAATTGAGTTGTGGCGGCTGGTTGAGGGAGCATACCAGCGACAAATGACCGATGCGGCTGGACGATATGATGTTTCCAGCGTTCCAGGCTTGACGTTCCTGCCTGACAAGATTTGGTTGGCAAAAGACGACTGGGATTACCCCCTAGAAGAGACATGGTTTGAAGTGGCAGCAGATGCGCCTCGACTCACGAGAATATCCCAAATGGGTGAAGGGGTTGATTGGAGCAAAGCACTGCTTAAGTTTCCGGTTGCGCTAGACCCGGTGGCGATCGCCTTCGACGACTACATCTATTGGTGCCCAGAGGCAAAGTTTGAATTCCTCAACGGACGCCCCGATATTGGTGGACGAGAAGGCATCAAGGGATTGGCAGGGATGCTCATGATGACCTTTGGACTGGCAGAGGTCGTCAAACTGGCTCACCCTCGTGATTGGGTCACTGCTCTACTGGCACAACGAGCGAAAGCTTTTGATCCCAACCACAAAGCGGATGCTTGGAAGTTGGCGCGAGATATGGCTACGTTCCTACGCGACCATTACTCAATCGATCGCATTGTAGTGGTAGGCGATTTAGTTGCACCTGAACCCTTAAATCTATGGTCTGAGCTAGTGCTGGTTGTTTGGGGGGTGCCAGAGGTTGAGAAAACCCGTTCCGAGTCAGGCCGACCCCGATATACTAGTCCTGAGGCGATTGCCCGGCAGTTGAGTGACTATCCTCGAATTCGCCTGGTTGATGCTGGTAAGGGGTTTACCTCTATCGAAGCAGAACTTTTGAATGCAGGTTATGTCGAGCTTTGAAAGTTTTCTGTTCTCAGATTTGCTGGATTGGGCGATAAAATAGTGGTGGAGACAAGGAATCTGGAGTTTCAGGACGGCTCAGACTGTGGAAGAGATGCAGATCGGTCAATACCTGACGCTGGAGGAGTTTTGCACCTGCACGCAGACCTACCAGAAGTATGCGGATCGGATTGACCCATACCCTGAAAACCCGGAAGAGACGATTCCAGCGTTAAAGGCTCTGTGCCGTCACGTCCTTGACCCTGTGATTGGTCACTTCGGGAAAGAGCGGTTTCAGTTGACCTATGGGTTCTGTTCAAAGGATTTGAAACGGTTTCTGGCTCAGAAAGACCCAGAGACGGGGATTAAGAATGGGCGGGTTGATCCCAGTCGTGATCAGCACATGGCGCATGAGAAGAACCGAAATAGCAAGTATTACTGCGATCGCCTCGGTGCTACCTGTGATTTTCGGATTATGGGGTTGGAGAGCGATCGCCTCGTGGATTGGATTCTAGAGCAGCGATTGCCGTTTGATTCGCTGTATTACTATGGGAGCGATTCTCGTTCCGAGACATTTCGTGAACGACCTATTCACATGAGCTATGCTCCTCAGCAAAGACACAGTAGACTTAATCGGAAATAAAAAAGTGATCAATTCTCGACATAGAATCGTCAATTTCTATAGCTTTATCATCGATTCTCGGACTGAGCAATTTATTACCGATAATGTCTAGTATTTGGACGTTTACAGATGGAGGAGTGCCAACAAAGAAGGGGATTGAAAATTGGATGAAAGCAACAAAGTAACTGAACTAGGTTCTATTTTTCCTATTGATGGACAATCACGGAGTCTCTACTCAATTCGATGTAATTGTGCCGAGATAGCAAATCAACAATAAGAGATAGATTTGTGGTGAAGAGAATTTCTAAGTCTGTATTTTTTATGTTTCCTGTTGTGATCAGCAGAAGTTTATAGGGTTGTTGCACCGTAAGGAAGGAATCAACAAAATCTGAGTCTTTGGTGATGACGATTCGTTCCTCTTGAATAGAAATTGAATTGA
Organism: Elainellaceae cyanobacterium; assembly: GCA_051117555.1. Classification (GTDB taxonomy): domain Bacteria; phylum Cyanobacteriota; class Cyanobacteriia; order CAZCXK01; family CAZCXK01; genus DBGGTD01. Next base: position 927 of record JBNPEG010000219.1, on the reverse strand, counting down.
TGATTGAGTCTGGAGTTGCGTTTTGCTGAGGAAGCTCTCTGGTATGAATAATATCGTAACCAGCCTCCCGAAGCAGTCGAGCAAGTCGAATGGGAAGTTGGGCATCAATGAGAAACTTCATGATGCCAGCTTGTGAATGCTCTTAACTTGGCTAAGACGAGCGGCAAACAGCAGAACAGCAAGAATATCATCTGACTCGAGATCATCATAGTCAGCAAGAATTTCTTCAGTCGTCATGCCGGAACTCAAGAGTTCAAGGATAAACTCGACGGGATAACGTAACCCACGGATACAGGGTTTACCGTGACATATCTCTGGATTATGAGTAATGCGCTGTAACAGGTTATCCATAATCAACTCTATGTTTAGTCAATAAGCGATTCTATGTTTAGTCAACAAGCGATCGCACTTACCTTGCCTCCAGTTTAAGCCAGCGTTGGCGTAGCCGCTCTGAAAGAGCATCGCCTCGGTGCTGCCTGTGATTTTAAGATTGCAGGGCTAGAGAGCGATCGCCTGGGCAAGTCCGTGTTGCCGACGTTGATGGAGGTGTTCTTTCTGTTGCTGCTGGCGGCGGCGAGCCGTCTCAATATAACTCTGCATGTTCGTCAGGAAGTGACACTCACTTGTCTCGCTCAAACTATAGCAGTCAGCTACGGCTACGCTATAGGCGATAATCGCTCACACGATTGAGAAAACAGATTACAGACGAGTGCTGAATACGCTTCGTTATATCCACACCAATCCAAAATCGGCGGGCATGCAGCGGGGATTCTTTTATCCCACATTCCGCAGGTTTTGAAATAGAAATATTGTAATTTTGATGCATGAGAGCATCTGAGATTAGAGTACAAGATATTGACCACAGTGGAATTGTGGCAGGGGTCATTGACGAGATGGGCTTGGTTGAGCAAATCAACCAGCGCCTGA
>JBNPEG010000254.1:0-2197 GCA_051117555.1 Elainellaceae cyanobacterium | reverse complement strand
CATGAATATGATAAATAGATATGATAAGATAGTGGACAATCTTCTGTCTGGTATTGGCTATGACGCGTCGCTGGTTAGAAAAATTAATTGATGAGTATATTCCAGCGATCGCCACCTTATCCAATACCGACGCCGGGCATGTAGAAGCCCATCGGTGGGCCGAGTGGATGAAAGAGCAATGGGCAAAACACGGCCTTAAGTCACTCAGCCAGCAGCGCAACTTAATGACTGATGTGAGAAACGCAATTAAGCAACGGCTCGGGGAAGACCACTTTGCCCTGGAAAGCATGAATTTTGCCCCTGACGAATGGACTCACATTAACCATTCCATTGAAGATCGGGTGGCCGAACAAAATGAATCCCAGATCATTCTCTCCCCCAAAACGGTCAATGCCATTGTCTATCGGGCCACCAATCTCCTGGTGAGCCGCGAATGGGCCGACATCGCCGCAGGCTTAGCCGTTCTAACTGGACGACGGCACACCGAGATTCTAAAGACCGCTGAGTTTGAGTTTAAGTCCGCTTACTCGGTGATGTTTACCGGAGCGCTGAAGCGACGCCATGAAGCTGATGGACTCCTCAAAATTGAAATTCCTACCCTGTGCCGAGCAGACTATGTGCTAAAAGCAATCGCTAAACTTCGTGAGATTTTACCCACCGCCAACTTAAGCAATACCCAGGTAAATTCTAAATATTCTGGCCCCGTCACCCGCGCCTGCGATCGCCACTTTGCAACCCTTGTCCCACCCACCACAGGCCGAGAAAAGCTCTATACTCACCTCTTTCGCAAGGTCTATGCCACTATCGCCCACTACTTCTATTGCCCTCGCTGGGTGTCAGACTGGGAGTTCAAAGCCCATATTCAGGGACACTACGCCTTCATCAATGCCGATAACCCAGTAATGCGCCGTAAAATCGCCGCCGATCGTCACTACGATGCCTATGCCATCGAAGATGAACAGGGTAATCGTCGTAAGGGTATAAAACTGAGCGATCGCGATCGCTCAGTCATCGAAGTCTTCCAACCTAAGGAATCGACCATGTCTAGGGCAACCAATAGACAGGATGATCAACATGATAACGACCTTGAGCCCGATTCAGGATACGATTCAACGCATGAGGTGAGCGAGGCTTCAGGGCTAGCCTCTTACCCTCAACACATCAGCTTAGATGAGGCTGTAAAACTAGCAAATGCAAGAGGACTTGAGATTCGTAAGGGCACGTTAGGAAATTGGAAACGGCAAGGAGGCGACAAGTTTGAACAGCTTGAACGTCAGTATGGCATTAGCTACGACTTTGACCTTGCTGAATCGCTGCCTATCGGAAACAGTACGGTCGCTACCTGGCTAGACCTCTGGGGAAATTCACACCCGTCCGCAGCTCTGCCTTCCCCTACCCCGTCTCCTGATGCTATGCCTCAAATAAAAATGACGCCATCTAAATCTCCGTCAAAGCAGCGCTCTGAATCACCTGAACAATTGACTCAGCAACCGTCCCAGCAAGCCGCTGCTGATGCAGTAGGAATTGGGGAAATTAGAAACCTTTCTGAAGGAATTGCATTCCTAACGGCTGAGATTCAACGAGAACGGCAGTTGCGTCAGCAACTTGAGCAAGACAATGCTGAATTACAAGCAACACTAGAAAAGGCTCGGGCCGACCTCAAGACGCTCACGGAACAGGTGCCCGATACTAGTTTACAGGTCAAGGTTGACCAGCTAGAACTTCAGAATAGTCGATTGCAGGCGGCACTCAATGCAGCGATTGGAGCGGGTGGAACGGCTCCTCAGCAGGCCACTTCACACTTCTCTACCACTCCTACACCCCGCACAGCTACACCCTCTCATACAGCACCACCTACCCCATCTGGTAACGCCTCTACGCCTACTCCCCAGATACGTTCCAACACCAATGGCGATGCCCTTATCCATCAAGCTCTCGATGCCATCATGGCCTATAACAATGAATCAGCACGCTCCCATGACCAAAAGTGGGCAATCTCATTTCCCGTGATGAAAGACCTTTGTGCTCAAGTCGGGGCAGCGACACAATCCAGGATTAAGCGCGTGTTTGATGCTCGACGGGTTGAAATTGACCAACACCATCAACAGCATGGTTTGGGGAAACGCCATAATCGGAAGCATCAACATGAGTCGATCTCTCACTTCATCCAACTCCCTACTCCTGTCCACTGACGTGA
>JBNPEG010000133.1:0-20081 GCA_051117555.1 Elainellaceae cyanobacterium | reverse complement strand
GCGGGCCAAAACTTATGCTGCCGCGTCCACTCAGAGGGATATGCGGCGCGTTGGCGAGAATAGGGACGATCCCACTGATCTGAAATCAGCACCGCAGCCGTATGCGGCGCATGTTTTAGAAGATTATTCTCTGGATCTGCCTCACCATCCTCAATCTCGCGAATTTCCTCACGGATTGCAATCATGGCATCACAAAAGCGATCGAGTTCTTGCTTGGCTTCGCTTTCAGTGGGTTCGACCATCATCGTACCGATCACAGGCCACGACATAGTCGGTGGATGAAAACCATAGTCAATCAAGCGTTTGGCGATATCGCTAACCTCAATACCGGCTGATTTTTTGAACGGACGAGTATCGACAATGCACTCGTGGGCAATTAACCCATTCTTGCCCTTATACAACACGGTGTAGTGATTTTCTAGCCGTTTGGCGATGTAGTTGGCATTGAGAATTGCAACCTGCGTCGCGAAGGTCAGCCCCTGTGTTCCCATCAGGGCAATATACATCCAAGAAATGGGAAGGATGCTGCTACTTCCCCATGGAGCAGCAGCGATAGGGCCGATGTCTTGGTGACCTCCCACATCAACAAAGGGATGCCCCGGCAAGAAAGGAATCAGGTGTTCTCGTACGCCAATGGGGCCTACTCCTGGACCACCGCCGCCATGGGGGATGCAGAAAGTCTTATGCAAATTAAGGTGGCAGACATCCGCGCCAAAGTCCGCCGGACGACATAAACCAACCTGAGCATTCATGTTTGCGCCGTCCATATAGACTTGTCCGCCATGAGCGTGGACAATATCGCAAATGTCTTGGATAGCTTCTTCGAAGACGCCATGCGTTGATGGATAAGTAACCATCAAGGCTGCCAGCTTGTCTCGGTGTTTTTCTGCTTTAGCGCGGAGGTCATCCAGATCAATATTGCCATCAGGGTCACAGCCGACGACAACCACCTTCATACCAGCCATGACAGCACTTGCGGGGTTTGTGCCATGGGCTGATTCAGGAATCAGACAGACATTGCGGTGCCCCTCGCCTCTCTGCTGGTGGTAGTTGCGAATCACGAGCAGTCCGGCATATTCGCCTTGAGAGCCTGCGTTAGGCTGGAGTGAAATCCCAGCGAATCCAGTAATTTCGGACAGCATATCTTCGAGCTGGCGAAACAGACGTTGATAGCCTTCCGTCTGCTCTAACGGCGCAAAGGGATGAATGTTGGCAAACTCTGACCAAGTAACGGGCAGCATTTCTGAGGTCGCATTGAGCTTCATCGTGCATGACCCCAATGGAATCATAGCGGTCGTCAACGACAAATCTTTGCCTTGGAGACGATGCATGTAACGCAGCATCTCGGTTTCAGAGTGATAGGAATTAAATACCGGATGAGTTAGATAGGGCGTTGTGCGCTGGAGAGGTGTCGGAATCTGATTAGCTACGGGCTGGATAGACTGAGTGCGATCGCCCCTAACGCCCCTAACACCCCCAACACCTTCAAACAGATCGACCAAATCCTCAACATCGTAATCAGTAGTGGTTTCATCGAGCGCGATGCAAACGGTATGACCATCGAGCTGGCGCAGGTTGATTGAGCGGGCGATCGCCCGCTCAATCATGACCTGAGCATCATCAACCTCGACCCGCAGCGTATCAAAAAATGGCTGCGACCCCAGCGTAAATCCGAGGTTGCTGAGTCGAGTTGCCAGCGTCATCGCATGATGGTGAACCCGTTCTGCAATTCGCTTCAGCTTGTCTGGTCCGTGATAAACCGCATACATACTCGCCATGATAGCGAGGAGCACTTGAGCCGTACAGATGTTGCTGGTAGCGCGATCGCGCCGGATATGCTGCTCTCGGGTTTGAAGCGCTAATCGAAGCGCTGGATTTCCTACCGCATCTTTAGACACTCCAACTAATCGTCCTGGAATTTGCCGCTTATAGTCCATCTTGGTGGCAAAGAAAGCAGCATGAGGCCCCCCATAGCCCAACGGCACGCCAAATCGCTGCGAATTGCCTACGACAATGTCTGCTCCAAACTCACCTGGTGGCTTTAGCAGCGTTAGGCTGAGCAAATCTGCCGCGACAGTCACTAGGGATTTGATTTCATGGGCGTGGTTGATAAACTCCTGATAGTCGCAAATCGAGCCGTCAGTCGCCGGATATTGGAGCAGCGCCCCAAAAATGGGCTGCTCAAAATCAAACGTGCGATGGTCACCGACGATCACGTCAATGTTGAGCGGCTTAGCTCGCGTTTGGATCACCGCAAGGGTCTGCGGATGACACGCCTCAGACACAAAAAATGCGTTGGCATTGCCTTTATACAACCCATAGCTCATGGTCATCGCCTCGGCTGCCGCAGTGCCTTCATCCAGAAGGGAGGCATTGGCAATATCCATGCCGGTCAAGTCAATCACCATCGTCTGAAAGTTCAGCAACGCCTCTAAGCGACCCTGGGCAATCTCAGGTTGATACGGCGTGTATTGAGTGTACCAGCCTGGATTTTCTAAAATATTGCGCTGGATGACGGATGGCGTAATGCAGTTGTGATACCCCATGCCGATGAATGAGCGAAACACCTGATTTTTAGAGGCGATCGCCCTCAGATCGGCCAGTAGATTCACTTCGCTCTTGCCTGTGCCTAATTTGAGCGGGCGTTTGAGACGAATCGCAGCGGGAATAGTGTGGTCGATGAGATCATCAAGCGTCTCAAACCCCAAAACGCCCAGCATCTCGCACACATCATCTTGAGTCGGACCCACATGTCGGGAAACAAACTCTCCTGATGAATCGATCGTTGGCGACAGCGGAGAATCGGCTAGTGACCGAGATGCATCTGTGCGTTCTCGGCGTAGTGGGGACTGTGAGACATTCGCCATACCACCTGTGTCATTGACGTCGTGCTTAAAACGTTCATCTTTGGAGTTGGCGTCATGTTGGAGGTCAGAAATGCCGTGCTGATCAGTTGAAAACTTAGATGTCATGGCGGATATGCAAGTAATAGCACCAACGGATGAAATGAAGTAAATCTATGCAGTAGATCTATATGCAGTAGATCTATAAGTGATCCTAAATCGCTTGTGAATTGTGTGTGAGCGGTGGGACAGCGCCGCCCCATAACTCAACACCCCATCTGGGATTGCTATATGCAATAGAAATGGGCTAATTAAGATCCGATTAAAATTGCTTAAAGTTTCCCTTTTTAAATTTTGCAACAATCTATTGAAAATTTCCTTCGAAATCGTTTCCTATTTTGAGAAAAATCTCGCACAGACTCAGGGGCGATCGCAAAACAAGTCAGCAACGAAACCGGGTTGACTGACAAAACTCTGAACGCTGACGGCTGTTTCTCCTGACGGAGACGCTACGCGTTTCTTGAATGCCGAAGAGTTAGCCGCGCCTATATGTACAAAAAAGTCAGCATAGGCTGACTGCTCGAACCTGCGGAGGCAGGTTCCAAGACCTTTGGTTTTGCTGGAGTCTGCGTCTGCGTCCGTGAATGCGCATCTTATTTGTGTAGTCGCGGTTTACTCGTCGAGAAGCCGCAAGCGTCTATAACCGCCGCCCCCTTTTACTGATCCACTCGCCTAATGCTTCACTAATCACCCTCGACTTGGGCACGATATTCATTGGCAGAGAGCGCATCATCGAGTTCGTCTTCGTCATCAATACGAAGCTTGAGCATCCACGCCTCTCCATAGGGGTCATCAGCAAGCTGTTCGGGTGACTCAATCAGTTGCTCATTGCGTTCTATAACAGTTCCTGAGATAGGAGCAACTAAATCTTCTACAGCTTTGACCGATTCAACCGTACCAAAGGTTTCACCCTTCTTTAAGGCATCGCTTACATCAGGGAGTTCTAAAAACACGATGTCACCCAGTTGGTCAACCGCAAACGCAGTAATGCCAATTGTCGCAATTTCGCCATCGAGCCGAGCATACTCGTGAGAATCTAAGTATTTTAAATCTTCGGGATATTCAAACGTCATACATGTCCTCGTTTCGGTTAGCGGAGAAGGGGGATTAGTCTGTAGAATTCAGTTCATTGATCCCACAATGGCTCTGACTATCAGGACGATTGTGGAAAAGCATGGGTATCGAATTCACTATCCGTACAAGTTACCGCAAAATTTGGACTCGATAACTCATGAACGCGCGTAATTCAGAATTTCTTTAAGGACACGATAAGCCTGTACTGGCTAGGTAGAAATTTGAAGGATGCAATTCAGGCGATCGCACGCATCGAGCATACAGTTTTATAGGCAGCAAGCAGAGTTTTGGGATTATGAAAACAGACATTTATCTCGAAAAGCTTTACGCAAATCGGTTTAATTACAAAGAGAGACATGCAAAGCTTCAGCTATGGAAAATCTTGATTAAAGATTTTCTTCAGCCTCACATAGGCAAAGATTCAATCGTGCTAGATATTGGCGGAGGATATTGCGAATTCATCAATCAGATCCGAGCTAGAGAAAAATATCTGGTCGACTTAAACCCAGATTCTCAAAACTTTGCAGATTCTGATGTCAATGTCCTTAATGTCAATGTCTTAAACGAAGATGTTGGTGATAGTCTTCCACATAATTATTTCGATAGAATATTCATTTCAAATTTCTTTGAACACCTGTCCAGTAAAGAAGAATTAATTCAAATTTTGGGCTTTTGCTTTGAGCGTCTTTGCCCTGGCGGATCACTGATTGTTATTCAACCCAATTTCAAGTATTCGTTTAGGGAATACTATGATTTTATTGATCATACGCTTCCTATCACCCACGTTTCCCTTGAAGAAGCCCTGCGCACGATTGGGTTTTCAATTGAGGTGATGATTCCCAGATTTTTGCCGTTTTCAACGAAGAATAGACCTACTGCTCCAGTGCTGCTTGAAATATATTTAAAGTTCCCGATTTTATGGAAATTTTTGGGAGGACAAATGTTCGTTAAAGCGACGAAATGAAGAATTGGATAGCTTTCAGCCTAATACTATCTATTTGAATCGGTTGACTTGCGCCAGATACATTTCCTCCATCGTATTGCGCAAATCATATTGATAGTGCCAATCTGGAAAGTGCGTTTGGAATTTACTTACATCGGAGATATACCAAATGTGATCGCCCGATCGATTTTCGTTAGTGTATTCATAGTGAAGGGTCTTATCTACAATATTTTCGCACAGGGCGATCGCCTCTAGCATCGAGCAATTGCTATGACGAGATCCGCCAATGTTATAGACTTCACCGCAGCGAGGATTTTGATAGAAATGATAAAACGCATTGACGAGATCAAAACTATGGATGTTATCTCGAACTTGTTTTCCTTTATAACCAAATATGGTGTACGAATCTCCCGTAATGGTGCATTTCATCAGATACGCTAAAAAACCATGAAGCTTTGCCCCTGAATGCAGCGGGCCTGTTAAACAGCCGCCTCTAAAGCTAGCCGTTTTCATTTCAAAATATCTGCCATATTCTTGCACTAAAATATCGGCTGCTACTTTAGAGGCCCCAAATAAAGAATGCTTGGAACAATCAATCGACATTGACTCATCAATACCCTTTGAAAAGGCATGACTTGGCTCAATTTCCCATCGAGTTTCTAATTCCTGAAGCGGTAAAACATTGGGCGTATCTCCATAAACCTTGTTAGTCGAGGTAAAAATAAACACCGCGTCCGGGCAATAGTGCCGAGCCGCTTCCAATAAAGTCAGAGTCCCATTCGCATTCACTGAAAAATCAACGTGCGGATCTTGCGCTGCCCAATCATGTGACGGTTGAGCAGCGGTGTGAATAATCAGAGCAATATCAGACCCGTATTCGTCAAAGAGATTTTCAATGCTGGGGCGATCGCGGATGTCTATGTCGTAGTGTTGGTAGCGATCGCCATATTTTTCGTTGAGCAGGTTCCGATTCCAACTCGTCGAGGCTGAATCACCGAAGAAAAACGCGCGCATGTCATTATCAATGCCCACAATTGTGAAGCCGCGATCGGCAAAAAACCGAACGGCCTCTGACCCGATCAGCCCGGCTGAACCTGTAATGACAACAGTAGACATAGCACTCCTCACTCACCTAATCAGAATAATCAGACCCTTGCTATTCGCTATGAGGCAGGTTTATCACCCTAGAATCGCTTTTAAAGACGTTTCGTGATCACAAATCCACTGAAAAATATCGCTGAGTGTCTGCTTAGGGCTCAGTTTTGGCGCCCACCCCGTTTTTTCCATCACCCTAGACGAATCCGTGATGAATACTGGCACATCACCCGGGCGTTCCGTTGCATCCGGGGTGATTGCGACAGATTTACCCGTAAGCTGTTGACAGAGATGAGTGGTTTCAAGCAGCGATACGCTATTGCTCACACCTCCCCCCACATTGAATATATGTCCGCTCAATTCATCGAAATGATGGAGTTGATAGTCAATCAATCGCAGCAGATCATCCACGTGGAGTAAGTCTCTAACTTGTTTGCCGGTGCCGTTGTAGCCAATGTAGCGGAGCGGCTTATTGAAATAGTGGGCAGCAACCCACAACACAAATACGCCTTGATCAACCTTGCCCATTTGCCACGGTCCGGTAATGACGCCGCATCGATTGATCAGAGCAGGCATGCCATAGGCAGCTTGATATTCTTCGATCAAAAGTTCAGATGCCAGCTTAGTCGCTCCATAGAGTGACCGATGTCCGCTTAGAGGAAACGCCTCTGATATACCGTTTTGAGAAATTCCGCTATGGGTTTGATGGGGCGAAATTTCAAACCGGGTTGCAGATTCCGTCAATGCTAAAGACGTTAAGGCTGGAATGGGATACACCCGGCTCGTTGACAGAAATAAAAACCTCGCTCCAACTTGCCGCGCCAACTCAAGTGCATTAATCGTTCCAACGAGATTGGTCTGGAGAACATAGTGAGGAGACGAAAAGCCTGCCAAAACAGAGGGCTCAGCCGAGCAATCTAAGAGGGTGGTGACATCCAACGCCTGCGGATCTAAATCAGACGAGGAACGAATGTCTCCGTGTACAAAATGAATCCCGTGAGATTTGAATCGGGGCAAATTCAATTCTGACCCGCGACGGCGAAGATTATCTAAACAAAAAATATCCCACTCTGGATGAAGCGTCTTCAGACCGATGGCTAACGAACTCCCGATAAAGCCAGCTCCACCCAACACTAATAGTCGCTCAGGCATCAGACTTTAGCTCGACAACGGGATGACTAATGAGTTTGTTACGATGATAGTCCCCTCTAGACAAGTGCTTTTCAAGCCAAACATAGAGAACGATAAACAGATATCGGCTCCCCATTTCTTTAATCTTGAGCTTTGAGATTCCAGTTTTACGGTTATACCAACGCATCGGAATTACGGTATGCGAAAACCCGCGAATGATGGCCTTGAGAGGCAGCTCTACCGTGAGATTGAAATGGTGGCTGAGAATCGGTTGAACGCCTTGAATGACGTCTCGGCGATAAATTTTGAATGCGTTGGTCACGTCGTTATATCGCAAGCCAAAAATGACTTTGACAAACCAATTGGCTAATCGATTAATCATGAGCTTATGAACCGGATAGTCTATGACTTTTCCGCCCTTCATGAAGCGAGAACCAAAAACGCAATCATATCCTTCAATCAGTTTGTAATACCCCGTTACCAAATCTCTAGGGTCGTCCGATGCATCTGCCATCATGATGGCGATCGCATCTCCGCTAAATTCGGCTAAGCCTCGACGAATCGCAAAGCCAAACCCATTAGGAGGCCGATTATTGACAAATCGAACACTATTAAATTGCTGAGACAATGCCTGACAAATTTGTTCAGTTCGATCTCGACTGTTGTCATTCACAATGAGAACTTCATGTCGGATATTTTCTCCGTCGAGAGTATGAACAATAGTCTCAACTGTTTCCCACAATGATCCTTCCTCATTGTGAGCGGGGATTACTACCGAAATTTTCATCACTCCTCCCTGACCACTAACAGCTTTAATCCTGGCAATCCTCAGCCATCATGCGTGAGCTGGATGCGCTCTCCATTCAACAGGTCACTGCGAAATACGCTACATTCGCTCAACAAAATTCGGAATAAATTAAATTTGCTGTCAGTATAGTACGAGATCTGGGTGGGGGATAGTAGTTCTAAATTATCAATGATTTTAAAGATTAAATGGCGTTTAATTTATCATTGAGCGATCGCCAATGTGTGATTCAGACTGAAGGGAATTTGATAGCTGCTGCATCATTATTAATGTAAGCAGTTTTACAAAACCCATTAATCTTTCATCAAACCTAATTAATACACCCTATTCATTTCTATTCATTTAAAACATTCAGTTTTAGTTTTCCATTTAATCCGACAAACCCCCTAAGATCCGGGTCATAAACCCACGCTCGAATCACGGTTTTGCCCGTTGGTAAAGCATTTAGCGAAATCGTAGTTCGCCATCCAGCCTTAGAATAGCGTTCCGAATCATATGCCTTTACAGCTCCAGGACTCGGTTTATCGATGCTTGCAACAGCAAAAAATTCTGGATTCAATTCGGACTTAAATGTAATCAGAACTAGACTCGGGATATTTCTACTTTCAGGTAATATTGACCAGCCAGATAGTTGTAATTCTTCATATCTAGAGAGAGTTATTTGCTCGTCTCCGTCCGTAAATTTTTTAACCTTAAACTGACCATATCTCTCTTCAGGATGAGGAAAAAATTTTGCTCGTTCGGGGAAATCTCTAAAACCAAGATTCTCCAATCCATCAGCTAAATTTTCAATATAAGGCGGAATAGATGTCGGACAAAATTCCACAGCATCAACGATATAAACTAGTTCTAAACATTCTTTCTCGAATAGGCGTTTAGAATTCCATTTTTGAATCCAAGGTAAGGATCGATTCGTGCTATTGATCAGAAAAATAGCGAAAATACCGGTAATTAAAAGAAGACTTCTATAAGAAAAATGGAGACGCCATAGATTAATAATCGACACCAGTAACAACACCGTCGGAGTGACATACCGAGGTGCAACAGCCTGATCAGCCCCTAAGCCCGCACGCCCAATGGTAGTGACTCCTGCAAACAAAAGAGCAAACAGGCCGATTGAAATCCACGGCGCAGCCCGTTCAGAGATATTGAGCCCAGATCGAGTCAGCCGTATTGAGCGCACTGCCAGATACAAAAAGCTTAGACAGGCAGCCAGTCCGATAAAGGGCAATAGCTTAGTCGCAGGAAAACCCGTCAACGGGCTCCCGATGAGATTAAAAAAATACTGGAATGTCTTGATTGGTTTCTCAAACACATACGCCGGACTTGGAAGATTTTCAAAATCTCCGGTTCCCTGAAAATCGATGAGATAGATAGCTAACGTTCCTAAAAACAAAACTCCCCATATTGCACAGCGAATAAGCCTTTGTCGGTTATTACCTTTAAGCGCAACAATACTCGGAAACAGAGCAGGCCACGTAAATAAACCATGGGCAATCGAAAAGCTCGCAACAAAACACGGAATAGCAGCCCAATAGAACTGATTTGGAGAGTCACGCGATAGGACAACAATGCAGATTGCTCCGATAAAACAGGCATTAACAAGAAACCAAGGAAACTGGAACCCCCACAACCAATTTGCATATTGAGCAAATGCAAAGATTAACCATGCATTCAAGATTGTGATGAGATATAGCGAATTCTTATCGGTGCTGCTGAATCGAGAAAGATAAACAGTTAGTGCGACACTTACTAGAGCAAGGCAAGCACTCAAATACATTTCTGCCTTGACATTCCAACTCGTCGCAAACGCAAGAGCGGCAAAAATTAGTTTGGGAAATACCAGTCGGTGCTCATGATGTTGAGCGAATAGGTCAGAAATCGTCAAAGTTCCGTTGTGAATTTTTTCGGTAACATTCAAGATTAACCATTCATCATTGACAGGAACGTTAACTCCAAATAGTGTAATTAACCCTAAAATTCCAAAGAAGGGAACCAAAACCAATAGAGATAAACTGATTTCAAGTCGGTAATTCAGAGTTTTTGAGATAATTCTCCATTGCATATTGGCCTATATCTTCTGAAAATTCCCAATAATTACTACACTTTCTAAATTTAGATAAACTTCATTTTCCGCGCCGCATGCATGCACATCCTAAGCAAAACGAACCCTTCTTTGACATGACGAATGTTGGATTCACCATAAGTTCTAGGCACATAGCGGACAGGAATATCTTGAATTTTCAAACCTAACTTCGCCGCTCCAAAAAGCAAGTCAAAGTCTCCAAACGGATCAAAATCCCCAAAATATGCACGATTAGCCGACATTCTTTCGTAGTTAGATTTAGAGATTGCTTTTGTACCGCAAAGCGAATCCTTGATTTTTGTGTTGAGCAAATAAGATAACAACCAAGCAAAGAAGCGGTTTGCCATTTGATTTAACACAGGCATTGTCGAAGGATTGATTGGATAAATAAGTCTACATCCGTTTGCCAACTCACACTTGCCTGAGGCAATTGCATTAAAGAAATGAATCAAGTCCTCTGGTTGAACTGTCAAATCAGAATCCAGTATGACAAGTATGTCTCCGCTTGCTTCTTTGAATCCCAACCGAACTGCGTCGCCTTTACCTTTACCTGTTTGTTGATACGCCTTTATGTCAAATTGATTACCATACTTTAGCTGAACACGGCAAATTTCATCCCAAGTGTTGTCAGAAGAGTTTCCCTCTACAAAAATGATTTCGGTATGTTTTCCCAATCGCGGCAATCTTCTAATACAGTTCTCGATATTGCCTGCCTCATTACGAGCCGGAATAATCACAGAACACGTTAAGTCATGAGATATCGGTTGACTAACCGGCACCGTGATTGGACGAACTCGTGCTACAACAAATTCAGCCAAACACATTTGGTTAATTAAAGGCAGTGGAGCAATGATTGAATTGCAAAACCACGATAAAAAAGGCACGTGCTTAGGTAACAAGATCCGTTTATAATGAGCGACAATTTCATAGTTTGCTAAATCAAGCAGATTTTCTATATCTCTAAGACTTAACCAATTCAATGGAGGTAAAGGCATTCGTTGCCCAATCCGAGTTGCGAATGTAAGAATTGGCTCCCAAGCGGGATTATGAAACGTGAAAACCAAGCGCGTCGAAGGGTTGCAGACGTGGCAAATATTGTCTAGAGTCTTTTGAATATTTTCAAAATAACTAACAGAATTTGCCAAAAGTATATAGTCAAAAGTTTGGTATAAGGTGAAATCATGAGCATCATCCAACAAGAACTTGAGATCAGGAAATCTCTTCTGTGCATAATCTATAGCAGCAGGATTGATATCAATACCCACCCCATAAGATGGACTGACAGCATCGAGCAAATAACCTAGTCCTGACCCAACTTCGAGAACCCGCGCTCCTGGACGTAACAAAAAGCGGTGAAACCTCTCAATGTCTTTGTAGTAATAGAGATTTCTATTGCGCCATCTATCGAGATGCCTTGTCTGTGGAGTTGTTCCTAAGGATGCATTGACCTGAGTGTTTAGCACCATCCGATTCCTCACACGATTAAGGTCATGGAATACGTTCTACTTTAAACAATTCCTCGGAAATCATAGTACTGATTTGTCTTTGAGGCAATATTAAAAGCTACAGCTATATTCCCTTCCCAACTAGGATGTCTTGATAGACTTTGGCCACCGTTGAATAATTCAGTTAATACATAAGGCCAATTAATACATAAATCAGTTAACATGACGGCATTATTCCGGCACGTTACAAACAAAGTTTCCACCTTAGTATTTTCATTTACCAGAAAAAATCGTTAATTATCAGGGAAATACATTGCTTGTATAAGTCAGCACATTCGTTTACTAAATTGTCTTAATTCCTATGGCACTGTCGTCTTTGCTCGATTATTTCAGATTGCCCGAAGCCACTCAAATGCAATCTGATCTGGATAATCCTCAAAACATCGTGCTCATTCGTGAAACTATCGCCCGTAAGCCATTTTTAATGAAAACTTATGAGAGTTTTTATACGGAAATGCTTAATAAGACTCGTACAGTCCCTTTTGACGGTAGGTTTGTTGAGCTTGGTAGCGGAGCAAGTTTCTTAAAATCATATTCCCCATATATTACAACATCAGATGTTATCGAATATGAGGGGGTTGATTTAGTATTTTCTGCACTAGATATGCCATTTGATGACCAAAGTGTCAGCGTCTTCTTGATGATAGATGTGCTTCACCATCTGAAAGATTCAAGACAATTTTTTAGAGAAGCCAAGCGTTGTCTCAAACCTAACGGGAAAATTATCATGATTGAGCCTGCAAATACTCTGTGGTCAAGTTTTATCTACAGAAACTTTCATCATGAACCATTTGAGACGCAAGCTGATTGGGGTTTTGAAGAAGGAGGACCTTTGACGGGTGCAAATATGGCGATTCCATGGATTATTTTTGACCGGGATATTCGGTTATTTAACGAGGAATTTCCAAGCTTTCGCGTACTTCATGTTAGACGGCATACCCCTTTTCGATATCTCATTAGTGGAGGTCTATCTTTTAGACAGCTATTACCATCTTGGTTTTATCCTTTGGTTCGAGGATTCGAGATTCTTTTATCTCCTCTAAATCGATATCTAGGTATGTTTATGACTATTGAGATTGAGAAAATTTATTAGACCAAAAACTAAGCCTTTCTTAGGAATAATTCGTGAGGTATGACCTCGAATTTACGACTCCAGTTGAGTACATCAAAAAATTCGATCAGTCTAGCTAAAGAGATAAGACATAATGGTTTCAAAATGGCTGTTGGCTATATTACCAGGCATTTCTTTTCTCGCCTACTGCAATCTTGGGCTACTGCGCGGGGCTTTCTGGTTTCGAGATAACCAAGATCCAGACTATGTTTATCTTTTCTCTTCATTGATGTTGGTCAACTTTGAAGTACCTGCCCATATTGACCATCCCGGCACTCCGTACCAAATTCTAGGCGCAATTGTTTTACGAACTCTACACTTAGTATGGTTCCACTCCGAAAATCTAATCTATTCAGTTCTACAGAAACCTGAGATTTATTTGTATGCCATTTATTACACAAGCATTTTCCTAAAATCTCTAAGCCTATTTGCAGTTGGATGGGCGATGTTTTACTTCTCAAAAAATCTCATATTGAGTCTGATAATTCAAACTACACCACTAGTGATGGTGTGGAGTATTGTTGTGAGGGAATCAAGTCGAGTCGCACCTGAATCGCTATTATTTATTATTAGCCAACTCCTCATAATCCTTTTAATTACTTACATATATCGAGATGGAGCCAATCGTAAGAACTGGTTCTGGCTAGGAATGGGAGCCATCATAGGGATTGGAATGGCAACTAAGGTCACGTTTTTGCCCGCAATTTTATTTGTTTTTCTAATTCACGGTTTTTGGAGAAAATTCGCTGCTATAGGCATCGCTGCTCTTACATTTGTTTTAGCAACGCTTCCTATTATCAGTCGGTATGAAAAGATGTTTGGGTGGATTTGGAACTTGATAGTCCGGAAAGAGGCTTATGGAACAGGTGAATCTGGATTGATTAACGCCTCATCTCTATGGTCAAATTTTCTTTTCTTATTTACAAAGAGTTATGTGTTTTTTTTGATAACAACGTTTTTTACGGTAGTCACGTTAATTGTAGGTTTCTCTTTGCGTAAAGAAAAGGCTCCATCTGCGCTAGTCAAAAGATGTTTTTATGTTGCTGTGATATTCTGTGTGGGGCATTGGAGCTTTGTGTTCCTAGCATCTAATGAGCGTCCAGAAATTCACTATCTAACTTTTCAAATTAGTTTAATTGGACTATCAATCTCTATATTAATTATTTTTTTTCGACACCTTTTAAAGCAATTTACACTGTCACAAAAGGTTTTGAAATCAATACCTGCAATCGGACTAACGACCTGCATTGTCTTGTCAGCTTATCTATTTCACACATCGTCTAATCGTCTGTCGAATGTGAAAGATTGGTATACGACTGATGCTGAGGCGATCCAGATTCTCCACCAGGATCTCAAGGGTTGTGCCTGGGTTTATCGCGATCGCGCGTCTGATGTGAAAGCAGCTCTATATTTTGCAGAT
Source organism: Elainellaceae cyanobacterium (assembly GCA_051117555.1). Lineage (GTDB taxonomy): Bacteria > Cyanobacteriota > Cyanobacteriia > CAZCXK01 > CAZCXK01 > DBGGTD01. Next base: position 6,008 of record JBNPEG010000133.1, on the reverse strand, counting down.
ACATGGACTCATCCAGATGTGTTAATTCCGATACCTAGAAAAATTTATACTGATTTTTCCAAGCGTCGGTTCCATGCTGAACTCAGTAATATTTATCCTGATTCACTTTTCTTGGTTTCAGTTAGTAGTCAAGAAAAAAGTTTTAATAGAAAGTCTTATTTTTCCTATAGCGATCGCCATGGATTTAGACAAGTTCTTCGGGAAAATGGTTGCATTGCAATTCAACAACAGGCTTGGCACCCTGCTCCAGAAGTACCAAGTAAGATAAAAAGCAAACTGGATATCCAAAACGTCTTTCAAGGATACACAGAATCAGTTTTTTTAATTAGACGGAAATAGCTTAAAACGAATCGAATGATAATACTTCACTAGTGCAGGAAACGCCCTACTGCTATTCTTACAGTTAAGCAACTTTTGCGAAAAGCCTATTTTCCGATAAGCGTTAAAATCAGCTGAATTCCATTATGGCGACGAAAGAACGCAGACCGATTCTCTTAGATTTTGAAAAACCTCTAATCGAGTTAGAGGCCCGAATTCGACAAATTCAAGACTTAGCAGACGAAAACGCGGTTGATGTTTCAGATCAGATTCGTCAGCTTGAAACTCGTGCTACGCAGCTTCGGCAAGAGATTTTTAGCAGTCTTTCGCCGTCTCAAAGACTTCAGGTGGCTCGCCACCCACGTCGCCCCAGTACCTTAGATTATATTCAGGCCATTAGTGATGAGTGGATCGAACTGCACGGCGATCGCAGCACTGGCATCGACGATCCGGCGATTGTGGGCGGCATTGCTCGCCTAGATGGTCGCCCAGTGGTGATGGTAGGGCATCAAAAAGGACGCGACACGAAGGATAACATCGCCCGCAATTTTGGCATGGCATCTCCGGGAGGATATCGCAAGGCAATGCGGCTGATGAACCACGCCAACCACTTTGGCATGCCTATTATTACCTTCATCGATACCCCAGCGGCATGGGCGGGGGCTGAAGCGGAGCGACTTGGGCAAGGGGAGGCGATCGCCTACAACCTGCGCGAGATGTTTGGGCTTGAGGTGCCGATTATCTCGACCGTAATTGGCGAAGGCGGCTCAGGCGGCGCTCTCGGAATCAGTGTGAGCGATCGCCTCTTAATGTTTGAACACTCAATTTACACCGTGGCGCCACCTGAGGCGTGCGCGTCTATTTTGTGGCGAGACACGGGCAAAGCACCTCAAGCCGCCGAAGCTCTCAAGATTACGGCGGCAGACTTAAAAGCGCTAGGGATTGTAGACCAAATTATTTCTGAACCCTTGAGCGGAGCCCATTCTGAACCCCTCAAAGCAACCGAAATCTTAAAAGATGCGCTTGCCCACAACCTCATCGAACTTAACCAGCTCACTGCAACCCAGCGTAAAGACCTGAGATATCAAAAATTCAGGAAAATCGGTAAGTTTATGGACGGCTCAGTCTCCGAGACGTAGACCTCTTGACTCCCCACAGCAATCCATCGCGTCACTCCTCATTTTTTTTATTTGAGGGGTCAGCGCGTATTGAAAGAAGCCCAGTGCTATAATCTTCAAGTAACAAATGTTCACAATCATGAGATGCCGATTCTAAGAATCAGCATCGCTTCTCTGGTCACCTAGAGTCGAGTGTTCACCTAGAGTCGAGTATATAGATTCAGTAAGACAAACCTGTGAGCTTACGTGCTCCATGCCTCCGCTATTCATGCAAACATGGTTTAGGGATACATGAATTTTTTGGATCTGTCTGCTTAATCAGATACAAGATTGTTGTTTATCGAAGCCTCAGTCTTCAAAGTCAGTTTTCAAAGTTGGTTGACGCTTTTGACTGCGTTCAGCCAATGCGTTAAATTGTAACGTTTGGAATTTTTCATGAATTCTCAAGTTAACCGTCGCGCCTTGATCACCGGGGCAAGTAGCGGAATTGGTAGGGCTACTGCGTTGGCATTCGCGCAAGCCGGTTTTGATTTAGCTCTCGTTAGTCGCTCTCAAGCAGCATTAGAGCAGGTCGCTCAGGAAGCCGCTTCATTTAGCGTAGATGTTCAGATATTTCCACTAGATTTGTCATGTGTCGAGGAGGTTTGTTCAAAGTTTCAGGCGATCGCCGATCGGGTGGGTGCGATTGATGTTCTCATCAACAATGCCGGAATTGGATATACCGGAAATTTGCAAGATATTAGTCTAGACGATTGGCAACACGTTTTAAATCTCAACCTGACCAGCGTGTTCCAGTGCATCCAGGGAATTTTGCCTAGTATGCGAGATCGCCATCAGGGCACCATCATCAACATCACATCGATCGCTGCCCATCAAGCATTTCCAGGTTGGGGTGCTTATAACGTAAGCAAGGCAGGGGTCGTCGCACTCTCCAAAACCTTAGCCGCAGAAGAGCGTGCCAATGGTATTCGAGTCGTCATGATTTGCCCCGGGGCCGTCAATACTCCCATCTGGGATACAGACACCGTCGATGCTGATTTTGACCGCTCCGGTATGCTCACCCCTGACTCCGTTGCCCAATCCATTCTTCATGCAGCACTGCTACCGTCCCAGGCTGTCGTTGAAGAACTAACCGTCATGCCCAGTGCGGGCGCTCTCTAAGACGGTTCTCAGTTTTTTCTACTAACGTTTGCCTCAATTCTTCTCTACTTTATTGGAGACTTCATTCCTAGATTTGTTATGACTATTTCTTCTAACGGTTTTTCGTCCAGCGACACTCAAAAAGCGAATCAACCGTCAACCGATCGCTCTGAACAGGTTGACTCAATCAATGTCCGCAATTCTCGCATCAAAACCTATCCCGATCGCAGTACCTCTAGCACGGGTCAAAATGGTTCAACTCATCCTCCTGTTGACGATGTTCGGATGATGGATGCCGTACGCGACCTGCTTTTAGGAGTCGGAGAAGATCCAAATCGAGAAGGTCTGCTAAAAACCCCCAAACGGGTTGCAGAAGCCATGCAGTTTTTGACGAGTGGGTATAGCCAGTCGCTTGAAGAACTGGTCAATGGCGCGATCTTTGATGAGGGTCACAATGAGATGGTTCTTGTTCGTGATATCAATCTCTTTAGCCTGTGTGAACATCACATGCTGCCGTTCATGGGGCGTGCTCATGTTGCCTATATTCCCAACGAAAAAGTTGTCGGGCTCAGCAAATTAGCTCGCATCGTTGAAATGTACGCCCGCCGCCTGCAGGTTCAAGAGCGGCTTACACGCCAAGTTGCAGAAGCAATCCAAACAATTTTAGAGCCGCGAGGAGTCGCCGTTGTCGTCGAGGCTAGCCATATGTGCATGGTGATGCGCGGCGTTGAAAAACCTGGCTCTTGGACGGTTACTAGCGCAATGATTGGCGTATTTCAAGAAGACCACAAAACTCGGGAAGAGTTTTTGAGCCTGATTCGTCATCAGCCTGCTTTCTTCTAGCCATCAGCAAGCCCACTGAGCCCCACCCCCTTAAGACGCCCATTAAGACGCCCGTCAGGACGCCTTAATGGTCTGAAGCTGCTCAAACAGGCGAGCCACTTTGGTTAAATTTTTAGTGCCGGGTTGGGACTCAACCCCGCTCGATAAATCAATACCATCAGGCTGAATGTGGGTCAGCGCATCTGCAACATTATCGGGATTCAAACCTCCAGAGAGCAGCCAGGGCCGGGTGGGATAGAAATTCTTCAAAATCGACCAATCTACTGTTATGCCCGTCCCCCCCAGCAAATGGGGATGATACGCGTCTAGCAACAGCGTATCAACGACGGGTTCATAGCATTGGGATTGTGTGAGCGCATCAAGCGATCGCACCCGGAGCACTTTGATAATTTCGGCGTGGGGCACTTGACGTTTTACGTCTTGGCAAAATTGAGGCGATTCGTGCCCGTGAAGCTGAATGGCTGTCAGCGGGGCGATCGCCATCACCGCTTCAATCATGCTAATCTCAGCATCCGCAAATACCCCAACGAGGTCAAGCGGTTGGCGGTGCTGAGAGGGCGCGGGCAGCTCGGCAATAATGTCGGCAATCTGTTGCGGAATGACATATCGCGGGGATTGGGGCACACAAATAAACCCCAATGCAGTTGCTCCATAGAGGGCGATCGCTCGACCCTGCTCAGGTTTTGTGATGCCACAAATCTTGACTCGCATTGCCTTCAAATATTACTTAGTTTTGTATCGATTACCCCGTCAACTGTTAAGTCTGACAAACATTCTGTAATGGTGTCACGGAGCGCTTCTTATAATCCTAATTGCTTCGACCTATCGGCAATTTAAAAAAATAGGAGATAACGTTTTGTTGACATCACATTTGTTAGCCGTATCCCCAACGACCTTCAACTGGTCAATCAATGTTGCTTTAATTATGGTGGCATGTAACCTATTTTCAATCGCAATTGGTTACTATGCCATTCAAAAGCGTGGCGTGGGGCCTGCTTTACCCGTCGAGTTACCGGCAATCTTTACAAATTTTGGTATTCCAGAACTGCTGGCAACCACCAGTTTTGGTCACATCATAGGAGCCGGAGTGATCTTAGGTCTGGCAAACGCCGGTTTGCTATAACCGCCAAATTGGAGAGCCTACGGTCCAACCATCGTGCATCGTGCATCGTGCGAGGAAATCGTTCCATTTGCTCTAGCGTGAATTCTCATGCTGAGTTCACACTAGAATGAATACACAGGAAACGGTGTCAAAATTTTTTGATTCAATCTAAATTTCATGCAATCTGGCTGGCGAATCGGCTCTATCTTCGGGATTCCTCTCTATCTTGACTCGTCTTGGTTCTTCATTCTGGCGCTATTCACGCTGGGGTATGGTTCGGCATGGCAAAGCGAAGGATGGGGAACCTTGACGACCTGGGCAGCGGGGTTTGTGATGACGCTGCTCTTGTTCGGTTCGGTCTTACTTCATGAGCTAGGTCACAGCTTAATCGCGCTGTCACAAGGCATCAATGTCACGTCAATCACTCTCTTTTTGTTTGGGGGAGTGGCTTCCATTGACCAAGAGTCCAAAACTCCTGGGAAAGCCTTTCAAGTGGCGATCGCCGGACCAGCCGTTAGCTTTGGGCTGTTCATTATTCTCACACTGGCCTATCAATTTCTCCCATTCAGCAGCCTAGGTGCTGAGATTGTCAAAAATTTAGCCAATATCAATCTCATCTTGTCGCTATTCAATATGATTCCAGGCTTACCTCTTGATGGGGGGCAAGTGCTGAAAGCAGGCATCTGGAAAGCAACAGGGAGTCGACTCAAGGGCATTCGATGGGCGGCGCGTGTTGGGCAAATCTTGGGATGGGCCGCCATCATCATTGGAATTGGTCTATACCTGGTTTATTTCAGCTTGGGGTTGTTATGGATCTCGTTATTGGGGTGGTTTGGCGTTCGCAATGCTAGCGCCTATCAACGCGTTGCCGACCTTCAAGATGCGATCTCTCAGGTTGAGGCCGCAGACGCAATGACCCAAGATTTCCGCGTGATTGACGCCGATCTGACATTAGAAGAATTTGCCGATCGCTACATCATCGGTGATGATAAATTTTCAACCTATTTTGCTGCCTCTGAGGGGCGATATCGCGGGTTGGTGCAAGACACTGCGCTGCAAACCATTGAACGCAGTCAATGGAAACACGACTCTCTAACTCGCATCATTCAGCCCCTATCCGATATTCCATCCGTTGATGAGTCGACCTCTCTCCGCGAGGTCATCGATCAGCTTGAAACCAAAGAGTTGCGGCAGATTACGGTGCTGTCTCCAGCCGGGGCAGTCGCAGGTTTGATTGATCGGGGTGATATTGTCAGGGCGATCGCCAAAAAGATGAACGTGTCGATTTCAGACAACCTTATCAAGCGAATCAAAGAAGACGGAGCCTATCCATCCGAATTGCCGCTTCACGAACTCGCAAAGGCGTCACTCTAAACCGCCCTCAAAGAATACAGCAATCCCAGATGGATTTTGAGCGGTGGGGCGGGCGCCCCGCCACTCACACACAGTTAACAAGCGATTTAGGATCGCTATAGTTAAATTTTTCC